>MEGD01000032.1 GCA_001725355.1 Novosphingobium sp. SCN 66-18
AGGCTCCGTCCTGCCCCGTCACACCGGTTATTAATGCAACCTTTTCAGCCATTTTCACCGCTTACCAGACTAGCCAAAGAACAGCCAAAGCCTTCGCAGATGCACAATCCATTTGCAACCAGTTTCTCCTTCTGTCGCACGCTGGGACAATCCACCACGATTTCACACCATGTCACCGTAAAGAATTGGTATTTCGCTCAGTTCCGCGTCATTCTGAAAGAAGCACCGCGACCGGTTGCACGCTATGGAACGATAGCGACCGCCTGGAACGGAAGGGCTGAAGCGCGCACCATCGCGCGCTTTTTCCCGCGCAGCAATCAACGCTTCTCGCTTTAGCGAACAGGCGATGGAAAAGGTGGCCAGGGACGTACCCCCCCCCCGGCCACCCGGACCAGCTAAGCCGCGTAGGGCCTCGGCATCACGCCGGGCACCAGACTCATCTGATCGACGTAACACGCCTTGGTCCCGTCCGGCGTTGTGCCGCTGTCGATGAACAGGCGCAGGCTCAGGCCGGTGATGTCGTCGGGCAGCACGAACGGTTTCAGCACGATCCAGCCAAAGCCGTTGGTCTGCACGATGTTGGCGTCGGCGATCACCGCGTTCACGGTGCCCCCCAGCGATGCCGCCGTGGCCCGCAGGCACAGGCGGGCCAAGTTGGTGCTGGAGCCGCCCGTGTCGCGCCACACCCGCGCGCAAGCGGTCACCGGCTTGCCCAGCAGGTACTGGCGGAACTTCGTGGCATCCACCACCTGGTCGATCCACGTCTGCGCCGCGCCGCTGGCCACGCCTTTCAGCGAGAACGGCTTGCGCGGATTGGCGTAGGTCGTCGTGTCCTTGCTGAAGGCGATCGTCCCGCTCGACGTGAAGCTGTCCGGCGCGGCCGCCGTGTTGGTCCACGTCTGGAAATCGCCATTGACGATCATCTGCTGGTCCGCCGGCAGCAGCAGCGAGGGCGAGCGCGCGATGCCGGCACCCGGCGAACTGGCGTCCCACCACGCATTCAGCATCGCCACGTAGAGCGCGCAGCCGGTATCGGTGCTCTCGTGGATGCCATCGCCGTTGTAGAGGCCATTCGGCTTCCCGGCGGCGAGGTAGGCCTGATAGACCGTATCGTCCACCGCGATGCCCCACGCGGCCGCATTGCGGAGCAGCGCCGGACGCCAGCTCGTCTCCCCATTGGTATTGGCCTGGAGCGGATGCTGCGTGGTCCACAGGATCGGCGTCATGGGATGGACGGTGCGGAACTGCTCGATCGCGGCCAGCATCTCGCCTTCGATATTGGTGAAGCTGGCCAGGTTGATGCCATGCCCGATGAACAGGGCGTCCGCCGGCACCGCCGCGATCGCGCGCAGGAAATAGGCGTGCAGGAAATAGCGCGGGATCGAGCCGGAAACGCTGGCCTGATAGATGTCGAGCCACAGCCCGTTGCCGGGATCGCGCAGGGTTTCGGCCAGCACGTATTTCTGGGTACTCAGGCTGTCATAGACATAGATGCGCACGCCATGCGTCGCCGGCAGGCGGCCGGACGCGATCAGGCTGTCCGCCCATTGCGCGGGATAGCGGCGCGGCGTACCGTCGGCGGGCACGCTGTTGCGCGTGGTGCTGTCGCCCCACACCAGGATCGTTGCGTTCTGCCCGGCCGCCAGCTTGCGCTTGACCGATGCCAGCCAGTTTGCAGCGAAACCGATGCCGGCGGCGGCGGCCCAGTCCCGTTTCGGCTTCGCGGCGGTCGCCACGCCCAGCGCCTTCAGCGCGAGCGCGGCGCTCATTGCGACACCCGATAGGTAACGGTGCCGGAAGCCAGGGCGATGTCGAGATACAACGTGGCTGCCGCTTCGGTTTCCACCCAGACCAGTTCATTGAGATTGCCGGACCAGATCAGCGGCGCACTGGCCAAAGTCGCTGGCAGCTTGGTCGTTCCCCCATCGACGGAGCGCAGCAGGCTGACCGTGCCGCTCCAGGCGCCCGACAGCGTAAGGACAATTTCCCGTCCCGGCTGGGGCGTGAATGCCGGGGTCGTCACCGATGCGTTCGCGGTTCCGGTCAAGGGAGCCGATGACGCCGCGTTATAGCGCGGACCGCCATCCACAGCCAGCACCACCTCCGCGTGCGTTCCATCGCCCATGTCGCGGAAGCGCTTGGCCGTGCCGGCCAGAATGCTCGTAATCACATCCACCATGTCAGTCCTCCATTGCGGGAAAACGCGCGAGGCGATGGCCCTTCTTCGTCCGCCCTGCGCGGCGTCGGTAAGCGCCACGCCGGTCGGAACGGCCACAACCCCATGTTCTCCTTATGTTCCAATGCATGTCGCAAAGGTTGTAGGACAGGAAAATTTTCCGGAACCTTGGCCAGTCCACCGCTGGCCGGGCGAAAATCAGGGATTGGGTACGATCATCCGCTTGCCGGCCGCCGCACCGCCGGTCTTGTCGCCCCCTGCGGCAGAGGCGGGCGCCCCGGCTGCCGCAGCGGAAGCGGAGGCGGAATCGGGTGTGGTCGCCTCCATCGAGAGCAACCAGCGCGCCGTGGGGCGAGTCGGCGTCGCGGGGGCCGAGTTGATGGATTCGCTGTTCGCCAGCAACGGCCGCCGCGCGGCGCTCACGACGCCGCCCTCATCCACCTGCGTCAGCGTTTCATCCAACGCCAGCGCCTGATCCTGTCCGGTAAAGACCGGCTCATTGCCGGCATAGGCCAGATTGAACGCGCCAGGCGAACCGAACGTGCCGGGCAACCGATAGAAGATATGCCGCCCGACGACGGATACTTTAAGCAACTTGGTGATCCACACCGGCACGACGTAATCCGCATGATAGTTCGTCGACCAGCCGACCGGAGTATAGACCGAGCCGGCCAGCGCCGCTGCGGCGATCTTGCGCGCGCGATCCCACAGCGCAGTGACCGGCTTGCGCACGAGCGAGCCGTCACACGTGAAGGAAAACTGGCACCCCGTCCGCCGCTCGTGCCCTTCATAGACGACACCGCAGACGGTCTTGGGATACAGCGGGTGCCGCACCCGGTTCAGAATGACCTGGGCCACCGCGCGCTGCCCATCCACAGGCTCCAGCGCCGCTTCATAATAGATCGCGGTCGTCAGGCATTCCACCGCTCGTTCCCAGTCGCTTGCCTGGCCGCTCACCAGCGAAAAGGTTCTGGCTGCGGGACTTTTCTCGGTCGTCAGCGGAATCGCCGCATTGCGGGCCACGGCATCCGTCGGCGAAATCTTTTCCAGCTTGTCCGGATCGACGGAAAGATCTTCCACACGGAAAGGGAGCGGCGCGTTTGGCAGCGCGACGCGTACCACGCTCGAACGCGCGTCACCTTTCCACCAGCCCGCCGGCGCCACGCGCCACAGCGTCAGTCCGCCCGCGACAACCAGCGCCAACACCGTCAGCCAGACAACTGCGCGCGGAACTGGGCGCGCCAGCGGACGGATCGGCCGGGGCGGGGGCACAACGCTTGCCGCAGGGTTGATGATCGCCTGATCGTTCACAGCGGCGGATTACCAGAACGGACCGGACCGCGCGATGCAATTTATCACGGTGTACCGCAATGCACCATCTTTCTGCCGCAACGCCGCCTCTTTCCGGACTGCGGTATTGTCGTCGCGCACGCCCCGTGCCACGGTACGGATGCTTACGTCTTGGCGATGCTGCGATTGTTCTCCGCCCACAACATATCGCTCGAACGTGACGCGGTGCAAAAAGGACGATATGCAGTAGCCATGGTCCACACGCCACCACCTGCCTCCGACGGAAACGGCTTTCGCCTGTTTTTCGACAGCGAACTGACCCGTCCCACGCCCTATGATGGAGACGGGGACTACATCGGCATGGCCCGTCCGCGGCTGGATCGCACGTTTCGGCTGATCGAGCGGTACATGCCGGGCGCACATGTCGCTGATATCGGCGCGTCTCCCTTCTACCTGCTGGATCGCGCGCTGGCCGCGGGGGCAAGGCAGGCTTCAGGCGTCTATTTCGCGCACGATGCCCACCCGCTGAAAGGGTGCGACCGCATCTATTCCCGCCACGGATCGATCGCCCTGCACCACAGCAACATCGAGGACGAGGATCTGCCCTTCGCCGACGATGATGTCGATGTGCTTACCGCATGCGAAATCCTGGAACATTGCGAATACTTCCCGCTGCGCTTCGCCAATGAGGTCCGGCGGGTGCTGAAACCGGGTGGATTGCTGTGCATCACCGTGCCCAACGTTGCATCGGTGGCGAACATCGGCAAACTGCTGCTCGGGCAGAACATCTACATGAAATACCGCGCCGATCCGACGGGTCGGCACAAGCACGAATACACCATGCGGCAATTGCGTGCCTTCGTCGATTTCCTGGGCATGGACATGGCCGGCGCGGGCGTACTGCCCTTCGTGACCTCGCATCGCGCACTGCCCCGGCTCGCCTATCGCGCGGTGGCGGCCACGCCGGTGCTGCGGCGCTATTCGCCGAAAATCTACGTCCTTGCGCGCCAGCCGCTCGACAAGGACCGAACACACCTGACAACACCGCCCCGCGCCCTCTTCGACGCGGTGGAATCAATCGAAGCATGACCCTTGCAATACAAATTCCACCCCACCTGTTTTCTGATAGCGCCTGCTTTCTGTTAGCTTGAAACCTTGCCCCTCCCTCAGATCGAGGACCGATTTGGTGAGCGCGTTCAATTCCGGGGAACTCAGCGACGCCATGCGCTCACTGCGCGGCTCGCTTGTCGTGGTCGCGCTGCTGAGCGGCGCTTTGAACGTGCTGCTGCTGGGCGGCTCGATCTACATGATGCTGATCTACGATTCGGTCCTGCCAAGCCGCAGCATACCCACGCTGGTCGGATTGCTGTTCATGGTGCTGGCGGTCTATGCGTTCCAGGGTCTGTTCGATGCCTTCCGGTCCCGCCTGCTGAACGACATCGCGATTTCCTTTGATCAGCGGATGACCGCGCGGGTTCAGGACGCCGCCTTCACTGCGCGCCTGCGCGGCCTGGGGGCAAGCGGCCTGCCATCGGGCGCGGTCCGCGATCTCGATACGATCCGCTCGTTCCTTTCCGGCAGCGGTCCCAGCGCTTTCATCGACGCGCCCTGGATCGTGTTCTTCCTGCTGGTGCTGGCCATTCTTCACATCTGGCTTGCCGTCACGGCCTTGATCGGCGCGTGCATCATGGGAGGACTTACCTACCTGACCTATCGCGCCAGCGCGGAACCCACTCAGCGCAGCGCGCAGACCATCGTCGC
Source organism: Novosphingobium sp. SCN 66-18 (assembly GCA_001725355.1). Taxonomy (GTDB): domain Bacteria; phylum Pseudomonadota; class Alphaproteobacteria; order Sphingomonadales; family Sphingomonadaceae; genus Novosphingobium. The sequence goes on from MEGD01000032.1 coordinate 5,228, forward strand.
CCGTCAGGCCGCGAGCGAGGAGCGCTTCCGCCATGCGGAAACGATTCACGCGCTCGGCATGGAGCAGCGGCTGCGCCAACGCTGGGAGGCGGCCAACCGCGTGTTTCTCGCCGCGCAGGACCGGGTAACGAGGGCCACGAACCTTTATGGCGGCATCAGCCGGATTTTCCGCATCACGCTCCAGTCGCTCATCCTTACCGTCGGCGCGCTGCTGGTGATCGACGACAAGGCAAGCGGCGGCGTGATCTTCGCCAGTTCGATCCTCTCGGCCCGCGCGCTGGCGCCAGTCGACCAGGTCATCGCGCAATGGCGCGGTTTTGCCGCCGCCCGCGACAGCTGGAACAGGCTTTCCAGCCTGCTGGCGTCGCTCCCACCCACGCCGGTGGCAGAAACCGTGCTGCCCCGCCCCGCCGCCACGCTTTCGGTCGAAAACTGCGTCGTCGCGCCCCCGGGAACCCAGCAAATCACCGCGCAGGGCGCTTCGTTCACGCTGGAAGCGGGCGATGTGCTGGGCATCGTTGGCCCCAGCGGATCGGGCAAAAGCTCGATGGCCAAGGCACTGGTCGATGCCTGGCGACCGGTGCGCGGCGCGATCCGGCTCGATGGCGCCACCTTCGACCAGTATGACCCGCAGAGACTGGGCGAATACATAGGCTATCTGCCGCAGACAGTGGAATTGCTCAACGGGACCGTCGGCGAGAACATCGCCCGCTTCGATCCCGATCACGATTCGAACGCGATCGTGGAGGCGGCGATGATAGCGGGCGTACACGATCTCATCGTGTCGCTGCCCAAGGGATATGCAACGCCGGTCGGCGCGGACGGAGAGCAGCTTTCCGGCGGCCAGCGCCAGCGCATCGCGCTCGCCCGCGCACTTTATCGGAATCCCTTTCTCGTCGTGCTCGACGAACCGAACTCCAACCTCGATGCCGAAGGCGAAGCGGCTCTCGACGCCGCCATCCGCGCAATCCAGGACCGTCGCGGAATCGTGGTCGTGGTTGCCCATCGCGGCATGGCGATCAACCGCGTCAACAAGGTGCTCTACATGGTGGGCGGGCACGCCAGGATGTTTGGCCCGCGTGACGCCGTGCTGGCAAAAATCGCCCCGCTCATTCCCGCTCCGCCGGGCGGGATCGCAGGGGAGCCGGTGGCATGAACGAGCAATTGGCGCTTTCCGTGGATGTGCCCCCTCCCTCGCCTTCCGACCCGCTGGGCGTGGAAGAACGCCTTGTCCGCACGCGGCGCCTGGCCTTCATGGGGTTGGGCGCATTCCTGCTGGTGCTGGTGCTGGCGGCGAGTGTCATTCAGGTCGGCGGTGCCGTGGTCGGACAGGGCCAGTTGGGTGTCGAAAGCCGCGTCAAGCAGATCGCCCATCCCGCAGGAGGGGTCATCAAGGCCATCTTCGTTCACGATGGGCAAAAGGTGGCGAAGGGCCAGTTGCTGATCCAGCTGGAAGACAATGTGACCGGCCTCAACGCCAGCCTTTCCGTTCAGACGGTGGATCAGTTGCTGGCGCAGCGGGCACGGCTGATGGCGGAGCGCGAAAATGCGCCCGCGATCGCCTTCCCGCCGGAGCTGACTCGCAACGCAAGTTCATCCGCCGCGGCAGCCATGGCATCGGAGCAACGCCTGTTCAACCTTCGGCGCAGCGAACGCACCAGCCTGCGCGGCCAGCTTGCCCAGCGTGTCGTGCAGCTTGAACAACAGATCGACAGCTACCGCGCCCAGATCGGCGCGCTGCAGCAGCAGAAAGTCCTGATCGAACCCGAGCGGGAGGGCGTCCGGGATCTTTGGAAGAAGGGACTGGTCACCATCAACCGGCTCAACCAGTTGGAACGGGCCGCCGTGGACATGGACGGATCGATCGCCTCGCTGCAAGCCAATATCGCCCAGACGCGCGCGCGCATCACCGAAACCCGCCAGCAGATCATCTCGATCGACCAGAACGCGCGATCCGAAGCCGGCACCGAACTGGCCCAGGTAATGACCACGCTCAACGAGCAGCAGGTCAAGAGCGCTTCCGCTTCGGACCAGTTCAGCCGGACGGAAATCCGGGCGCCCTATTCAGGCACGGTCGACAAGCTGGCTTTCGCCACCGTGGGTGGCGTGATCCAGCCGGCGCAGAAAATCATGGAAATCGTGCCCGAGAACGAGCGTCTGCTGGTGGAAGCGGCGATGAACCCCGCCGACATCAACCGCCTTCGCTATGGGCAGAAGGCACGGGTCCGGCTTTCCGCGTTCAGCGCGCCGACGACGCCGGAAATCCCCGGCACCGTGGTTTTCGTTTCGCCGGAACGGACTTCCGATCCCAACACCGGCGCCAGCTTCTATCGCGTACACGTCCTGATGGATCAGGCGGTGATCGCGCACGAGCGGCTGGATCTGAAGCCGGGGATGCCAGCCGAGGTGTTCGTCAGCGCCGGCGAACGCTCGCTGCTGTCCTATGTCCTCAAGCCTCTGCGCGATCAGTTCGCTCGCGCTTTCAGGGACTAGGCCGTGAATGAAGGCGCAGCAGCCCGCGCGGCGCGGTGGGCTACTTGCGCGGAAAGCATCTGTCCTTCGCGCAGCCTCCGGGCGCGCCGGTTCCACGACCATCGGCGCAAATGGCTGGTCGCGACCAGCACCGATGGCCACAGCATCGTCAGCAGCACGTCCCGCAGGGTATCGCCACCCCGCCACGATCCGTAGAACAGCCGATCGCAGACTTCGTTGAACGCCTCGAAGAAGAACACGCACAGCAAGGCGGGAACCGATCCCCGACGCGTTCCCCAGACAAGCTGGAACAGCACGTAGATCGCAAGCCCGGCGTGAACATGCATCAGGGCATGGCTCTGCCCCATGGCGGCCACAAGCGCCTCTTTCAGCTCATGGTACTGTGAAAAGAAGTCCATATCGCCAGCCTAGCGCGAAATACCTTCGGTTTGGTTAGCGCCGGAACCGCCGCCGTTCCGGGTTATGCGGTATGCTGTTGATCGGCTTCGGGACATAAGTCATCGTTGCAATGCAGCATCAGGGGCGGTAGATGGCCAACCTGCAGATTTCGGCAAGTACAGTCCGAATGAAACATCTTAACGGCCTTGTAACGCGGGGACATTTTCAAACATGCGCATAACGATGATCGGCTCTGGCTATGTGGGTCTGGTTTCCGGCGCCTGTTTCGCCGACTTCGGCCACGACGTCGTTTGCGTCGACAAGGACATCGCCAAGATCGAGGCGCTGCGCAACGGCGAGATTCCGATCTTCGAGCCCGGCCTTGACCAGCTTGTCGCCAGCAATGTCCGCGCCGGGCGGCTGTCCTTCACCACCGACCTTGTCGATGCGACGCGCGATTCCGACGCCGTGTTCATCGCCGTCGGCACCCCGTCGCGCCGTGGCGATGGCCATGCGGACTTGTCCTACGTCTATGCCGCCGCAGAGGAAGTGGCCCACGCCCTGAACGGCTTTACCGTTGTGGTCGACAAGTCGACCGTGCCGGTGGGCACCGGAGACGAGGTCGAACGGATCATCCGTGAAGCCAATCCCAATGCGGACTTCGCCGTGGTCTCCAATCCGGAATTCCTGCGCGAAGGTGCGGCGATCAGCGATTTCAAGCGCCCGGACCGCGTGGTGATCGGCGGCGATGATGCGCGCGCGCTGGAAGTGATGCGGGAAATCTACCGACCGCTGGCCATCGGCCGATCGCCGGTGATCGAGATGAGCCGGCGCGGCGCAGAGCTGACCAAATACGCGGGCAATGCATTTCTCGCCACCAAGATCACCTTCATCAACGAAATCGCCGATTTGTGCGAAAAGGTTGGCGCGGACGTGCAGGATGTGGCGCGCGGAATTGGGCTGGATAACCGTATCGGTTCCAAGTTCCTGCACGCCGGGCCTGGATACGGCGGCAGTTGCTTCCCCAAGGACACCCTGGCCCTTCTCAAGACCGCGCAGGATTTCGAAGCACCGCAACGCATCGTTGAAGCGGTGGTGGCGGTCAACGACAATCGCAAGCGCGCAATGGGCCGCAAGGTGGTCCACGCGCTTGGCGGCGATGCCCGCGGCAAGACGGTTGCGATCCTGGGCCTGACATTCAAGCCCAATACCGATGACATGCGCGATTCCCCGGCCATCGCCATCATCCAGAGCCTGCAGGATGCGGGCGCGCATGTTTGCGCTCATGATCCCGAAGGCACCGAGCAGGCGAAGAAAGTGCTGAACAACGTCAGCTATTTCGACGGACCTTACGACACGATGGAAAATGCCGATGCGCTGGTGATCGTGACCGAATGGGACGCTTTCCGAGCGCTCGACCTGGCACGCGCCAGGGAGTTGCTGAAGGCTCCTGTCCTCGTCGATCTGCGGAACATCTACGCCCGCGAGGCGGCGGAAGCGGCCGGCTTCACCTACTACGGAATCGGCCGCTGACCCCGGCGCGAGGGGAACCGCCCCTCGCGCGGGCCTTGCTCGATTCTCTTGTCGCAAATGCGAGATGACCGGCGTGGTGGTCGTTTTCCGCCTTTGCGTTGCCGTTGCCACCACTTCGGATTTTTGCCGAATGTTGCAAGCGAGACCGATTTTGCGATGCAAAATCGCGATTCCGCACAACAGCAAAAAACCCTTGGCATTTTACAAACAGGGTGCGGTATTGGGTTGTAACGGTACTATTTTGAGACAAATGTAAAACCGTCGGAGTATGACGCAGCGCATTATTGCTATAGTCTCAGCATGGCATGAAGCGCACGTCGCAGTTAAGATTGTAACCGCTGCCGGGGGTAAAATGGAGGAAGTGCAAGCCTGGCACGTGATGCCGTCTGCCGAATCGAGCAGTCACCGATCATCCTCCAAAGCCATGTTGCGCCTGCGCATGTATCTGATGATGTTGCTGGGCGACATCATCGCCATTTCGGCGGGCTTCCTGCTCGCCAGCAACCTGCACATCTTTCACGAAGACAACGGGCAGGGTCTCGATCAGATGGCCCTTCTCGTTCCGCTTTTCGTCCCGATCGCGTTGCTGATGCGTGCTTACTCCCCGGCGATCATGCACGAACGCTGGACCAGCATCGGTCGCGCCACCAATGCATTCGCGATGTCCACCGCGGTGATCATGCTGGTCGCCTTTTTCCTCAAGGCCAGCGAGGGCTGGTCGCGCTCCACGTTCGTCGCCGGCGTACTGCTCTCGGGCCTGTTCATCGCCGTCCTGCGCTATCTGTTCGTGCGCCATTCAAGCGCGCTGGTAGGTGGCGAGCCTTATGAAGTCGTGGTTGTCTATGACGGGGTTCCCGCCCCTGCGGTTTCCTCGGCCAGTTGCACGATCCTTGTGGAATCCGGCGAAGTATTCAATCCTTCCCGGCTGAGCCCGGCCACGTATGATCGCTTCGCCGAAGTCATTCAGTACGCCGATCGCGTGGTCGTCCAGTGCCCGCCCGAACGCCGCCAGATATGGGCGCTAACGCTCAAGGGCGCCAACGTGCAGGGCGAAGTCATCGCGCCGGAAATGACCGAACTGTCACCGATCGGCGTGGCGCGGCAGGACGGCACGCCCACGCTGATCGTTTCACGTGGGCCGCTGGGCCTGAAGGATCGTATCATCAAGCGGCTGTTCGACATTGCCGTGGCAGGATCCGTGCTGTTCCTTCTGGCGCCTTTGCTGGTGATCGTCGCCCTGGTGATCTACCTGCAGGATCGGGGACCGGTGTTCTTCGTGCAGACGCGCGTCGGCCGCTCGAACCGGCTGTTCCACATCCTCAAGTTCCGGAGCATGTATGTCGGCCGCTCGGATGCCGTCGGCAGCCGCTCCGCCAGCCGGGATGACGATCGCATCACCCCGTTCGGCCGCTTCATTCGCGCCACCAGCATTGACGAGATGCCACAGCTCATCAACGTGCTGAAAGGCGATATGAGCATCGTCGGCCCGCGTCCGCATGCCTTGGGCTCAACCGCTGAAAATCTGCTGTTCTGGCACATCGACGAACGCTACTGGCACCGTCACGCGATCAAGCCGGGCCTGACCGGACTGGCCCAGGTGCGCGGCTATCGCGGCGCCACGCACCGCAAGTCAGATCTCGTAAATCGCCTTCAGTCCGATCTCGAATACCTCGATAACTGGACAATCTGGCGCGATGTGCTGATCCTGATCCGCACGTTCGGCGTGGTGTTGCACAAGAACGCTTACTGATACTGGCGACAGGTAAGCGGAAGCCCCTGACCTGCGGCGCATAGGCTTCCGCTTTTCACCCCGGCGAAGGTATCCGCGTTATCGGAACGCAATCACGTGGCGAATTCAGAAGGCCAGCGGTATCGTCAGCGCCAGAAACACGCTGCCCCAGAAGGCGGCGCCCAGTCCCAGTCCGACCACCATGGTAACGATAGCGCGTTCATCGACACCATCGCTGCAGAAATACGTTGCGCTTCCAGTACGACCCATCGTTTGGCTCCCACTCCAAAACATTTACTGGTTTTTCTTATTATTGTCTCAATCTGGGGCAAAGTTCGGCGATTTGCAAGAGTCCCGCGGCGGTCATGACCGGCACGCCAGCGCACGCGGCGGTGCCTCCCGTCCGGCAAGCGCGCCGCAACGCAGCATTTCATGCGCAGGAATGAGCCGAAATTCCACTTCCGGTGCGGTCGGGATGACTTGTTGTTCTATTCGCACCGCAACCTGGCGCGCCGGCAGTCAGGTGCGAAACGGCCGGGAATTACATTCCGGCGGTGATGATTTCGCGGTCTTCCCCGTCAAGCACCAGCGCCGTCAGCGTTCCGGTCCTGTATGCGCCGGTATCGATACCGATTCGATTGTCCGCCCAATCAACCGACGCGGTGATGCTGTGCCCGTGCACGACCACCACGCCATGATCGGTGGCATCATCCAGAAATCCCTCGCGAATCCACAGCAGGTCGTTGCGGCCTTGCCGCGCCAGCGGCACGCCGGGGCGAATACCCGCATGACAGAAGAAGTAATCGCCCGACCGCGCTGACAGCGGCAGACGCCCCATCCATTCCATCAAATGCGCGGGAATGCGCTCGCGCATGGCGGCAATGGTATCTGCCGGGTCGGCATCCGCCTCTGGCACGGCAAGGCCATAGCTGCGGAGCGTCTCATCCCCGCCGGAACGTATCCAGGGCCGCAAGACACGACCGTCGCCGCCATAGACGGCCATCATCATGTCTTCGTGGTTGCCCTGAAGCACGACCACGTTTCCGGTCGTCTTCTGCAGATTGTACACATGCTCGACGACCGGCGCGGAATCCGGCCCCCGATCCACCAGATCGCCGACCAGTACCAGATGGCATCGCTTGCCCGATGCACCACGCTGATGCGCGCTGACCCGGTCCAGCAGCTCGGTCAGCAAATCGAGACGGCCGTGGACGTCACCGATCGCATAGACGCGGTCACCCTTGGCCGTTGCCGGAAGCCTGGGGCGGCGGCGAAAGAGAAATCCCATGCTGTCTGCCTCTCTTTCTGCCCGCGGAATTGCCTGTTCGCTGTCCACCACACCGCCAGGGCTGTCAAGCACGGTGCGGAGGCCGGACAACCGCCTACGACCAGTGACGAGACTCTCCCGCCGTGCCGGCAACTTCTTGGCGCATCACCCTTTCTATGCCATGAATCCGAGCAGGCCGGTCCGTTCCGGAAGGGGGAATTGTGATCGAGACATCGTCGAGCCGCTGGCAGGATGATCTGGTTTGTCCACGCTGCCGCACCAGCTTGCGCCATACGCCCGATGGCGGCTTGCAATGCGGCAACTGCGCGCTCGCAAGCGTGCCATTCCCGGTGGTGGGCGGCAAGCCGGTGCTGGTCGATTTCTCCAACAGTATTCTTGATCGGGACGCGGTACTCGCCAGCGCCGCCGCCAGTCCGATCCGGCGGGGCGGATGGCGCGCCCTGCTGACCCGTGCGGTGAACGGTACTAATCGCATCGCGCCCCGCATCGCGCAGGCAATGCTGGCAAGGCTGGCGATGCCGGGCACGCATCGCGCCCGCGTACTGGTGGTGGGCGGCGGCGCGATTGGCGCGGGGGCGGAGGCACTCTACGCAGCGGCAGACATCGATCTGATCGGCTTTGACATCTATGCCTCGCAAACAACCGATTTTGTGGCCGATGCTCACGCAATTCCGTTCGCCGATGGCAGCATCGACGCCGTATGGATACAGGCCGTGCTTGAACACGTCGCCGATCCCGGGCGGGTCGTGGCGGAGATCGTCCGCGTTCTGCGGCCCGGCGGGCTGGTCTTCGCCGATACGCCGTTCCTCTGGCCGGTGCACGAGCAAGCCTATGATTTTACGCGCTGGTCGCCCAGCGGCCATCGCTGGCTGTTCCGCGATTTTGCAGTGATTGCGGCCGGGACGTCCTCCGGACCCGGCACCGCCAGCCTTCTCGCCCTGCGCTATCTCGCGGCTGCGCTCACACGCAGCAACAAGTTGGGGCAATTGCTGACGCTTCCGCTCGTCTGGCTCCGCCTGCTCGACCGGTGGTGCGCGCCGCGCCGCAGCCTGGACGCGGCGGCGGGACTGTTCTTCTTCGGTTGCAAGACCGACCGGCCACTCGATCTCAAGGGGCTGGTACGGTTCTACGACGAGCAACTGCCGCTGGAAGCCGCCGCCCGTAGCGGCAACATCGCACAGACCAAGGTGGAAGGTACGGCTTCAACGCCGCCAGGATAGATCAGGGTGTGGCCGGCGCGGGAACCGTCGATGCAGGCGGTGGCGACGAAGGAGAGGCCAGCGACGGACGCGGCGGGGGCAATGATGCCGGTGCGGCGGGTGGCGGCACCAGCTTCAAGCCTGGCAATCCGTCCACCTTGGCATTCTCATCAAGCCCCACGACGCACTTGTAACCTTCCTTCAGCGCGATGGCGACGCCCGAAGCGGCAAGCCCCGCGCGACTGTCCGGATGCGCTGCCACGTAATCGACGAACTTGCGCCGCAACTCGCTCTGCGAAATCGTGCCAGGCACGCAAAACTCGCGCTCGCCCAACCAGATTTCATAGGCGCGCATCGTATCGTAGACCGCCGTGACATAGGCGAAGCAATAGGTGATGCCGGTCGGCGCGCTGTCATTGCAGCGATCCGCGAGTTCGCCCGCCGTGAGGAAACCCAGGCGTCCCGTACCGGCGGCCGCAAGCAGGGTTAGCGAAGCGATCAAGGACACCGGGTGCTCCATTCATGCCGGATGCGGGAAATCCAGACGCCTGGCCGCCGTGGCCATCCCATCGCCCCTGGCGCGGCTACCGTCAAGCTGCTCTGATGAGCGAATCCGTCGTAATGATGCCCCGCTGCGTCCCTTCCAGATAGACCGCGGAAAGGATGCCCGTGCGATAGGCGCCGGTATCGATGCCGATCCGGTTGTGCCGTACCTCGGGTTCGGTATGAACGCTGTGACCGTGCACGATCACCGCACCGTGATCGCCGAGATCGGACAGAAATTCTCCCCTGATCCAGAGGAGGTCGGTGGCAGTCTGGCGGTTGAGCGCCACGCCAGGCCGCACGCCCGCATGGCAGAAAAAGTAATCGCCAGACCGCGCGCGCAACGGCAAGGCGCGCAGCCAGTCGATCCAGGGACGCGGAAAGGAACGATTGAGCATCGCGGTATAGCCCGCGATGTCCACATCCTCATCCGGATCAGGCGGCGTTATGCCAAAGCTCTGCAGAGTCTGCTTCCCCCCCACGCGCATCCACGCCTTCAGCATGCCCGGCTCGCCATCGAGCGCCCGCAGCATCAGTTGTTCGTGGTTGCCCTGCAGCACCAGGACCTGATCGGTCTCGCGCGTCAGATCATACAGAAAGCCCAGCACCTTGGCCGAATCCGGCCCGCGATCGATCAGGTCGCCCAGCAGCAGCATGTGCTGCGACCGCGCGGCGGGCAGCCCCGCATCGTGTTCGTCCAGCCGCGCCAGCAGGGCAACCAGCAGTTCATAGCAGCCATGCACGTCGCCGATCGCGTAGATGCGTTCCCCACGATCCGTCGCCGGGCGGGCGCGCTGCCCTGCCGTCACGCTTGCCATCGTCTGATCTTCCGCTTCGCCAAGCCTATCTCCAGATACCAGTTTCCAGTGGTGACGCTGGTTTAGCGCCATCAACCCAAACCGCATATTAACCACCGGGTTTCATGCGCTGTCAACCGACGGCGCGCCCGCTCCGCCAGCCTGCGCGGAAGCGCGGTTCCGCCAACCGGCTAGGGTCCTGACCCTAGATAAGAACGAAATCGTGCGCGGCCAGCGTGGCGGTGTTCTCGAAGTGTGCGAACAGCACGGCAGCCTGCGCCCCACTACCGTCCGCGTCATAGTAGAGATCGCCGCTGGCCTTGTCGTACAGCAGATGCTGATCCGGCGTCATCGCCTGCTTGCCGATCACGAAAGCGCCTTCGGCCAGCGCACCGCCATGGCCCAATGCCGAAAAGATCCCGCTGTCCAGCACCAGCTTGTCGGTTCCGCTCTTGAACGAACGGATGGTGTCCACGTCGCCATGGCCGATTGCCGTATCGAAGTAGATCGTGTCCACTCCACTACCGCAGCGGATGGTATCCGATCCGCTACCGCCGTGAAACTCCGTGGCGTAAGTCGCGCCGGTGAGAACATCGTTCCCGGCGGTTCCGGTCAGCTTGGCGGACAATGCGTTCCATTTGGCATCGAGATCAATCGTCTTGACGATATTGCCGGGGTCTATCCGATCGACATGGATACCGGTCAGCACACCGTTCGCGGAATAGGCATAGGTGGTCACCGCCGAATTGGCGACTTTCACCATGTCCCACGACAGGAGCTTGAAGGCACCGTCGTAATGCTGGGTAATCGTTGATCCGTCCGATTGAACGATGGTCTTGTCCGCGCCGACAAGGTTGAAGGCGGCGTCGAAGTGCTGGGTGACCCCCAGTCCGGCCATCACCTTGTCCGCCCCGGTCAGAACGAAATTGGCATCAAAGTGCTGGGTAACCACGCCATCCGACTGGACGATGGTCTTTTCCGCGCGGACGAGCGCATCCGCGGCGTTATAGAACTGCGTCACCGTGCTGCCGTCAGCCTGAATCACGCTGTGCTTCGTCAAGAGCTTCGCCCCGGACGCGTCGTACTCCGACGTCCAGATGGAGCCGACGGTGGAATAGTCCGAGACCGTGCTGCCCAGCGTCTTTCCGGCGCCGTCCTGATGCACAGTGGTGATCGCGCTATCCGCCTTGGTCGACGTGTCTACCGCAACGGCCTTGCCGGCCGCATCGAAGGTGGTGACCACCACATGACCATCCGCTTGATGCACGGTCTTCTTGGTCAGCACGTTGCCATAGGCATCGCGTTCTGTCGTCGTGCCATCCACGGTGGTGGTGGCCCATGCGGCCTCAAGCGCCTTGTTGGGCGCGCCGATCGTGGAAACCGTGGCGCCTTCGCCCGTCACCACCTTGGTCGTCTGCGATCCATCCGCGTTCTGCGTCGTCAGCGACAGATCGAGATTCTTGACGACCAGCCGGCCCGTGCCCGAGACGACTTCGGCCCCCAGTTCGACCGATCCGACATATTCATCCGCCGAAACGATGTGCAGCGCCTGCAATGCCTTCAGGACCGCGGCCACATCGACCGTGGCGGTGGGCAGATCCTTGTCGAACACAACCGCGGTATAGGTGTCCTTGTGATAGATCGTGGCGGTTTGGCCGTCGGGCGATACATACGTGCCGATGGCGGCGCCATAAGCCTCGAATGCTCCCTTGTGCACCCAGATCATCACTTCGTTGGTGATCGTGCTGGCGTTGCCACCGGGCTTGCTCGTCAACCAGATGTCGTAGGCGACGTTGAAGCCGGCGAGGTTGCCCGTATAGGCGAGATCCTGTTTGGCCGTGAACGCGGTGATGTCTCCCACACGCGCGGGAAAGACGTGCTCGGTATCCGTCGGATTCACGCCGGCCGGGTTCAGCGGACTAATGCCGAAGATGAGTTCCGGGAACGCCAGGATCGTGGGCGTCAGGCTGGTGGAAAGCGGTGCCGACCAGGAAAAGGTTGCCCCATCGGTCACATTGCCGGGCGAGAACTGGGTCGTGACCATCACGTCCTTGCCCCAGGCCAGGCCGCTGATGTTCCAGGTGTTGTTCAGCGCATACCAGCCGTTGAAATTCCAGCCGGCGCCGGGCCGGTCGATCACGATGGCACCGTCGGCCGCCGAAACTGGCGCAAGCGGCAGATCGAAATCGGCCGCCGTCAGGCTCGACAGCGCCACACCACGCAAGACAAGGGTTTCAGAGGATGACAACGTGACCTTGACATCCCCGCCGACCTGCTTCGAGCGGGCCAGCAGGTCATCGAACGACGTGATCGCATAGCCATCGAGATCGACCACATCCCATCCCGGCTGGAAGTTGACGATCGCGTCGGAACCATTCCCGGCGGCAACGCGGAACACGTCCGCACCCTTTCCGCCGACCAACACGTCGTTCCCGCCCAGGCCGTTGAGCGTGGCGCCCGTGTTGCCCGCGACGATCAGGTTGTCGAGATTGTTGCCCGTTCCCCAGTTCGATCCCGCCGAAACGAGGTACAGGTTTTCGACATTGCCGGGCAGCGCCATGCCACCCCAGAAGCGGACGTAGATCGAATCCACCCCGCCGCCGGCATTTTCGCGTACCGTCGAAGCCGCGTCCCACAGGTTGTAGACGTCATCTCCGGCACCGCCGACGAGCGTATCGCCCGCTATGCTGTGGAAGATATCGTTACCTGCGGTGCCGTTGCGAACCCCGCCTGCCGATCCCGTAATCGTCCAGTTAGTAGTCTTGCCGGATTCCGGCATGACTTTTCCGATGGCATTGTAATACATCGCTTGCGCCCCGACCAAGTTGGGTCGACTTATGGGGCAAGCGAATTGCGCTTAAGTTAGACGCAAAGGTAAACTGCGCATTATATATTTGCCGCATGATAGTGCGGCCAGGCCCTCAAAGCAGGCTTCACCGGCAAGCCCACGCCGCGGACTTTCAGCCTTGGGCGCGTCCCGCTCCCGTCACCCGGAAGTGAGGCGATCGACCGGATGCCCAAGCGAGCAGCGGCCGCTCCACAAGGCGATGCACGATGATCCCGGCAACGATCGCGCCCCCGACGAACACGAAGTACAGCCCGGCAAGTGGCACATGCGCCGCCAATGGGCGGGCGAGCCGAAACAGAATCAGCAACACGGGGTTGTGCACGAGATAGATCGAGAACGACGCGTCGCCCAGGGCTTCGGCAGCGCGCGACAGAATCGTATCTTCATGGGGAGCGACCAGCGCCAGCCACACGAGCGGCGCCGCCAGCGCAGTCCACGCCGCGGCCCGCCAAAGCCCGGAGGGGATGGCGGTCGCTTCCACCACGACATCGGCCGCGATCACGGCGAAGGCCGCGACCAGCAGGCCCGCCCACGCCCGCGCACGCAGGATCGGCGCCGAGCGCAGATAGAGGATGCCCAACAGGAAGCCGGCAGCGAACTGGAAGTTCGCACCAACTTCGCTGCCCATGAGCAGGACTTTCAGGAACTCTGCGGCAAGCGGTCTGTCCGCCAGCGCGGACAACAACCCGGCCTGGGACAGCGCGGCATAAACCAGCGGCGCCGCAAACCAGGCATAAAGCAGCCAGATCCGGCGCCTTGTTCCCAGCAAAGCCACCGCGAACAGGGCATAGAAGATCAGTTCGTGGCGCAGGGACCACAGCACATTGGGCTTCAGTTCCCCGACGGGCGACAGAACCAGTGCCCTCAGCATTGGCCCCCATTCGACCTGATGTGTTCCGGCATAGCTCAGGAGATTGTAGCCAAGGGTGCACAGCCACATGAACGGCACGATCCGCACGAAACGCCGCCAGGCGAACGTGCCCGTGGACACACGGGCGTCACCCTGCCCGTTCAGCGAAACAAAAACGATAATGAAGCCGCTGATGACGAAGAAGATCGAGACGCCGAAGGCCCCGGTGTCGAGGATGGGGAACGGACTGAGGCCGAAAAATTCGCCATGTCCCATCATGGTGTTCGCGTGCGACACCACGACCATCGACGCCGCAAGCCCCCGCAACAACTGGATGCCAACGAGGCGATGCCCCGAACCAGCCTGACCGCTCACCCGACCGCCTTTCCGATGTCATCCGGCCTTGCCGGCCTCGTCCCCGTCGTCGGCACTTTCACTCTCCTGAATCTGCCGGACGGTGTCGGGATCGTTGCCGCGCAGCAACGCCAGTGCAACATATTTCCCTGGGAGTCCGTCCTGAAACAAGACATCCCGCGATGCAACACATGGATAGTCATTGTGATCAACGTCATACTGTTCTATACTGCGAATGCGTAATATGTGACCCTGACATGAGGAAGACCGGACCGGGCATGATGAAAGTTGTTGCTTTCCTTCGCATCCTGATCAGCGCAGTTCTGCTTTGCACGGTGACCGCCTGCGCGGGCGCGCCAGCACAGGTCGTTTCCTCTGGCGATCGCTATGTCGCGAACGCGAACACGGATACCATCGAGGATTACAAGCTTGGCGCGGGCGACAAGATTCGGGTCACGGTCTTCAACGAACCAACGCTTTCCGGGGAATTCGCGGTCGGATCATCCGGCAACCTTTCCCTGCCGCTGATCGGTGACGTGCAAGGCACGGGCCGGACGCCGCAGGAAGTGGCCCTTGCCGTGCAAACGAAGCTGGCCGATGGCTATCTGCGCGATCCGAAGGTCAGCGTCGAGGTTATCAATTTCCGGCCCTTCTTCATTCTCGGGGAAGTCAAGGCGCCTGGCCAGTATCCCTATTCCGCAGGCCTGACGGTTCCCAACGCCGTCGCCACCGCGCAGGGCTTCACCCCGCGCGCAGCGCGCGGCATCGTCTATATCAGGCGGGCAGGCACCACCGAGGAAGTGGCGTTTCAAGTCAGTCCTGATCTTCGAGTTTTGCCGGGCGATACCATTCGCATCGGCGAGCGTTATTTCTAACCGTTTTCTTCTGAATCGTTTTCTGCAGCACTCTTGAGTTGATAAAGTCGCACTGAGGGTCCCAGGCTGCATGACTTCTACAGGGGGTTGTAAAATGCTGGGAAAAAATCGAGGAACCCGCCTGCTGGCGGCGGGATTGGCAACGGTATCGCTTCTGGCCATCGTGCCGGATTTCGCCATGGGCCAGAACGGAAGTGGCGCGCCGCAAAGCACCGAGACCTGCGCGCTGAGCGGCCCCGTGCTGTCCGAGTTCGCCAAGCTTCCGGCCAACGCGACGCTGGAGGACTACGAAGGCGCCACCCTGTTCGCGGTGAGCCAGGTATCCTGTTCCAACGAGGCGGCCATTGCCGCCCTTGAAAGCCTTGCCGGCACGCCGTCGCTTTCCGCGGTGCAGCGGCAAGCCATCCTCAACGTCGCGGAAGCGCTCAAGCGCCGCACCCTGCGGCGAGGCACCGGGGCGATCAATGGCGGTGGCGATGGCTTTGGCAACAGCGCATTCGGCTCGCCCGTGGTCGGCGTTGGCGGCGGTTCTTCGAACTACACGTCGTAAGGCCACGCGCCCGCGCCGCGAAGGCCGCGCATTGAAGGATTAACTCTGCTGTCTGCGACCGGATCGTCCGCCCGGGTGGAGGTTTCGCGAACTGGGGAAACTACAAAGTGAAACGGTTCAACATCATCGGTTCGTTCACGCTGGCGCTCGTCGCCACGGCCGTGGCGACCTCGGCTCACGCCCAATCGGCGAGCGGTTCCGTCCTGATCGATACCGCGATACCGCCGGATTTCGACAAGGGCCGCAACGTTAGCGTACAGGAAAAGGCTCGCCCGGATTACGATCCGCTGGGCATCAACGTTGGCTCCTTGAACGTTTTCCCCTCGCTGAGCACCTATGCCGGACTCACCGACAACGTCCTGCTTTCCGGCAGCAACCGCGATACCGATGGCTTCGCCGGCATCAGCCCTGCGCTGCGCGTCGAATCCGACTGGAACCGCCACCAGCTGCGCGCGCGCGCGCGTGGCGATTTCCAGCGCTTTTTCAGCACGCCGCGCCGCAACCAGAACAACTGGGATCTTGGCGTGCTCAGCCGGCTGGATGTACGTTCAGACATCGCCGTCACCCCGGAATTCCAGATCGGCCGCATCTATGAAACGCCATTCTCGGGCGGCATTCAGAGCGATTTTACGGTCCTTTCAAGCTACTTGCGCACCTATGCCGCCTTGCGGGGCAGCTATCAGGCCGGCCAGGCGCGCACGACGCTGGCCTTCGACTGGACCAATCTCGATTTCAGCACGATCAACGTGGGCAACGGCACGATCCGCAGCCAGCGGGACCGCAATCGCGAGGCATGGCGCGTCACCGGGCAGGTCGAGTACGCGCTTACCCCAAGCGCCACTGTCTTCGGCCAGTTGGGTTACGAACGCGTCGATTATGACAATCTGCTGCTCAGTGGCGCTCCCAACCGGTCATCGGATGCGGTCCGCTTCCTCGCGGGGATGAATCTCGATCTGGCGGGCCTGCTGCGCGGTTCGATCGGCGTGGGCTACACGCACCGCAAATATGATACCCCCTCGCTCTATCCCACGCTCGATGGCTTCGCGGCGCAGGTCCGGCTGGAATACTTCCCGTCCGAACTCACCACGCTTTCGCTGTCCGCAAGCCGCACGATCGAGGATTCGAACATTCTGGGCACGACCGGCTATTTCGACAACCGGATACGGGCACAGATCGATCATGAGATGCTGCGCAATCTTATCTTAAGCGGTTCGGTGGACTATTCGCACCAGAACTATGTCGGAACGAACCTGAAGAATGATGTCGTCGGAGTTCGCGGGCAGGCTCGCTATCTGGCGAATCGCAGGCTGAATCTGAATTCGACGATTTCCTACACCAGCCGCAACCGCAACGGGGCGGGGTTGGGTTCCGATTTCGACGAGTTCCGCGTCCTGTTCGGCGCAACGCTGCAATACTGATCTTGGTGCACCGCGGAAATCAATGTTATAGTGCACCGCACAATCGTCTGAGGAATCCATAGAGACATGGAAGTTACGCATCAAAACGAAGCACCAGCGGGACGCTTCTCGGACTTTGTGCAAAGCGCTCAGGACACCTTGCGGCGGCGGTGGCTGACGCTGGTTATCGTAACCGTGGCCATCACTGTCGCAGGTGTTGCCGGGATTTCCCTGATCACGCCGCGCTATACTGCGGCCGCGCTGATCCGCATCGACCCATCGCGCAATCCGCTGAATAACAAGCAGCCTCAGGAAGCGCTCAGTCCCGAATCCATCGAGACCGAGGTTGCCGTCCTTAGCTCCACGGAACTCGCGCAGCGCGTCGTCAAGGCGCTGAAGCTTGAGAACGATCCGGAGCTGCTCGAAAGCGTGCGCAAGGCCGGCAATGTCAGTGGTGATCGCGATGCGGCTCTGGCGAGCGCACTGCTCGACCGCCTTTCGGTCAGCCGCGACAAGCTGACCTATCTGATTTCCGTTGGATACACCTCCGAAGACCCGCAGAAGGCCGCGCGTGTCGCCAACGCCGTCGCGGAAGGGTATCTCGACCTCAAGGTCAACACTTCGACCGGAACGGCGGCCCGGCAGGCCGACTGGTTCCGCGAACAGCTCGACAAGCTGGCCGCCGAAATGCGCGCGGCCGACGAGCAGGTTGCGCAGTACCGCGCCCAGGCGGGCCTCGCGCAGGGTTCCGGCTCAAACGCCGGCACGATCGTCGACCAGCAGGTTGGCCCGCTGTCCAGCCAGCTGGCCATGGCCGAATCCGATGCCGCGGCCGCACGCGCCGCGCTCAGCACCGCCGAACGCCAGATCCAGCGCGGCAATCTCGATTCTGTCGAGCAGGTCCGCAATTCCCCGGTGATCAACGACTTGCGCCGTCAGCGGGCCGAAATCCTGCGCAATCAGGGCGAGGTGGAGGCCCGTTACGGCCCCAGGCATCCGGAAAGCATCCGTGTGCGCGATCAGCTCGCGTCGATCGACCAGCAGATCCGCGACGAAGCCGAACGCGCCGTGGCATCCCTGCGTGCCAATACGACGGCCGTGGAAGCACGCGCCGGAAGCCTGCGCTCGACGATGGGCCGCGTGGCGGGCGAACAGGCCAGCAACACGCGTGCGGCCGTGATCGCCGACAGCCTGGAGCGCGATGCGGCAGCCAAGCGCGCGGCCTATGACCGCATGTCGCAGATGTGGCTCGAATCGACCCAGGCGTCGCAGAATCAGATTTCGCAGGCCGTGATCGTCAACCGGGCCGACGTGCCCACCAAACCCACCTTCCCCAAGCGCCTGCTGATGAGCGTGCTGTCGCTGGTCGTCGGCCTCGCCGCGGGCATCGCCACGATCATCTTCCAGGAAATGATGGTTCGCGGCCTGCGCACGATCGACGACGTCGAATCCACGCTCGGTCTGCCAGTGCTGGCCGCCGTGCCCAAGCTGCCGCGTTCATCGAACCCGGGGCGCACGCTGCTCGAAAAGCCGACCTCGCTGTTCAGCGAATCGTTCCGTATTGCCAGGGCCGCCATTCTGGGGGTCAAGTCGGCCAAGCCGCCGAAGATCATTGCCTTCACGTCCGCGCTGCCCAGCGAAGGGAAGACCACGTCGTCGCTGTCGTTCGCCCGTACCCTGGCGCTCAACGGCTCACGCGTGATTCTGGTCGATTGCGACGTTCGCCGTGCCCAGGTGCGGCATATCGTCGAGAACCCCGGTTCGGGGCCAGGGCTGGTCGAGGTGCTGCACGGCACCGCGAGCGAAGCGGAAGCCATCCACCCGGGCGATGTCGAAGGCATGGATCAGCTTCTGGTCTCCGCGCCGTATTTCAGTTCCGAAGACTTGTTCGGCAGCGACGGCATGGTCACGCTTCTGAACAAGCTGAGCGACCGTTACGATTTCGTGGTGCTGGACCTTCCGCCGCTGGTGGGCCTGGCTGACGGCCGCTTCCTGGCCGCAATGGCCGACGCCACCGTTCTGGCGGTGCGCTGGGCTTCCACGCCGCCTCAAGCCGCCGCGTCCGCCGTCAACTGGCTGCAGTCGGACGGCTCGAACCCGATCGGCGTGATCTACACGATGGTCGATTCCGCGGCCGAGGCGATCGGCGGTCTCTATTATTCCAAGAAGTACACGCAGTACTATCGCGCCGCGGCCTGATGGAAGGCGGTCGTCGGGTTGTTCCGTATGACCGCCTCGTCAGCTTGGGCGTTGCCGGTGCCGTGCTGCTGTGCCTTGCGCAGTCCATCGGTGTCATCCGGACGGAACAGGCCGTTGCGCCGCTGATCCGCCAGCTCGGCGTGTTGAGCCTCCTGGCCGAACGCAACTATCCACTTTCGGGACCGTCGCTGCTTCAGGCGGGCACGGATAGTCTCCCCCCGCGCGGGCTGTTGTCGTCGGCCAACATGAAAGTGCTCGCAGCTGGCGCCGAAAACGATCCGGTGTTGCGCAGCCGGCTGCTTGATGCCGCGCGCACCGACGCCCTGCAAGCCACCGCCACGCGCCCCATCTGGGGGGAAGCATGGACAATGGTGGCCTTCAGCACGGCCCAGCGCCGGGGCGAGCGCGATGCCGAAACGCGCAAGGCGTTCGAACGCAGCTATGCCGATGCCCCATACCAGCGCAATGCTGGCGCCTGGCGCGTCGCCTATGCCTTCCGCAACTGGTCCGACCTGTCGCCGGAAACGCGATCGCGCAGCGTCGCGGAAGCGGTCTGGCTCGCTCGCATAGACAAATCCCTGCGCGATCGCGTGTTCGCGATGGCACGGCAATCCGACGCTTTCGTTCCGCTTCTTACGGAATGGCGCCGGTCACGGCTTGGAGACGCCGACTACCGGAACCGGGCGGGCAGTGCCCCATAACACGCCGGCCAGGAACATGGCGAAACAGGTGGTCGCCGGCACGTCCAGGCAGATATCGATCATGCCGTTGGCGAACAGAAAGACGAGAGCCAGCGCAATGCCCCATGCTTCCAGCGACCGTCGCCCGCCCGAAAAGTGGCGGACTACAGGCACGGCCACCATCGCCGCCGCCGCCAGCAGAAACAGCAGATAGGGCAGACCGCCTTTCAGCAGCAGTTGCAGCAGGATGTTGTGGGGCGAATTGACCGTCCACGCCGCTTCGGCCACCAGCGGATCGGGCAACAGCATGCTGTTGAGCGTGGGAAAGCCGCCCGGCCCATAGCCGAACCATGGAGAGCGCCACGCCGCTGCGAGATAACGCGACCACATTTCGGTCCGCACAGCGGCGCCAACGTCCAGTTCGCCAAGGCGGCGCACGACGACATCGGCCATCCCGGCCAGGCTGATCACTCCGACAAGACCCGTTATCAACGCGATCCGGAGAAGCCCCCCCCGCGTTCCGCCGCGCGCCAGCGCGCGTGCGCCAAGAACCGCCAGCAGCAGCCCCGCAACGAACAGCGGAAACCGCGATCCGGCGTAGAGCATCACCGCAAGGCACAGTATGACCAGCCCCAACTGCGCGGCTATGCCGGGATTGCGCACCAGAGCGCGCCAGGGTTGCCGCTGGTGCCGCAAGCGCGCGGCGACCCGCGCTGCCGTCAGCAATAAGGCGATGCCGGCCAGAACCGCCTGGATATTGGCGTTGCCCGCCAGACCGGTCAGCCGCCCATTGCGAAACATGGGAACGTCGAACGGCCCGGCCAGCACGCCCGTCCCCATGAGCAAAGACAGACCGAGCTGGAGCGCCACGATTATCAGCCAGATATCAATCAGGCGCACCACCGGAACGTGTCGATACCCGATCAGCGCGCCTGCCAGCAGCGCCATGACGGCAGCATGGAAACCGACGATGTTGCCCGTCGCCATGTCTGGTGCCAGCCAGGCCCCAGGGGCGAGCAGCGGCGCCAGCGCGATCCACGCCATCGCCAGCAGCACCGGGCCGATCACCGGCAGGAACGCTCGCCAGAAGGTCAAAGGCACAGGGCGGAACAGCAACAGCAGCAGGTAGAGGCCCATGACCAGGCAGGCCATTGCCCTACCCTCCATGCTGTCGAACGAGGCGAAGAAGAACCCGCACGACAGGGCCAACGCCCCGGCAACAATCTCGATCAGCCCCCGAATTTTCGCGAACGGGCCTTCGGGAACAGCGCCCAGCCTGTCGGCAGACAGTACCGGCCTGTGCGTCCTACCTGGAGATCCCATTCCCAGAGGCATTTCAGCGCGCCTGCTCCACCGCACTGCACTCTTCCTCGCCGGCGGCCGAAATCGTACCCGGCCGGCACGGCGCCGGCTCGCCATAGATCCAGCCGGAACCGGTGAAACCGACATAGACCCTGCCGAACACGTTCTTGTCGCCTTCGATTACCGTCACCTGATCCAGACGATCGAGCGGGAAACCGGTCAGCCGCTGCCAGGTTCGCGCGTTATCGACAGACCGCCAGATGCCAAAGCGACCGCCGACCCGCCCGGAAACGAAGATTGTGGGCATGTCCGAGCCGCGCGGCGCCTTGCCGAAAGCGACATCGTCCACGCCATCCACGTCCTCCAGAACGGTCCATGTCTTGCCACCGTCGACAGATCGCCGCAGTCGCGAATCACGGGATTTCGGTTGCCCGTTGGTCAGGAACAGCCAGCCGGCCTTCCCCGGCACGGCCCGCAACTTGGCCGCGCGCGAACTGTCTGGCACGACCTGCCCCGCGAAAACACGGCTCCAGCGCTGCCCCTTGTCGCGCGTGACCCACACCCCCGCGAGCGAGATGTTGTCGCCATCGCCGCTGTGTAAAAGATAGAACGTTCCGGGCGCAGCCCGGTCCGCCGCCAGCGTCTTCCGTTGCGGCCAATAGTCCTTGAACGATCCGGTATGCGGGAGCATCTCGCCCGGCAACACCACGCGCGACCATGTCCGGCCACGGTCAAGCGTATAGAAGGGCGAGCGGTTGAATGCCGGTTCCCACACGATGTTGTCGGGATCGTCCGACGAAACCGCGATCGTGCCGAATGACATGCGCCAGGGGTCGGCCGGATCGGTGCCCGGCGGCGTGGGCAAACTGGCGAAGCGCGTCCACGTCCGCCCCCCGTCCTCGCTATAGCCGGCCAGTACCGACTGCCCGTCTTCGGAACAGCAACCCATGCGGGTATCCGAAGCATTGGTGACCAGAAAGCCCGGGCGCGCGGGAGTCCAGTCCACCTGCTGCGCGGCGATCAGCATCCGCTGGCGCGGCCCGAATCCGGTCGAAAAGGCATCGAGATCCGGTTTGACGTGAATGCCGAAATCCCATGCGGCAAAAACCGGAGGGAAGCCGGGCGCACTGACCGCATCGTTGGTCACCAGTTCCTCGATCCCACGGGTACGGCTTTCCCAGACGACCGGTGCGCAGGCAGACGCAGGTTGCGCGGTGAAAACGCCTGTTCCCGCCGCCGTCCACAGCCGGCCGGACCGGTTGGGATCGAACATGATCTGGCCCGTGGCGAAATAGGCGTGGTCGGCGATGGCCAGCCACGGTGGATCGCGGTCCCCGACCTTGGCGCTGCGCGAGGCCATGTTCCATGTGGCTCCATCAACCGAGCACCACAGCCGCCCTCCCTGATCGCCGACCATCACGGTTCCGTGCGCCGGGTCGACGGCGACGGCAGCGAAGACGCGCCCGTCGGCTATACGGGCGGTCAACTCTTCCCATCGGCCGCCCGACAACCGCATCACGCGCTTTTCCTCGCCATCCGCGGCATAAAACGAGCCGTCGGCCGCAAATGCGCCGCGACGGACAAAGCGCGGCCCGCCGACGGACGCCATTCCGCCCCCATCGGCATTGCCGGCATAGACACCGTTCCCCGCGGATGCGGCCCACAATCGTGTGGTCCCCCCATCCTTTCGGAACCACACCAGAATACCCGGTGCCTGCACGCCGGGCTTGCCCGGCCGCATATCGCGCGCAGGCGGAACGGCGGCGACGCGTTCCCAGTGGCCGCCTCCATCGCCGCTGCGCCAAAGCCCGCGATCAGGGGAACCGAACGCTACAACATCCGGATTTTCGGGCGAAACCGCCATGAAAGCGCCATAGAGGCGAAATTCGCTATTGGCGTCCAGCGCGAATGCCTCGTCCTTGCCAGGCCCACCAAGCACGCGCCGCCAATGGCCGCCGCCATCGTCGGAACGGAAAACACCGTTCATGAAGGCCATATACAGCCGATTCGGATCGCCCGGCGCCACGACGATCTCGTAAACCCCGGCAGCCGCCCCGGCCTGCACAACATTCTCCTGAGGCATCGACCGGGCCGAGACCAGTTGCACCCACCGGTCCGCCGCCGCGTCCCAGCGATAGGCTCCGTACACGTCGGTTCGCGCCACCCACGTCTTGCCCGCGTCATCGGCGGACAACCCGGTGATGAACCCCCCGCCACCGATGGCCACGGGCCGCCAGGCCATCGCCTCGTTCGGGCGTGGGGCGCCCAGTGTCGATTTCGGCGGATTCCAGACGCGCTCGCCGCTGTCCTCGAACAGATGCGGCATCATGCCCCACAGCAGGGCAAGGCTGCCCAGCCCGAGAGAGATCACCAGCAGCACGGCCCTGAAAACGCGGCCGCGCGCCATCGACCCCGCAGGCGAACGCCTGCGCCGGCCGGTGCGGCCAGCCTCGATCCCGATCTGATGCACGCTGGCCGGAGCTGTGGTCACTTCATGTCACCGCGATCGCCAGGCGCGCGACCGGCATCTGCGCGCTCAGAATTCATACCGGCACCAGCATGGTCCGCACCTGTTTTCCGCTTGGAGTGAAAGTCGCTTCCTCCAAGCTATTTCAAGCGTTTAATCGTGCGTCTTGGTCAGGATATGGTAGATAGCCGCCGGATTGCTGGCAAGATACCGCAATCCCAGCCGGCGCGGTTCCTGCCACGCGCGAAACATCCATTCGATGCCCAGATTCTGCATCCATGCCGGTGCGCGAGGCGCAAAATCGGAATAGAAATCGAACAGGCCGCCGCAGGTGCGTATCCAGCCGAGGCCGGCCAGCTTGTGCCGGTTGCGGATGGCGAAATCTTCCTGCTTGGGGCTGCCGAGACCAAGCCAGAGCACGTCGGCCCCGGAAGCGACGATCTGCGCGCAGATATCGTCTTCTTCCTCGCGGGTGAAATAGCCGTTCCGCGTACCGACCACCTCCAGTCCGGGATAGGCCTTGGTCAGATTATACGCGGACTTTGCGGCGCGGTCATCGCGCGCGCCCAGGAAAAAGAAGCGCACACCGGTTTCCGCCGCGATCGCCGATGCATCGCGCACGAAATCCGTCGTCGCAACGCGTTCCCGCACGGGGTTTTTGCACAACAGCCGGGTCGCCAGCACCAGCGGCATCCCGTCGACATCGACGATATCGGCCTGGTCGATCAGCCGGCGAAAATCCGGATCGTGATGATAGTTGGTAATGACCAGTCCATTGGTCGCAACGACCACCCGCGGCATTTCAAGTTGCCCGGCACGAGCCCGCGAAACGTCGTTGACCATAACCTCGGCCAATTCAGCACGCGTCAGCCGCGAACTACGAATTCCGCCGATGTACACCACATCGGCTTCATCGGAAGCAGGCGTTCCGGCAGTGGTATCAGAAATCAGCCGCACCATAGCTCCCGATTACTTACGGCTTCACTAGCCTACATGAAGAACCAATACCAGTAGTGCAGTGCAGCATAGTGCCATGCTTAATGGTCCCAAAAGAAGAAAACTAGCGAAATTTTGCGCTCAGGTCGCTTGATGGCCCCAAGAAGAACAATGGCATAACCGAGTTTCGAAAACGTTATGCGTGGTCTTCCCGTTCATCGCGCCTGAACCGCGATCGCGCTCGCCCATCCTCCGTCGCGCGCGGCCATCACCGATCCGCGCGCACTGAGGTGGGCGTGATCGGCATACAGAATGACGCCGTCGCGATAGGATTGGCAACGCCCGCCCGGACAAAACCAGCGATCCATGCGCACGACCCCAATATCATGTCCGCGTTCGGCGGCCTCGAGGAAATGAAGGACGGCCCGCTTTTCCGAGCGATATTCTGCTTCCGCGAAACTGCATTCCGCATTCGCGCCCAGGGTCCACCGCCCTTCTGTCCGGCGCAGCGCGCACCGGCCGTAGTCAGTGGCCGTCGAAGGAGGCGGTGCCAGGAACACCACCTTTCGCCTCATCCCCCGAATCGCCGCCACGGTCTCATCAAGCGCGTGCAGCAAGGCTTCTTCGCTGCGTGGCAAAACAACAGGCGCGCCGTTTCCGCGATCGACCAGCAGCGCGAAGCCGGGTTCGGCATCGGGCAGATACTGGCCGATGGAACTCGACAGGATCACGGTACTAAGCTCCGGATGCCGGGCCAGCATCGCCACGACGGAGCGGTTGAAACGGAGGCACGCTTTGCCCTGCCTGCGGGGATAGAGTTTCTCGTTGACAGCGGCAACGCCAACAAACGGTCCGCAGAATGTCTTGGTCGCCTGCACGATGCCTCCAGGTGTGACCGCCGCTACGCCCGGCGCAACGTGCATCCCGAACGAATCCCCCCATACCAGCGTCTCGGGGGCAGGTCCGGAACGGCAGGCGCGATCCTCCAGCGTGGAGCCATTGCCATTGCAGGCAGCGGAAAGGCCGAAATTGGGTGCACGGTCCCCCACCGCAGCGCCCGAACGCAGGGTCGCTGCATAGACCAGCCCCACGGTCACCAGCGGGATCGCGAGCAAGACCGCCAAGCTGGTCGCGCCCATCCGGAACGAACGCAGACGCCGCTCAACCCAGCGATACTGCGCCTCGGCCCAGACAAGACAGGGAATGATCAGCAGCAGGTTCACCCACAACGGCACCGGCGCAATCATGACGTTGCCGGCAAAGGCAAACACCGGCCAGTGGACCAGATAGAGCGAATAGGAACGATCGCCCGTCGCGCAGATGGGCGCCAGCATGGCGGAAAGCCGCTTGCCCGGCTCTCCGCCCGGCACGAGCAACAGCGCGGTGGCAAGGCAGCAAACCAGGGCCGCCCAGCCGGGATGGTTCGCATCATCGGCCACCAGCGGCACGATCAGCAGTATCGCAACGGCGAGCATCCGCGCCGCCGGCCATCGCCCGGGCTTTACCCGTCCGCGCGCCAGCGCCAGTGCCAGAACGCTGCCGACACCCAGCTCCCAGGCCCGCGACGGCACCATGTAAAAGGCGGCGGATGGCGCAAACGAGCGTAGCCAGAGACATCCCGCGAAGCTCGCTACGGTCGCCATCGTCACCAGTGACAGGCGGAAGCGCCGGGGAGCGAACGCCAGCAGCAGCGGCAGGCCGAGGTAATACTGCTCCTCCACCGCAAGCGACCACATGTGCAACAGCGGCTTCAATTCCGCGCCGCTGCTGAAATAGTCGGCCTGCCGCCAAAGGACGACATTGACCACGAATGCAAAGGCGCCGGCCAATTGCGCGGCGAAATCCTTCAGTTCCTTGCTATCCAGCAGGAACACCGCGAAAGCGGCGGTGACGACCAGCGTGGCATATGCCGCGGGCAGCAGTCTCCGCGCGCGCCGGGCATAAAAGCCCGCGAAGGTGAAGCTGCCATTGCCCAGTCCGTCGTCGATGATCCGTGCCATCAGAAAGCCCGACACGACGAAGAAGATGTCGACGCCAAGAAAACCGCCCGGCACGAACGGGACGCGCGCGTGATGCGCCAGAACCAGCAGAATTGCCAGGCCGCGCAGGGCCTGGATGTCCAGGCGCAGCCGGCCGCCGACTGCGTGCGCCGTGGCCGTCACCGAGGCAGGCTGTCCGCCGTGCGCCGCGCCATGCGGGGTTTAAGGGACATGCGCATCATCGGCTTTTCCACGAAAGAATGCACCACCACCGCCACCACGCAGGAAAGGAAAACAGCAGGCACAAGACGGAAATCCATCGCCCAATCCCCCAGCTTGCGTAGAACGATGAACAATGCGGCGATGCAATACATATGCACCAAGTATAGCGAGTATGAGGCATCGCCCAGCAAAAGCAACAGGTTGCTACGTGGCAGCGCGGATTCCAGCCGGATGCCCCCCATGACCAGGCAGGTTCCGGCAAGCATGAAACAGGCATCGGCCTGGTTGCTGAACAACACCTCGGGCGTCACGCGCATGCCCGCCACCAGAAACACGGCGGCAGCGAGCAGCCAGCCCAGACCGGAACCGATGGAAACCTCCGCATCTCCCCCGCGCAGGTGCCACAGGCCGATGGCCATCCCGCCAACGAACGTCAGCACCACCGGGCGGCCATAGAATTCAAAGGCCACGCCTTGCGGCTGGAACAGCGCATTGAACAGCGTGATGCCGAGCAGGACCAGCGCCACCCCGATGAACCGCTTGGCCGCAGTCAGGTAACTGAATGCCGCGAACAGAACGTAGAAGAACATCTCGTAGTTCAACGTCCATCCCAGCTTCATCATCGGCACGATTTCGTCATTCCCGCGCCGGAACGGGATGAACAGCACGGATTTGACAAAGCCCTCCAGCGAATAAGTCGTATTCTTGAGCAGCATCGGAAAGACGATCGCTATCAGCGCGACTACCAGTGTGACCAGCCAATAGAGCGGCGCCACCCTCGCGATGCGCCTGAGCAGGAAATCCGGAGCTGAAAAAGCGCCGTTGCCCGTCACCGACACCATGATGAACCCGCTTATAACGAAGAACAGGATCACGGCAAAGCTGCCCAGACGGACGATCGACGGAATCTCGACAGACAGCGGATGAAGAATCGCATGTACAACGACCACCGCAAGCGCCGCAAACGCCCGAAGATACTGAATCGAGTAAAGCTTTTTCATTGCGTTTTTTTACGCCCCTGCCGAACCAGCGACAACGGGGGTTGCGAAGACCCGAATCCCAAACAGGAACACTTCGGCGCCATGGAAACATGGTAAATGCACCGGAATACAGAAGCAAAACGTGGACAAGCGCCCTCGGGCACCAGCCCTTTTGCGCCAAACCGCGAAAGTGTGGTCTATGCCTTTGCGATCCGGTATCCTTTGCCTGGCGCGTACCCACCGATGATCCCGCCGGAGCGCAATGTCCTTCGTTATCCGCCAATCCGCTCTGACCACGATGCGCCAAGCCGCAGCCGGCGCGGCGCCACGGGAAGCGTGCGGCCTGCTGCTTGGGCAAGGGGCGCATGTGGAGACTGCGATGCCCACCGCAAACGTCGCATCCGACCCGATGCGCCATTTCGAGATCGACCCGGCGGCCCTGATCGCCGCACATCGCCACGCGCGCGCGGATGGCGCAAAGGTGCTGGGATATTTTCATTCCCATCCCAACGGCCTACCCCATCCTTCCCGGACCGATCAGGCGGCAGCGGCGGGCGACAACCGGATATGGGCCATCGTGGCGCGCGGGCGCATCACCTTGTGGAAGGATGCGCCATCCGGTTTCGAACCGCTTTCCTATGACACCGTAGAAGGTTAAGGCGAAGCAACCATGCCGTACCGACACGCCGAGAGGACCGCGCACGCGCCGCTTTACGGGCCATCCCGCTCCGGGGCGGGTCATGCGCGCAGGACCGTGTCAACTTCGTCAACTTCACCAGCCCCGAACACTCCATTCCCGAAAGCAAGCGCCGGATCATGACCACCGAAGCACTCGAACTCGCCAGCCTGCTCTGCTCCCGGCTGTGCCACGACATGCTCAGCCCGGTGGGGGCGCTCTCCAACGGGCTGGAACTGCTGGCCGATGAAAAAGACCCGGAGATGCGCAAGCGCTGCTTCGAACTGCTGGAACAGAGCGCCAAGATCTCTACCGACAAGCTGCGCTTCTTCCGGCTGGCCTTCGGCGCGGCCGGCGGCTTCGGCGATTCGGTGCCGCTTTCCGAACCCAAGGCGCTGGTCGACGCGCTGGTCGGCAACAACGGCCGCGTCACGGTGAACTGGGTGCTGGGCGGAGACACCCTGCCCAAGCCGGCGGTGAAAGTGCTCCTCAACCTCTCGCTGATTGCGCTCGATTCGCTGGTGCGCGGCGGCACGCTCGACATCGGGGCGGAGCCACGCGACGGCACGAGCGAGATCGTGGTGCGCGCTTCGGGCCAGCGCATCGCCTTCGATCCCGCCATCGGCCGCGCGCTGGACGGTAGCGCCGGGGCGGAAGAGCTTTCCAGCCGCACCGCCCCCGCCGCCATGCTGCACCAGCTTGTCGCCAGCATGGGCGGCGGCTTGCAGTATCACCTCTCCGACGACGCCCTGGTGATGGGCGCGGTGGTGCCCGCGGCATAAGGCGCCCCCGGGGATGGCGATGAACCGGTGGCTGATCCATCGCGAGGTTCCCTCGCCCAACTGGAACGAGCGCAAGCTGCCGGTATCGATGGTGGTGCTCCACTACACCGGGATGCGCACCGCCGCCGAAGCGCTGGAGCGCATGTGCGATCCCGCTGCCGAGGTTTCCGCGCACTACATGATCGACGAGGACGGCACCGTCACTCTGCTGGTGCCCGAGGATAAGCGCGCTTGGCACGCCGGCCGGTCCTATTGGCGGGGAATTACCGACGTCAATTCGGCCAGCATCGGCATCGAACTGGTCAATCCGGGGCACGAATGGGGGTACCGCCCCTTCCCCGACGCGCAGATGGAAGCGCTGATCCCGCTGCTGGCGGATATCGTGAAGCGCCATAACATTCCCCGCGCCAACGTGGTCGGCCATTCAGACATAGCCCCCGCGCGCAAGGACGATCCGGGCGAACTGTTCGACTGGCCGCTGCTGGCCCGCTACCGCCTCGCGCTGCCCATCCCCAAGCCGACCATGCGGCTGCTCTACGACAACGACGGCGCGTTCTTTCTCGCGCTCGAACGCTTCGGCTACGACATCTCCGACGGCCGCGCGGCGGTGCGCGCGTTCCAGCGGCGCTGGCGCCCGCACAAGATCACCGGCGAGATCGACGGACAAATCGGTGGCCTTCTGTTCGAGCTGCTGTTGGAACGCGACCTCGGTCATGCTAGGTGATCCCTCGCCAGGGGGCCGGGCAGCCGCGTCATCGCAAGATGCCGAGGAAAGTCCGGGCTCCACGAAACAGGGTGGCGGGTAACGCCCGCCGGCCTTCGCGCAAGCGGGGGTCAGGGAAAGTGCCACAGAGAGCAGACCGCCTATGCGTCGCAAGGCGCAGGCAAGGGTGAAAGGGTGCGGCAAGAGCGCACCGCGCGACCGGCAACGGAAGCGGCACGGCAAACCCCACCCGGAGCAAGACCGAATAGGGACGGCGCGCCGGGCAACCGGCAGGCGTGTTTCGCGCCAAGGTCTTCGGACCTGCAATGTCCGGGTTGGTTGCTGGAGCGGCACGGCAACGTGTCGCCGGCGGGACAGAACCCGGCTTACAGGCCCCCTGGCATATCATCGCATCCGCAAAGCATTTTCCTGCTGGCCCGGTTCGGGCTAGGAGGCGATCATGTCAGCCGGCCATCACCACCATCACGATCACCATGGGCATGACCACGGTTCAGGGCACGGGCATGGGCATCACCACGCCCCCGCCAGCTTCGGCCGCGCGTTCGCGATTGGCATCACGCTCAATCTGGGCTTCGTCGTGGTCGAGGCGGCCTATGGCATCATCGCCGGATCGATGGCGCTGGTGGCCGATGCCGGGCACAACCTTTCGGACGTGCTGGGCCTGGTGATCGCCTGGGGCGCGAGTGTGCTCACCGCCCGGCCGCCGTCCGCCCGCTTTACCTATGGCTTCAAGTCCAGCTCGATCCTGGCCGCGCTGGCCAATGCCTCGCTGCTGCTGGTCGCGCTGGGCGCGATCGTGGTCGAAACCATCCGGCGGCTGATCGAGCCGGAACCGGTGGCCGGCGGCCCGGTGATGATCGTCGCCGCGATCGGCATCGTCATCAACGCCGCTACCGCGCTGATGTTCATGCGCGGCAGCAAGCACGACATCAACATTCGCGGCGCCTACCTGCACATGGCCGCCGACGCCGCGGTTTCGGCGGGCGTCGTCGTGGCGGGCTTCTTCATCGCGACGACCGGCT
>MEGD01000033.1:0-2989 GCA_001725355.1 Novosphingobium sp. SCN 66-18
GACGCCTCGACCCAGAAGCTGCTCAACCGCGGCGCGCGCCTGACCGAGCTGCTCAAGCAGCCCCAGTTCTCGCCGCTCGGCTTCGAAGAGCAGACCTGCGTGATCTTCGCGGGCACCCAGGGCTACCTCGATGCCGTGCCGACCAGCCGCGTCACCGAATACGAAGCCGAGCTGCTCAGCTTCCTGCGCTCGAGCCATGC
This sequence comes from Novosphingobium sp. SCN 66-18, assembly GCA_001725355.1. Lineage (GTDB taxonomy): Bacteria > Pseudomonadota > Alphaproteobacteria > Sphingomonadales > Sphingomonadaceae > Novosphingobium. The sequence goes on from MEGD01000033.1 coordinate 201, forward strand.
CGACCTGCTCGGCCTGATCCGCGACACCAAGGACCTGGGCGACGAAGCCAAGGGCAAGCTGGTGGCCGCGCTCGACGCTTTCGCCAAGCAGTTCGCGTAACACACGTCATCCCGGCGAAAGCCGGGATCTCGTGCCGCCAGGTACCGCCTAGTGGATAGGGCCCCCTGCCTTCGCCAGGGTGACGAATTGGAGAAAATTGAGTGGCTTCGCTGAAGGAACTCAAAGGCCGGATCAACTCGGTCAAGTCGACCCAGAAGATCACCAAGGCCAAGCAGATGGTCGCGGCGGCCAAGCTGCGCAAGGCGCAGGCGGCGGCTGAGGCCGCGCGCCCCTATGCCAGCCGTCTGGCCGAAGTCATGGGCAGCCTTGCAGCCAAGGTCGCCGGGCAGGACAACGGGCCGCTTCTGATGCGCGGCACCGGTTCCGACCAGCGCCATTTGCTTGTCGTGGTCAACACCGACAAGGGCCTGTGCGGCGGCCTGAACTCGAACATCGTCAAGGAAGCCAAGGCCCAGGCCCGCGCGCTGATCGCCGCCGGCAAGACCGTGACCTTCTACCTCGTCGGCAAGAAAGGTCGCGCTCCGCTGCGCCGCGATTATCCCAAGGCGATCGCCGAAAACTTCGACACCAGCACGGTGCGCACGCCCGGCTTCGACGAAGCCAGCGCGATCGCGCACCAGATCCTGGCCATGTTCGAAGACGGCAAGTTCGACGTCGCCCACCTCGTCGCGCCGAAGTTCAAGTCGGCGCTGGCGCAGGACCCGGTCACCACGCAGATCATTCCGGTCCCCGCCCCCGCCGCCACGGCTGCCGCCGACGCGGTGGTGGAATACGAACCGGGCGAGGAGGAAATCCTCGAGGAACTGCTGCCGCGCTACGTCACCACGCAAGTGTTCGGCGCGCTGCTGGAACGCGAAGCGTCCGAACAGGGCGCGTCGATGACCGCGATGGACAACGCCACGCGCAACGCCGGCGAGCTGATCAACAAGCTGACCATCCAGTATAACCGCAGCCGCCAGGCCGCGATCACCACCGAACTCATCGAAATCATCGCGGGCGCGGAAGCTCTTTAAGGGAAGACGGCGATATGGAACTCATTATTGTAGTTATTGGGTTCTTTATTGCAGTTGCGATAATGCGTTGGATTTTTCGATTGGATGTGATGGCTGAGTCTCAGCAAAAAATTGCCGAACAGCTTGAAGAGCTTAACAAGATTCTTAAAGATCGAAATTAAGGAAACCGCAATGGCTACCGCCCCCGTTCAGAACCTCACCTCTACAGGCAAGATCAGCCAGGTCATCGGCGCCGTCGTCGACGTCAGCTTCGATGGCGAGTTGCCGGCGATCCTGTCCGCGCTCGAAACCGACAACAACGGCAACCGCCTTGTTCTCGAAGTGGCGCAGCACCTGGGCGAAAACACCGTCCGCACCATCGCGATGGACTCGACCGACGGCCTCACCCGCGGCCAGCCCGTGAGCAACACCGGCGCGCAGATCTCGGTGCCGGTCGGCCCCAAGACGCTGGGCCGCATCATGAACGTGATCGGTGAACCGATCGACGAACGTGGCCCGGTCGGCGCGGAACAGACCGCCCCGATCCACGCCAAGGCGCCGGAATTCATCGACCAGTCGACCGAAGCGGCGATCCTCGTCACCGGCATCAAGGTGATCGACCTGCTCGCCCCCTATGCGCGCGGCGGCAAGATCGGCCTGTTCGGCGGCGCCGGCGTGGGCAAGACCGTGCTGATCCAGGAACTGATCAACAACATCGCCAAGGGCCACGGCGGCGTCTCGGTCTTCGCCGGCGTGGGCGAACGCACCCGTGAAGGCAACGACCTCTATCACGAGTTCCTCGACGCCGGCGTTATCGCCAAGGACGCCGACGGCAACCCGACGCCGGACGGCTCGAAGGTCGCCCTCGTGTTCGGCCAGATGAACGAGCCCCCGGGCGCCCGTGCCCGCGTCGCGCTTTCGGGCCTGACCATGGCCGAATACTTCCGCGACCAGGAAGGCCAGGACGTGCTGTTCTTCGTCGACAACATCTTCCGCTTCACCCAGGCGGGTTCGGAAGTGTCGGCGCTGCTTGGCCGTATTCCTTCGGCCGTGGGCTACCAGCCGACGCTCGCGACCGACATGGGCGCGCTGCAGGAACGCATCACCTCGACCGCCAAGGGTTCGATCACCTCTGTTCAGGCCACCTACGTTCCCGCGGACGACCTTACCGACCCGGCGCCGGCCGCCTCGTTCGCGCACCTTGACGCGACGACCACGCTGAACCGCGCGATCTCGGAACTCGGCATCTACCCGGCAGTCGACCCGCTCGACTCGACCTCGCGCGTGCTGACGCCCGCCGTTGTCGGCCAGGAGCACTACGACACCGCCCGCCGCGTTCAGGAAACGCTGCAGAAGTACAAGTCGCTGCAGGACATCATCGCGATCCTGGGCATGGACGAGCTTTCGGAAGAGGATAAGCTCACCGTCGCCCGCGCCCGCAAGATCCAGCGCTTCCTCAGCCAGCCGTTCCACGTCGCCGAAGTGTTCACCGGCATTTCGGGCAAGTTCGTGCAGGTCGAAGACACCGTCCGTTCGTTCAAGGCGGTGGTCGACGGCGAATACGATCACCTGCCCGAAGCCGCGTTCTACATGGTCGGCGGCATCGACGAAGCGGTCGCCAAGGCCAAGAAGCTGGCCGAAGAGGCGTAAGTTGGAACGCCTCTCACCCTGCAAGGGGGAGAGGATACGGAGACTTGCTGCGGCGTAGCCGGAGCTAGTCGGAGTTGGAGAGGGGG
>MEGD01000033.1:3028-38126 GCA_001725355.1 Novosphingobium sp. SCN 66-18
CCCCCTCTCCCAACCCTCTCCCCCTGAAGGGTGAGAGGGCTAAGAGGCAAGGCACATGCTGCACTTCGAACTCGTCACCCCGGCCCGTCTCGTCCGTTCGGAAGAGGTCTATATGGTCGTCGTTCCCGGCACCGACGGGGAATTCGGCGTGCTGGAAGGCCACGCGCCGTTCATGTCCACGGTCAAGGACGGCACGATCAAGCTCTACAAGAGCCAGGGCGCCGCGCCGGAGGAAATCCAGGTGCAGGGCGGCTTCGCCGAAGTCGGCGCCAAGGGGCTGACGGTGCTGGCGGAGCACGTCGAGGGCTGAAGCCTCTCGCGCCTGCCGGGCTCGGACCCATGAAAAGGGCCGCTCCTCTTACGGGGAGCGGCCCTTTCCGTTTTCCCAGGCGTGCCAGCCTTACCAGCTGCCGGTGTTGGGCATGCTGGCCCACGGCTCGGCCGGTTCGAGATGCCCGTCCTGCAGCAGTTCCACCGATATGCCGTCAGGCGTCTTCACAAAGGCCATGTGCCCGTCCCGCGGAGGGCGGTGGATAATGTGGCCGGCATCGGCCAGCTTCTGGCAGGTTTCGTAGATGTTCTCGACGCGATAGGCGAGATGGCCGAAGTTGCGGCCGCCGGAATAGGTTTCGCCTTCGCCGTCCTCGGGCGGCCAGTTGTAGGTCAGTTCCACTTCCGCCACGCCTTCCCCACCGGGCGCGGCCAGGAAGATCAGGGTGAAGCGGCCCTTCTCGCTTTCCATCCGGCGCACTTCGTGCACGCCGATAAGCTCGAAGAAGCGGATGGTGGCCTCCGGGTCGGTCACCCGGATCATGGTATGGAGGTACTTGGTCACGCGGCACTCGCTCTGTCTGGAGGACGTCCGCGCCCAAGGTAGTGCCCTTCCCCGCCAAACCCAAGGGCGGTGCGCGGAAAGGTTTCCCCAAACGAAAGGCCAGCGCCGATTTCCGGCGCTGGCCCCCGCGTCATCCTGCCTTTCGGCCGGAAGTTCAGAAGCTGGCGGTTACCGAGAACACGCCAACGGCCTTGGCCGCGCGGTAGGTTTCGAAGGGCGAAGCCGTGCCTGTCTGGTCGGCGAAGGGCGCTGCCGCCGCATCCGACTTGCTGACGTTGGTGCCGACGACCGAAGCGTCGAACGTCAGGTTCTTCCAGGTGAGGCTGGCGCCCACGTTGTAGTCGATGTACTGCTTCGTATAGTTGAAGCCGCCGCCGGTGTGGCCCAGGTGCGAGTGCAGCGTGATCGGCGTGCCCGGAATGCCGCCGCTGAGTTCACCATAGACATAGGTGCTGTGGTGCGTCGGCGTCGCATCGAGCACGGTCTGCTTCGGAGCGAAGAACACGCCCGCCTTGGCATTGACCGGTCCGACGGTCTTGGCGAGCGAGCCGTAGATTTCGTAGTAGTTGAGGCCCGGCGCACCCGGATAGATATAGCCATAGAGACCCGCGTCGATCGTCACGCCGCTGCTGCCCAGACCGTGGGTATAGCCGCCGTAGACGTCGATTTCGGTGCCGCCGATGTTGACCGTGCTGTTGCCGGCCGAAGCGCTCGATCCCCAGGTCGAAACATAGAAGCCCGAGCTGTGGGCGACGGTGATCGCACCCTGCACCGCGGGACGGTTGTTCGACTGCGAGATGCCGCGGAACCGGTACTGGCTGACCACGGCGGCGCTGCCGGTGATCTTGAAATCGCTCGGCGGTGCGGTCTCGTCCGCCAGAGCGGGCGAAGCAGCGGCCAGCGTCGAGACGAGGAGAGTCGAGGCCAGAAGGGCCTTGATGGACGTACGCATGAGCATTTCCTTTTGCTTGTTCTTGACGCGTCGTCCCGCCTGCGGAGCCCCGTCGATCTCGTATATCTGGACCGGCTTTGGGCTTGCGGCGTCACAAGTGCATTCCCGTGCTGCAACGCACAAGATGAAAATTGCCCTATGTTGCCCGATTGTAAATGAATGTGTCTTTTTCGCATCACCCGGCGCAACCCGCTTGTTTCGATGCCGCACACTGCGCATATCCGCGCGTGAAAACCCGGTAGATCATGATCAGCAGCATCCGTTCCCTGTTCAGGCGCTCCGCCACGAATGCGGCCCCGATGACATCATGGGCGGCCGTCCCCGCGGGCCAGCGCCTCTATGCGATCGGCGATATCCACGGGCGGCTCGACCTGTTCCGGACGATGATCGACCGGATCGACGCCGATGACGCGGCCCGCGATCCGGCCGAAACCACGGTGATCCTGCTGGGTGACCTGGTCGATCGCGGACCGGACAGCGCCGGCGTGATCGCGGCTGCGCAGGCGTGGGGCAGGCGCCGCCGCGTGCGCCTTGTCCAGGGCAACCACGAGGAGATGTTCCTCGGCAGCTTCGACGACGATGAAACGCTGCGCCATTTCCTGCGGTACGGCGGCCGTGAAACCCTTGCCAGCTATCAGATAGATCCGGACGCGGGCGACCACGCCGCCATGGCGGATCTGCGCAAGGCGATGGCGGCATGCGTGCCGGCCGCGGATGTCGTCTTCCTGCAGGCGATGGAAGAACGCGTCCACATTGGCGACTACCTCTTCGTCCATGCCGGAATTCGTCCCGGCGTGCCGATCGCCGAGCAGACCGGATCGGACATGCGCTGGATTCGCGGCGAATTTCTTCAGGACCGGTCGGTTCGCGAATTCATGGTGGTGCACGGGCACACGATCGTGGACGAGCCGGAATTCACTCCCAACCGCATCGGGCTGGACACCGGAGCCTTTCAATCCGGCCGTCTCACAGCCATCGGCCTTGAAGGCACGCGACAGTGGCTGGTGACGGTGTCGGACAACGACCCGTCCGGAATTTCCTGACCAGGGCGCCGCCGCTCCATTGGCGAGGCCACTCTGCATCGAAAATTCCTGCTGCGTTGCAGTATGGCAACATATGCAATAATATTACATAAAATGGCCATAGGAGGAACTTATGCGTCCTCCCGTCACCAAAGATCGCACATTTTTTCCGCGTGCGTCCGCACATGTCGTCACAATGTCTAAACATTGCAATATCGGTGTCATCTGCAACCTGTTCGAGTCTTCCGGCAGGGCCGCTAAGAGTTGCCCGCCCATTGCTCCGAGGGGTGATTCCGCATCCGCGAAGGATACGGAAAACGTCGGGTAATGGACGCTCAAAGGCTGGTTTTCCGGTCCAAAACGGGGTTCGACATGCAGTTCAGATACTTCCTTGCCGCCAGCGTGGCTGGCCTTTCGCTGGCGACCGCCATCGCCACGCCCGCTTATGCGCAGGAAACCTCCGCCTCGATGCGCGGCTCGGTTACTGACGCCGGAACCGCTATCGCCGGCGCGACGATCACCATCGAGCACCTGCCCACCGGAACGATCACCAGCGCCACCACCGATGGCAGCGGCGTGTTCACCGCCAACAGCCTTCGTCCTGGCGGCCCCTACACCGTCAAGGTCACCGCCCCCGGCCACCCCGGCGCGACGGTGACCGATGTCTACACCGTCGTCGGCCAGACCTTCTCGCTGCCCATCGAACTGTCCGCCGCCGAAACCGGCGCAGACCAGGGCGCCCCGATCATCGTGACCGCGTCCCGCATCAAGGGCGCCGGCAACCTCTCCGCCGGCCCGGTGACCGTGCTGACCTCGGAACAGATTTCGAAGGTGGCTTCGGTCAACCGCGACATCCGCGACCTTGCCGCACGCAACCCCTTCGCCACGCTCGACACCAGTTCGACCAACGGACGCCAGGTATCCTTCGCCGGCCAGAACCCGCGCTTCAACCGCTTCACCATCGACGGCGTGCCGATCACCGACAGCTTCGGCCTCAACCCCGACGCGCTGCCTTCACGCCGCGGTCCGGTGCCGCTGGATTCGATCGGCCAGTTCGAAACCAAGGTCGCGCCCTATGACATTCGCGAAGGCTTCTTCCAGGGCGGCGTCAGCAACGCGATCCTGAAATCGGGCACCAACGACTGGCACGGCACCGCATTCTTCACCTACAGCTCCGATGCGCTGACCGGCAAGAAGACCGCGCCCTATATCACGCGACCCGATGGCCGGATCCCGCTGCCTTCGTTCGAAAGCAAGGACTTCGGCGCCACGCTTTCCGGCCCGATCATCAAGGACAAGCTGTTCTTCATGGTTTCGGCTGAGCGCGTTCGCGCGGCGCGCCCCGTGCAGCCCGGTACGGTAGAGGACAATTCCGGCACGCCCGTCACCGGCGCGACCAATGCCGACCTTGCCCTGATCCAGAGCATCGCGAAGACCAAGTACAGCTTCGATCCGGGTGGCATCCTGAAGACCGACGGCGACAAGGACGATCGCATCGTCGGCCGTCTCGACGCCAACCTTTCGGAAACCCAGCGCGTCTCGCTGACCGGCCTGTACACCAAGGATTCGCTGATCGTGAACACCACGACCGGCAACACCAACCTGGGCCTTACCTCCAACGCCTATACCAAGCCCAACAAGCTGCGCGCCGGCATCCTGAACTGGAACGCCGACTGGTCGGAAAAGTTCTCGACCGAATTCCGCGCGCTCTACAAGGCCTATGACAGCGGCCAGTTCCCGCTGATGGGCCGGACCGCGCAGTTCGCGATCTGCGCCGATCCAAGCACGCCCAACCGCACGGGTGGCGCGACGACGACGAACGCGAGCTTGAGCTGCCCCAGCGGTACGCCGCAGTACATTATCGGTTCGGGTGGTCCCAGCCAGTCGAACGTCCTTCAGGTGCGCACCTGGGGTGGGTCGATTTCCGCCAAGCTGCGCGCGGGGGATCACAACTTCCGCCTGCTGGGCGAATGGAACCATACCAAGACGTTCAACCTGTTCGTCAATCCATCGGCCGGCTCCTACTATTTCGACAGCATTGCGGACTTCCGGAACGGCAACGCGCAATCGTTCAGCTACAACAATGCCGGTACGCTGAATCCAAACGATGCCGCGGCGAACTTCTCCTACGACACCTACACGTTCGGCCTGCAGGACGACTGGCGCGTCAACAGCATGCTGAGCGTGACGGCGGGTCTGCGCTATGACGTGTACGGCACCTCGTCGCACCCGCAGCTCAACCCGAACTTCCTGACGCGCTATGGCTTCCCCAACACCTATTCCATCGAAGGTATGGGCCTGTTGCAGCCGCGCGTTGGCTTCACATTCAAGCCTACGCCGCGCCTGACGGTTCGCGGCGGCGGCGGTATCTTCGGTGGCGGATCGCCGGACGTCTATATCGGCAACTCGTTCTCGAACACCGGCGTTATCAATACCTCGATCACGGCGCGCGTTACCGATGGCGGCGTGTATCAGCTTAACGGCACCGCTGCCGGCGGCAATGCGGCGACCGCTTCGCAGATCCTGAACGCGCCGTCGTTCACGGTGATCCCGACCGCGGCGAATACGGCGGTTCAGGCTGCGGCGGGCTCGCTTACGTCGAACCCCAATGCCACGACCACGATCAACGCGATCGATCCCAACCTGAAGATGCCCAACCAGTGGCGTGCGACGCTGTCGGCGGATTATACCGCCGATCTCGGCCCGCTCGGCGATGGCTGGCACTTCGGGGCCGACCTGCTCTACTCGAAGGTCCGCAGCCAGGTGACCATCGTCGACCTGCGTTCGAAGGTGCTTACCGGTTCGCTGACGCCCGACGGGCGCCAGCGCTACCAGAACGGCCTTGCCATTCCGAACTCCGGTGACACGGGGCAGGACCTGCTGCTGACCAACACCGACTATGGCCGCAGCTGGATCGGTGTGGTTCGCTTCGACAAGACCTGGGACTTCGGCCTGACCATCGGCGGCGCCTACACCCGGCAGGACGTGCGCGATGCCGGTGCGTTGACCTCGTCGATCGCTTCATCGAACTACGGCAACTCGACGTACTATGACCCGAACTCGATTTCGCCGGGTCATGCGAACGACGAAGTGCGCTGGGCGTTCCGTTACAACCTGTCGTACGAACATGCCTTCTTCGGCGACTACAAGACCCGGCTCGACCTGTTCGGCACGACCCGTGCCGGCAGCCCGTACAGCTACGCGATGCAGGACCTTTCGGGCGGTCGTTCTGGCGTGTTCGGAACGGCGGGTACCAACACCCGGTACCTGTTCTACGTCCCGACCAGCCTGAGCGATCCGAAGGTGGTGTATGACAGCGCCACGACGGCCAACCGGATCGACGCGATCATCAACGGTTCGGGCCTTGCCGCCTATCGCGGCCAGGTTGCGCCGCGCAATGCCTTCCGTTCGAAGGCGTTCACGCGCATCGACCTGCATCTGGAACAGGAAGTGCCGCTGCCGCTGGGCGCTCGCTTCTCCGTGTTCGGAGACATCGAGAACTTCACCAACCTGCTGAAGAGCTCGTGGGGCCAGCAGCTGCGTTCCAGCTTCCCCTACCGCAAGGTCGTGGCGAAGGTGAGCTGCGTCGCGAACGGCGGCAACGCCTGCGCCCAGTACAAGTACGAGCAGCCCAACCCGGACACCATTCTGGCCGACGAACTGGTGACCACCAACGGTTCCTCGCTCTACACCATCCGCATCGGCGCGCGCATCAGCTTCTGATCGCAGCGCAGAACGGTACACGCAAAGCGCGGGGGGAAGCATGGCTTCCTCCCGCGTTTTTCGTTGGCGAAACAGACATCTCCGAAACGGAATAGTGTCCAGATCGGTGTGCGATTCCCCACTGCGTCGGCGCGCGCTTCATGGCATGACATCGCCGCCGGCTTCCATCTCGGACCCGGCGCATGGGACCGTTTCTCGAAATGAAGACCAGACTGCTTCTTTCCGCCTCGTTTGCCCTCGCCACGATCGCGCTTGCCGATCCCGCTCTGGCGGCCTGTTCCGCCGATGGCGCCCGCGCCTTGCCCGTGGGCAAGCTGGAGCAGGTGCCGGCAGGCTCCGCGCCTCGCTTCGCCGTCGATCTCGCGGCCGGCGAAGGCCTGCAGATCGAGCTGGCGCCGGTCGCCCCGGCCGATTCTGGCGACGATGACGAGCATGACAGCAAGGCGCCCGCCACCGGCCTTTCCGCCTGCGACGCGACCGGCAGGGTCGTGGCCCCGCTGCCCAGCGAAGTCTTCGCCAGCGGCGGCAGCCTGGCGCGCGCGGACGATGGTACGCTCACGCTGCGCCTCTCCGCCCCCAAGGCGGGACGCTACGTGATCGCCACCGATGCCGCCGACGTGGCCCGCGAAATCCTGCTGCGCCCGCGCGCCGTCTCTGCCCAGCCCCGCCCGGCCACGCCGCTGGAGATCGGCGGCAGCGACTTCGTGAAGATCAGCAAGGGCACTCCGCGCGTCTGGTCGTTTGCCGGCAAGGCGGGCCAGTGGGTCAAAATCACCGCGACGTCGGAAAGCGATACCGTGCTGCATCTGGCCGCGCCGGTCGCCGGCGGCGGCTATGAAGTGATTGCCGACAACGACGACAGCGACGGGCTGAACCCCAAGATCCAGCGCAAGCTGCCGGCCACCGGCACCTATTACGTCCAGCTGGAATCGCTGTCCGACGAGACCAACGACGCGACCGTGGTGGTCCAGCCGACGCAGGCCCCGCCCCCGCCTCCGCCGCCCGCCGCGCTCCGTACCGGCGCTCCGGTTCAGGGCAAGCTGGCCAGCAGCGACGATACGCGGCTCTATACCCTGCCGATCGTGGCCCGGCATTCCTATCGCCTTGAACTCAACGCCCCCTATGACGCCGTGCTGGAAGTGGGCCAGCCCGATCCGCTGGAACCCGAAGACGGCAAGGACGGCGCGGGCTTCGCCGCCAGCCGCACGGTGGACGACAACACCTCCGGCACCGAGAAGATGAACATCACCGCGCGCACCAGCGGGCAGTTGCTCGTCCGGGTCCGCGCGTTCAGCGTGGGCGACGAAGGCGGCGATTACACGCTGATCGTCAAGGAAGCCGGAAACTGAACCCGATGGCAGGCCGGGGATTTTCCCGACCTGCCTTGCATAGCCGGCGCCATCCGGACGCCACCTTTATTCGCCCACAGCGCGCTTCATGAATTTTTGGACAGGCGCCGTTTCCGCGGGCGGGAACGGCTGGTCCGCGTCGTCTCAACGTCGAACCAACATCGCACAGGCCGGCGGTGCGGTTCGCGGCCGACTCGATCCCGGCCGGGGAGAACTCCTGATGCCTCGGGAGACGCCGGCAAGCTTCCTCCCGGCGCCAACTTCGTTTCAGCGATAGACGCAGGTGTCGTAATCGGCGCGAACCGTGTTGACGCGCGCGGCGATGGCGTTGCCGTGGCGGCGGGTAAAGCCGGTCGCCCCGGTCACCGCGCGCACCTTGGGTTGCGGGAAAGCGGCGGCAATGCGGGCAGCCTCGATGCGGGAAAGGTGTCGCGCCCCCTTGTTGTAGTACCGCTGCGCGCCGGCTTCGACGCCATACGTCCCGATCCCGGTTTCGGCGACGTTGAGATAGACCTCCATGATCCGCCGCTTGCCCCAGATTGTCTCGATCAGCACGGTGAACCAGGCTTCCAGGCCCTTGCGGAAATAGCCGCCACCCTGCCACAGGAACACGTTCTTGGCGGTCTGCTGGCTGATCGTGGACCCGCCGCGAATGCGCCCGCCCTGCTGGTTGCGGCGCCAGGCAGTGAGGATCGCGTCCTCATCGAAGCCGGAATGGAGACAAAACTTGGCGTCCTCGCCGGCGATCGCCGCATCGACCATGTTGCGATCGATATCGTCCAGCGAGGTCCAGTCCTTGGTGAAGCCGTTGGGGTCCATCAGCATGGTGGCCGTGACCGGCACGGGCACGAACTTGTACAGCACCGTCAGGCCCACGCTGAGCACCAGAAAGGCAATGATCGCGCGGCCTATCCACCAGCCGGCCCGATAGGCGAAGCCGTGGTTGCGGGTCGGGCGGGAGGGCTTCAGGCTCTCGAACATGGCCAATGCTTACCGGACGCCACGCGGCAAGCAAAGAGGCTTTGAAAGGCCCGGAAATCGGGGATTCTGGCCTGCACATTACGCATGTTTAAGTTGACCGGACAGGGGGTGCGAGGCCACGTCGCGGCCGTAATACAGGCATGGTATGCTTGGCGCGCGCAGCGTTTTGACGTGGGGTATCGATGACTTTCGAACATGATGTTCCGGCGCTTAGCCGGTCGCGGCAGATCAGGCTGCTGATCATCGCCGTTGTTGCCGTGGTGGCAATCTATGGCGCGATCACGCTGGCCCGCGCGCTTTTCCGGCACCCCGAAACGGCTCCCCCGACGCTGCCGCCGGGCGAACTGCAACTGACCCAGGGCCAGATCGCCAGCATGAAGATCCAGACGGTGCAGGCCGATGACGGCGAAATCCGCACCGGCGCCACCGGCATGATCGACGTGGACGGCACGCAAAGCTCCCCGGTGTTCCTGCCCTATTCGGGCCAGGTGATGAACGTCTTCGTCGAAGCTGGCGCGCGCGTCAGCGCGGGCCAGCCGCTGCTCAGCATCCGCACCGGCGATATCGCCGACGCCCGCAACGCGCTGATGTCGGCCGAGGCGCAGCGGGCGGCGGCCAGCACGTCGCTCCACGTCGCGCAGGAGAACGCCGCGCGGGCCGAACAGGTCTACAAGACCGCGGGCGGCGCGCTGAAGGACTACCAGCAGGCGCAGGCCGATCTCGCCAGCGCCCAGTCAGCCGTGCGCGTTGCCGATGCGGCGGCGGCGGCGGCGCGCGGCAAGCTTTCGGTGTTTGGCGGCGGCGGCGGCAGCGGCGCGCTGGCCACCCTGCGTGCGCCGATCTCCGGCGTCGTGGCCACCCGCGCGGTTTCCGCCGGTCAGTTCGTGCAGGTGGGCGGCAGCCAGCCGGCGTTCGTCATTGCCGACCTGTCGCGGGTATGGCTGATCGCGCAAGTCGCGGAAAGCGACGCCACGCGGGTGAAGGTTGGCGATCATGTCAACGTCACCACCAATGCCTGGCCCGGCCGCGTGTTCGATGCGGTGATCGACAACGTCGGCGCGCAGCTCGATCCCGTCACCCACCGCCTGCCCGTGCGCGCCACCATCGCCAATGCGGATGGCGCGCTGAAGCCGCAGATGTTCGCCAGCTTTACCATCAAGGCGCCCAGCAGCACGCCCGGCGCGCTGGCGGTGCCGGCCGTCGCGGTGATCAACGAGGGCGATACCGCCCGGGTCTGGGTCTATCTCGGCAAGGGTCGGGTCAAGGCGCAGAACGTGACCGTGGGCGAAAGCCATGACGGCTACGTGACCATCACCTCCGGCATCGCGCCGGGCACCAGGATCATCACCGACGGCGCCCTGTTCGTCAACGAAGCGGGGCTTGGCGACTGATGGTCAGACTCGTCCGTTTCGCCCTGCGGCAAAGGCTGACGATCGTCGGCTTCTTCGTCGCGATGCTCGTCGCCGGCGGCATCGCGTTCTACAACCTCAACATCGAAGCCTATCCCGATCCGGTTCCACCGATGGTCGAACTGGTGACGCAGTCTTCCGGCCTTTCGGCCGAGGAGATGGAACGCAACGTCACCATCCCGATCGAGGTCCAGATGTCGGGCCTGCCGCACATGAACGCGATCCGCGCGATCTCGCTGTTCGGCCTGTCGGACGTGAAGATCCAGTTCACCTACGACTACAACTACGATCAAGCGCTGCAGCAGGTGGTCAACCGCCTGGCCCAGTTGCCGCCGCTGCCCGGCGGGGTGGTGCCACAGATTTCGCCCACCAGCCCGGTCGGCGAAATCTACCGCTACCGCATCAAGGCGCCGGCCGGCTATTCGGTCGAGGATCTCAAGACCCTGCAGGACTGGGTGCTCCAGCGCCGCTTCCGCGCGATCCCCGGCGTGGTCGACGTGACCGGCTGGGGCGGCAAGGAACGCTCGTACGAAGTGGTGATCGACCACGACAAGCTGGTCGCCCATCACGCCAACGTCGGCCAGGTCATCACCGCGATCAGCCACAGCAACGCCAACGTCGGCGGCCAGACGATCAACTTCGGTTCCCAGGCTGCGATCGTGCGCGGTATCGGCCTGATCCAGTCGGTCAGCCAGATCGAGGACGTGGTCGTCGCGCGCGACGGCAATGCCCCCGTGCTGGTCAAGGACGTGGCCACGATCCGCATCGGCAACCTGCCGCGCAACGGCATCGCCGGCCTCAACAACGATGACGACATCGTCCAGGGCATCGTGCTGATGCGCCGTGGCGCGCAGTCCATGCCGACGATCCAGGCGGTGAAGGCCGAAGTCGAGAAAATCAACACCACCGGCGTGCTGCCGCCCGGCGTGCAGCTGGAACGCATCTACGACCGTTCGGACCTGATCGGCGTCACCACGCATACCGTGATGGAAAACCTCGTCGCCGGCGTGCTGCTGATCTTCTTCCTGCAGTGGGCCTTCCTCGGCAACCTGCGCAGCGCGCTGATCGTGGCGGCGACGATTCCCTTCGCCCTCGCCTTCGCCGTGCTGATCCTCACGCTCCAGGGGGAATCCGCCAACCTGCTCTCGGTCGGCGCGCTCGACTTCGGCCTTGTCGTCGATGCGACCGTGATCATGGTCGAGAACATATTCCGGCACATGGCCGAACGATCGCACGAGGTGGAAGCCCACAAGGACACCGGCGCGCACTATACCTTCGCCAGCCGGCTCTCGGCGGTGCTGGGCGCCTCCAGCGAAGTCAGCCGGGGCATCTTCTTCGCCGCCGCGATCATCATCGCCAGCTTCCTGCCACTGTTCACGCTGACCGGCGTGGAAGGCCACATCTTCGGCCCGATGGCCAAGACCTATGCCTATGCCATCATCGGCGGCCTGATCGCCACGTTCACCGTGGCCCCGGCGCTTTCGGCGATGCTGCTGCCCGACAAGCTGAGCGAAGTGGAAACGTGGATCGTCACGAAGATGCGTGGCGTCTATGGCCCCGCGGCGGCCTTCGCGATGAAGAACCGCCTGTTCACGATCGGCGGGGCCTGTCTGCTGCTGGTAGGCGCACTGATCGGGGTGCGCTCGCTCGGGATCGAGTTCCTGCCGCACCTTGAAGAAGGCAACATGTACATCCGCGCGTCGCTGCCGGCCTCGATCTCGCTGGAAGCGGGCGAGAAGACCGCGCAGTCGATCCGGCGCGACATGCTGAAGTACCCCGAAGTCACCGCCGTCCTTTCGGCCCACGGCCGCCCGGACGATGGGACCGACGCCACCGGCTTCTTCAACATCGAATACTTCGTCCCGCTCAAGCCGTTCGACGAATGGCCATCGGGCATGGACAAGGAAAAGCTGATCAAGGATCTCTCGCAGAAGTTCCAGGAGAAGTATCCCGGCGTCGACTTCTCGTTCTCGCAGATCATCGAGGACAACGTGGAGGAAGCGGCTTCGGGCGTGAAGGGCGCGAACTCGGTCAAACTGTTCGGCCCCGACCTCGAAACGCTGGAAAAGCTGGCGAGCCAGATCAAGGACCAGATGCAGAAGGTGCGCGGGATCACCGACCTTGGCATCTTCCAGTCGCTGGGCCAGCCGACCGTGCGCATCGATATCGATCGCGAAAAGGCCGCCCGCTATGGCCTGACGCCTGATGACATCAACCAGACCGTCGCCGCCGCCATCGGGGGCACCTCGCCCGGCGACATCTACGAACCGCACACCGACCGGCACTTCCCGATCGTGGTGCGCCTGAAGCCCGAACAGCGCGACAGCATCGAGGCGGTCAAGCGCATCACCGTGGGCGCGACCTCGCCCGATGGCACGCCGATCCAGGTGCCGCTGTCGGAACTCGCGGAGATCAAGCTGACGACCGGCGCCTCGTTCATCTATCGCGAGCACCAGTCCCGCTACATCCCGATCAAGTTCTCGGTCCGCGACCGCGACCTTGGCAGCGCCGTGGCCGAAGCGCAGGCGAACATCGCCAAGCATGTGGTGCTGCCGCCGGGCTATTCGCTGGAATGGGCGGGCGAACTCGCCAACCTGCAGAACGCCATCGCGCGGCTGGAGATCGTGGTGCCGATCAGCCTCGTCATCATCATCGGCCTGCTCTACGCCAACTTCGGCTCGCTGCGGGATACCTTCCTGGCGTTCAGCGTCATCCCGATGGCGATCATCGGCGGCGTGCTGGGCCTGCTGCTGACGGGAACGGCGTTCAGCATCTCCGCCGCGATCGGCTTCGTCGCGCTGTTCGGCATATCGGTGATGGACGGCATCCTGGTGGTGACGAACTTCAACCAGGCGATAGACGAAGGGGCCGACCGCGCCTCGGCGTTGAGGACCGCGATGACCAATTCGCTGCGGCCGGTGGTGATGACCTGCCTCGTCGCCGCGATCGGCCTGCTGCCGGCGGCGCTTTCCACCGGCATCGGCAGCCAGGTGCAGAAGCCGCTGGCGCTTGTCGTGGTCGGCGGCATGACGCTCGCCCCCGTGCTGATCCTGCTGGTCCTGCCCCTGCTGATCGACCGTTTCTCCAGCCGCCTGCAGCCCAATTGGGCGAAAAAGGCCGAGGGAGAAGGCGACGAAGGCGAAGAAGGAACGGAGGTGCCGGCATGACGCGTCCCCTGATGAACGCCGCGCTCAAGGCCGCGCTGCTGATCGCGACCGCCACGCCCGCGCTGGCCGCGCCGGTCAAGGTCGACCTGCCGCAGCCGCCCACGCCGGCGGGCAATGCGCCCGCCAGCGTGCTGGACACGCCGATCGCGCCCCAGGCCGGAACCGCGCAGGCGGTCCATCCGGGAACGGCGGTGGACGGCGAATGGTGGAAGGCGTTCGGCAGCCCCGCTCTCGACGGTCTTGTCGGGCAGGCGCTCGCCGCCAACAACGACATCCAGGTCGCGCAGGCCACGCTCAAGCAGGCAAGCGAGCTGACCCGCGTGGCGCGGGGTGGCCTGTTCCCGCAGATCGACGCGGGCTACCAGGCCTCGCGCCAGCGCGTTGGCAACGTGCTGTCGTCACCCCTGCCGACGCAAACGCCGTCGCTGTTCACGCTGCACACCGCGCAAGTCAACCTGACCTATACGCTCGACCTGTTCGGGGAAACGCGCTCGCGCATCCGCTCCGCGCAGGCGGCCGCGCGCGCGCAGCAGGCGCGGCTGGCGGGCGTGAAGACGATGGTCGCCGGCAACACCGCGCTGGCGGTGATCCAGAACGCCGCGCTGGAGGCGCAGGCGAACGCCGCCCGCAGCGCCGTGGCCAGCAACCGCGACATCCTGAACCTGATGCGCCAGCGGCAGGCGCTGGGCGCGGTCGGCGCGGCCGACGTGGCGGCGCAGGAAGCGGCCTTGGCGGCGGCCGAAGGCGCGCTGCCCCCGCTGGACCGCGCGCTCTCCGCCAACCGCAGCGCCTTGCAGGTGCTGCTCGGCGTCGCGCCCGGCGCGCCCCTGCCCGCCCTGCCCTCGCTCGACGCGCTGGCGCTGCCGGCGAACCTGCCGCTCAGCCTGCCGTCCGATCTGGTCGCCACCCGGCCCGATGTGGTCGCCGCGGCGGCAACGATGGAAGGCGCGGCGGCGGACGTGAAGACCGCCATCGCCGCGCGCCTGCCCTCGATCACGCTGGGCGCGAACGCGGGCGGCGCCGCGCTGGACTTCGCCAGCATGTTCGCCACCGGCAACCCGTTCTGGGCGCTGATCGGCTCGATCGGCGCGCCGCTGTTCCACGGCGGCTCGCTGCGCCACCAGCAGCACGCTGCGGAAGACGCGCTGGAAGCGGCAAAGGCCAATTACCGGGCCACCGCGCTCCAGTCCTTCGCCGATGTCTCGAACGCGCTCACCGCGCTCCAGACCGACGGCGCGGCGCTGGACGCGGCCGACCGGGGTGACCGTTCGGCCAGCACCAGCCTGGGCTTCGCCACGCGCCAGTTGCAGCTTGGCGCGGTCGGCACGCTGTCGGTGCTCAACGCCTCGGCCACGCAGGCGGCGGCGCGCCAGCAGCTCATCACCGCGCGCGCCGCGCGGCTGACCGACACGGTGGGCCTGTTCATGGCGCTGGGCGGGGGGCAGATCCCGCCGGTGAAGGTGGCAAGCCAGCCGTAACGCGGCTCGCCGCAGAAGCAGGCTTCCCAACGAAAAAGGCCGGGGACATTCCCCGGCCTTTGTTCCTGTCCGCCCGAAGGAAAACGATCAGCCGGCCGGCAGAAGATGCCGTTCGCCCGCGATCCGCTGCATCGCCTTCTGCAGCTTCTCGAACGCCCGCACCTCGATCTGGCGCACGCGCTCGCGGCTGACGTTGTAAACCTGGCTCAGTTCCTCGAGTGTCTTCGGCTCGTCGATCAGGCGGCGGTCGGTCAGGATGTGGCGTTCGCGGTCGTTGAGGCTGTCCATCGCTTCCACCAGCATTTCGTGGCGGAACTGGGCTTCCTCGGCATCGGCCACCGTCTCGTCCTGCAACGGGCGGTCGTCGGTCAGCCAGTCCTGCCAGCTGCCCTCGCCATCCTCGCGCATGGGGACGTTGAGGCTGGCATCGCCACCCATCATCATCCGGCGGTTCATGTTGACCACTTCCTGCTCGGGCACGCCGAGATCGGTCGCGATCTTGCGCACGTCGTCAGGATGGAGGTCCGAATCCTCGAACGCCTCCAGGTTCTTCTTCATCCGTCGCAGGTTGAAGAACAGCTTCTTCTGCGCGGCGGTGGTGCCGATCTTCACGAGGCTCCACGAACGCAGGATAAATTCCTGCATCGATGCCTTGATCCACCACATCGCATAGGTGGCCAGGCGGAAGCCGCGATCCGGCTCGAACTTCTTCACGCCCTGCATCAGGCCGATGTTGCCTTCGGAGATCAGTTCCGAAACCGGCAGGCCATAACCGCGATAGCCCATCGCGATCTTGGCCACGAGCCGGAGGTGGCTGGTGACGAGCTGGGCGGCGGCCTGCGGATCCTGGTGTTCCTGATAGCGCTTCGCGAGCATGTATTCCTGCTCGGCGGTCAGCACCGGGAACTTGCGGATTTCCGCCAGATAGCGGTTGAGGCTGGCTTCCCCGTTCAACGAGGGGACGGACAGCGCGTTCTTCTGTTCACTCACCTGAACACTTCCTTTCTTCGCGTCGGAACCCCAGTGCCTGAACCCCTAATGGGCGTTCGGCGGCGGGACCACACATGGAATCTTCGCGGGTTGATATCTATTATACCAGTGGATGCTAATGCTAGAGATTGGACATAGCCACGGCATTCTGCCCCTCAACGCACAATTCGACGATCAGTTCCCGCATATCGACGGGCGTCGGGCTGGCGAAGTGGAGCGGCTGGCCGCCGACCGGGTGGAGGAATCCAAGCTCGGCCGCGTGCAATGCCTGACGGCGGAAACCAAGCCGGGAAAGAAGCGGCCGAAGCCGGGAGGGCGTGCGTCCATATACAGGATCGCCTAATAGCGCATGGCCGATTGACGCAAGGTGAACGCGCACCTGGTGCGTCCGCCCCGTCTCCAGCCGGCATTCGACCAGCGCCGCCTCGTCCAGCGGCGCCAGCGTGCGGTAATGCGTCACCGCGTGCTTGCCCCGGCCTTCCTCGACCAGCGCCATCTTCTTGCGATCGTGGCTGGACCGGCCGATCGCGCCCCGGATCGTTCCGGCAGGCGGCAGCGGCTGGCCGGCAGTGACGCAGCGATAGGCGCGCGTGATCGAGTGATCGGCGAACTGCCTGGCCAGCCCTTCATGCGCGGCATCGGTCTTGGCCACGACCAGCAGGCCGGACGTGTCCTTGTCGATGCGATGGACGATCCCCGGCCGCGCCACACCGCCGATGCCCGAAAGCTGGCCCCGGCAGTGGTGCAGCAAGGCGTTGACCAGCGTACCATCGGGATTCCCCGCCGCAGGATGAACCACCAGACCGGCCGGTTTGTCGATCACGATCAGGTCCGCGTCTTCGTACACGACCGCCAGCGGAATATCCTGCGCCACCGCTTCCGCCGGCGCGGCTTCCGGCACGCGGATCGTGTAAGGCGTGCCCGCCGCGGGTTTAGAGGAAGCCTGCGTAGCAATACGCCCGCCGACCTCGATCCCGCCTTCCTCGATCAGCGCCTTTATGCGTTCGCGAGAAAGGCCGGATACGTCCGCAAGCGCCCGGTCAAGCCGCAGCCCGCCCGCTTCGAAGATGCCCGTGATGACTTCTGCGCTTCCCCCCATGCCCCGCGATATGGGAACTGTTGCAACCGCGGCAAGGGGCTTCAGGGCATCTTTGCGCCGTTGCCCCCTGTTTACGCGAGATCGACGGATTGCAGCGGCCGCTCCGGTGGCACGCGGGGCCGGAACAGGCCGGTCACAAGACCCAATGCGGTGCTGTTCCACACGAGAAACGAATAAGGGACGAGTTCCAGCGAACGCCGGCGCCACCAGAACCACGCCATCGGCGCGAGAGCATAGGGCACGGACAACCACCAGGGCGCCCGCGCCACCAGAAGCAGGGCAAGCAGAACCCACCAGCCCAGTACGGCCACGCCCTTGCGGATATGGCCCAGCCGCCGCAAAACGACCGCGAGATGCGGCCTGCCCAGCGCGGCACGCAGCACTTCACCGGTCGCACCGGTATAGCCCGACCGGATGCGCCGCATCAGCAGGCGATAGCCCTGCGTGGTATAGCCATAGTGCCGCACCGCCGGCACATCGATACGGGCAAGCTTCCACCCCCGCGCCGCCAGCCGGGCCGCCAGTTCGAATTCCTCGAAGGCATGGAGGTTGCGGTCCGCGAAGTACCCCGCCGCGCGCACGGCATCGACGCGATACAGCCCGCCGCAATCGAGCCGGTCCACATCGCCGGGCTGCCAGTCGCTGCCTTCGGCCACCTTGGCCGCGCGGATCTTGAACTCGGCGTTGGTGGCATTCATTTCGCGCACCCGCCCCCCCACGCCCGCATGGCCTGGATGATCACGCAGAAAGGCGATGCCCGCATCGATGAAGGCGGGATCGAGTTCCATGTCTCCATCGAGCAGATAGAAGAACTCGCCGGTCGCGTGCTGGAAAGCGAGTTGCGCCCCCGCACCGCAGCACCGCTCGTCCAGGTTGGCAAGCTGCACGATGCGGATCGGGAAAGTCCGGGCGATTTCCAAAGTCCGGTCGGTCGATCCGCTGTCGGCCAGCACCACGTCGCCACCCACACGCGCCACGGCGGCCAGCGCACTGGCGATCGCGGCGGCGATGTGCTCCTCCTCGTTCAGCGCCTTGATCCCGATCGTCAGCAACGGCCGATCCTGCCCCTGTTCCATCTCTACCGTCCCTAACGCGCCCAAGCGCCAGCCACTTCGCCGCCCCTGGCGCCGGGATCGGGCCGCCGCGCCGAAGCGATCCATTGCCACGCCTTGCGCCATACCCAGTACAGGAACACCAGTTCTCCGCCCAGTACGCCCGCCACCGACCAGATCGGCTGCGCGAACACCAGAACCGTCGCCACCGTGGCGATGGAAAACGCGGCGGAATAGATGCTGGCCATCGCCAGAGGCCGAAATGCGCCGGCAGCCTGCAACAGCGCGCTTTCGGGCGTGCGGATGGCGCGGATGAAAGCCACCGTCAACCACGATGCGGCCCCCGTCACCAGCACGGGCATGGCATAATGCGCCGGAAACAGCAGGCGCGGGGCGAACAGGAACAGCGCCAGCACCGCCAGCCCCACCAGCAGGCACACACCCGCCAGCACCATCCGGAACAGCCGCAAGGCGTGCGCGGCCGAATCCACCGCGCCTTCGCCCAGTTGCCGGGCCATCTGCGCGCGCTCGAACTCCATCAGCGCATTGGTCGCCACGGTGATCGGACGGATCAGCAATTGCGTCGCCGCGATCGGCGCGAACGCCGCCGGCCCGCAGATGGCCGTCACCAGATAGGCATGGCAGTTCACCGTTGCCTCGGTTGAAACCACCCCGGCCAGGGACCAGCTCGAATGCTCGCGCCATACCCGGCGATAGCCCCGCAGCACCGCTGGTGTGGGCGCGATCAGCAGCGCCGAGGCATAGGGTCTGCCCAGCGCGCCGATCCCGGCCACAGTCGCCACCAGCAATACCAGATAGGCATGGTCGAGCGTGATCGCCTCCAGCGTGAACAGCAGGCCGATCCCCCCCATCAGCGACACCGCATAGACCACGTCCGAAGCGATGGTGCGCGTCTGGTGTCCCAGCGCGTAGGCGTGGGCGCGGCCCAGCCAGCGGACGAGGCCCAGCGAAGCGAAGAAGGCGAAGATCACCGATGCTTCCGCCGGAAAACCCGTCGCGAGCGCCAGCGCGGCGAACCCGACCGTCGCGATCGCCGCACCGACAACGCTGGCCATCAGCACCGCCTTTGCCGCCTGGTCCGCCCCCTGCTCCCGCCGTTGCGTCATGAACACCAGCAGCGGCGCGCAGAACATCGCGCTCCACACGCTCGTTGCCAGTGTCGCCGCTATCAGCAGGAACGAAAAGCCGCCGAACGCCGCCGGCGGCAACGATCGCAGCAGCAGCAGCGAAAGCAGGAACTGCGCGCCCGCCGTCGCCACCGGGCCAAGCGCGGCAAGGACGTAACGCGCCAGTCGGTTCATGAAAGCGCGTGTCGCATACTCGCCGTGGCCCATGGCGAGCTGACGCGACGGCGGTCGGCGCGATCGGCCTCGGCCTTCAACGCGGGGATGAGCGCCAGCGCGAACATCAGCATCACCTGCATGATCACGTCACGGTCGAACAGGCTGGATTCCGTGGTGTTGTGCATGAACGCGAACATGATGAACGCGATCACGATGGCCACACGTTGCGCCTTCAGCCGATGGTCGCTGAACACCTGGACCAACGGCACGACGATCACCGAGGCAACCACCAGCAGCGCGCCCGGAACGCCGATCTGGACCGCCAGATCGAGGAACCCGTTGTGGCCGTTCGCCAGTTCGGTGATCCAGCCCTTGGCGTATTTGAAGATCGGGCTGATCGGGCCGACGTTCCAGAACGAACCGTAGCCAGACCCCAGCCACAGGTGATCGTTGAGGTAGGCCAGCAAGGCACGCCAGACCGAGGAACGCCCGGTCACCGCTTCGGGATCGCGCAACAGCGCTTCCAGCGGATTGCTGTAGAGATCGTTGAGCAGCGCAGCCGCCGCGAACACCACCATCAGCAGCGGGATGACATAGACGCGGCGGCGCGCAGGCAGCCGTTCAAAGGCGAAGCCGGCCAGCACGGCCACGCCGATCAGGCCAAGCGAGGTCTTGGAGTGCGAGAAGTAGAGGAATACCGCCGCCGCCACGATTCCGGCCACACGCGGCCAGAGCCATTTGCGCGGCGCGTCGAAGATCAGCAAAGGTATCAGCAGCGCGCTGACTTCGCCGGCGAAGTTCTTGTGCATCATGATGCCACGCCAGCTTCCCACCAGTTCCTTGTCGCCGATCGCGTTGGCCTGGTGAATCCCGAAATCGGGAAACAGCGCGACGGTGACGAAGTTGGCGAAAAGCGTGACGCAGAGCGCGATCCGCAGGATGTTGACGGTCAATGCCGATCCGATCTGCCGGACGCTGACGAAGATGATCCAGATCACCAGCGTCGTCAGGATCATGCGCCGCAACGCGACCGAGGGATCGATCGACCACGAAAGGCTGAGCCAGCACCAGCCGAGCGCCACGACCAGGGGAATCGGCACGGCGATCAACCGGCGCCATTCCGCCGGGCGAAGGCCG
This sequence comes from Novosphingobium sp. SCN 66-18, assembly GCA_001725355.1. Classification (GTDB taxonomy): domain Bacteria; phylum Pseudomonadota; class Alphaproteobacteria; order Sphingomonadales; family Sphingomonadaceae; genus Novosphingobium. The sequence continues at coordinate 23,527 of MEGD01000033.1, forward strand.
AACAGAACCGCTGCCGTCAGCGCGAAATAGGCCAGCTGGCGCCCGGCGTTGCCCTCGCCCAGCATGGGCTGGTCGCTATAGACCATCAGCGGCCCAAGCAGCACGAGCAGCAGCACCCCGCCAAGGCAGGCGGCGAGCAGTTGGCGGTTGGCCGGCTTTTCCAGGCGCCAGCCATCATCGCGCGCTTCGGTGTTCATAGAGTTCCCCCAACCATTGCGGCATTGGTATCGGCCACCACGGCATCCGCGCCGCCGCGCGTTTCCACCGCCCCCTTGCTCCGGACGGCTTTCGCTTCACCCGACGCGCGCAGCAGCGCAGCCAGTTGGCCGAGAGCAAACATCAGATGCACTTCCAGCAAAGCGTCTCGATCCAGCAGCGTCGATTCCGTCAGATTGTGACCGAAGGCGAACACGATCACCGAAACGATCCACGCCGCCGCCCCCCGTGGCAACGTCAGGCTCGTCAGCAGGCTCGTCAGCGGCGAAACGAACACGGCGAGCATGACCAGGGCAAGGCCGACCGGCCCGATCGTGACCAGCAAGTCCAGGTAGCCGTTATGGCCGTTGCCCAGCCGCGCGACCCAGTCCTGATTGTATCGGAACACGGGGCCATCCAGCCCGACGTTCCAGAACGAACCGAACCCGGCGCCCCAGGGATGATCGTACCAATAGTCCAGCACCACCGGCCAGATCACCACGCGCCCCGTCAGCAGCGACTGGTCGGGGCTGTAGAGCGGCGCCACGATCACACCCCACCGGGTCGTGACGAAATAGCTTATGCCCGCACCGGCAACCATCGCCAGGGGGACGAGGAAGGCGCGATAGGCCGGGCTGTACAGCAGGTAAAGCCAGCCCGTGCCGATCGCCACCAGCAGAATGTTCATCGATGTCTTGGAACCGGTCCTGTACAGGAAATAGCTGCTGCCGGCCAACACCGCCGCGCGGGGAAGCAGGCGCCAGTGGTTGCCGCCGAACACGAATGCCAGAACCGTGACCGCGCACAAGGCTCCGGTGTAGTTCTTGTGCTCCAGCAATCCGCGCCAGCACCCGACCAGGTTGAGGTCCATCCTCTCCCCTTCCTGATGGACTGCCACTGGGCTGGCCGCGACCGCTGCGAAATTGAGCACCAGCGCCACCGCCAGGATGATCCGCAAGGCCGCCATCGATCGCCGGAAGCCCAGTTCATCGCATATCCGGAAGATCGACCAGATAAGGATCGCGGTCAGCAGCAGCCGGCGCATCCCGATGCCGGGATCGGCCGACCAGAACAACGTGACCGCCGACCACACGAGCACCAGCGCCATGCTCGGCGGAAGGACCCAAAGCCGCTGCATGTTGTTGTAGCACTGCGATCCCAGGATCAGCATGACGAAAATCGAGATATACCAGAACTGGCGCGTGCTGTCGCCCATCGCGGTTGCCGGATCGGCAACCCGCACCTGCAAGGGCCGGGTGCCGATCACGAGCATTCCGAACAGCATGACCATCGCGATCAGGGCGATGACCCTGCGCACGCGCGCGGGCGACATCAGCGCCATCAGCGGCGGCGGCGGCATGTTGAGCAGATAGTGCCTGTTGTTCGCCCCGCGCATCAGACCGCCAATGCCTCGTATGCGTCGACAACCGCATCGAACCGCGCTTCCTCCGCGATCCGCCGCGCAGCCGCGCTCCACCGCCGGTAAGCGGCGGAATCGTTCAGCACCGCGGTGATCGCCCCGGCCAGGGCGGCATCGTCGTCAAGCGGAACCACGATGCCGCAGGCGTCGCCACCTTCCGCCGTGACCGCTTCCACCTGCTCGGGCACATTCGAAACGATCAGCGGCAATCCTACGCGCGCGGCTTCGATCAGCCCGAGACTGTGCCCTTCGAACCTGCTGACCTGCACGAACACATCGCCCCCGGCCAGAATGGCAAGCGCCTCGCGCCGGGGGCGGACGCCAAGGAAGCGGACCCGCTCCGCAATGCCCAGTTGCTCCGCCAGCGCCCGCAATTCCGCCTCGTCAGGCCCGGTCCCGACAATATCGAGCGAAGCATCCGGCACCTCCGCCAGCGCGCGGAGCAGCATCGGGTAGTTTTTCTGATAGGCCAGCCGCCCGGTACTGACGATCCGTCGCTGGGTTGGCGCATCCCTGACTTCACCGGCCATGCCGGAAAGATAGGTTTCGATATCGGGCGGCAGCGCGTTGCGGATCGCCCGGCGTTTGGCGCGGTACGCGGCCGGCTTGCTGGCCAGCGACGCGGACACGGCGTGCGACACGCTGATGATCGCGCGGACATTGCGCAACTGCCCGGACCACGCATCGAGCCGGTTAAGCAGCGGCGCGTGCGTTTCGACCGGCGAATGATGGGAAATGGCAACGCGCGTCGCGGGGCTGCTCCAGCGCGCCACGATCGGCACCAGGACATTGGCGGCGGGCATCGCCGTCACCACCAGCCGCGGTTCATGCGCTCTGAGCCATCGCGCCAGCGCGAACACCAGACGAACGGCACGGACGGGATTGCGCAGTGGCCCGGAAACGAAATGGAGCCAGCTCCGCCCGGCTCCGCTACCATCTCCGCCACCCGCCTCTCCCCAGCGCGGCGGATAGAACGCGACGCATTGGGTCTCGAAGCCGCGCTCGGCCAGCGCATCGGCGAGATTGCCCCACAGTTCACGAATGCCACCGGACGGGTGCGTTGCAGCAAACACGATCATTCCGCGTGCCCGATGGGCCTGCCCCTGTGTCAACGATCGGGACATGCCCACCTGTTCCTCCAGAACAAAGTCGTCCAGCGCGTTTCCCGATGCACGAAAACTACCGCATCACCATAGATGCCGGGTACTTGCCCGTCAAATAGAGACATGGATTACCAAAGGTTACGTCGCGCTTAACTAAGAAGCGTTACCCGGCCCAAACCCTGCATGCGGCAAACAGCGGACGTTCATCATGGAGCGTCCGATGCGCCTGTTCTATACCGTACTGGCCGGCCTGTGGCTGGCAAGCGGCAACGCAGAAGCGAAAAGCCCAGCCGACGGCGGAAGTTTCATTCCGCTGGGCGCTCCCGCATCCGCTCCGCTGGGCTTCACCCAGATGTGCGAACGCGATACGGAATTGTGCCTCGCCGGGGCAACGAGCATCGCCGCCGCGCTCAGCCCGCCAACCGAAAGCGCGCCACTTGTGGTCATGGCTTCGGCACCACCCGCGTTCGATCGCGAAGGCGCGGGTTATCGTCGCTTGCGCGTGACGGCGGATGACTTGTCGCGCTTCGGGAAGGACAACCCCGTCGATCGCTTCGGTCTCGTCCGTCTTCTGGTCGGGGACGCGGCCGCGACAGCGACCTCTCCAGTCGCAACCGCCCCCTGCCCGCCCGCGGCTGGCTGGACGGAAAGCCTTGCTCCCGATGTCCCGTGCGACCAGGTGAGCGACGCGATACCATCGCAAACCCGGGGACTGGCGACGGCAGCCTTCGTCACGCTGGTTCCGCAGCCGTTGCAGCCTGCGGCGCCCGCGATAGCGCTTCCCCCGCTCGATGGGGAGCCTGCGAAACCGGCGGACGCAGCCTTTGACGGAAAGGCGGCATTCGCGCTGATCGGCAAGGTCAACCGCAACGTCAACGATGCCGTCGTCCAGGTGGAAGACATCAATTCCACGGGCGAGGAAGACCGCTGGAACCGTCTGGGTTACGGCTGGCGGCCCGCCGGCGATTGCGAGGACATTGCGATCGAGAAGCGCATGCGCCTGATGGAAATGGGCTTCCCCGCCGACCGGCTGTTTCTGGCCGTGGCCTACAAGTACCGGGCCGGGTTGCACACCGTTCTGATCGCGCGCCTGCCCGATGGCGATTACGTGCTCGACAGTCTCGTGCGCAAGGTCAGGCCATGGTCGAAGGTGACGTACCAGTGGCTTCGCGTGCAGACGCCCGGCGATCCGTTGGTGTGGCGAGGCCTGACCCCGGCGCCGGCGGCCGCGCCGACCGTCCGCATCGCCAGCAGCGATAGCGGAGAGGCCGCGATACCGCCCCAGCCGGCGGCCTGAGCACGATCCGCGCCGGACAGGGCCCGCCAGATCAGATTTTCCCGGTCGAAATATACCCCGTCAGCGCGTTGACCAGTTGTCCGCGCACGGCATCGTCCCAATCCGCGCGCGGCGCTTCCAGCCGCTCGCGCAATGTCCGCGCCAGCGCCTCGTCGTCTTCGGCCACGTAAATGCCGGACCGGCCGGCAAGCGCGGCGACGGTCGCCATCTGGTGATCGTTGCGATGCTCGTGCAATGCCACGCGCCTTGGATAGAGGATCAACGGCTTGTGATGGCGCAACGCCATCAGCACCGTACCGATCCCGGCGTGCGACACGATGATGCTGGCGGCCCCGAATCGGGCCTCGAACTCGCGCGGCTCGATGAAATGTTGCCACTCCATATGGTCGGGCTGATAGGTGCCGCCACCGGTCTGCGCAAAGACGGGCTGCGCCAGATCCGGCGCAATGCCGTCCATGGCCCGGATCAGCCGGTCAAAGGGCAACTGCGTTCCGACGGTGACAAGAATCAAATGACTGCCCCCAGAAAATAGAGCCCTTGGTCGGGGTTAGCCAGGTGTTGCCATTGCGTCACCCGCAGGGTTGCGAAATAGCGGGCCATCCGCCCGCTGGCCGAAAGCTCTTCGGAATTGGCGATGCTGTCGATCCACACTGTCCGCCGCCCCAGCACACGCCCCGCGATCAGGCAGGCCAGCCCCGGAAACGCGCCGGTGGACACTATCACCTCCGGGCGATGGCGCAGCACCAGCGCAAAGGCGCACCACATCGTCCGCAAGGCCGCGACGGGGCCGTTGCGGTTGGAATCAGGAATGCTGAGGACGTCCTCGATGCCTTCCCTCCAACCCAGCGCGGGATCGGTAGTGACGTAGCGGGTATCGAACTGGTCGAATGCCGCGCGAAGACGCAGCAACTGCTCCCAGTGCCCTCCGCCGGATGCCACCGCCAGAACCTTGATCCCCATATCCTCGAATCTACTCCGACGCCAAACCGATCGAAGGCTGGCTTGCATATCAACCTGCTACCATTGTTGCTGCACTGCAATCAACCGAGGGCTGAAAATGAAGTGTACCATCATGGTGCGGTGAAATTCGTTTATATATCCTTCGTTGTACGCGCCAATTCCTTCCGACAAACTTGGCCGCATGAAGTACCGCGCGCCGTCATTTGTCTGGCGCACGCCGCGGCCGGTCTGTCGAAATGCCGCAAAAAGATCATGCTGCGCAACCCGTCTTATGGGAATTCCCGCTGGCGAAGCAAAGGCATCCGTGGCAAATGACTCATTGTGCGGTGCAAATGAAACTGTCCGTGACTGGCACAGTGCAGGAAGAATACGCGTGGAAAGTGTTTCCGGTCAGGCCTGCTGGGTTATATTGGCATGGTCTTTTCCGCATAGCGTGCGCAATCATGCCGCCTTCGCCGGCACGATGACGATCGCGACTGAGCATCTGCGTCAGGAACAGTGAGATGAACGATCCCGCTTCCCTACAGACCGTGCAGGATCGACTCGTGGCCAAACGTCCGCGCAGGCCGGTTACCCGGCCCGGAACCGGCCGATCCGGAACCGGCAGCTTCGTCGATTCGATGATTGCGGCGCTGGTTGTACTGTATCTCGTCGCCGCTGCGGGGGCCACGGCCAACCTCCTCACGCCGGTCGATCCCACCGGCAAGATGCTGGAAGGCAGCGGCCTGCTGACGATAAGCTGGCTGGCGCTCTACGGCATTTCCGCCCCCTTCATCATCACCAGCCTGCGGCCATCCATCACTCTCCGGGAAGTCGTCCTGTTCGCGTTCGCCGGCCTGGCGATCGCCGGCGTGGCGTGGTCCAAGATGCCGAATGCCACGCTGATGTACGGGTTTTCGCTCATCGCGAACCTCGCCTTCGCCTGGGCATGCCATCGCCACCTTTCACTCGAACGGTTCGAGCGCATCCTGCTGTTCACGCTGAACGCGCTGATCGTCATCGGCCTGCTCATGGCCGTGGTCGGCCTGCCACACGCCTATTATTTCGATCCGATCGATCGCGCGAACCTGCTCGGCACCGTCCTGGTCCGCGGGTTGTTCAGCCACAAGATCTACGCCGGCTTCTATGCCGCGATCGCGTTCGCCATGAACATTCAGTTGCTGCGCAATCCCTGGCGCTGGCCGATGGCGGCGACGTGCGCGCTGGCGGTGCTGGTTTCCGGGTCGTCGCTGGGCCTCGTCACGCTGTTGCTGGTCTGCGTGTTGATGGTTCTGCTCCCGCGTCTGCAAGACCTTCAGCTTCGACTGCTGTTCCTGGTCATGATGCTGTTCGGCACCGTCGTCGCGCTGCTGTCATGGCAGACCCTGTTCGCCGATGCGGTTGGCGCCCTGGGCCGCGATGTGACCCTGACCGGCCGCACCACGCTCTGGGCCTATGCCGTGCAGTTCTGGTCGGAAAAGCCGGTGCTGGGCTGGGCCTATGGCGGCATATTCGGTGACGATCCCAACGCGCCGGGCGCTATCGTCAACGTCGACAAGTACTACCAGGCACCGCACTTTCACGATGTCTACCTGCAAGTCGCAGCGGAAATGGGCTCGGTGGGTTTCCTGCTGTTCTCGACGATCCTGTTCATGACGATCGGCACCGCGCTGCGCAACACCTGGACGCTGCGGCGGCCGGTCGATACCGTATCGGCGATCTTCGCGCTGTCGCTTGCGGTCATCGGCACCGTGATGAACATTGGCGCGCGCTATAACGAACTTTCCACGATCCTGCTGGCCTACTTCTTCCTGGCCACGGGCAATGGCGCGGGCGTCTGGCGCGCGCTGCCCCGTCCTTCTTCCGGCCGCGTCCGCGCCGGAGCGCTGCAGAATCGGGCGAGCGACCGATGAGGGCAGACAGCCAGACGACAAAACCCCGTCCGACTTTCTTTCTCCTCCTGAAAACCCAATACGAAAATCTTGGCGACCTGATCATCAACCGCGAATGCATCGGTCTGCTGCGCACGCGCGGGACCGTCGCGGTCGGACTGGCCCACGCGCCTGCCGCGTTCATCGCCAACCTGCATCTCGCCCCGGGCGAAGAGCGCACCGCACGCGCCGGTTTCCATCTGGAACTGATCCGCTCCGCCCTGTCGGGCGATGGCGACACCTATTACGTGCTGCTGCCGGGCGGCTATTCCGGCGATCTGCGCGGAATGCAGGCTGTCAAGGAATGCATCTCCACGGCGTATTTCTGGCTGCTGCGGCTGTGTGGCGTGAAGATCATTCGCATGGGCGCGTCGATGGGGCCATATTCGCCGGGCCGTGCCCGGTTCGAAAAGCTGAAGTCGCGGGCGATGCGGCTGATCGGCCTGCGCGACCATATCTCACTGGCCTATGCCGACAGCATCGGACTCGCGCATGTGCGGCGCTTCCCTGATTTTGCGTTCATGCTGCCCACGCGCCAGCACACGCCGGACAGGCAGGCTCCCTACATCGTTCTCAGTTTCCGCGCCGAAGGGGCGCAACACATCGATGAAATCGCCACGGCGGCGCGCCGGATGCTGGATGCGCTGGACCCGCAACGCCGCCATCGTATCGTCCTTTCGGCGCAGGTCGAACGCGACGAACCGGTTTGCGCCGCGCTGAAGCAGCGGCTGGAGGCGGATCGCCCCTGCGAAACCGTTGGCGCGGCCATCGGCGAAAGCGCGCTGTTCGACCTGTACCAGCAAGCCGCCTGGGTGCTCAGCAACCGGCTGCATGTCCTGCTGTTTTCCGCAAGCTGCGGCGCCCCGGTCTGGGCATTGGTTCACCCCGCGCGCAACCGCAAGATCATTGGCCTGTTCGAGGATTCGGGCATGGCGGAACGGCTGGTCGATCTGACACGGCAGGAACTGCCGGCAATGGCAACCCCTGCCGATCCGGGCGTCGACATCGCGATCTTCGCGCGCGCGCGGTCAGACATCGTTCAGGCCATCGCCGCGCTGCCGTGACCCTCCCAGCCGCCTCTCCCCAGGATTCCCCAGTCATGCGCCTGCAGACGTTTCCCCGATACGAACTGTTCGATCCGCTGGTGCCGGTCCACCAGATTACCGATGGCAAACGGCCGACGATTCACCGCTTCTTCGACAGTTGCCCGATCAGCCCCAGCGGACGCTACATCGCCCTCAACGAGTTTCCCTATCAGGACAGGCCGCCAGCGCCCGGAGACCGTTCGTTCGTGGTGGTCGTTGATCTTGCCAGCGGCGAGGAAGTCTATCGCGACAGCACAGCGGCGTGGGACACGCAGGTCGGAGCGCAAGTGCAATGGGGCGCGACCGACGCGGCCCTGCTGTTCAACCGCATGGACGAGGCGACGTGGCTCCCGCATGGCGTGCAGGTCGATTTCACCAATGGCACGGAAAGACGGTTCGAAGCGCCGGTCTATCATGTTTCGCGCGATGGACGTTTCGCGATATCGCCCGATCTCGTCAAGATCGGCATCGCGCAGGCCGGCTACGGGGTACACGTCCCGCCCGGTCGCGTCGCCCCGAACAGTGGAGCGCCTGCCGACGACGGCATATTCATCACCGATCTGGAGCGCGGTGAAAGCCGGCTGCTGGTGAGCCTGGCGGACGTGTGCGCGGCAATCGCTCCCGCGAGCGATACTTTCGCGCCGGAAACCAACGCCGTCTATGGCTTTCACACCAAATGGAACGACCAGGGCACGCGGATCATGTTCATCGTCCGCCAGTTCCCGGCCGGTGCCCGCAAAGGCAAGAGCCGCAACTGGCTGGTGACGCTCGACGCGGACGGATCGAACATACGGGTCGCCGTGCCGCCCCATGTCTGGTCCGATGGCCACCATCCCAACTGGGAACCGAACGGCGACCGCATCATCATGAACCTGCCGCCGGCATCCAGCGCCGGCCTGTTCGGGCGGATGCGCATCCTGCTGGGCAAGATCGGTCGTCGCACGGGCCTGCCGATCGGCCGCGCCGGCGTGCCGCTGCATTTCCGGTCGGTCCGCTTCGATGGCGCGGACCTGCGCTCCGTTTCGCGTCATCAAGGTTCCGGCCATCCCACGATCCACCCCGGCGGCGGGCACCTGATGACCGATTGCTACGCCTATGAACCGATGGCCGCGAACGATGGCACCGTCCCGCTGCGGCTGATCGATCTGGCGACTGACGCCGTGCGCAACGCCGTGCGGATCGACACCGCCCCCGCCTACAAGGGACCGCGCAGCGAATACCGCATCGATCCGCATCCCGCGTGGGACGCGCAAGGGCACCTCCTGACGTTCAACGGCGCCGTGAACGGCGTGCGATCGGTCTTCGTCGCGGACTTCTCCGCCCTGTTGCAATAGACCGCCAGATCACGGGAAACCACCATGTCCCTTGCCAAGAACGTCGCGTGGATGCTGGCAGGCCGATGGGCCTACAACCTGATTACGCTGGCGTCGTTCACCACGATCGTCGCGCTCATCTCCCCCGCGGCCTTCGGCATCTATACCATCGCCTCCACTTTCCTGATCTTGTCGGACACGTTCTTTTCCGACGCGGTCGAAAACCTGATCGTCCGGCAAAATGGCGAAGAAGCGGATATAGCGCCGACAACGTTCTGGGTATCCGTCGGCATCTCGGGATTGATGGCCGCGCTGATCGCCGTGATCGCGTTCGGTTTCGGATGGTTCTACAGCAGCGTCGAAACGCAGTGGGCAATCCAGGCGATCGCGCTGATCATCGTGGTGCAAGGCGCGGCTTCCGTTCCCCGCGCACTGCTGATGCGACACGGGCGATCGCGCCAGTACGCGACCAACTCCGCGCTCTCCAACCTGATCGGCGCCGCGATCGGCGTGGCCTCCGCCTATCGTGGCGCGGGTTTCTGGAGTCTCATCATCCAGCAGGGCGCGCTGCACATCTCGATGTTTACGCTCTGCTCGATTCGTGCCGGCTTCGTCCCCAGCATGCGCCTTGACCGGACAATCGCGCATGATTTTGCCGGCCATGTCGCCACGATGCTGTGGTCCACGATTCTCAATGTCTTCGGCAACCGGCTGGACATTCTGGTGATCGGCGCCCTGTTCAGCAACAGCGTGACCGGGGTCTATGGCCTGGCCAAGCGGCTGGTGCAGATCCTGCAGGATCTCGTCGCCAGTTCGTTCGACAAGGTCATGCTGTCCATGATCGCGCGGCAGGGTCTCAAAGGGCATCAGGAGCGGATCTATCGCAGTTCGGTGCTGATGCAGGGCATTACCGCCATTCCCAGTTTCGCCGGATTCGCGGCCATATCGCCGCTGGCGATCAAGATGATCTTCGGGCCGGAGTGGGACGGCGCCGCCGCGTTGATCATCATGATGACGGTGGGCGGCATCTTCCGTTCGATGGTAACCATCGAGCGCGCCCAGCAGATGCTGGCCGGGCAGACCAGGCTCATCGCCAATGTCCGGCTTGTCGAACTGATCATCGGCGTGATTCTCGTCGTCCCGTTCGGGCGGCTTGGCCCGGCCTACATGGCGGTGGTTTTCTCGGTGCGCTATGTCATCGGCTATGTACTGGTCATCGCATCACGCATCGGGAGACGCGAAACGCCCGCGTTGCTGGCGCAGACCGCGCGGTGGCTGGCCGTTCCCGTTCTCGCCACGCTCGCCATGTCCGGCATCGTCTGGCTGGCGCAGCGCGAACTGCACGGCCTGGGGCATCCGATGCTGACGATCGCCGCTTCCGTCATGATCGGCGTCGTGGTCTTCGGAGCCATTCTTGCCGCAGCGCGCCGGTTCTGGTTACCCTATCTCATGCAAGCGCAGGAGGCGTCCTGAAACATGCCTGTTCCCGCCGTTCCGCTTCTGCTCCTTGCCGGCGCCGCCGGCGTTTCGCCCGGCTGCCCTCCGGTCGCGACGATTCCCCGCACGATGGAAATCGTCACCCGGTATGTCGCGGATGACAGCGACGCGACACGGTCACGCCTCGATCCAGGCAAAGTCCAGGCACAGGCCGGCGTGCGCGCGGCCATTGTTGGCCCCGTGCGCCGGATAAACGCGCTCGCGGACCGTTACCGGCAGGCGCCCGATCCGGCCGCGGCCCGCTGTCTTGCCGCGCACTTCGCGGCCCAGGCGCAAGCCGGTGCGATGACGGTATCTCCCGCAGATGCCGACATGTTCTTCCGCGAATGGATGATCGCCAGCCTCGCAATTTCGTACCTGAAGGCCAAGAGCGCGCTGGACGCCATGCCAGAGGGCGGAATGATCCGCTCCTGGCTGGTGCAGAGCGCCAGGGCGGTGCAGGCATTCAACCAGCAAAGGATCGATCGCGGCCTGATCGACAACCACCGTTACTGGGGCGGCCTTGCCGCGCTGGCGACCGGCCTTGCCGCCAATGACAGGGGGCTGGTCGCGTTCGGGCGTAACAGCCGCGCGCTGGGCCTCGCGCAAGTGACGCCGGAAGGGACTCTGGCGGCGGAACTGAAACGCGGTCCCAAATCGCTCCACTACCACCTGTTCGCGGCGGCACCGCTGGCCGCTTCGGCAGAGCTTGATCCGTCAGGCCTTTCCGCGGCCGAGCGAGGCGCGCTAACCCGCCTCGCCGATCGCATTCTGGACGATGCCGGCACCCCGTCCGGCGGCCGCATCGGCGCCTTGGCGGGACAGCCGCAGGAGGCGCCGGAAGCGCCCATCCTCTTCGCCTTGCTCAGGCCCTATGCAGGCCAGACCGGAGGATACCGGCAGAAGCTCGATGCCCTGCTCGCCGGCGCGCGCCCCACCTACCTGTTTCTCGGGGGCGACACCACGTTCCTGACGCGATAGGCGTTCATGCCTGCAAGGCCTTGAGCACGCCCTCCGCGAAGCGGTCGGCCATGGCCTCTATCGTATAGCGGGCAGACACGGCGCGCGCCTGCTCGCGCATCGCCGCCAGACGCTCGGGATCGAGCAGGATCTCCGCAACGGCATCGCCGTAAGCTACCGGATTTTCCCAGTCCTGCACGATCAGCCCGCTGATTCCATCGTCCAGATAGGCGATCTCGGGGCTGTGCCAGGGAAAGGCCGTGGTCACGATGGGTAGCCCTGCGGCGGCCGCGTCCAGAATCGCCAGCCCCACCAATCCCGGCATCAGGAACAACTGCCCCAGCAGCATCAGTTCGATCTTGTCCGGGCCGAACTTCGGTCCCAGCACATGGATCCAGGGATGGGGCGCCGCCTGCGTCTTGAGCGTTTCGAAAGCGGGACCGCCGCCAATCACCAGCATTTCGAAATCCGGAACCCGCGCGCGCGTCTGGCACGCGGATTCGATCAGGAAATCCAATCGCTTGTCTTCGTAAAGACCGCCCACGAACACGCCCACGTGCGTGCCCGTCAACCCCAGTTCCGCGCGCCGGTGGGCCAGCCGTTCGGGCGTGACCGCCGCGATCTGCTGGCGCACGGTTCCGGTATCCACGGCATTGTTGAACACGGTGATCCGGCTGGCGGGAAAGCCCAGCGATTCGATATGCTTGCGCGTCTCGTCGGTATAACCGAACCACCAGTTCACCCTGGTTGCCCAGAACCGCTTCCACCGCTCGGCGCGGCTGCTGCGATCGCGCGCCTGAAAGTTCCGGCCGTGGCCAAAATAGGCCACGCGCTTCAGACCAATCATCGAGGCGATGTTAAGAAAATAATTCAGGGCCAGCTTGTTTTCCTGCTGGACGATAACGAGGTCCGCTTTCAGCGCCTCGCGCAGGCCGTGCTGATACGCCAGCCCCCCAATCGTGGTGGTCGGCACCTTGATGCCCCAGGCAATGTCCACGGTATCGCGCTTTTGCCGGTTCTCCTCCGGCGGATCGCTATATACGACACGGTAATCGACATCGTGAAGCGCCAGCCGCTCCCTCAGCCGTTCGTGGAACGGATAGCGATAGTGGTGCGAAACAGGGAAAATATACCGGACCTGCCTCACGCCGCCCCCGCTCCCATCGCCGCTTCGTGTTCGATCACCTGTTCGGGCGTGAACCGCATGCCGATCCGTGACGCCGGATTGCCGGACATGATCGCGTAGGGCGGCACATCCTCGCTTACCACGGCCCCGGCAGCGATGATCGCTCCCCGGCCGATGGTGATGCCGCTCAGGACGATCGCTCCGAAGCCGATCCAGACGTCCGCGCCGATGGTCACGCTGTTGCGCGGATCATCCGCCAGACGCGGCGTGTCGCCGACCCACGCCGCGCGACTGATCAGCTTTCCCACATCGCGCATATCGTGATCGCGCCGTCCCACGATGCCGACATTGTTGGCGATCAGACAGCCGTTCCCGATCTCCCCGTTTACCTGGATTGAACAGAACTTGCCGATATAGACATCATCGCCGATCGCCAGCTTCCGCGAAGCGCTGACATAAGACAGCATGCCGATATGGAACCGCTGCCCCACCACGACGCTGCCCGATACGAACAGCCTGCGCTTCAGGGATTTCCAGGCTCTGCCGATCACGGCCGCCCCTCTTTGAGCGAGCAGTCAGGTTCACATGATTCCGATAGCGCCGGAGCAAAAACCGGCACAGGCACGGGGCAGCGCATGATTCAGCCGTTCCGTCCCTGGCGCAGTTGCATGAGCACGAACTTCGGTGCCAGGATCAGGTAACGGCGCCACAGGCGACGCGGTTCGCTCAACAGGCGATGCAACCATTCGAAACCGGTCTTGCGCATCCAGCGAGGCGCGCGTTTCACGTCTCCCGAATGGAAATCGAACGCCGCGCCCACGCCGATCAACGTGGCCCCGGGCAGACGGTCGACGTGATCGCGCATCCAGAATTCCTGCTTGGGCGTGCTGATGCCCACCCACACCACGCCGGCGCCCGATTGCTTGATCCGTTCCACGACAGCGGCATCTTCCTCCGCCGTCATCGCGCGGAAGGGCGGCGTCTCCAGACCGGCGACCTTGAATCCCGGATACTTGGCCACGAGATTCTGCGCCATGCGTTCGGCAACGCCCGGCTTTCCGCCGAAGAAATAATGGGAAACGCCCGCCTTTGCCGACGCTTCGCACAACGCATCGACCAGATCCGCGCCACAAACGCGGCCCACATCCCGATGGCCACGCCAACGGGCAAGCCAGACCAGCGGCATCCCGTCCGGGGTGATCATCCCCGCCTTGTAGTGCAGCGCCATGATATCCGGGTCCTCGACGGCACGGACCACGCCATGCACGTCGCGCACACAGATGAAATGCGACTTCCGATCGCGTACCCAGCCGAGAATCGTGTTCACGGCCAGATCCATGTTCACGAGGCTGACCGGCACTCCCAGCACCTTTGTGGCTGGCAGCCCCGAAGGACTCGCCATCGTCAGCGCATCGCCCTGATTCACACGCGCCTGCATGATCGCCTCGCTACGCAAGCGAGCCGGCGGGTTCGGCGTGGTCGAGATACCACCGATACGCCTCCTCGATGCCTTGTTTCAGAGGTATTTTCGGCTCCCAGCCTAGGGCGCGGATGCGTCCGGAGTCCATCAGCTTTCGCGGCGTGCCGTCGGGCTTGGTCGGGTCCGTGGCGATATCGCCAGCGAAGCCGACCACCGCGGCGACGGTCCGGGCCAGATCGAGGATCGTCACGTCCTCCCCGCTGCCGATGTTGACGTGCTCGTCACCGGAATAGTGCTTCATCAGGAAGACGCAACCATCGGCCAGGTCGTCGACG
>MEGD01000034.1 GCA_001725355.1 Novosphingobium sp. SCN 66-18
CGAAGCGACCCTGGCCTGGCAAACCACAGCCGAACTGGAACTGTCCGGCTCCCTCTCGGTCTTCACACCAGGAACCTTCATCCGCGAAACCGGCCCCGCACACACCATCACCATGATCGGCTTCGAAAGCAATTTCCGTTTCTAGGACCAAGGAAGAACAAGCAATGTCTGAATCCGGCAAACCATCGACCTCGCCCCTTCCGGGCCTGCTGCTGCTGTTGTCGGTCACCACCGGGCTGGTCGATGCGGTCAGCGTGCTGGGGCTTGGCAAGGTGTTCACCGCCAACATGACCGGGAACATCGTCTTCCTGGGCTTCGCCGCCGCCGGCACCCCCGGCTTCCGCATTGCGCCCTATCTCGTCGCGCTGCTCGCCTTCTTCGGCGGTGCGCTGCTGGCAGGGCGGGTCGGCCAGCGGTTCGGCCGCGAGCCGCTGCGCCGCTGGCTGACCATCTCCGCCCTGATCGAGACCATCGCCTTGTGGCTGGCGGCGGCGGTGGCGCTGACCTTCCGCGTGCCGGCACAGGAGCCGGAGGCCGCGCTGTTCGCGATCATCGCGTTGACCGCCATTGCCATGGGGTTCCGCAACGCCACCGTTCGCCAGCTCAAGGTGCCGGACCTCACCACTACCGTCCTGACGCTCACCATCACCGGCATCGCCGCCGATTCCCATCTGGCGGGGGGCGGCAACCCCAATCTTTCCCGCAGGCTCGGCGCGATCCTGGCCATTTTCGCGGGCGCGGCCGGGGGCGCGCTGATGGTCATCCGTGCCGGCCTTGCCTTGCCGTTGTGCGTGGCGGGAGCGATCATCATGGGCGGTACGCTCGCCTGCGTGCGCCATCCCGCCGCCGCCATGCCTCATACGGGCGGATAACGCCCGACATGCCAACCCATCGATGGCGCAAATAGAGAATTTATTAGCGCAAATTCAAAAGAAACTATTCTGGGCCTGAACTAGGAAGAACACAGCGGCATCATGCCGGCCAGATTATCAGCCCCAACGGTGGAATGTTCTGAATGGCGCACGCGGCCGTCGCGATCGATCAGCCCGGCCCGGAGCGGACGAGCGCCTATGGCTGGATCGTGTTCGCGCTGAGCTTCGGGCTGCTGATGTCCGATCACATGGCCCGGCAGGTGCTCAATGCGGTCAACCCTCTGCTCAAGGCCGAATGGAACCTGGGCGATGCCGAGGTCGCCTCGCTGTCCAGCGTGGTCGCGCTGGCGGTGGGCCTGCTCACCTTCCCGCTGTCGCTGGCGGCCGACCGGTTCGGCCGGGTGCGCAGCCTGTTCGCGATGGCAACGCTGTGGAGCCTCGCCACGCTGGGCGGCGCGCTGGCGCAGAGCTATCACCAGATGCTGTTCGCCCGGCTGCTCGTGGGCGTGGGCGAGGCGGCCTATGGCAGCGTGGGCATCGCCGTGGTGCTGGCGGTGTTTCCGGTGGGACTGCGTTCGACGCTGTCTTCCTCGTTTCTCGCCGGCTCGGTCGTCGGGCAGATGGTCGGCGTGGCGGTCGGCGGCCAGATCGCGGCCGCGCACGGCTGGCGCAGCGCGTTCGAGGCGATCGGCGGAGCCGGCCTGGTGCTGGCGGCGCTCTATCTGCTGATCGTGCGCGAAAGCCGCCTCGGCCCCGCCCCGTCGCGCGAGAAGCTGGATTGGCGCGTGCTGGGGCGCCAGCTGTTCGGACGGCGCCTGCTGTGGCTGACCTATTTCGCCAGCGGCAGCCAGTTGTTCTGCGCCGGCGCGCTTTCCGTGTTCCTGCCGCTGCTGCTGACCCGCTACTATGCCATGCCGATCGATCGCGCGGGCAGGACGACCGCGCTGTTCCTGCTGGTCTGCGCGATCGGCATGGTTGCCTGCGGCGTGGTGGGCGATCGCCTCGCCCGGCGCGATCCGGCGATCAAGCCGCGTATCGCGCTGGTTTATGCGCTGATGGCCGCAGCGTTCTTTGCCGGCGCCTTTCTTTCGCCGCCCGGCACGGTGCAACTCGTGCTGATCGGGTGCGCGCTGCTGGTCGTTGCTGGCGTCGCGGGGATTGCCGGGGCGATGGCGGCGAACCTCACGCCGCGCGCGATCCACGGCACGGTGATGGCCGTCCTGGCGCTCAGCAACAACCTGCTTGGCCTGGCGCCGGGGCCGTTCGTGACCGGGCTGATCGCGGACCGGATCGGGCTGGACAAGGCGCTGCTGATCCTGCCGGTGCCCTGCCTGCTGTGCGCGCTCAGCCTTGTCCTCGCCCGCGGGGACTATGCGCTGGAGATGGGGAGCGGGGCTTCCCGGGCGGCATAGCGCACACCTTTGTTCGCATCGCCGTTCCTAAGGGCGTGACAAGCGCAAACCGGCGCGAATAGGATCACCACGGGGGTTTGTCGGGTGTCTTGCGGCCGCATCGCGGGCACCGCGCACCCCCGGCAGCAGGGGGTGACATGGGCGGACTGAATTCAAGGCAATCCCGGACGGTCGTTCTGGCGCTGGCGAGCGCGCTGGCTTTCGCCGGACCGGCAGGCGCTTCGACGCTGATTACCGGGGCGACGGTTTACGACGGGTCCGGCGCGGCGGGGCAGAAGGTCTCCGTCCGCGTGGATGGCGACAGGATCGTGGCGGTCGGCGATCTGCCCGCCACGCCCGCCGACACGGTGATCCGGGGCGATGGCCTGGCGCTGGCGCCCGGCTTCATCGACAGCCACAGCCATCACGACCGGGGCGACTATGCCGATCGCGCGATGCCGGTGCTGCTGGCGCAGGGCGTGACCACGGTGGTCGTCGGGCAGGACGGGGGCAGCGACGGCCCCTTCGCCGAAACCGCCGCCCGCTTCGCCGCGCGGCCAGCCGCCGTCAACGTCACCGCCTATACCGGGCACGGCTACTTGCGCGAAAAGGTGATGGGCGAGGACTACAAGCGCATCGCCACGCCCGCCGAAGTTACCCAGATGCAGGCGCTGCTCGACGCCGATCTCAAGGCCGGATCGCTGGGCCTGTCCACCGGACTCGAATACGATCCCGGCATCTATTCGGATCATGGCGAACTGCTCGCGCTCGCCCGCACCACGCAGGCGGATCACGGCCGCTACATCAGCCACATGCGCAACGAGGACCTGACCTTCGACGCCGCGCTCGACGAACTGCTCGACCTGGGCGAGAAGACGGGCGTTCCCGTGCAGATCTCGCACCTCAAGCTGGGCCTCGTCGATCGCTGGGGCGATGCCGGAAAGGTGCTGGCCAAACTGGACGCGGCGCGCGGGCGCGGGATCAAGGTCACGGCGGACGTCTATCCTTACGAATACTGGCAATCGACGCTGACCGTGCTGTTCCCCAAGCGCGATTTCACCGATATCGCCGCCGCGCGCTTCGCGCTGACGCACCTGACCACGCCCGCCGGCATGCTGCTCGGCTTCTATGCGCCCAACCCGGCCTATGTCGGCCACACCATCGCCGACATCGCCGCCGAACGGCACGAGGAACCGGCCGCGACCTATCTCTGGCTGATCCAGACGGCCCAGGCCTGGCGCAAGGCCCATCCCGATGCCGAGCGCGTGGAAGCGGTGATCGGCACCGCGATGTCGCCCGCCGACGTCGCCGATTTCATTGCCTGGCCCAACAGCAACATCTGTTCGGACGGCATGGTCGGATCGCGCCACCCGCGCGGCGCCGGCGCGTTCGCCAAGGTGCTGCGGCTCTATGTGCGCGAACAGCACCGGCTGACGCTGCCGGAAGCGATCCACAAGATGACCGCGCTTTCGGCCGAGCACATCGGGCTGGAAGGGCGCGGCCTGATCAAGCCCGGCTACAAGGCCGATCTGGTGCTGTTCAATCCCGATACCATCGCCGATCACGCCACGGTGGAGAACCCCGGCGCGCTGGCCACGGGCGTTTCCGACGTGATGGTCAACGGCGTGATGGTCTATCGCGAGGGCAAGCCGACCGGCAGCTATCCGGGCCAGTTCCTCAAGCGGGGTAGCCTCTGATGCAGCGGCGCGGCTTCCTGAAGGCCGGCGCCGGACTGGCCGCCTTCGGGGCTGGCCGCACCCTTGCCGCGCCGATTCTGTCGGCCGGCAATTTCGGCCTGACCCCGGCGCGCGCCGCCCGGCGCAACGGCTGGATCGAAGTGGACGCCGGCGCGTTCGAGGCCAATATCGACGCGGTGCGCCAATGGACCGGCGGCACGCGCTTGTGCGCGGTGATGAAGGCCGATGCCTATGGCAACGGCATCGCGCTGCTGATCCCCTCCATCCTGCGCAAGCGCGTGACCGACGTGGCGATCACCTCGAACGACGAGGCCCGCGTGGCACGCCAGCTCGGCTTTCGCGGCCGGCTGATCCGCATCCGCACCGCCACGCCCGAGGAGATGGAGGACGGCTTCGCCCATGGCATCACCGAACTGATCGCCAATCCGATCGCGGCCGAACGGCTGCAGGCGCTGTGGCAGGCGCGCAAGCCGAAGGGGCCGCTTGCCGTCCACCTCGCGCTCAATGCCGGGGGCATGAGCCGCAACGGCGTGGAGCTTTCGAGCCTTTATGGGCAGGCCGACGCCCGCGCGCTGCTCGCGCTCAAGGGCCTGCGCATGACGGGCGCGATGACGCACTATCCCAGCGAGGAAGCCGCCGACATCCTCGGCCAGCTCCGCCGCTTTCAGGACGACCTCCGCTGGCTGGCCGCGACGGGCCTCGATACCCGCCCGCTGCTGCGCCACACCGCCAATACCTTCGCCACGCTGGAGCATCCCGAAACCCGGCTCGACATGGTGCGCGTGGGCGGCGCGATCTATGGCGATCCGGGCAGCACGAAGACCGACAGGTTCCGGCCGACGATGGCGATCAAGTCCCGCGTGGCGGCGGTGAACCACTATCCCGCCGGGCAGACGGTCAATTACGATCGCACCTATCGGCTGGACCGCGAAAGCTGGCTCGCCAACATTCCGATCGGCTATTCCGATGGCTACCGGCGCGGCTTCAGCCACGCCAACCGGCCGGAGTTCGAGGCGGAAAGCCGCAACCGCACCGAAGTGCTGATCGGCGGCCGGCGCTTCCCCGTGGTCGGCCGGGTGACGATGAACACGATGATGGCGGACGTCACTGGCTGGCAGGACAAGGTCCGGCTCGATGACGAGGTCGTGCTGTTCGGCGCGCAAGGGGCGGAACGGATCACGCAGGCGGAATTCGAACGCAACGGCAGCGTGTATGGACCCGAAGCGCTCACCGTAATGGGCGCGACATTGCCGCGCGTGCTGAAGGCTCGCTGAGCCTATCCCCGTACCGCTTCGCGCACGCGGGCGAGCGCCGCGGCCAGCGGATCGGTTTCGCCCAGAATGCGGAACGTGCCGTTCATGGTGAAGAAGCAGTGCCCGTGGACGGTCGCCAGCAGCGATCGCGCCAGCGCCGGCGCTTCCCCGCCGCGCTCCGGCGGCAGCACCGCGACGAGTTCGGCCACCACGATCTCGAAGATCGCCGTCACCTGCCGGGCATAGCTTTCCGGCGGTTCCATGTCGTCGGGCAGGCGAAAGTCATAGAGCGCCGCCCAGGCATGGCGGTTGACGACGGCGAATTCGAAATAGGCATCGACAGCCCGCTTCAGCCGGTCGCCATGCTCGCCCGCCAGCCGGGCCTCCAGATAGTCGCGCCACAGGTCCAGCGTGCGGCCGTTGATCGCCAGGATCAGCCCTTCATAGGTGCCGAATACGTTGTAGATCGTGCCGATCGAATAGCCGATCCGTTTCGCAACCTCCCGCGCCGAGAAGCGGGCGAAGCCCACTTCCAGCATCTGGCGATGCCCTTCCGCGACGATCATTTCGCGCAGTTCGGGGCGGGAGTGGTCGGATCGACGGCCCATGTCAGCCCTGCATAGTCATTTCGGCGTGCTCATTCCTGCCTGCTCATCCCCGTTGACGGACGAACGGATACTTCATCTGCGCCAGATAGCCGTTGGGTACGCGCTCGGGAACGCCGTATCCGGTGGGCCACTCGCTGTCGGGGAAATAATGCGTGCCGAACAGCCGGTCGAGGATGGGGAAGTGGATGGCGAAGTTCTTGTCCACGCCTTCCGCCTCGATCGCGTGGTGCCAGTGGTGGAAGCGCGGCACCACCACGAACTTGCCCAGCACGTTGAAATCCCCGCGCAGGTTGGCATGGACCAGCGAGGCATAGACATAGACCATCCCGACATAGGCCTGCATCACCGACGGCGCGAAGCCCAGCGTCAGCAGCGGCAGCGACGTCACCCCGCGCAGCAGCACGATCTCCACGAAGTGCATCCGCGCGCCGGCCAGCCAGTCCATCGCCTTCGCGCTGTGGTGCACGGCGTGGAAGCCCCACAGGAACGGCACGCGGTGGAACAGGCGATGGAACCAGTACTGCGCCAGATCGGTCAGGATCATGGCTAGCAGGAACTGCACCGGCCATGGCAGGCTGCCCACGGCCGAGCGGGTGTGGTCCAGCCAGCCGACATGCGTGTTGACGTAGCTCGACGGGGCCAGCGCCAGGAAGGTGATGAACTGCACCAGCATGGAGCTGACAAGGTAGTAGAACAGGTCTTCGCGCCATTCCGTGCGGAACAGGCGCTGTTTGGAAAGGTGCGGGAAGATGCGCTCGATCGGCGCGAACATCAGGCCGGTGGCGATCATGTTGACCGCGAAGAAATCGACGCCGAAGAACACGCCCCAGTCATGCGTTTCGCGCGGCTGAACCGCCGCCCCGCCCAGGATCGAGGCGGCCAGCGCCAGCACCAGCGCGGTGCCGCCCAGCGCCTTGCGCGGGCGCAGCAGCAGGCTGAGCAAGGCCAGCGCATAGGCGCTCAGCAGGGTCAGGTGCACGAATGGACGGAAGCCCTGCATGTCGCGCAGCTTCGCCAGCTCGGGCATGGCGAACCATTCGGGCCAGCGCAGCGCCGCCACGAAGCACAGGCCGGCCACCGCCAGCACGATCGCGAAGAACCCCGCGAACCAGCCCGTACCGAAGCCGCGCGCCTCGATCGGCGCTTCCAGATCGCGTTTCAGGCTTTCCCAGTACCCTCTGCTCATCGCAGGCATTCCCTCTTGCGGACACGCCGATTCCATACGGCGCCGACGATACGGTAGCCATAAATTATACGCTGTCCATTATTAAATTGAACAATGATAATTTTTCGGGTAGCATCCGGCTCCAAGGAGAACCGGTGATGGGATTGATCCTCGCGCTGATCGTGTTCGTGGGCGGGGCGCTGCTGTTGGGCGCCCGATCGCGGATTGCCGAGCTTGAGCGCCGCCTGCGGCTGGTGGAGGACGAGCTGCGCCGGCGCATCGCGGCGGGCACGATGCCGCGCATCGAATCGGTCGAGCCGGCCATGGAAACACCCGCACCGATGGTGGCCGAGGTCATTCCGCCCCAGCCGGCAGTACCGGCGGAAGCGGCACCCGAACCCGAAATCGAAACGGCCCCTCCCTCGCCGCCCGAGCCCATGGTCGAAACGCTACCGGCGATGGCCTGGGAAATGCCGGCCGAACCCGCCGTGGAATCGCCGGCCGAGCCTGAGGCTGCTCCGGAGCCGGAACCCGCGCCGGCCATGCGCCGCGCGGCGATCAACTTCGAGGAACTGTTCGGGCGCAAGCTGCCGATCTGGGCCGGCGGGATCACGCTCGCCATCGCCGGCGTGCTGATCGTCAAATACGCCATCGACCAGGGCTTTTTCGGACGGATATTCACGCCGGGCGTGCAGGCAGTCTGCGGCATGCTGTTCGGCTTCGGCCTGATCGGCGCGGCCGAATGGGCGTGGCGCGCGCGCGAAAAGGTGGCCGATCCGCGCGTCAGCCAGGCGCTGTCGGGCGCCGGGATTTCCACGCTCTATGCGGCGCTGCTGGTGGCCGCCAACCTCTATCACCTGATCTCCCCGCTCGCGGCGTTCGCCGGCCTCGCGCTGGTGACAGGCGGAGCCTTGTGGCTCTCGCTGCGCCACGGGATGCCCAGCGCCGTGCTGGGGCTGGCCGGCGGCCTCGCCGCGCCGGCGCTCACGGTGGGGCTGGACGCCAACGTGCCGATGCTCGCCGTTTATCTCGGCTTCACCATCGCCGGCCTTGCCGGCGTGGCGCGGGCGCAGCGCTGGCCATGGCTCGCCCTGCTGGCTCTGCTCGGTGGCGCGGGGTGGAGCCTGTGGCTGATCCTGGCCGGCAAGGCGCTGGAAACGGTCGGGGCGCTGTCGATCGGCGGCTTCGTGGTGCTGCTGGCGCTTGTCCTGCCGCTGTTCGCCTTCGCCGGCGCGGCGCAACGCCTGTTGCGCGCCGCCGCCGCCGTGATCGGCGCGGCGCAACTTGGCCTGCTGGTCGCGCTCGGCGGCTTCATGCCGCTGCACTGGGGCCTGTTCGCGCTGATCGCCGCCGCCGGCCAGTTCCTTGCCTGGCGCGAACGCGAACTGGCGATCGTGCCCACGCTGAGCGCGGCGCTGTCGTTCCTCCTGCTGATGCTCTGGCCGCATCCGGCAACCGGCTGGCTGCTGACCATGGGGCTGGCGCTCGCCGCGATCCACGCGGGGCCGCTGCTGGCAAGGCTGTGGCAAGCCCCGGCGCACCCGCAACGCGCGGTCGAGCTGGCGGGCATTGCCGTGGCCGCGCCGCTGCTCGGGCTGCGCCATGCGGAGCATGTGTGGACGGGCTACAGCCTTCCCGTCGCCTTGTGCGCGCTCGGCGGAGCGCTGCTGACGCTGGGCGCGGACGCGTTCGGTTGGCGTGCGCCCGACCGGCGCGGAGACCGGCGCTTCGCCCTGTTGCTGGCGACCGGTGGCGGCCTGCTCATCATCGCCGCATGGTTCGCATTCGCCCATTGGCAGGCTCCGTTGTGGACGATGCTGGTGGCTCTCGCCGTGCTGGGCCTTTCCGCGAGAGCCGACGACCGCCGGCTAGAGCCGATCGCCGCCACGTTCGGGGGACTGGCGCTGGCGCAGCTTGCAGCCACTTTCGTCCCCGCCCCACTGGCCGAACCGAACGCGCTGGTCGAAGGCCTCGGCGCCGGAGCGGGCCTGACCTCGCTGCTGCGCTGGGCCGGGCTGGCGCTGGGTTTCGCCCTGTTCGCGTGGAAGGCGGGGAGCGGCAACCTGCGGCGGTGCGCCTGGGTACTCACGGGCCTGTTCGCCTATGGTGCGCTGGCGCAGCGCGTGCCGGGCTGGACCCTGCCGATCATCGCCTCGGCCGTCGCTGTTGCCCTGTTCGCGGCGCTCAGCCGGCGGGAACAGGCGCGTGACGAGGCGCTGGTGCTGCCGTTCGCGGCAGCGGCGGTGCTGCTGCTGGGGATGACCGGAACGCACCCGCTGGACGAATGGGCGCGGCTGACCGGAGGCAGCGAGGCCGCCGCCAGCGTGCTTGCCCTGATGCGCTGGGGCGCGCTGCTGGCGCCCGCGCTGCTGCTCGCGCTGCGCGCAAGGATCGGGGCCTTGCGCTGGACCGGAGAGGTCGCGGCGGTGCTTGCGGGATATGGCGCGCTGGCGCAGGTCGTGCCGCCGGTTGCCCTGCCTCTGGTGCCATCGCTGGGCCTGATCGCCCTTGCCGGATCGAGCCGTGCGCTCCCTTGGCCGGCCTTGCGCGCGGCAGGCGTTACGCTGGTCGGCCTTGTTCTCGGCTGGGCTTTCCTGCCGCTGGTGCATTGGTCGGACCACGCGCTCCGTTCGCTGGCCGGCTTTCCGATGCGGCTCGATCACCCCGATCTTGCAACGCTGGCGATCATCCGGCGGCTCGCCATCCCCGCGCCGCTGTTGGGTGGCGCGGCCTGGCTGCAGCGCACGCGCCTGCCCCGCTTCCCGCTGGTCAATCTGACTGTGATCGGCGGCGTCATCGGAGGCGTGGCGTTGCACGGGCTCTATCGCCACCTGTTTGCGGCGCTGTTTGGGTCGGACTTCATTGCAACCGGCCTCCTCGAACGGCTGGTCTGGTCTGCCATGCTGCTCGGCGCTGGCCGGCTCCTGCTACGCCGCCGGCGCGATCCGGCCGAGCAGGCCGTGCCGGCCGCCGTGTTGACGGTCGCCGCCGGCCTGCATGGCCTGTGGTACAGCCTGCTGCTCCAAAACCCGCTGTGGAGCGCGCAGCACGTTGGCGCGCTTCCCGCGCTCAACCTGCTGATCCCGCTGTTCGTCCTGCTGCCGCTGGCGCTCTACCAGATCGCGCAGGCCCTGCCCGCCGCCGTCAGGATCATCGACCGCGCGATGCAGCCCGTGCTGATGCTGACAGTGGCCGGCTTCGCCTGGGCGAGCCTGCGGCAGGCGTTCCACGGCACTTCGCTGGTCGAGCCCGGAGTCAGCCCGGCGGAGGACATCCTCCGCTCGATCCTCGGCATCGCGCTCGCCATCGGCTTCCTGCTTTGGGGCATCCGCCGCAAGCGGCACGACTGGCGGATCGCCTCGCTGGTGCTGATGCTGGCCGCCGTGGTGAAGGTCTTCCTGTTCGATGCCTCGGGCCTCGAAGGGCTGCTCCGCATCGCCAGCTTCGTCGCGCTCGGCTTCAGCCTGATCGGCATCGGCTGGCTCTACAGCCGCCAGCTGCGCCGGGGGGATGGCTGAACTCAGATTCCCAGGCAGGTCAGCTTGATGTCGAGATAGTCGTCCATCCCGAACGACGATCCTTCGCGCCCGATGCCGGATTCCTTGACCCCGCCGAACGGGGCGACCTCGGTGGAGCTGAGGCCCGTGTTCAGCCCCACCATGCCATAGGCCAGCGCCTCGGGAACGCGCCAGCTCCGGCCGAGATCGCGCGTGAACACGTAGGCCGCCAGCCCCGCGTCGGTATCGTTGGCGAGCGCGATGGCCTCTTCCTCGGTTTCGAACCGCACCAGCCCGGCCACCGGGCCGAACGTTTCCTCGCGGCACAGCAGCGCCCCGGCGGGAACGTCCGCAATCACCGTCGGCGCGAAGAACGTGCCGCCCGCGTGGGCGTCGTCGGTCAGCGGAGCGCCCCCCGTCAGAATCCGGCCGCCGCGCGATACCGCGTCCTCGACATGCGCCTGCGCCTTGGCAACGGCGCGTGCATCGATCAGCGGCCCCTGATCGGTGCGCCCGGCCAGACCGGGGCCGACCACGAACGTCGCCACCCGCTCCGCCAGCCGCGCGGCAAAGGCATCGTAGATGCCGGACTGGACCAGCAGCCGGTTGGCGCAAACGCAGGTCTGCCCGGCGTTGCGGAACTTCGACGCCAGCGCGCCTTCTACTGCTGCCTCAAGATCGGCATCGTCGAACACGATGAACGGCGCGTTGCCGCCCAGTTCCAGCGAAACGCGCTTCACCGTGTTCATGCAGCGCGCGGCCAGCATCTTGCCCACTGCCGTGCTGCCCGTGAAGGTGAACTTGCGCACCCGCTTGTCGCCGGTCAGCACTTCGCCGATGGCGACGGCATCGCCCATCACCACGTTGAACACGCCTGCGGGAACGCCGGCCAGCTCCGCCAGCCGTGCCAGCGCGAGCGCCGAAAGCGGCGTCAGTTCCGACGGCTTGAGCACGAACGTGCAGCCGGCGGCGAGCGCCGGCCCGGCCTTGCGCGTGATCATCGCCAGCGGGAAGTTCCAGGGCGTCACCGCGGCGACCACGCCGACCGGTTCTTTGCGAACGATCAGGCGCCGGTCCGTGGCGTGGGGCGTCAGGAGCGCGCCGTTGACGCGCCGCGCTTCCTCCGCGAACCATTCGAGAAAGCTGGCCGCATAGGCCACCTCGCCCACCGCTTCCGCCAGCGGCTTGCCCTGCTCGGCCGTCATCAGGCGCGCCAGCGCGTCCCTGTTCTCCAGCATCAGGCCGGCCCAGCGCCGCAGGATTGCGCCCCGCGCCTGTCCGGTCAGCCGCGCCCATGCCGGCTGCGCGCGCGCGGCCGCGTCGACCGCCAGCGTCGCTTCAGCCGCGCCGAGCGACGGCACCGTACCGACCAGCGAGCCATCGGCGGGGTTCGTCACGTCGAGGGTGCGCTCGCCCGCCACCCAGGCGCCATCGATGAACGCCGCATCGCGCAGCAGTCCACGTTCGTCGTTTGCGAGCACCGGCGCGACCTTGTCGGCGAGCATCACGCGGCTTCCTTCGCGGCGACGAGCGCGTCGGTCAGCACGGCCAGCCCTTCGTCGAGCACGGCATCGCTGGCGGTCAGCGGCACCAGGATGCGGATGGTCTGGCCCAGCGTGCCGCAGGTCAGCACCACCAGCCCGCGTTCGAGTGCGGCGCCTGTCACCCGCTTGGCGGCCGCGCCGTCCGGGTTGCCGTCCTGGTCCATCACGTCGAAGGCGATCATCGCGCCGGGGCCGCGCAAATTGGCGATCCGGACGGTATCGTTGCGCGTTGCCGCCAACGTGATCGCCGCGCGGATGCGTTCGCCGATGGCGTTGGCGCGGTCGTTGAGCTTTTCCTCCTCGATCACGTCAAGCACGGCGAGCGCGGCCGCCACCGCCACCGGTGAGCCGGCATAGGTGCCACCCAGCCCGCCGGGGCCGATTGCGTCCATCACGGCGGCGCGGCCGATCACGCCCGACAGCGGGAACCCGCCGGCAAGCGACTTGGCCACGGTCAGCAGATCGGGTTTTACAGGCTGGTGTTCGATGCCGAACATCTTGCCCGTGCGCGCGAAACCGGTCTGCACCTCGTCCGCGATGATGAGAATGCCGTAGGTCTGGCGCAGCTTGTCCAGCGCCTCGAACAGGCCGGGATCGGCCATGTGGAACCCGCCCTCGCCCTGCACCGGCTCGATGATGAAGGCCGCGATGCGTTCCGGCTCGATGTCCGCCGCGAACAGGAAGTCCAGCGCCTTGAGCGTCTGGTCCAGCGTGACGCCGCTCGATTCCGAGGGCAGCGGGATATGGTAGATTTCGGCGGGGAAAGGACCGAGACCCTTCTTGTAGGGATTGACCTTGCCCGTCATCGCCGAAGACAGCAGGGTGCGGCCATGGAAGCCGCCGGCAAAGGCGATGATGCCGGGCCGCCCCGTCGCAGCGCGCGCGATCTTCACCGCGTTCTCGGTCGCTTCCGCGCCGGTGGTGAAGAAGATGGTCTTGGCTTCGCCTTCCACCGGGGCGATCGCGTTCAGCTTCTCGGCCAGCTCGACGTAAGGTTCATAGGCCATGACCTGAAACGCCGTGTGCGTATAGGCATCAAGCTGTTCGGCAACGGCCGCCATCACGCGGGGATGGCGGTGCCCCACGTTGAGCACCGCTATGCCGCCCGCGAAATCGACGTAGCGCTTGCCCTCGACGTCCCAGATCTCGGCATTCTCGGCACGGGCCGCGAAGACCGGCGTGGCCGTGGCAACGCCACGCGGCACAGCGCGTTCGCGGCGTTCGAGAATGGACTGGTTCGTCATGAGGCAACTCCTGCTGCGCGGGTGGGATACGCGCGCGGGAAAGGCCGGCGCGGATCACGATAGCGACCGGCCTAAGGCCCTCCACCAACGCGCGGAAGGCGCCTTGTGTGGTTGCAGTGGTAACGCTAGGTTACCACCATGAGCACCGGAACCCTTCCGCCGTTTGCCGTGCTGCGCGCGTTCGACAGGGTCGGTCGCCTGGGTGGCATCCGCAAGGCGGCCCTTTCGTTGCAGATCAGCCACGCCATCGTCAGCCGCCACATGGCTGCGCTGGAAACCTTCCTGGGCGTCACGCTCTACAATCGCCGGACGGGCGAACTGACCGAAGCCGGGCGCCGGTATCACGCGCGAATCTCTGCCGCTATTTCCGACATGGAAGCGGCGACGAGCGCGGTGAAGGGAGCGCACGCGCGTCCGCTTACCATCTGGTGTTCCGCAGGCTTTTCGCTGCACTGGCTGGCGCAACGCCTACCGGACTTTCGCACCGGCGCGCGCGACCGTAGCGGACCGCTGGTCGATCTTCACTCCACCGACACGGAACCATCGTTCCGGCACCACGAAGCGGACGGCGATATCCGCTATCTGTTCGACGAAGATGCCAAGACCTTGCCCGATGACATGCGCGCGGAGGAAATTGCCCGGCCTGTGGTGTTTCCTGTCGCTGCGCCGTCTTTCAGGATCGGCCGGCACGGCGCTCTGCGCCAGCGCGAGGACATTCTGGACCTGCCGATGATTCAGGAACGGTCCGATGCGGAATGGGCCAGCTGGCTTTCGCTACAAGGCCTTAGCCCCAAGGTAAGCCAGCCCGTCGCGCGGTACGGGCAGGCGCACCTGGCGCTCGTCGCAGCGCGATCGGGGCAAGGCGTGGCGCTGGCCAACCATTACCTGGTTGCCGACGATCTGGCCAGCGGCCGACTGGTCAAGCTGACGCCCGATGACGGCCCGTGGGAACCTGTCCGGCTGGGAGCCTACTATTTCCGGTGTAGCCGGCCACGCTGGAACGAGCCGCTTGTCGCCCGCTTCCGGCGCTGGCTGCACAAGGCCGTGGCGCAAGACGAACAGGCCTGGTCCCTGCCGGACGGCAGCGCAACCTGAAGTGGACGCCGTCGCAAAGACGCCTTTGCCATAGCCATTGTTCGCGCTCTCGATCATGCTCGATACCCATGATTCATGTATGTTGACTAGGAAACATTTTCGTATAGTTTCCTAGTCAACAAACTGGATTGACCATGGCTGCTGTTTCCGACCTTACCGCCCATACGGGTTATCTTTTGCGCATGGTGTCGAACGCGGTCTCGCAGGAGTTCGCGCGGAAGGTGGCGGGCGAAGGTGTGACGGTGGCTGAATGGGTGATGCTGCGCTCACTCTATGGCGGCGAAGCTGTCGCACCGTCGGCTCTGGCCGGCAGGATGGGTATGACCAGGGGAGCGATCAGCAAGCTCGCTGACCGGTTAGAGGCGAAAGGACTGATCGAACGCGCCGGCAACCCGGATGATAAGCGCGCGCAACGCCTTTCACTGTCGACCGTCGGGGCTGAGAAGGTGCCGGCGCTTGCTCACCTTGCCGATGAGAACGACGCCGTCTTTCTCGCTGCCCTGACCGGTAAGGAGCAGGAAAGCCTGCGTGCACTGCTGCACACCCTGATCGACAAGCACAAGCTGTCGGCCATGCCCGTCGATTGACCGACTTCCATATCATCGAAGAAAGGAACTGCGCATGGACGCGGAACGGATTGCTGTGGCCAAAGCCTGCCTCGATGCTGCCTGTGATGGCAGCCTGAGCTTCCCGGAAATCATACACAGGCTGATCGATGCCGGGTTCGAAGGTTATACGGTCGACTATCGTCGCAACAGCCAGACCTGCTATCTGCCCGATGGCGATTGCATCGCACTCGATTCGCCGCATTCGGCGGGCGCCGTCGCTGCGACATTCGACAGCGCGGGCGTGGAAGCGCTGGTGCGCTGGGCTCAGGCCGCCGGTCCCGATTATAGCTATGCTGCCTTCAGCGAAAAGGCGAAAGACAAAGGCTGCGCTGGCTATATCGTTTCGTTCCTCGGTCGTCGCGTCGTCTATTACGGTCGCACCGGCGAAACCCATGTCGAGATGTTCCCGCAATGAACCTCACGGTTTCATAAACAGCGGGGCGAGGATAGGAGGCGACGTCGGGGAAGGTCAACTTCCGCAGCAGGCCGGCAATCGGGCGCGGTTCAAATCCTGACGTCGCCCGTTCTCAGCACGGACGCGATGATCCACCCGGCGATGATCGGGGAAACCAGCATCGCCGCCAGTCCGTAGCGGAGCGCCTGCGCGCCGTGTTCGGCCTGCCACCCGTCGCTGATCGCGCCGACGACAGCGGGGCCGAGCGCGCCCCCGACGAGGCCCATCAGGATGATCACGACGGTCGCGGTGATCCCGCGCTCGCGCGGTCCGACCAGCCCGATCGCGTAGTTCATGATCGGGGGAATGGCCGCGCTGAGCAGAAGGTTCATGACGCCGGCGCACACCAGGGCAAGCTGGATTTCCCGCACGAAGACGAAGCCGGCCATGAACGGCAGCGAGAGCAGGACCGCCGCCAACGAAACCCGCAGCATGGCATCGCGCCGCCCGGTGCGGCGCACCGCGCTGTCTGCGAGAAAACCCGACGCGACGGTCCCGACGATGCCGCCAAGTCCTACCGGCGGACCGATCAAAATCCCCACCTGCCCCAGTTCGATCCCGTGCAGCCGCATCAGGAAAGCCGGCCCCCATGCTCCCAGCACGGAACCCATCATGGCGGTGAAGCCAAGGCCCACCGAAAGGTACAATACCTCCCTTATGCGCAGCACCGCGCGAAAGCCGGTCACAAGATCGGTCCAGTAGGCCACGGGGGACTCGTCGTCGGCGCGAGCGCGGGCGGGTTCCCGCACGGTGAGGGCCAGAAGCGCGGCCACCGCCAGGCCCGCTGCGCCGCACACGATGAACATGCTGCGCCACCCCATCAGGGCGGCAAGAACCCCGGCCAGTATCGTGCCGCCGACGATTCCGGCGAAATTGCTCGACTGATAGATCGATACGGCCCGGCCGCGCGCTTCGGTCCGGAAAAGATCGGGGATCATCGACATGGCCACCGGAAAAGCCGTCGCCTCGCCAATGCCGACGAGAATCCGGGCCAGCGACAGGGTGAGGTAGCTGTGGGCAAGCCCGGTCCAGGCTGTCGCCAACGACCACAGCACGATGCCCGCCGCCAGTATCCTGACGCGGTTGCCCCGGTCCACGTGCCGGGCGATGAACACGCCCCCGAGCAGGCTGAAAAGCACGAAGAACAGACCGCTGACCAGAGCAAGCTGCGTATCGCTCAATCCAAGGTCGTTGCGTATCGGTTCGGCCACCACACCGAACAGCATCCTGTCGCCCTGGTTGAGAACGTTGGTCAGGAAAAGGACGGCGAGCGCCCAGTACGACGACAAGCCCTGCCGCGGCGCTGGCTCGACCGGCGTCATGCGCGTTTCAGGCCCAGCAGATCGGCGGCATTGAGACCAAGGATGCGCGCCTTGTCCTCCTCCGCCAACCGCGCGTGGAAACCGA
This sequence comes from Novosphingobium sp. SCN 66-18, assembly GCA_001725355.1. Lineage (GTDB taxonomy): Bacteria > Pseudomonadota > Alphaproteobacteria > Sphingomonadales > Sphingomonadaceae > Novosphingobium. The sequence continues at coordinate 16,836 of MEGD01000034.1, forward strand.
CGGGATCGGGCTCCGCCATGTCGAAGGGGTAATCGGTACCCAGGCACAGCCGATCCGCGCCATGCGTGCGGACCAGGCTTTCGAGCTGGTCCTGATCGAACACAAGCGTATCGAGCCAGAGCTTGCGCAGATAGCTTGAGGGCGCGTGCTGGCAATGCTCGCTGCAATCCCCCCTCGCCCGCCAGCCATGGTCCATGCGGCCCCAATAGCCAGGCAGATAGCCGCCGCCGTGCGCCACGCAGATTTTCAGTCCCGGGTGCCGGTCCAGCGTGCCGCTGAAGATCAGGTGTCCGATCGCCAGGGTGGACTCCAGCGGATTGCCGATCAGGTTGTTGAAGTAATACTCGCTCATCCGCTGTCCCTGCGTGAAGCCCAGGGGGTGCAGGAAGATCAGCACGCCAAGCTCCTCGGCCGCCGCCCAGAACGGGCGCAGCCGTTCGGCGTGAAGGTCTTCGCCATTGACGTTCGAACTGATCTCGATGCCGCGCAGATCAAGCTCGGCCACGCAGCGGCGCATCTCGGCAATCGCCATTTCCGCGTTCTGCAGCGGAACCGTGCCCATGCCCACGAACCGGTCGGGCTGGCTGGCGACCGCCGCCGCCATCCCGTCGTTCACCGCCCGCGCGGCATCCCGGCCGGTCTCCGCATCGGCATAGTAGAAGTATTGTCCGGGGCTGGGCGACAGCGCCTGCACATCGATGCCCAGCCGGTCCATGTCGGCAAGGCGCGTATCGAGCGTGTTGAGCGTGCGGCCCATCGCCGCGAACATCGCGCGGTTGACCTCGCCGGTCTTGGCGCTGGTGAAATCGTTGATGCCCGGCGGCGGCCCGGGATAGCGCGCCTGCACGATGGCATCGGCCGCCGGAATGCCGAGATGGCAATGGATGTCGACAACCAGATGCTGGCCGCGTGCGCGAACCGGGATCGGCGCACGATCGCCGCAGGTAAACAGGCTCATGCAAGGCTCCGGGCAGGACGGATGGCCCCGGCGCATTCGCCGAAGCCGATCGGAACGAAGCCATCGCGCGTGGCGCGGCCGCGTATGGTCAGAATGTCGCCGTCCTCCAGCATCGTGCGCGTGCTGCCATCGGGCAGCGTGATCGGCACGCCGCTGCCCAGCGTGATTTCGGCAAGGCAGGCCCGGCTTTCGTCTTCTGGACCGGAAACGGTCCCGGTGGCGATAAGATCGCCGGTATCGATCGGCGTCCCGTTCGAGGTCTGGTGCGCGACCATCTGCGCCAGCGTCCAGTACAGGTCGCGCGTGTTGGTGCGCACGATCCGCTGGGGGGAAAGGCCGGGCGCGGCAAGCTCTGCGGTCAGCTCAATGGCAAGCCCTCCCCCGGCGATGTCGGCGGGATCGCTAAGATGCGCGGCAAGCGCGGGCTCGCCTTCGTCGCGGCCCCGCGCCGCAACGCGGAACGGCGCGAGCGCTTCCATCGTGACGATCCATGGGCTGACCGTGGTCAGGAACGATTTGCCGAGATAGGGCCCGAGAATGGATTCGAAGAACTGGATGGCCCGCGCCGACCAGTCGTTGACAAGGCAGCATCCGAACAGGGCCTGCTCCGCTTCCGCCATGGACAACGGCTGACCTGGATCGTTCCCGCCGCGCAGCCAGGCCCCGAACTCCAGTTCGAAATCGAGCATCGGTTCAGCGCCGAAGCGCACTTCGCCGCTGCCGGGCGCGGTTTCGAACTGCCCTAGCGGCCGCTGCACCGGCGTTCCGCTCACCGCCACCGAGCTCGCCCGGCCATTGTAGGCGACGGGCAGCGACAGGGCCGCAAGGCCGGGCGTCTTCCGGCCCATCCGCGCGATGTGATCGTAAGACGTGCAGAAATCGGTGAACGCCGGCGGACGGACCGGCAGGCGCAGCGTCACGTCCGACAGCGGCACGAGCATCGGCTCCAGCACCGATCGGTCGGCTCCGCCACCCTCGCGGAACAGCTGCGAAAGCTCCGCGCGCAAGGCGCTTACGTCGGCCGGCGCGCAGGCCAGCAGCGGCGCCAGCGTTTCCCCGCTGGCCGCTTTCGCAGCCTTAAGCGCCCCGTCGCCACGCAGCACGCCGCTGTCACCCAGCGCCGCCAGATCGATCACGCAATCGCCAAGCGCCACCCCGCCCCGCACCCGGCCGCCGTGTTCGAACAGCCCGAACGGCAGGTTCTGGATGGGGAAGTCCGTCTCGGGCAGGTTGGCCGAAGCGAGCCACGACCGCGCGGCGGGATCGTGCGTGGCGTTGAGCGGCGGCTCAATGGTCATGGCCACACCCTTCGTGCGCTGCCAGTTCGCGGGCATAGCGGCCCATTTCGCCGAACAGGTCGGCCCCGTCCTCCGGCGCGAGCGGCGCGCCCCACTGCCGGTACAGCGCGAAGACGTTGGCCACGATGCGCTCCGGGTCGGTCCATCCGCGATACTCGGCCATGTTGATGTCGCGCCCGGCCTCCTTCCAGCCCATCCCGGCTTCGAACCGCCTGCGCGCTTCGTCCCGGACATAGCCGAAGTAGTCGCGCAGGTTGGCGACCGCCACGGTATCCGTGATCGGGCCGTGGCCGGGCACGACCACTTCGGGATCGAGCGCGATGATGTGTTCGCAGGCGGCGATCCAGTTTTCGATCGGGCCATCCCACATGATCGGATGCCCTTCGTTGAACAGCAGATCCCCGGTGAAAACCACACGCTGCTGCGGCAGCCAGGCAATCGTGTCGGAGGCGGTGTGCGCCGGGCCAAGGTCGATCAGCTCGACCGCGGTATCACCGACGCTCAGCTGCAACGACTGTTCGAAGGTACGGTTGGGCATGGCGACGGAATCGAGGTCGCTCCAGTCGAACTTGCGGCCCATGGTTTCGTAGAGAAAGGCGCCGGCATCGCCCATCGCCTGCCAGTTATCGGCCAGGCTGGCGAAGCGCACCGGATCGAACCCGCCCATCTCTCGCGCGGTTTCGACCGTGGCGATGATCTCGGCTCCTTCGACCAGCCCGTTGCCCACGAAATGATCGGGGTTCGCGTGCGTGTTCACGAGACGATCGATATGATCGCCGCCATCGACGCGCGCAAAGTCCGCCAGCATCGTTCTGGTCAGGCTCCGGCTCATCAGCGTATCGACCAGAAGGGTTTCTCCCCGCGATACGATCAGCCCGGCGTTCGACCATCCCCATGTGCCGTCAGGCTGAACGTAACCGTAAACGCCATTGCCGATATCGTGGACGCCCTGCGTGAAGGCCCAATTCGCCATTCCCGTCTCCTTCTCCCGCCACAACCCTAACGCTTTTATTCCTGTTCTCAAGAATTAAGTCGCGCGCTAAGGGTGAAAAATGAGCAGCAGCAAACAGCCGCGCAGGGGCAAGGGACGACCGGTCGGTTCGGGGGATGGCGTCGGCAAGGAAACGCTGATCGCCGCCGCCAAGAAGCTGCTGCAGGAATTGACTCCGGCGCAAGTGACGATCGCCGCCATCGCGCGCGAGGCCGGGGCCGACCCTGCCCTTGTCCGCTACTATTTTGGTTCGCGCGAGGCCCTGCTGCTGGAAGTCACGCAACAGATCGCGCTTCAGGCCGAGGTCGAAAGCCGTTCGGAAGACCTTACGCCCGAGGCGGGGCTGGAAGACCTGATCCACCGCACGTTCCGCTTCACCCGCTCGGCCCGATACATGCAACGGCTGATGGCGGAGGAATTGAGCAGCGTCCGCTCGCCCGAAGTGCGCGAGAAGCTGCGCAAGTGGCAGAGCATGCCGGTCGAGGCCTACCAAGCCTTGCTCGATGCCGATCACGACAAGCAACTGACCGATTTCTCTCCCCTGTTCGTCCATCTGGCCGTGATCGGGATCAGCGATTTCTTCCACTCCGGCGAAGAGGTGGTGAAGATGCTCGTGCCGGAAGGAACCGATCTTGCCGCGCTGGAGCAGGAATACGAGGCGTTCGTCCCGAAACTCCTGCTGGACGGGCTTCGCCGGCGTTAACCGGCGACGCCTTCCTTCACGCAAGGATTGCGCTGCTGCCCCAGGCCGGTGATTTCTCCTTCCATCACATCGCCATCCTGCAGGTAAACCCCGAAGGCCGATCCGTTGCCGTAGGGCGAACCGGTGCAGATCAGGTCGCCGGGCTGCAGTTCCACGATGCTCGACAGGAACGCGATCTGCCGTTCGATGCCGATCATCATGTCGGACGTGGATTCGTCCTGATAAACCTTGCCGTTCACCGAAAGCCGGATGTTCAGCGCATAGGGATCGGCCACGTTCTGGCGCGGCACCAGCAAGGGGCCGAACGGCAGGAACGTGGGAAAACTCTTGCCCGCCAGCCAGTCCGGCCCGACGGCCGAGCCGTCCTTGCGAAATATCAGTTCGCGCGCGGTCACGTCGTTCACCACGGCATAGGCGGCGACGTGGTCCATGGCCTGTTCGGGCGACACATGGCGGCAGCGCTTGCCGATGACGACGCCCAGTTCCAGTTCCCAATCGGGCTTTTCGACCTGCCGTGGCAGGACCACCGTGTCGTTCGGCCCGATCACGGCGGACGGCAGCTTGATGAAGCAGAAGGGGGTCGATGTCTTCGCCTTCTCGTCCATCACGCGTTCGGCATGGGCGCGCAGTTCCTCGGGCGACTTGCCCTCCATGTCGGCCGTCCGCATCGACGGATCGCCCATCATCAGGCCGATCACGTGCTTGCGATAGTTCGCTCCCGTGCAGAACACCTGCCGGGGCACGTAAGGCACCAGCGCGTCCGCTATGTCGAACGGCACGGCCTGCGCCCATGCGTCGTCACCCAGCCCGGCGATGGCCGCGCAGGTCTCTTCCCACGCCTCAACAAGCTGCAAGGCATCGTTCGCCAGGCCAACCCGCGCGAGTGGCAAGGCCTTGCCCGCGCGCACGGCCACCGCCGCAGGCGCGCCATCGACCTTGATCGTTGCGATACCGGTAAAGTCCACGTTCGGTTGCCCCTTCTTCAACAGGCTTTCTGGCTTCAATAGGGCTTCTGGAGGGCCGCCAGCGTGCCGCCCAGCATACGATTGGCTTCCACCTGGTCCCCCCCAGTCATCTCGATCGTGCCGATCCGCACCGAGTTCTCCACCACGATCCGCGCGCGTTCGAAGCGGTGCGCCATGAACGAGGCCAGCGCGGCATCGACGCTGTCATGCGCGGCAAGCTCGCGGCCCAGCACGAGCGCGTCCTCGATCGCCATGCCCGCGCCCGACGCCATGTGGGGTGTGGTGGCGTGGGCGGCATCGCCGACCAGCACGACGCGCCCCTTGTACCAGGGATCGGCCAGCAGTTGCCATTCCAGCGGCCGGTAGTTCACCAGCGACTGATCGCCCAGGCCATCGCGCACATCGGCGACATAACTTCCGAAGCCCGCCAGCAGGTCCTTGAGACGGCCGACCATGTCCTCCGCCGCATAGCGTGGGTTGTCGGGCACGTGCTCCAGCGCGAAAAGGTACATGTGCGTGGGCGAAACGGGATTGAAGCCCAGCTTCACCGGCCCGCCGAAGAACATTTCCGTCCCGGTCATGCCTTCCGGCCGTGGCGCGATCGCTCTCCAACAGCCCTGCCCGGTGAAGACCGGCGCCGGGGCATCGGGGAACAGATGGCTGCGGGTCTGCGAATAGATGCCGTCCGCTCCGATCACCAGATCGAAGCGGCCCCGTGATCCATCCGAGAATGCGACGTCGACGCCATCGCCCGTATCATCGAGCGCGGCGACCGTCGTGCCGAGCCGCACGGTCACCGGCGAGGCCTTGACCCGCGCGGAAAGGATTTCGTGCAGTTCCGGCCGCATGATGCCGCCGCTGCAGTTGATCGGTGCGGCATCCGGCACCGGCGGCGCTTCGAACAGGATGCCGCCATCGGGCGAGCGCCCCTTGAAGCCCGAGCCGACGTGCCCGCGCCGGCGCACTTCATCGAGCAAGCCGAGATCGTCGAGCGCGCGCAGCGAGGTGCCGGTCACGCTGATGCCCGCGCCATAGGTGCGCCATTCGGGATCGGCATCGATCAGATCGACCGTCACGCCCTGCCCGCTCAGCACGAGCGCGGCGCTCATCCCCGCGATGCCGCCACCGATCACCAGTGCCGAGGCGATCATGCCGGCACCTGCCACAGCGCCGGATCGGGCGCCATTTCGGCATGAGGCTTGTTTCCGGGAATGATCCGCCCGGTACCCCACTGGTCCATCGTCTCGAGCCCCGGCGTGTGGACCTTCGGCTGCCATGTCGCCTCGTCAACTTCCTCGAGGTCCGACGTGTATTCCACCGTGTTGCCGTTGGGCGTGGTGTAATAGGTGAACGTGTTGTTGCCCGCCGTATGGCGCCCTGGCCCCCATTGCAGTTCGATCCCCGCGCCGTTCATCCGGGCCAGGCCGCGCATGAGGGCATCGATCGAGGCGACGTCGAACGCGATGTGGTTGAGCGCGGGCGGTCCCGGCAGGATCGCCAGGCGGTGGTGGGCCGGATTGCAGCGCAGGAACACCATGAAATCGCCCAGCCAGTCCGAAAGCCGGAAGCCCAGGACGTCGCGATACCATTGCTCCAGCGCCTTGTGCGCCGGCGAATGGAGCACGACGTGGCTGATGCGCAACGGAGCCGCCAGCGCGGGCGGCAGGTCGCCCACCGTGCGCTGTGCGCTGCCGGCGACCACTTCGAAGGCGTGACCGTCCGGATCGAAGGCCCGGAAACCGTAGCCCCCCGCTGGGCCGTCCAGTTCGGCGGGCTCGCTGATGATCTTCGCGCCCGAACCCCGCACTTGCGCGAACAGGGCATCGACATCGGACCGGCTCGCCGCCGAATAGCCGATCAGATCGGTCTTGCGGACCTCGTCCTGACGCAGGCGGATCACGTAAGGATGCGAAGACCCTACCGCAGCGAGGTACACCATCCCGTTCTGCTCGAACGCGGGTTCGAGCTTCCAGACATCTCGGAAGAAATCGCTTTCCGCCGCAATATCGGGAACCGCGAGGGCAACGTACTGAAGGTCGGTAACCGAAACTGTCATGTTGATATGGCTCCAGTTCGCTGGTGCTGGCTCGTGCTAGAACTTGAACGCAGCCCGGACGCCATAGGTGCGGGGCTGCTCCGCGTTGGCGACGATCAGGTTGGCGCTGTTGGTAAAGGGGTTCACGATGCGCTGGTTGTTTTCCACGTTGAAGACATAGCCCGTGATCGACCAGCGATCGCTTTCCTCCGCCAGTGTCACCGAAAGCGTGGTGACGAAATTGGCCGGGGCCTTCAGGTACGAAAGGTAATCGGCGCTGACGAAGCTGGAGCTGCGGAACCGGGTATTGGCCTGAAGCACCAGCTTGAGCGTATCGACGTGGAACGTTTGCTGCCCGTTGAGCGTGACGGACCACTTCGGGGCGTTGAACGCGGGCCGGCCCGAACAGTCGATCGCGAAGACGTTGATCGTGCCACCCGGCGTCGTCTGCGTGGTCGGCGCGAAGGGACAGGCCGTGTTGGGCGGCAGCCCCTGGTTCGGCACATAGTAGACGAAGCTGTCGTAGCTCGTATCGAGATACTGCACCGAGCCGGACAGCAGGGTATCCGTCGCGGCAAGGAGTTCGACATCGAGATCGAAGCCCTTGATCGTGCTGTTGCCGATGTTGCGCGTCAGGAACACCGTCGATGGCGGATTGCCGAGGTCATAGCCGAACTGGCTGAACTGCTGGTTGCGATACTTCCAGATAAAGCCTTCGAGATTGACCTGCAGCTTGTTGCCGAAGAACCGGTTCTTTGAACCGATGGTGTAGGCATCGAGCGTTTCCGGCGCATAGGATTCCAGCCCGCGGGCAAACGTGAAGCCCCCCGCGTGGTATCCCGTTTCAAAGCTGGCATAGACCATGTTGCGCGGCGAAAAATCGTACTGCGCGGCAAGGCGATAGGTAAACTTGTTGTTCCGCAGGCCGGAATTGACCGGGATCGGCGAGCGCAGCACGAACGGCGCCGTGGTCGAACCGCCAGCAACCGGCGGCAGGGCGAACAGCGGCACGTTGGTGATGGGCACGCCATTGGCAGTGTAGAACGCTTCCACATCGGCGGCGGTCTGCACGCGGGGGATAAGCGGCGTGTTCGGACAGACATTGCCGATTCCGGGCTGGCCGCAGAACAGCAGATAGACCTGCGACGTGCCGTTGAAGGTCTTGCGGTCCGACGTGTAGCGCCCGGCCGCCGTCAGGCTCAGCTTCTCTACCGGCTTGAAGGTAACCTTGCCGAAGCCCGCCCACGATTCCGTGCTGGTCTTGAAGTTCTGGAATGGCGAAAGCGTCCACTGGTTGTACCACGCGCTCGCCGAAATCCGCTCGTCGTAATAGATGCCGCCGATCAGGTAATCCAGTTGCTTGCCCAGGCTGCCTGCCCACCGCGCCTCGACGCTGGCCTGCCGGTCCTTTTCCTTCGACCCGGATTCACGGAAGATGTTGGTGAAGACGTAATCGAGGTTTGCCTCGCGCCAGGCCGGCTGGATCGTCAGCGTCCCGGCATCGGTCTTGTAGTTCAGTTCGGCGGTGATGCCCCAGTAGCTGTTGTCGTTGGAAGGACGGCCGTCCTGCACCGCGCCGGCACGCCCCGCCTGCGTCAGAAAGCGCGAGGCCAGCAAGCCCTGCGACGCGGGATCGCCGGTTCCCTGCTGCGTGGAGAAGCCCGAAGGCACGAAGTTGTATCCGGCGAAACCCGTGGGGCCGAAGGTCGGGTTCACCGCGCCAACGTAATACCCCGAGGCACTCGCTCCGCCCTGATGGGCGTAGTCGAACGCCAGCCGCAGATCGAGCGCTGCGCTCGGCTCCGCATAGATCTGGACCCTGGCGCCGGCTTCCCGCTGGTTCCCGGTGCCATCGCTGAGAAAGGCATCATGGCGGGAGAGATTGCCCGCCGCGCGGATCGCCACGTTCTCGCCCAGCGGCAGGTTGACCGCCCCCTGCAGCGTCAACCAGTTGTAGTTGCCATAGCCGGCGCTGACCTCGCCCGCGGTGCTGTTCAGTTTCGGACGGTTGGGAATGACGTTGATCGCGCCGCCCGTGGCATTGCGCCCGTAGAGCGTGCCTTGCGGCCCCTTGAGCACTTCCACGCGGGCCAGGTCATAGAACATGCCGGAGGTTGAGCTGGGGCGCCCGATGTAAACCCCATCGAAATTGAAGGCGATGGCAGGGTCGGAATAGGCGTTGACCGTATTGTTGCCCACGCCGCGCAGATAGAACGTGGTCGTGCCACCGGAGCCACCGATGGTCGCGAGCGCGGGGGAGGTGCGGGAAAGGTCTTCCGCGCGCGTGACGCGCTGTATCGCCAGATCATCGGCCGTTACCACGTCGATCGCCAGGGGTGTCTTTTGCTGGCTCTGGCTCACCCTTTCGGCGGTCACAATGATCTCGCCCAACTGCCCTGCCTGCGGGTCGGCATCACCAGCTTCGGCATAGGCCGTGGCCGGCAACGTTCCGAGCGCGATGGCCATCACACACGCATTGCCATGGAATCGCTTCATGGTCCCTCTCCCGTTAAGCGCCCATTATTCTTGGGCGGCTGAATTATTAATTCCGGCTATCATGAAATATGGGGCTCCGCAAGCGGGTGCGTGGGCCTCGCGCCCCTCCCGCATGAATTATTTCTTGCCAACAGGAATTATTGTCCTAGCCTTGGGGGAAATCCGCAAGGCGGCCTTTGCGGCCGACCTTCGCACCGCGATTGGGAGATCGAACATGCTGAACGCCGCCGACAACACCCTGCTTACCCGGATCGGGCCAGGCACGCCGATGGGCACCATGCTCCGGGAATACTGGGTGCCGGCGTGCCGCTCGGCCAAGCTGGAAGCCGATGGCGCGCCAGAGAAGGTCCGCCTTTTCGGCGAGAACTTCGTCGCCTTCCGCGCGACCGACGGACGAGTCGGCTTTCTGCAGGAAGCGTGCCCGCATCGTTGCGCGAGCCTGCGCCTGGCGCGCAACGAAGGGAACGGCCTGCGCTGCATTTTCCATGGCTGGAAGTTCAGCGTCGACGGCGAATGCGTCGATGCCCCCACGGAACCGCGCGGCCAGCGGGAACGGTTTGCGCAAAGCGTGCCCGTCCGCAGCCATCCCACGCGCGAGGCCGGCGGGCTCGTGTGGGTCTACATGGGTGCGCAAGAGACGCCCCCGCCCTTCCCCGACTTCGAGTTCACGCAACTGCCCGATGCGCACGTGTTCCCCTTGCGCGGGATCATCAAGACCAACTGGCTGCAGGGTCTCGAAGCCCTGCTCGACAGCGCGCACGTGACATTCCTGCACGCCACCAATCTCGACAGCGCGGTCGGCCGGTCGCTCTTCCTGGAAGAGAGCGACATGATGCTGGGCGATGGCGCGCCGGTGTTCGAATTCGACGAGAAACCCTATGGCTTCACCGAAGGGGCGATCCGCACGGAACTGGGCGATCAGGACTATGCCCGGGTGCGCGAGGTGGTCCTGCCCTTCTTCAGCTTCATCCCCGCCGCCCCCACCGGCGCGCGGATCGTGTGCTGCTCGATTCCGATCGACGACGAAACCACCGCGCAATGGTACATATCCTATGACGCCGACGCGCCCGTCGATGGCAGCAACCTGACGCTGATGGGCAACTGGAGCGGCGATCCCGACCACTTCAATTCGGACATGGGCGATGAATCCAACCTCTGGCACCAGGACCGCGAGGCGATGAAGGCCGGCCACTGGTCCGGCATCGTCAACCGCGGCAACCCCTACGAGGATTTCGCCGTGCAGGAATCGATGGGGACCATCGTGGACCGCAGCCGCGAATACCTCGGCACGTGCGACCGGGTCATCTACCGTGCGCGGCGCATGTTGCTCGATGCGGTCCGGTCTTATGAATCGACGTCGAACGTACCGTTCACCGGTCCCCAGGCCGAACTGCGGACCATCCGCGCGCTCAGCTTTGCCTACCCCAAGACAGAAAACTGGCGCGATGTCCGGCAAGCCCTGCTCACCGGGCATGAAAACGCTTAGGATCTGAAGCCGTTGCTTCCCTGACGATGCTGTGATTCAGGCGTTCATGGAGTTGCCTGAATCAGGGGTGATTTGTTCAGTCCGACCGACGAGCAGATCGCTCGATTGCAGCCCCATTTTCGCAAAGTCATGAGCGCGAGCGGGGCGGTGCTCGACGGGTCTTGAGCGGTATCCTCATCATCAACCGTAACGGGTCGCCCTCCGCCACGCTCGGGCAATCGCCGTCGAGCCGTTTTACGCCTGAACAGGATATATTGACGAAATCCATACATCTTGACGACTCTATGACGATGAGTGGACAGATGTCTTCGCACATCAACAGGAGCAGCAGGCATGGGCAAGGAATGCGATGACGAGGTGGTGATTCTGGTTCCCACCGGATCGCTGGGCGCTGGCGCGCGCGAGGAAGAACTGGAATACGGCATTGCCCAGGGCGCACAGGTGATCGCTACCGACGCCGGCTCTACCGACAGCGGCGCGGCCTATCTCGCGCTCGGCATTTCGAAGAACAACCGCGGCGCGGTGAAGCGCGACCTCACCCTGATGATGAAAGCCGCTTCCAAGGCGGGCATTCCGATCGTGGTGGGCACCAGCGGCCAGGCGGGCGGCGATCTCAACCTGGAATGGACGCGGGACATCGCCGTGGAAGTCGCCCGGGAACTCGGCATTCGCCCCAGGATCGCTCTGCTCTATTCCGAATTGTCGAAGGAAACGGTCAAGCGCAAGAATGCCGAAGGGCGGATTCGTCCGCTCGCGCCGATGGGGCCGCTGGACGATGCAACGATCGACGGTTGTGACCACATCGTCGGCGCGATGGGACCGGAACCGTTCATCGCCGCGCTGGAAGCGGGCGCCGACATCGTACTGGGCGGCCGCACCACCGATACGGCGGTAATCTGTTGCTACGCGCTGATGAAAGGCGCGCCCCGGGGCCTGAGCTGGCACGCCGGCAAGATCGGCGAATGCGGTGGGCAGTCGACCATCAAGACGGTCGACGCGGCGGGCCTGCTCCTGCGCATCCGGCGCGACAGCTTCGAGGTAGAGCCGCTCAACCAGATCAACACCTGCACGCCTGAAAGCGTTTCGGCGCACATGCTCTACGAGAACAGCGATCCGTTCCGCCTTGTCGAGCCCGGCGGCGTGCTGGACGTGACCCATGCGCGGTACGAGCAGGTAACGCCCCGGACGGTCAGGGTTATGGGCTCGGAATGGGAGGAAATGCCCTATACGATGAAGCTGGAAGGCGCGGCCGCCGGCCAGTACCAGACGCTGATGCTGATCGGCATCCAGGACCCGGTCGTGCTCAACGACCTGGAGACCTTCCAGACGAAAATGACCAAGACGCTTTACGATCGCGTCCACAGCACGATCGGCGAGGCGGCGGGGAACTTCCACATCTCGCTCAGGCTCTATGGCTGGAACGCGGTTTCCGGCGCGCAGCCGAAGGCCGGCACGCCGCCACCGCCCGAAATCGGCGTCCTGTTCGTGGCCACCGCCGATACGCAAGACATGGCGAACCAGATCGCCAAGGCCTGCAATCCCAAGTTCTTCCATATGTACATGCCCGCGCACCACGAAATGCCGAGCTACGGGTTCGCCTTCACGCCGGCCGACATCCCACGCGGCCCGATCTACGAATTCAAGCTCAACCACGTCGTCGAATGCGACGATCCCATGGAACTCGTCCGCACGGTGTGGGTGGACCTCAGCCTTGAGGAGGCCGCATGATGCCTACCGTGCAAGACGTTTGCCGCCACGTCCGTTCAAAGAATGCCGGGCCGTTCTGGGTGACCTTCGACCTGTTCTTCCGGAACCGCGAAGACTTCCACCGCTATGCGCGGCACCCCGCGCTGGGGCCTGCCACCTTCGAGCGCCTGTTCGGAACCGATCCGGCGCTCGTCAAGCAATTCCCGGTCAAGAACCTCAACATGGTCAAGATTTCCTGCGTGCGGCCCGCCCCCTCGGGCGGACGCGAGGAACGCGACATGCACAGCGGCCAGATGTTCGTGCGCCTGCTGGGCGTGGAACTGGACTGACGTGCGAAAGGCGCGGTGGGGTTCCCCCAGGCAAGCGCCCCGGCGGCCATCGCGACCATTGCCGGAGGCGTCTGCCCCGCAACCTTCTGTTCAACGCCCTGCGGCGGCGTGTTCAGCCGATCATGGCCGGCGGCCAGCATCATGACCTGCGCCTGGCAGGCCCGCTCGAGGAAATAGAGCCGCAGGAAGCATTCGCCCACGGTGGCGCCAACCGCGAGCGTTCCGTGATTGCGCAGGATCATCGCGTGCTTTTCGCCAAGGTCCTGCACCAGCCGCTCCCGTTCGTCGAGGTCGGTCGCGATGCCTTCGTAGTCGTGATAGGCCACGGTGTGCTTGGCGATCATCGCCGTCTGCGTGTGCGGCAGCAGGCCGAATTCCATGGCCGAAACCGCCTGCCCGTGCGGCGTGTGCAGATGCATCACCGCCATGGCGTCCTCGCGCGACATGTGGATCGCCGAATGGATGGTGAAACCCGCCGGATTCACCGGATGGTCCGACGGGCCAACGGGGTTGCCCTCGACGTCGATCTTGACCAGCGACGACGCGGTGATCTCCTCGAACATCATGTCGTAGGGATTGATCAGGAAATGGTGTTCCGGCCCCGGCACCCGGCATGACAGGTGCGTGAAGATAAGGTCGTCCCAGCCATAGTGGGCCACAAGCCGGAAGGCGGCGGCAAGATCGACGCGCGCCTGCGCTTCTTCCGCGGACATTTCCATTCAGCAACCTCCTCTTTTCGTGACCGGAACGGCGCTTGGCCGTCCAGATTGCAAAAAAGCGCGCCAATGCACGGAAGCTCAGGCGCCGATGGCGTCCACGATCGCGTCGGCGCAGGCGATGGTGTTGGCGGTACCACCAAGATCCCGGGTGCGGAACCCCGGCTGGGCCAATACCTCTTCGATCGCCCGCAGCACGGCGGCGGCGGCAACGGTTTCCCCCAGGTGGTCAAGCATCAGCGAAGCGGACCAGATCTGCCCGATGGGATTGGCAATGCCCTGCCCGGCGATATCCGGCGCGGACCCGTGTACCGGTTCGAACAGCGAAGGGAAGCGGCGCTCCGGATTGATGTTGCCGGCGGGCGCGATCCCGATGGTGCCCGTGCAGGCGGGGCCGAGATCGGACAGAATATCGCCAAAAAGGTTTGAAGCAACGACGACATCAAACCAATCTGGATGCTGAACGAAGTGCGCGGTGAGAATGTCGATGTGATACTTGTCCCAGCGCACGTCCGGATAGGACGGTGCCATCGCTTCGACGCGCTCGTCCCAGTAGGGCATCGTGATCGAAATGCCGTTGGACTTGGTAGCGGACGTCAGGTGCTTCTTTTCGCGGCGCTGCGCCAGGTCGAACGCGAAGCGCAGGATGCGGTCCACGCCCACGCGCGTCATCACCGTCTCCTGGATCACGACCTCCCGGTCGGAATCCGGGAAGATCCTGCCGCCGATCGACGAATATTCGCCTTCGGTGTTTTCGCGCACCACGTAGAAATCGATGTCGCCCGGGCCGCGCCCGGCCAGCGGGCTGGGAACGCCGGGCATCAGCTTCACCGGGCGCAGATTGACGTATTGATCGAATTCGCGTCGGAACTGGATCAGCGAGCCCCACAACGATACGTGATCGGGGACCGTTTCCGGCCAGCCGACCGCGCCGAAGAAGATCGCGTCATGCCCGCCGATCAGCGATTTCCAGTTGTCCGGCATCATCGTGCCATGTTCGCGGTAGTAATCGCAGCTGGCGAAATCGAAGTGATCGAACGCGAACCCGCAACCGTATTTCCGCGATACCGCTTCCAGCACGCGCAGCCCTTCCGGAACCACCTCCTTGCCGATGCCGTCTCCGGGAATGACCGCGATGCGGTGAACGTTCTTGCTCATGAAGTGCTTTGCTCCTGCACGGGATGCGCCGCATCGATCAGGATCGCGCGGAAATCGTTGACGTTGGTGAGAGTGGCACCGGTGATGACCAGATCGCCCAGTGCCGCGAAGAAACCGTAGGCATCGTTGCGCGCGAGATGCTCTTCGGCCGACAGGCCCGCCGCGCTCGCACGGGCGGACGAGGAAGGCGAGATGATCGCACCGGCGTTGTCCTCAGTGCCATCGATGCCATCGGTATCGGCGGCCAGCGCAAACACGCCCGGCAGGTCTTGCAGACCGGCTAGGAGGCCCAGCAGGAACTCCACGTTCCGGCCGCCCCGGCCATCGCCCCGGACGGTTACCGTGGTCTCCCCGCCGGACAGCAGCACGCACGGCGCGCGCACGGGTTGCCCGCACGCGACGATCTGGCGCGCGATCCCGGCGTGGTCCAGTCCGACATCGCGCGCCTCCCCCTCGATGGCATCACCCAGAACGAACGGCGTATATCCAGCTTTCCGGGCGACGTCCGCCGCCGCTTCGAGCGCCCGTTGCGGCGTCGCGATCATCCTGTAATCGGGTTCGGTGCCGCTGGACGGCTTCGGCGTCTCGCTGTCAGGGCTGGCAAGCCACGCCCGCACCGCCGCCGGCAGGTCCAGCGCATACTTGTCCACGACCGCCAACGCCTCCGCGCGCGTGGTGGGATCGGGAACCGTGGGACCGGAGGCAATCGTCGCGGGATCGTCGCCCGGCACGTCGGAGATGGCCAGCGTCACGACCCGTGCCGGCGCGGCCGCGGTGGCGAGCCGTCCGCCCTTGATCAACGAGACGTGCTTGCGCACACAGTTCATTTCCTCGATCGTCGCGCCGCTGTTGAGCAACGCTTTCGAAAGCGCGCGCTCATCCTCAAGGCTGACACCGGGAGGCAATGCCGAAAGGAGGGCGGAACCGCCGCCCGATATCAGACAGATCACGAGATCGTCGGCCGTCAGCCCGGACACCGCGTCGAGGATGCGCCGGCCGGCTTCGACGCTGGCCGCGTCCGGTACGGGATGGCCCGCTTCCAGTATCGTGATGGCGTCGCACGCAACGGCGTGGCCGTACCGGGTCACCACCACGCCGGACAGGGGTGTCGGCCAGCAATCCTCCAGCGTCCGCGCCATCGCCGCGGAAGCCTTCCCCGCGCCTACCACCACTGTTCGACCAAGCGGGGGTGCAGGGACGCGGCCCGGCAGGCATTGCTGCGGCAGGGCGCTGCCGACGGCGGCCTGAAACATCTCCAGCAGCAGGCGCTCCCGCGCGGATCGCTCCGCCACGGCAGGAGACGGTGCCGGAAAACCGGTCATCGCTCAGCCCTTCCGCCCATCGGCAACGACGCATTCGGCCGGCGGATCGCCGCCGTCGAGCACGGCGACGACGCAGCGGGCGGCCACCATGTTGGTCCGGTCCAACCCCTCGCGCGAAGAGGCGCCCGAATGGGGCGTGGCGATCACGTTGGGCATTTCGAGCAGCGCCTGCGTGACCGGCTTGAGCGCGGGGTCGGCTTCGCTGAGGAACACATCGAGCCCCGCGCCGGCGATCGCCCCGCTCCGCAGCGCATCGAGCAGCGCGGCATCGTCGACCAGTCCGCCCCGGGCCGTGTTGATCAGGAACGCCCCGGGCTTCATCCGGGCCAGCGCATCGGCATCGATGATGAAACGCGTCTCGGGCGTCAGCGGCGCGTGGAGCGTCACATAGTCGCTGCGCGTCAGCAGTTCGTCCAGGTCAACCCAGGCCACGCCGGAGCGGGCCGCATAGTCGGCATCCGGCGAACCGCCATAGGCCAGGACCTCCGCTTCGAAGCCGGCCAGACGCTGCACCACGCTTCGTCCGATCCGGCCCGGTCCGATCACGCCCACGGTCTTGCGGTAAAGGTCGGTCCCCAGCAGGATCGACCAGTCGCCACCGATCATTTTCGCCTGCGTTTCGCGGAAGCGATGCCCGACCGCGAGCATCAGCGCGAGCGTATGGTCCGCCACGGATTCGTGGTTGCCGCCCACCGCGATGCACACGACCTTGCCAAGATCCCCGGCCGCCGCCAGATCGACGCGATCATAGCCGACGCCCCGGCGCGAAACGATCCGGAGATCGGGCAGCGCGGCCATCAGTTCGCGCGTCACGCGCGCATGGCCCACGATCCATCCGGCCGCGCCCACCAGGTGCCCGACCAGTTCGTCGTGGCTCAGGTTGCCGTCGGCCTGCCCCGGCGGCAGTTCGGCCTGCACCACCTCGCAGCCGGCCTGTTCAAGATAGTCGATCGTCGCCTGATCGAAGAAGCGTTGCGTGACGACGACGCGGCGGCTGGACGAGGGCATGCGGATCTCCAAAATCGCCGGCGCCGCTCAGGCGAGGCCCGGATAGCTGATCTCGACGATCAGGTTGGCAAAAGCATCGACGGTAACGACGGCATCGGGGCCGACGTTGAAGCTGGATTCGCGCTCCTCGAAGATCGCCGGACCTTCGATGCGGGTGCCCGGCTTCAGGGCGTAGCGATCATAGACGCGCGTTTCCATCCTGCCGAAACCGGGGAAGCTCACGCTGCGCGAGGGCCGCTCCGCCGGTGCGTCCACCGGAGCGTGGGCAAGGCTGATCTCCTGCGCGGGCAGCGATGCCGTCAGCCGCCAGTTGACCGCCTCGACCGGAACGTTCTGCACCACCCGGTCGAACAGGCGGCGATAGGTAGCGTCGAAGGCTTCGCGCACCTCGCCAGTCCGCTCCGGCCCGAGCGCGCCTTCGGGCAGGGTAACGGTGATCTCGAAGCCCTGCCCGTGATAGCGCATGTCCGCCTGGCGCTGGAAACGGATCTCTCCCTGCCCCGAACCGGTATCGGCGAGCATCAGGCGGGCAGCCACCTCCATCTCGGCGAAGAGGCCATTGACGTGATCCCAGTCGACCCGGTCAAGCCGCGCGAAATATCCGCGCGCGCTGTCGGTAGAGGGAGCGGCGACGAGGAAACCGAACGCGGAGATGACCCCCGCCCCCATCGGTACGATCAGGCGGCGGACCTTGAGCAGCTTGGCCAAGCCATAGGCATGGACCGGCCCGGCGCCGCCGAACGCCAGCATGGCATAGGCGCGCGGGTCCTTGCCCTTTTCGGCAAGGTGCATGCGTGTGGCCGCCGCCATGCTTTCGTTAACGATTTCCTGGATGCCGCGCGCGGCCGTGTCCCCATCGATGGCGAGCGGCTTGGCGAGCCGGGTATTGACCGCGTTGCGCACCGCCTCAAGGCCCAGCGCCATTTCGCCGCCTAGGAAGTAATCGGGGTTGAGATATCCCAGCAGCAAGTCCGCGTCGGTCACGGTCGGCTCGGTGCCGCCGCGCCCGTAGGCGACCGGCCCCGGCACCGAACTGGCGCTGCGCGGACCGACCTTCATCAGCCCCAGGGCATCGACGGCAGCGATCGACCCGCCCCCGCCGCTGATCTCGATCATGTCGATCACGGTGACCTTGAGCGGCAGGCCGGACCCCGCCTTGAACCGTTCGAGCCGTCCCGCCTCGAAATCGTGCTTCACGTGCGGTTCGGCGTGCTCGATCAGACACATCTTGGCGGTCGTGCCGCCCATGTCGAACGAGATCAGATGATCCTCGCCGATCTGCCGCGCGATGTAGGCGGCGGCCATCGCCCCGGCGGCCGGGCCGGATTCGATCAGGCGAACGGGAAAGGTCTTGGCCTCGTCGATCGTCGTCAAACCGCCGCTCGACAGCATGATCGACAGATCGCCATCGAAGCCCAGCGCGCCCAGTTCGTCCGTCAGGCGATCGAGATAGCCATGGACGCGGGGCTGCACATAGGCGTTCACGCACGCGGTGTTGGTGCGTTCGTATTCGCGGATCTCGGGCGCGACGGCCGATGAAATCGTGACCAGCAGACCGGGAAACGCGGCCTTCACGATGGCAAGTGCGCGGTGTTCGTGCGCGGCATTGCGATAGGCGTTCATGAAGGCGATGGCGAGCGCCTCGATCCCCTCGTTCTCCACGAGGTCGGTCACTTGCGCGATCAGTTCGCGCTCATCGAGCGGCTCGCGCTCCTCGCCGCTGGCCATGATCCGCCCCGGCACGCCGCGCCGCAGGTTGCGTGGCACGATCACCGGCACGGGTTGCTGGAACAGGTCATCCACGTCGTAGCGGGTTTCGCGCGCCATCTCGAGCGTATCGGCGAAACCCTGCGTCGCGATCAGACCGACTTTCGCGCCCGTCCGCTCCAGCACCGTGTTGGTGATGAGCGTGGTGCCGTGGACGATGCTGTGAATTTGCGCGGCCGTGGTACCGGTTTCTTCCAGCAGCCGCGCCACGCCTTCGATGATCGCCCGGCTGGGATCGTCGGGCGTGGTCAGGCGCTTGCCCGTCCGCGTGATCCCGCGCGTTTCGTCGTGCAGCACGAAATCGGTGAACGTGCCGCCGATGTCGACGCCGATGCGCGCCGTCTTGCCCGCGCTCACGCGTCGCCCTCCGCGCCCAGGCCATAATCCCGCGCGGCCCCTTCGCGCGTCACCAAGCCCAGCAGAAGATCGCGCTCGATTGCGCCGGCATCCCGCTCCGCCACATCGCCGAACCCGCCACCGCCGGCGAAATGGAAGGCGACGGAGGCCCCCGGGTTCACCATGGTCCGGGACTTCAGCCGTACCGGCCCCACGCCTTCGACAGTCGCCGATGCACAGGCACCGGGCTGGCCGCCCAGCAGGCCGTTGGCCGGATTCTTCTCCCTATCGCCGACGATCGTGACCTGCATCGGCCGCGACGCGGTATTCTCGATCTCCACCGTCTGGCCCAGGCCGCCGCGCTGCCTGCCCGCGCCGCCCGAATCCGGGCGGAACTCCTTTTTGCGGAACAGCAGCGGAGACCCCGCTTCCAGCACTTCCAGGCTCCCCGCGCCCGAATTCGTCGGAAACGCGGTGGTCGAAAGGCCGTCCGTGGCGTGCGAGGCGCCCATGCCGGCGCTGGCGAACAGCACCACGGAATAGCGATCGCCGTTGTCGTCCACGCCGCCCAGCCGCGCCCGCATGGCCGGCGCGCCGCCGCTGTCGGCGATGATCCGGTCCGGCACCACCTCCGCCAGCGCCTGATAGATCGCGCACGACAGGATGTGGCCAGAGAGATGACGGGCGGCGACGGCGGCGGGATATTTCGCGTTGATGATCGAACCTTCGGGCGCGGTCACCGTAATCGGGCGATAGGACCCCTCGTTCCGCCGCGTATAGGGATCGAGCACACACTTGATCGGGTAGATCGAATAGGCCTGCGTGTAGTTCATCGTGCAATTGGTCGCGCGCTGGTTCTGCGGCGAACTGCCGGCATAGTCGACCGTCATCGTCTCCCCGGCGATCGTGATCGTGCAGGCGATATGCGTGGGATGATCGTCGAACCCGTCGAGATCGATCGCCGAACGATAGACGCCGTCGGGCAGGGCCGCGATGGCGGAACGCATGGAGCGCTCCGACATCGCCTGTATCTCGCGGGAAAGATCATCGAGATCGGCAAGCCCGGTGTCGGCCAGGAAGTCCACCGTGCGCCGCCGGCACACCTCGTTCGCGGTGACCTGCGCTTCCAGATCGCCCAGCATCAGATCGGGCAGGCGCACGTTGTTGAGCAGCAGTGCCAGCATGTCCTCGCTGCGCTCCCCGGCGCGATAGAGATGCAGCGGCGGAATGCACACGCCTTCCTCGAACAGCTCGCGGTTTTCGGCGCCAAGGCTGCCACCGATGTCCGGCGTGTGGGCGGCGGTCCCGGAAAAGCCCACGAGCCGGCCGAGGTGGAAAATCGGCACGATCATCGCGATGTCGGGCAGGTGCCCGGTGCCGATCCAGGGATCGTTGGTGATGACGCAATCCCCTTCGCGCCAGCTTTCGGCGGGAAAGCGCGACAGCATATGCCGCGCGGTGCGCCCCAGCAGGCCGGCGAAGGTGGGAATGCCGCCGCTGCATTCGGCCAGCGTCTCGCCCCGCGCATTCATCAGGCAGGTAGCAAAATCGTTCGATTCCCGGATGATCGGCGAAAAAGCCGTCCGCAGGAGCGTCGTGGCCGATTCATCAGCCACGGCGATCAGCCGGCTCCACAAGATCTCCAGCGCGATCGGATCGAAACGACTGCCCATAAATCCCCATTCCCATTGCCCCGCCTGTCGACAGTCTTCCGGGGTCTTGTCATCGACCTAGCGAGCGTCGGTCGCGCCATCCAATACAGTGTTCGCATAATTTGATCCGCGCTACCCGCCCGCCTGCCCTCTTGCGGGACAACGGCGTTTCGCGCAGACCTTCGGCCATGGACTCCGAATGGCTAGAGGATTTTCTCGCCCTGCTGGATTGCGGGGGATTTTCGCGGGCGGCGGAAAAGCGGGCGGTCAGCCAGCCCAGTTTCAGCCGGCGCATCCGTTCGCTGGAAGACTGGGTCGGCGCCACGCTGATCGATCGCAGCACCCATCGCATCCAGTTGACCCAGGCCGGCGAACGGTTTCGCGGCGTGGCGGAGGAAACGCTGCGCCGCCTGCAACTGGGGCGGGACGAGGTGCGGGCCATCGCCAAAGCCTCGTCGGAAACCTTGCGCTTCGCCTCGACGCATGTGCTCTCGCTGACCTTCTTTCCGCTCTGGCTGCGCAACCTCGAAACCGCGCACCCGTTCAGCGCCACCGTCGAACTCACCGCCGACAACATGGTCGCCTGCGAACGCCTGATGGTGGAAGGCCGGGCGCAATTCCTGCTGTGCCATCATCACGAGGCCGCGACCACGCGGTTCGGATCGGATTTCCGCTCGATACGGCTGGGCGAAGACGTGCTTCTGCCCGTGGCCACACCCGGACTGCTGTCGGACGAAAGCGCCGGAAATCTGCCGCAACTGTGCTTCACGGCGGATTCGGGCATGGGCCGGATCCTTTCGGCGGCCTGGGCGGCCGCTGGACGCGAGCCGCCCTCGAACCCGATCTTCACCTCTCACCTCGCCAGCGTGCTGACCGCCATGGCCCGCGACGGACGGGGCATCGCCTGGACCGCGCAAAGCCTTGTCCAGGACGATCTGGCAAGCGGCCGGCTGGTGCGTGCCGGCGCGCCGGACGATGATGTGCCTATCGAAATCCGGCTATGGCGCCCCAAAGCGCGGCAATCGCCGGCGGCGGAAGCGCTCTGGTCCCGGATTTTGAAGGCCCATTCTCCCGCCGCTTGAGCAGGCCGTCGCACCGGAAACCGGAACGACGGCCCACGCGGTTCAGAAGCGCGCCTTGATGCCGGCATAGAACCGGCGCCCCAGCAGATCGTAAGTGTAGGGATCGGTGGCGAGAACGCCGGTCACGTTGTCGTTGAGCACCGGCGGCGTCTTGTTGAACGCGTTCACCACGCCCAGGCTCAAGGTGAACTGCTTGCCCACGTTGAAGGCCAGGTCGAAATCGAAATAGCTGACGGCGGGCACGCCGTGCGCGGTACCGCCCGTGCCGACATTGGCGGCATTGGCCATGGCCCCAAGATAGCGCCAGCGCATTCCGGCCGAAACGCTGTCCAGCGTCACCGTAAGGCCGGTCGTGGCCTTCCAGCGGGGATGCGCATCCGCGAACAGGTCGATCTGCTGGTTGCCGATGGTTCCGGCGTAATCCAGTGTTGGCGCGGTGGCGAAGTTCTTGATCTTGAAGCTATCGAGGTAGGTGATCACGGTGTTGATGCCGAACGATCCGTTGGCCTTCCAGCCGATTTCATCGAACCGGACGCGCCAGTCCAGCTGGGTGTCGATGCCCCTCGTCTTGTAGCTGGCAAGGTTGAGCAGCGGATTCTGGATCACGGTCAGCTGGCCGTTGGTGGCATCGCGCGCCAGCAGTGAGCAGTAGTAATTGCCGTTGCTGAAAGCGGGATTGACCGTGCCGTCGAAGCACTGCGAAAGCGCCACGGTATTGGTGATCTGCCCGATCGCGCGGTTGATCCTGATCGAATACCAGTCCACCGACAGCGAGATGTGCGAGAGCCAGGGCGAGGCGAGCCTGGGATTGAGCACCACGCCGATCGAATAGGTGTCCGCCGTCTCGGGCCGCAGGGCGGTATTGCCGCCCGCCTGGAAGGGCACGCGCGGGTTGACGTTGGTAAAGCCCGTAATGAGGCTGGCCGGAACCCCTTGCGCCAGGCACAGGGCCGTAATCGCCGCAGCATTCGGCCCCGAACGGTAAGCGCCGCGGGAATCGCAGGGATCGCCCGAACCGATCAGGCCGGGGGAGCCGATCGGCGCCTGCCCCAGGTTGGTCGCCGCGAACAGTTCGCCCGCCGAAGGCGCGCGCGTGGCCCGGGAATAGCCCCCGCGCAGCCGCAACCCGTCGATGACCGTCCAGTCGCCGTCCACCTTGTAGGTCGAGATGCCGCCGACCGTGTTGTAGTGCGAATAGCGATAGGAGGCATCGATGTTGAACTCGCGGACCAGCGGCGCATCCTTGATGACCGGGATCAGCAGCTCACCATAGGCTTCGGTAGCCCTGGTCTTGCCGGACGACCCGAACACCGGCAGGAAGTTGGCGAGATCGCCGCTCGAAATCAGATTGTCCGGGCTGAAGGCATAGGTGTTTTCGCGATAGTTCGCGCCCAGCGCGAATTTCAGCGTCCCCGCGGGAAGCTTGAACAGGTCGCCGGCCAGATTGGCCTCGACGTTGGTCTGCTTGAGTTCGGTGACATTGCGTGCCGTGCGCGCGATATAGGCGATGCACGAAGCGGAATTGGGCGTTGGCCCGAACGGGTTGTAGCCCCCGTTGCACAGGCTCCGCCCCCCGTCCGCCGCGCTCAGCAGGGTCTGCAGCGCGGAGGAGCTGGGATAGCCGGTCTCGGTGGTCAGCGCGCGCGTCTTGCCGAAGCTGGCCACGAGGCTCCAGTCCAGATGGGCGCTACGGATCTTGCCGTTGAGTCCCGCCGTCAGCTGGAACACGTCATAGTCGTTGCGCTCGGCGCGCGTACCGGCTTCCTGCATGAACCGGGTGATCGTGAACGGCGCTTTGGGATTGGGCCGCGAGGCGAGGTAGGTGCGCAAATCACCGGGAATGAACGGGTTCGTCACCGGTACCGACAGGATTTTGCCCGATGACGATCCGGCATTGGCATAGGCGCCGCCGGTGGTGACGTTGTAGCTGGTGTACCACCCTTCCACGAACGCCTTGATATCGTCGGCCACTTCGTAATCGGCGCGGCCATAGATGTTGTACCGGGTCAGCGGCGTCTGCGCGGTATAGGTATCGGTGGTCGTGAACTGCAGGATGCCGCCATAGTAGATATAGGGCAGGTTGCGGCTGCCGCGATAGTTGACCGCGCCGGTCGGCGCGAACAGCGTGCCATCGGCGTTGAACGAGAGCTGCGACGAGCGCGATACCGATCCCGCCGCCGCGCCATAGCCCGCGAAAATGGCGTTGACCGCCGCCTGGCTGGGCAGATTGCTGGCCGAGACGTTGACCAGCGAACTCGGCAAGGCCGGGACGACGACCTGCCCGCGCAGATAGTCACGCGTGTCGAACGGAGCGGTGCGGCGGTCCGAATAGCCGATGGAAATCATCGCCGAACCGCGCCCGTCGGCGAACTTGCCGCCGGCGATGGCGTTGAAATCCCGCGTCTGCCCGTCGCCCATCCCGGTAACGCCCATCTTGCCCGAAACCTCGAGCCCGCTCACATCACGGCGAAGCTTGAGATTGACCACGCCGGTTACCGCGTCGGAGCCGTAGATCGCGGAGGCACCGCCGGTGATGACTTCGATGCTGCCGATCAGGTTCGCGGGGATCACGTTGAGGTCCACCGAACCGTCCGCCGCCGAAGGTTGCACCCGCCGCCCATCGAGCAACACCAGTGTTCGCTGCTGGCCAAGGCCGCGCAGGTTCAGGCTGGCCTGCCCGCCGCGCGCCTGCGTGTTGGTGGAGGAACTGGCCGACGAAGCAATCTGTGGCAACTGGTTGAGGCTTGTCTCCAGCGTGGAGGAATCCGTCTTCGCGATGAAGTCCGAGCTGACCGTGGAGATCGGGCTGCTCGACGTATAGTCGCGCCGCGCGATCCGCGAACCGGTCACGATGATTTCGCCGCCTTTATCCGCATTGGCCTTTTCGGCGCCGGTCAGCACGCCTTCTTGTGGTCCGGCGGCCGGTTCCGCCGCCGCTTGCGCCCAGGCCTGCTGCCCCGATGCGAGGCCGATCAGCAGGGCACCCACGGCACATGAATTCTTCCAGTCCATACATCCTCCCAAACCCGTCTCGACGCAGGTTCTTTCGACGCTGGATTTGTGAAGGCCGGGCCTGCCCGTATCAATGGCGCTTCCTGAAACATAACATGCGCTCGATGCATGATGTCTCAGGATCGCTGTTTCGCACCGGAAGGATTTTTCTGATCGTCAGACGGCACCGAAGGAGAGGCCATCGACGCGCAGCCCCTCCAGGTTGTGCAACAGCCAGTGCTCCCGCCTCTGGCTGATCTGGCCAGCGGCCTTGAGCGCGCCGATTTCGCGCTGGACGGCCTGGCGCGTCACTTCCAGGAAATCCGCGAAATCGCCCTGCACCAGCGGCAGTTCGACCAGCACCGATCCATCGGCAAAGGGCTTGCCGCAATGGTCGGCAAGGCTGGCGAAACACACGCTGATCAGCTGCCGCAAACGGAAGGTCGAGCGCATCTCGCGCATCGCGAACTGGCGGCTCGTGTTGTTGGCGAACTTGCGGCACAGCGCGTCGGGAATTTCCCGGAATTCACCATAGAGTTCCCAGAAATCGCGTTCGGCCAGCATCCGCAGCCGCACGTCGGTGAGCGCGACCGTGGTATGGTTGAAGGGTCGGCGCGCGATCACCGGCGTTTCACCGAAACAGTTGCCCGGCCGGTACAGCAGGATCAGCACCTGCCGGCCATTCGGATTGAGGCCGAGCAGCCGCACGTACCCGCTTTCGACCTGATACATGCCCACGGCCCGGTCTCCCGTCCGCCGCAGTGTCTGCCCGGCCGGTATTTCCACCGTGGTCATCCGCGCCACGATCGCCTCACGCACGTGCGCGGGCAATTCGTGGAGCCAGTTCTCGCGCGACATCATCGGTTTCGCTCGCTTTCGTCCTCTCCCTGCGCCGTACCAGCGAATGCGGGAATAAAAAAATGCGCGCAATGCAATCTGGATGGCAGGCATCTCCAGTGACGAGACCGCACATAGGGCCACTGCATGGCACCGGTCACAACCGGCGCCGGCGGCGCATCACACGGCATGACGGGCGGAAAGTCCGTATGCGGGGGAGGATTGGGACCATGACATCGGATTTCAGGCGCGCGCTGTTGTGCGCATCCACGGGGGCGGGCATCGCATTCACACCGTCCGCCACCCTGGCGCAGGAGGCAGCCGGTGGGCAGGCCGACACGAACGAAACCGGCGCATCACAAACCGCCGACGGCGGCGCGTTCGGCGACATTATCGTCACCGCGCGCCGGCGCGCGGAATCGCTGCAAAGCACGCCCGTGACCGTGACAGCCTTCACCGGCAAGCAGTTGTCCGAAAAGGGCATCACCAATTTCGACCGGCTGGCCCAGGCAACCCCGGGCGTCAATTTCGACGCCAACCCCAGGGCAGCGCCAAGGCCATTCTTCCGCGGCATCGGCAGCAGCAACCAGGGCGCGGGCGGCGATCCGTCGTCGGTGGCCTTTCTGGATGGCATCTATCTCGCCCGCGGCGCCATGCTGGGCATCGATTTCTACGACATGGAGCGCGTCGAAGTGCTCAAGGGGCCGCAGGGCACGCTCTGGGGCAAGAACGTCGTCGGCGGCGCGATCAACTTCATCACCACCAAGCCGGTGCACGAAGCGGAAGGAAGCGCCGAACTGACCTTCGGCGAATACGGGCAGCGCAACGGCAACCTCATGCTGAACCTGCCCGTGACCGACACGATCGCGACCCGGTTCGTGCTGGGCGCGGTCACCAACGACGGCTTCCGCAAGACCGTGACCGGGCATCCGCTGGACGACGAAAATAAGCTGAGCGCGCGCGGGCAGATCAAGGTCGATCTTTCGCCGGGCACCTACCTGCTGCTGTCGGGAGACATCGCCAACCAGGACCTTTCGGACAATTCGCGCTACAACGTGATCGTCCTGCCCTTCCGCACCTCTTCGCCGTTCGGGTACGACGACTACGACAAGCCGCGCGTCGCCAACCCCGACGTGCAGGGCTTCATCAAATCGCGGACCGGCGGTGCGCGCGCGGAACTGACCACAGACGTCCTGGGCTTCGCGAACTGGACCACCACCGTGGGCTGGCGCACCCTGAATTACAGCTTCCTCAACGATCTCGACGGGACCAATGCGGCGACCAACGCGGCCAACCGGCTCGGCACCGATGGCATCCAGCTGCTGGGCGTGGAAAAGGCCGATTCCTATTCGGTGGAATCGCGGCTCTCCTCCACCGGTTCCGGCCCGTTAAGCTGGGTCGGCGGGCTCTATTTCAATCACGACGATATCTATCGCGCACGCGAAACGCAGCAACAGCTCGTCCCGACCACGGTCAACCGCTTCATCGGCCGTTCCACCAACGACAGCTACGCGATCTTCGGCGAAGGGCAGTACCGCTTCGGATTCGGCCTGCGGCTCTTCGCCGGCGGCCGCTTCACCCAGGAAAAGAAGACCTACGACGCCCGTCGCATTCGCGGCACGCCGGCGGCGCCGGTCGTGAACTACGACACCGGCAGCCAGCCCGGCGTGTTCGACAAGGGCGTGTTCACCTACCGCGTCGGCGCGGACATGCGCTTCAACGACAACATCTTCGCGTTCGGCTCGATTTCGACCGGCTTCAAGTCAGGCGCCTTCCAGGAACAGCCCAGCACGGCGGCACTCGCCCGCGTGCCGACCGCGCCCGAGCGCGTCACGAACTACGAAGTGGGCCTCAAGACGGACTGGTGGGACCGCAGGTTGCGCTTCAACATCTCCGGTTTCATCATGGATTACAAGAACTTCCAGACCATCAAGGTGGTCCCCGATCTCAGTGTCGGGCCGCTGGGACAGCGCGTAACCATCGATGTCGCCGATGCTAACATCAAGGGCATCGAGACCGAATTCATGGTCAAGCCGGTCGAATGGTTCGATGCGACGGTCCGCTATACCTACCTGCACCCATTCTTCACCAAGTACATCCAGACGTCGGGATTCGACGTGAACGGCAATCCCAGCTTTACCAACGGCGCGGGCAATCGCCTGAGCCGGACGCCGGTGAACGCCGTCGTGGCCGATATCGGGCTGCAGACTCCCAAGGCCGCGTGGGGCTGGCTGCGCGCCGCCGTGACGATGGATTATCAAAGCGATATCTACGACAACAACATCAACAGCTATACCGAATACCGGCGCTCCCGCACCCTGTGGGACGCCAGCGTGACCTACCATCTCAACGATCGCTTTTCGGCCCGCGTGTGGGGCAAGAACCTGACCGACGTGGAATACCGCCTGTGGCAGACCAACGGCGGTTCCTACCAGTTCGTGCAGTACGGTCCGCCGCGCCAGTTCGGCGTCACGCTGGATGCGCGGTTCTGACGGTGTCGCGCTTCGGGCACACCTCTCCACCCGAGGCGGCCCGGCCGCCGCTGCGCCATGGCGCGGCGGCGGCATCCGGGCGGATGGTTGAAGGAAACGGCGCGTGCTGATGTTTCTGGGTTACGCCATGGTTGCGACGTTCATGGTCCTGATCATGACGCGGCGGCTGTCCGCGATGGTCGCACTGATCCTGATACCGATCCTGTTCGGCGTGCTTGCCGGCCACGGCGCAGACCTTGGCGACATGGCGGTCGAGGGCATCGGCAAGCTGGCGCCCACCGCCACGCTGCTGTTGTTCGCGGTGCTTTATTTCGCGCTGATGATCGATGCCGGCCTGTTCGATCCGCTGGTCAACCGGGTTCTCCGCTTCGCCGGCGACGATCCGGTGCGTGTGGCCATGGGCACGGCGGTGGTCGCGCTGACGGTTTCGCTCGATGGTGACGGGGCGACCACGGCCCTCATCACGATCACGGCCTTTCTCCCCGTCTATCGCCGCCTCGGCATGAACCCGCTCGTGCTCGCGGTCATTCTCGGCTCTTCGAATACCGTGATGAACCTTGCACCGTGGGGCGGCCCGGCCGGACGGGCCGCCGCCGCGCTGCACATCGACCCGGCCGACATCTTCATCCCGCTTCTCCCCACCATCGCCGCCGG
This sequence comes from Novosphingobium sp. SCN 66-18, assembly GCA_001725355.1. Classification (GTDB taxonomy): domain Bacteria; phylum Pseudomonadota; class Alphaproteobacteria; order Sphingomonadales; family Sphingomonadaceae; genus Novosphingobium. The sequence goes on from MEGD01000034.1 coordinate 45,819, forward strand.
CATCTTGGGCACGCTGGCCATCGCCTGGCACCTTGGCCGCCGCGAGCGCGCGCGCATCGCCGCCGGGTTGGAACGCATCGAAGCCGGCGAATCCATCCTCTCCTTCGACCGGGACATGACCCTCGCCCGGCCACGCCTAATCGGGCTCAATCTCGTGCTGACGCTGGCGGTGCTCGGCGTGGCGATCGTGCGGCTCCTGCCCCTGCCGGTAGCCTTCATGATCGGCTTCGCGATCGCGTTGCTGATCAATTACCCCTCGCCACGCCTGCAGGGCGAGCGGCTCAAGGCGCACGCCACGAACGCCTTGCCGATCGTGGTCCTGATCCTGGCCGCCGGGTCGTTTACCGGAATCATGGCCGGCACCGGCATGATCGACGCCATGGCCAAGGGCGCGATGACCGCGGTGCCGCCTGCGATGGGCCCGCAACTCGGCGTGGTCACCGCGTTCCTCGGCATCCCGCTGTCGTTCGTACTGTCGAACGACGCCTACTATTTCGGCGTGATCCCGATCATCGCCCAGACCGCCGCGCACTATGGCGTGGAGCCCGCAGTGACCGCCCGCGCCTCGCTGCTCAGCCTGCCGACGCACGGCCTCAGCCCGCTGATCGCGGCGATCTACCTGATTGCCGGCCTGCTGGGGTGCGATGTCGGCGCGATGCAACGCTTCGGCCTCAAGTGGGCCCTGCTGCTGACCCTGATCCTGATCGCCGCCGCGACGCTTACCGGCGCGATCCTGTGACCTTTTCCGAACACACCGCTGACGATGGAAGCATGACATGACAGAACACACCGACAATCCGTCAAAGCCCATATCGGTCCTCGTCCCGGCCGGGTCGCTCGGCGCCGGCGTGCGCGAGGACGAGGTTGCCTATGGCATCGCCAAGGGCGCGCAGGTGATCGCATCGGACGCCGGCTCGACCGACAGCGGCGCGGCCTATCTCGCGCTCGGCATTTCCAAGAACAACCGCCAATCGGTGAAGCGTGACCTGACGATCATGATGAAGCAGGCCTGGGCCACGCGCATCCCCATCGTCATCGGCACCAGCGGCCAGGCCGGCGGCGACAAGAACCTCGACTGGACCCGCGACATCGCGGTGGAAATCGCGCGCGAACTGGGCATCACGCCCAGGATCGCGCTGCTGCGTTCGGAACTGGACAAGGCGACGGTGAAGGCCAGGAATGCGTCGGGCCGGATTCGTCCGCTGGCTCCGCTCGGCGCGCTCGACGATGCCACGATCGATGCCTGCGAGCATATCGTCGCCGCCCTGGGGCCGGAGCCATACATCGCCGCGCTGGAAGCCGGCGCGGACATCATCCTGGGCGGCCGCACCACCGATACCGCCGTGATCGCCAGCTATGCGCTGTGGAAGGGCGCACCGGCAGGCCCGAGCTGGCACGCCGGCAAGATCGCCGAATGCGGCGCGCAATGCACGGAAAAGGTGGAAGAAGGCGCCGGCGTGCTGCTGCGGATCGACCGGGACAGCTTCGAGGTCGAACCGCTCAGCACGGCCAACCGTTGCACGCCGCACAGCGTCTCGGCGCACATGCTTTACGAGAACAGCGATCCGTTCCGCCTTGTCGAGCCCGGCGGCGTTCTGGACGTCACCACATCGCACTATGCCCAGATCGATCCGCGCACGGTGAAGGTGACCGGATCGGTGTGGGAGCCGAAGCCCTATACGCTGAAGCTGGAAGGCGCCTCCAGCGGCCGCTTCCAGACGATCATGCTCGTCGGCATCCAGGACCCCGTGGTCCTCAACAATCTGGACGCGTTTCACGACCGGATGCTGGGCGTGCTCTATGATCGCGTCCACAAGGCCGTGGGCGAAGCGGCCGGCAACTTCCATCTTTCGCTGCGCCTCTACGGCTGGAACGCGGTTTCCGGCGACAAGGTGCCCGCCGGCACGCCGGCCCCGCGCGAGGTTGGCGTGCTGTTCGTCGCCACGGCCGATACGCAGGAAATGGCCACGCAGATCGCCAAGGCGTGCAACCCCTATTTCTTCCACATGTACATGCCCGAGCACGAGGAAATGCCCAGCTACGGCTTCGCCTTCACCCCGGCTGACATAGAGCGCGGCCCGGTTTACGAATTCCGCCTCAACCACGTTGTCGAATGCGACGATCCGATGGAACTCGTCCGCACCGAATGGATCGACCTGGCGCTTGAGGAGGTCGCGTGATGGTTACGGTCAACGAGGTCTGCCGCCTGGTCCGCTCCAAGAACGCCGGCCCCTACTGGGTGACGGTCGATTTCTTCTTCAAGGACGCCGAAAGCTATGCCCGGCACGCGCACAGCCCGGCGCTCGGAGGCGACACCTTCGCCCGGCTGTTCGGCGCCGATCCCGCACTGGTGAAACACTTCCCGGTCGACGGCCTGCACGTGCTCAAGGTGTCCTATCCCCGCACCTCTCCGCAGGGCGGTGAAGTGGAGCGCGACATGCACTGCGGGCAGCAATATGTCCGCCTGCTCGACATTGAGCTGGACTAGAGCGCAAGCCGGGGCGGAGCCGCCTGAACGGCTCCCCCCGCCCGGCCGTCACGCTATGGCTGGTAGCGGCCCCTTGTAGACCAGTTCGCGCCGGCCGGCTTCGCCAAGCTGGTACTGTTCGGAAGCGTGCGCGATCCAGCCGATCGCGCGGCCGATGAGAAATGGCGACTGGGTGGCGCTCGGTCCGTGCAGCGCCGCATCTCCGGCCAGGCCGATCCGTGCCGTGACGAACGCGGACAGCAGCGAAAAGGCGGGCTTCCTGTCCAGCACGTCCTCGGCATAGCGCAGGGCGTGGCGAAACCGGGCATAGGCGGGGTCATCCCCCAGCGCCGCGTCGCAATAGTCCACCAGCGCGCACGCCCGGGGATCGCCGCCCGCATAGAGCCGGCTTTCGAAGCCCGGCAGCGGTTCGTGCTCGCGCATCCTCCGGGCGATCGGCTCTTCCGGATCCGTCGCCTCGATCGTCTCCGCCACGAACTGCCGCGCGGCGAGACTGTGCCCGAACTTGCTGCTGCGGCCGGCGTGAATCATCAATCCGGCGGCGACCGACCGCCAGGGCGTAACCCCCGTGCTCGCCAACGCGCGAACGGCATAGGTCCCCTCCTCGAAACCGTGGTCCGCCCCCAGGATAAGCAACCGCCGCACCAGATCGGTGACGGCCGGCTCCAGCCGTAACGCCGCGCCGAACTGCTCGTGGATCGGCTGGACCGAGGGTTCGGACCGGCGCAGAAAGATCGCGGTCAGCCAGCGGATGATGTCGGCCCCTGACCGCGCCATGCCGATTGGCGTCAGATCGTGCGCATGGGCGTTGGCGTGTTCCAGAAAGGGCAGATGTGCCACCGCGCGGTCGACCGCCGCCTCGCCCGCCAGCAAGGCGTCCAGTTCCGCGAAATGCGCGGGACGGCGCGGCGCACGGGCGGTAAAGGCCTTTTCCTCCTCCACGTCCCACAAAAGCGCCGCCACCGCCTCGATCGAGGATGTTTCCGCCAGCTCGGCAGCGCTGCGCCCACGATAATAGGGGCCATGCTCGGTCAACAGGGTGAGGCGGCTTTCGCGCTGCAATTCGCCGGGCGCGAACGTCGGTTGCCGGCCCTTGCGCCGCAGTCTTTCCACATCGTCACGCCAGTAGCGACGGGAACGTGAACCCGGAACCGGCTGTGAGCGCAGCCCCTTCCGGCTGACATAGGCGTAGAGCGTGGTGACGCTGACGCCCAGCAGCGCGGCCGCTTCTTCAGCGGAGATATATTCGTCATCCATTGGATGACGGGATTTCATATGGATGAATCAACGTCAAGATTGATTTATCCATGTTACAGGTGCGCCGCGCTTAAGCCACCGGATCGTTGGCGTCGATCGCCGCTCGCAGAGCGGGCAGGCACACGCGCAGGGCAATGATCGCGAGCGGGATGGCCGTGCCCAGCAGGATGCTCAACGCCCAGCCGAGCCGCGCTTCGTCATGGAACACATAGTCGGTGATCGCGCCTACCAGCGGTGGCCCGAGGCCGCCCAGCAAGGCAAGCGGTATCGAGAACAGGGCAAAGACCCGGCCGCGCAACCCTGGCGGCGCGATCATCTGGATCGCCACCGAGGCGTAGGCCAGGCAGGGAATGGTGATAACGCCGGCCACCGCATAGCAAAGCACGAACGCCACGCGGCCTTGCACCAGAAAGGCCGCCACCGTGATCGGGCAGGTCGCGATCAGCAGCCAGGTGTAGAAGCGGATGTGAATGTCGCGGATGCCACGCGCGAACAGACGGTCCATGATCATGCCCTTGACCACCAGCGAGGCCGCCCCGATGGTGCTGATCAGTCCCAGCACCGGGCCATAGCTGACCGGCTCCCAATGAAACTGGCGCTGGAGATACGACGGAACCCAGGAAATCAGGCTTTGGCCGCAAATGAGCAGCAGGCCGAACCCCGCCAGCATGGGGATCATCAACCGGCGTTGCGCGACAAGGAAGCGCACCACGCTGTCGCCGCCGCTCCCCGCGCGCCCGGCCGCCGCGCCGGGATGCCCCGGTTCCCGGAAGGTCAGGCACAGGACGCCGATGAACAGCGATGGGATGGCGGTGATCGCGAAGGCAAGGCGCCACGGCTCGACAGCGTGCAGGGCCGGCAGTTCGCGCGTGGCATAGGCCGCTCCGCCCACAATGACCCCGCCCAGCGCGAAGGCGAAGGCCGTGCCCATCTTGGGTCCCATCGAAAAGACCGATATCGCCGTGGTCAGGCGTTCGCGCGGGAACTTCTGGGCGATGAGCGAAAGGGCCGCCGGAGACAGCGAGGATTCGCCGATACCCACGCAGATCCGTAGTGCCAGCATCGCCACGAACGAGCCGGCAAGGCCGGACGCCGCGGTCGCCGCCGCGAACAGGATGGTGCCGCCTAGAATGACCATCCGGCGCGAATAGTGATCCGCGAGCCATCCAAGCGGCACCCCCGCCACGGCATAGGACACGGCGAAGGCCGGACCAAGGATCATGCCGATCTGGAAGTCGCTGAGCAGCAGGCTCGCCTTCATGTCGGGCACGACCATGGTGACGATGAAGCGGTTGAGATAACTCGCCACGTAAAGCGACGAGACGACCGCCAGCGTCCACCAGGCATCGAAGCCGGCGCGCGCGGGGGCCGCCGCCGTGCGCCGATCACGCTCCATACTGGTGCCGGCGGCTGGAGATCAAAGAGACTTTACCGCATAAACGGCGGCACTCTGCCACTTCCTGACGCGCGGCCCGTTCCGCCTCGCCCATGGACGATACCATCGCCGCCGTCGCCACTCGTTCTCTCCCGGTTCTATCCGCCGGGTATCCTGCCGCGATCCGCGCCTGTCTATAAGGCCCGGCGCATGGAATTATGTGCGAAACGGCGAGGCGGGCATTTTAGCGCGCGGGCCGCGATCTGGTGAGTACGGCATAAAGCGAGAAGCGGCCACCGCCACGCAGCACCAGCGGCAGCAGCAGCGCGGCCCAGGTCAGGTGCGTGGGCCAGGCGTCGGGATAGACGAAGATCTCGATGACCGCCGTCATGCCCAGCAGGCTAAACGCGGCCATGCGCGTGCCGAGGCCAAGGACCAGCATGGTCGAGAACAGGTGTTCGGCGATCGTGGCCATCCATGCCGCCAGCACCGGCGGCAGCAACGGCAGCGCATATTCGATGCGGAACAGCTCGAACGTGCCGTCGGTGATCGTGAACAGGCCTTCCACTTTCGAGCGGCCCGACAGGAAGAAGACCGGCGCGATGGCGATCCGGTCGAGCAGGAGCAGCACGTCGTCGCTGCCGATCCGCGCGACCAGGCCGCCTAAGCCGGATTTGCGTTCAGGGTTCATGAGCCGTCTCCCAGGCAAAAGGAAGGGCCCGGCCGGTGAGGAACGGGGGCAAGTCAACCGGCCGGGCAGGAGCTTCAGGTACGGGGGGTTAGCGACCCGAAGCCCTTTGGCGTGCGGATGTGCGTGCAGGTGCCGGCCTTCACCAGCTTCCAGGCATCGCCTTGGTAGTCGACGCGCGAGGTTCCGGCGCAGCTGGTGCCGGCGCCGGCCTTGCAGTCGTTCTTGCCGGCCTTGGCCACGCCGTAGCACTTTTCCATTTGCGGCGCGTCCGCCGCGCTGACAGCGGTGCTGGCGCCGATGGCGATGGCGGCAGCCAGCGCCGCGTGCGTGATTTTCATGATCCATTCTCCTTTGCGGGTTTCGTTGATCCACCGGCCGTATCAGGTCCGACCACTGCATTTCGATCAGGGGCGCGGTCCGGTTACGGACATCGACCGGTAAAATTTTTGCCGGATTGCCTGTCCGGTTGTAACCATCGGCCCTTCGGCCCCGAAACGGCTTCGGGAAATGCACATGCAGGCAAGCGAAGATCAACTGAAGGCGTGGATGACACGCGGGCTGGACGGCGATGCGGCCGCGCACCAGTTGCTGTTGCGCGGGCTGCTGCCGGTGCTGCGCCAGTTCTATCGCCGCCGGATGAGCGGGCGCGAGGACGATGTGGAAGACCTTGTCCAGGAAACACTGATCGCGGTTCACCAGCGGCGCATCACATACGATCCCGCGCGGCCGCTGATGGCCTGGGTTTTCGCGATCGCGCGCTACAAGATGATCGACAGCTTCAGGCGTACTGGGCGGACGTGCGCGATCGAGGGATTGGAGGACATTCTCGTCGTCGAAGGCTTCGAGGACGCCAGCAACGCCCGTTCGGACGTCTCCCGCCTGCTCGATACGATCCCGGCCAAACAGGCGGCCGCCATCCGGGCCACGCGGATAGACGGACTCAGCACGGCCGAAGCCGCCGCTCGGCACGCCATGGGCGAATCCGACGTTAAAGTATCCGTGCATCGCGGGCTGAAAGCGCTCGCCGCACGGGTCAGGGACACATTGAAATGAACACCGACGACCTCATCGACAGCCTGACGAAGGACGTCAAACCCATGCCGCGCCATGCCTTGCGCCGGAGGTTGATCGCCGGCTTGATCCTTGGGGGCGGAGGGACTCTGCTTGCCGTCGGCGTATGGCTGGGCTTCCGGCCCGATCTGTGGATCGCCATGCATGGTGGCGCGTTCTGGATGAAGTGGCTCTACACCGCGTCCCTGGCCCTCTGCGCGACACTGGCGACCGCGCGGCTCGGCAGGCCCGATGGCGGCGCGCTCGGCTGGCTGTGGATCATGGCCTTGCCGGTGGCTGGCCTTGCGGCGATCAGCATCGCGGAAATGGCCAAGACGCCCTCGTCCGAATGGATGGCGATGTGGCTGGGCGCGAGCTGGAAGATCTGTTCGCGCAACGTATTCCTGCTGGCGATCCCGATTTTCGGAGGGCTGCTGTGGTCGTTCCGGCGGCTGGCCCCCACGCGGCTGCGCGCCGCGGGCGCCACCGCCGGCCTCACGGCGGGCGCCTGGGCGGCCACGCTCTATTGCCTTCATTGCCCGGAAGTCTCGGCGATTTTCGTGCTGACGTGGTATTCGCTCGGCATCGCGCTGGCAGCGTTGACGGGCGCGATGCTGGGGCCGAAATTACTGCGGTGGTGACTCGCAAAATCTGTAACCGTCGCAGCCGGTCGCCCGAAGTACCGTTGCCACTCAGGCAAGTCTTCAGGAGAATACCATGAAAGCGTCCACCAAGAGCATCAGCTTCGCCGCCACCGCCGCCCTGATCGCCGCCGCTTCGATGGCCGGCAGCACGCCCGCGCTGGCCAAGCATCACGAAGCGCCCAAGGTCGCCTGCTATGGCATCAACGCCTGCAAGGGCCAGTCCGATTGCAAGTCGGGCAACCATGACTGCAAGGGCATGAACGACTGCAAGGGTCAGGGTTTCAAGGACACGACCGCGGCCGAATGCACCAAGGCCGGCGGCAGCCTGACCGCTCCGCGCTGATTTGCGGCCTGTGCCGGTCGCGCGTCCGCGCGGCCGGCGGGTCCGCACCAACCCTGCCGGAGCGCCCCTCATGACATCTCCCCTCGCTCCCCTTTTCGGGCTGGGTTTGCGCAAGCCGCACTACCATGACTTTCTGGAAGGCGACGTTCCGGTCGACTTTGTCGAGGTCATCTCCGAAAACTTCATGGTCCCTGGCGGGCGCCCGCGCGACGTGCTGCGCCGGGTGCGCGAAAAGCATCCCGTGGCGCTGCACGGCGTCTCGATGTCGATCGGTTCCGCCGACGGCATCGATCGCGACTATCTGCTGCGGCTCAGGGCGCTGGCGGACGAGGTGGAGCCGATGCTTGTTTCGGATCACCTGTGCTGGACGCGCACCGGCGGGTTCAATTCGCACGACCTGCTGCCCCTGCCCTATACGGAAGAGGCGCTGGACGTGGTGTGCCGCAATGTCGATCGGGCGCAGGACATTCTGCGGCGGGCGCTGGTGATCGAGAACCCGTCCAGCTACCTCGCCTTTACCGGCGCGGAGATGACCGAGTGGGAATTCATCGCCGCGCTGTGCCAGCGTACCGGCTGCGGCCTGCTGCTCGATGTGAACAACATTCACGTCAGTGCGGTGAACCACGGCTTCGATGCGCACGCCTATGTCGCCGGCGTGCCGCTGGAGCAGGTCCGCCAGATCCATCTCGCCGGCCACACGCAGGGCCGCGAACTGCTTATCGACACGCACGACCAGCCCGTGCCCGATCCGGTCTGGGCCTTGTTCGGCACGGTGATGCGCAAGCTCGGCACCGACGTCGCCGTGATGATCGAGCGCGACGACAACATCCCGCCGCTGGCCGATCTCCTCGACGAACTGGACGTCGCCCGCTCGATCGCGCGCAACGGAAGCCCGGCATGGGCCTGAACACGACCAAGCCGCACGCGAACAGCCTTGGCGCGATGCAGGCGGACTTCCGCCGGTGGCTGGCCGAAGCGGACGAAAGTGCGGCCGAGCGCCTGCCGCTCGCCGACCGGCGCGGTCTTTCGGTTTACCAGAACAATTATCGCGCGCAGTTGATGGACTGCCTGGAAGCGAGCTATACCCAGACGCTGGCCCTGATCGGCGCAGACGCTTTCCGCAGCGCCGCCGCCCATCATGTCGATGCCGTGCCGCCGCACAGCTGGACACTTGACGAATATGCCGAAGGCCTGCCGGGCACGCTGGCCGCGCTGTTTCCGGACCAGCCCGAAGCGGCGGACCTCGCCCGGCTGGAACTGGCGCTGGCCGAAGCCTTCGTCGCGCCCGACGCCCCTGCCCTGTCGCTGGCCGACATGCCCGACGTGGCCTGGGATACCGCCACGCTGCGGCTCGTCCCCTCGGCAACCTTCCTCGCTCTTTCCACCAACGCCGCCGACATATGGGCCGCGTTGAACCGCGAGGAAGCACCACCCGCCGCCGATCATGACGGCGGGGTGCGCGCGCTGATTTTGTGGCGGCACGATTTCACCTGCTGCTTCCAGCCCATGGACGCGCAGGAAGCGGCCCTGCTGCCCCGCCTCGCCACCGGCTTGCGTTTCGAGACGATGTGCGAGGAACTGGTCGAGGCGCTGGGGCCAGACCACGGCATCGCGCTGGCGGGTGAACTGCTCGCGCGGTGGAGTCAGGCGGGCCTCCTGCGGCACCCCGATCGCTGAAGCCAAAGCCCTGTAAAATCACGCCATGCCAACCTGCCGGGTGGACATTCCCCCGCCATCGCCCGCATAGAGCGATGCGAATGCAAGGCGGCTCCACCCGTTGATGGCCGCCGGCACCGGAAAGGCCCTTGTCGTGAATCCCCTCCAGCGCTTTCTTCCCCGGCGGGTCCGCATTCTGCTGCGCCGCCACGGGCCGGAAGCGTTCATCTGGCGGCGGCGCGTGGCGCTGCTGGGCGGCGGCATCCTCATCGGGCTGGTCGCGCTGCTGTTCGCCACCCTGGCCGACAGGGCGAACGAGGGCTTTCAGGACATCGTCGCGCACTGGTGGTGGATGCCGCTGGTGCTGACGCCCGCCGGGTTCGTCGCCTTCGCCTGGCTGACCCTGCGCCTTGCACCGGCGGCCAAGGGATCGGGCATTCCGCAGGTGATGGCCGCGACCAAAGACCCCGAAGCGGCGCTCGGCGGTCTCGTGTCCGGCCGGACCGCGATCGTGAAATTCTTCCTGACCATCGGGGCGCTGCTGTTCGGGGCTTCTGTGGGACGCGAAGGGCCGACCGTACAGATCGCCGCCGCGATCATGGGCTATTCCCATCGGCTGATGCGGGTGCCGCTGCGCGCTTCGGTCTATATTGCCGGCGGTGCGGCGGGCGTGGCCGCGGCGTTCAACACGCCACTGGCGGGCGTGGCCTTCGCCATCGAGGAACTCGCCGCCGCCTACGAACAGCGCACCACGCTGCTGGTCATGGCGACCGTGCTGATCGCGGGCATGGTTAGCCTGGGCCTTGCCGGCGACTACGTCTATTTCGGCGAGATGCGCCAGACGCTGAACGTTACGCAGGCGCTAGTCGCCACGCCGGTGGCCGGCGTCCTGGGCGGCCTTGCCGGCGGCTGCTTCTCGCACCTGATGCTGTCGGCCGGATCGACGCGCTTCGCGCCGATGGCCTGGCTGCGCGCGCGGCCGCTGCTGCTTGCGCTCGGCTGCGGGCTGGTCGTCGCCGGTCTCGGCGTCGCGACCGGCCTGACCTGGGGCACCGGCTATCAGGCGGCGCGCAGCGTGATCGAGGGGCGCGATGTGCCGCTGTGGTTCGGCGCGGCCAAATTTGCGGCAACGCTGGCCACGGCCGTTTCCGGCCTGCCCGGCGGCATCTTCGCGCCCTCGCTCTCGATCGGGGCGGGGATCGGCGACATGCTGCGCAGCCTGCTACCCGGCTATCCGGCAGGCGCGGTGGTGCTGCTGGGCATGGTCGCCTATTTCAGCGGCGTGGTGCGCGCCCCGCTGACGGCGGTGATCATCATTTCGGAGACGACCGCCAGCCGGGGCCTGATGATGCCGCTGCTGGCCGCCGCACTGATCGGCGATTTCGCGGCCAGCACGATCAGCCACGAAAAGCTCTACCACGGCCTGTCGCTACGCTTCCTGCCCAGGGACTAGCCTTCCGGAACAAGCCTCACGCGGATGCCGTCGAGCGCCGGCACCAGCGGAATCTGGCACGAAAGGCGCGACCCGGAAGCGCGGTCGTCCACGCTGTCGAGCAGGTCGTTCTCGTCGGGCGACAGGGCGGGCAACAACCCCACGTGGGCATCGTCGATCACGACATGGCACGTTGCGCAGGAACAGCACCCGCCACACAGCGCCATGACCTGGTCAAAACCGTTTTCGCGCAGGGCCTCCATTAGCGACAGGCCTTCGCCCGCGTCGATGGTCCGGACCTCGCCGGCGAGGTTTTCCACGATCACTCCAATCATATCCCGCTCTTCCCGTATCGGTTCCGATCAGGCCGCTCCGCCATAGACCGATTTGACTTCCAGAAATTCGCGCAGTCCGTAAACGCCCCATTCGCGGCCATTGCCGGACATCTTGTACCCGCCGAACGGGGCTGCGCTCTCGAGCGAAGCGCCGTTGAGGTGGACCATGCCCGTGCGCAGTCGCGCGGCGACGTCGCGGCACGCGTCGAGGTCGGCGCCCCAGACGTAGCCGGACAGGCCATAGGGCGTGTCGTTGGCGATCTGCACCGCCTGCTCCACCGTATCGTAGGCGATGATCGACAGGACTGGGCCGAACACTTCCTCGCGCGCGACGGTCATCGCGGGCGTGACATCGCCCAGCACGGTCGGCCGCACGAACAGACCCGGCTTCAGCGCCTCCGGGCATTCCGGGCCACCCGCAAGCAGCGTCGCACCTTCCGCGACCGCCTGCTCGATCATGCCCACCACGCGGCGGTACTGCGGCGCGTTGGCGATCGGCCCCATGAACGGGTCATCGGCGGGCAACCCGACGCTGAGCGCATCGGCCGCCTGTGCCGCCAGCGCGTGTACCTCCGCAAGGCGCGCACGCGGGACCAGCAGGCGCGTCGGCGCGTTGCAGCTCTGCCCGCTGTTGCCCATGCAGCCGCGCACGCTGGCCGGGATGGCCTTCGCCAGATCGGCATCGGGCAGCACGATATTGGCGGATTTTCCGCCCAGTTCCAGCGCCACGCGCTTGACCGTGGGGGCGGCATTCACCGAAATCGCCACGCCCGCGCGCGTCGATCCGGTGAACGAGACCATGTCCACGTCCGGGTGCCGCGTCAGCGCGTCGCCAATGCCCGGCCCGGTGCCATGGACGAGGTTGAACACGCCGGGTGGCACGCCCACGCTGTCGATCACTTCGGCCAGGATCGCGGCGTCGATCGGCGCGAGTTCGCTGGGCTTGAGCACCATCGTACAGCCGGCGGCCAGCGCCGGGGCGACCTTGGTCGCAATCTGGTTCATCGGCCAGTTCCACGGCGTGATCAGCACGCAGACGCCGATCGGTTCGTGCCGTAGCAGCGTGGTGCCGAGCGGCTCCTCGAACGCGAACGTCTCCATCACGCGGATGATCTCGCCGAAGTGCTGCGGTCCCGAAGGGGCCTGCGCCCGCCGGGCAAGACCTTTCGGCGCACCCATTTCGGCCGAGATTGCATCCGCGATCTCGTCGTTGCGGGCGATCAGCGCTTCGTTGATCGCCCGGATCAGCGACAGCCGTTCGGCGGGCCGCACCTGCGACCACGAGGAAAACGCCGCGCGGGCCGCCGCGATCGCGGCTTCGGCATCGTCGGCATCGCCCAGCGCGACTTCGGCGACGGTGGAAAGGTCCGCCGGGTTTATGACGGGCGCGCGGTCCGCCCCGTGCGGCGCGATCCAGCGGCCGCCGATGTAGAACCGGGTGGTATCGGCCATCGCGCGCCTACTTCTTCTCGTCCAGACGGGATTCGTAGAACTGCGCGCCCTGTCCGCCGGCCGCGCGCTTGCCCCGGAACTCCCAGTCGCCGCCCATCGCGGTGGAGATGACTTCCTCGGATTCGGTCGGCTGCGCGCCGCAATCGTCGCGGATCGGCGTGGGGCCATGGACGATGCGGTTGGCCAGCCGCCCCAGCCCCTCGACTTCGACTTCCACCAGATCGCCGGGCTGCACAGGCCGGCTGTTGGCCGGCGTGCCCGAAAGCAGCACGTCGCCCGGCTCCAGCGTGATCGTCCGCGCGATATCGGCGACCAGATAGTGCATGTCCCATTCCATGTTGGCGGTGGTATCGTCCTGGCGCAGCTCGCCGTTGACGTAAGTGCGGATGCGCTTGTTGCGGAAATCCCATCCGGTCACGAGGCCGGGGCCGATCGGGCAAAGCGTGTCCGATCCCTTCACGCGCAGCATCGAGCCAGCGTCGGTATCGCGGAAATCGTGGAGACCGTAGTCGTTCGCCACGCTGTAGCCGGCGATGTAGTCGGCCGCCTCGGACGGCGCGATATTGCGGCAGGTGCGGCCGATGACGATCGCGATCTCGCCTTCGTAGTTCAGCCACTTGCAGCGTTCGGGGCGCACCACATCACCCTTGTGCGTGTTCAGCGCCGTCGGCGGCTTGTGGAAATAGGTAGGCGCGGGCGGCAGCTTGGTGATGAACTCGTCGACCCGGCTGTGGTAGTTCAGGTGGACGCAGACGATCTTGCTGGGGTTGCACGGCGGCAGGTGCACCGCATCGTCTACACCGATCGAGCGGCCATCGCGCGTCACCAGCAGATCGCCTTCGCGGGTGGTGAGGATCGGATAGCCATCCAGAAGGATGCGGCGGTACTCGACGGTCATGAGGAACTCCCTGGCTGTTGCCGCCAGTCCTAGCGGTGCCGCGGCGCACAGGATTGGCCGAGTTGGCCAAGTTGCGTCGGGCGGCACCGCCTAGAACCGCCGCAATTGCCACGGGGAGTCATCATGTCCGATCTCAAGGGTCTGTTCTATCCGCGCACGCCGTCGGGCAAGGCGTCGATCGTGCCGCCGGTGCCCTGGCACTATTCGGGCGAACTGATCACGCTCGAATACCGGACCGACCCCGCCCGGGTTGCGGCGCTGCTGCCCGATGGCTTCGAGCCGGCCGACGAGGACCCCGGCGCCGTCGCCGCGATCTGGGCCGACTGGCAAAGCGTGAGCGAGGAACCCGGCCACCTGCTCGATCCCGTGCGCGCGCAGTACAAGGAGATGTTCTTCGTCGTCCGCTGCAAGTTCGAGGGCAAGCATTATTCGCGCTGCATATATATCTGGGTGGACAAGGAATTCGCGGTGCTGCGCGGCCAGCACCAGGGCTATCCCAAGAAGCTCGGCTCGATCCACATGAGCCGCCCTGTCGTGGTCGGCAAGGCCGGCCCCCGGCTGGAGCCGGGCGGCACCTTCGGCGTGACGCTGGCGGCCTTCGACCGGCGCCTGGCGGAAGGCCGCTTCACCATCACCGATACGGCGGAGAAGCCCGGGTTCGTCAACGGCCTGCCGATGGCGCACAACCGCTGGATGCCCTCGATCGAGACCGACGGCACCGACAGCCTTGACGAAGTGGTGACGATGGCAAGCTACGACGTCGACTTCGGCCGCTGCTTCAAGGGCGATTTCGACCTGTCGCTGTTCGATTCCCCGGTGGAGGAACTGCTCGATATCGCCCCGCAGGAAAAGATCGCCGGGTACTGGCACGAAGTGGGCGTTTCGTGGAAGGCGGGAACCACGCTGCGTCGGCGCAACCGCGTGTAATGCGCCGCGCCCGCCGCGCGGATTGAACCAGTAGACTTGTTCTTGCCCCATGCGGGCTTACGAAATCGGGCGGTGATCATGCCGTACCTCCCGACCTCCGGTCACGCCGGCATGTCGTCGATATAAATGCCGGCGGTGGGGAGCGCTCACCGCCGAATCGACGCCACGGATCGAAGCGCGCATGCAGGCGACGCTCACCGGCACGGCACCTTCAGAACCAACTCCGAGCACCGCATCGCGGTCATGGCGATCGTATCCGTCCCCCGCTCGTGCGGGCATCGACGGCTTGCGCCATCACGCCTGTTCGGGCGGTCAATGCTCCCAACGCGTTGAGGCGCTTGCTCCGTCGATTCGGTGCCGCGTTCCGGCCTCGTGCCGCGGCACTTGACAGTCATACTGAAAACAGAATAGTTCTATGTTCAGAACTAATAATTCCAACGACTGGGGAGAGTGATAATGACGCTTGGATCAGGCGAGCGCCGTCTGCGGGCAGCCTTGCGCGCCGGATGCGCACTGGCGCTGGCGATACCGGCTGGAGCGATGGCGCAGGCCACGCCTCAGAACACCGACACAGCAACAGACGAAGCACCGGACGCCGCCGCCATCGTGGTGACCGCGTCGCGCGCAGCACCCAACGGCGCGGATGCCCCTACGCCAACGACGGTGCTGGGTGCCGGCGCGATCGATGCGCGCCAGGTGTCCAACGTGGCCGCGCTGCTCAACGAACAGCCGGCCTTCCGCGCCACGACCAGCCCGAGCGCCAACGCCATCCGCACCCAGACCCCGGGCGCGTCGACGGCGGATCTGCGTGGCCTTGGCGCCGCGCGCACGCTCGTCCTCGTCAACGGCGCGCGCGTGCCTCCTCTCGCCCCGGCCAGCAACGGCACGGGCACCACGCCGAGCGCGCCGGACCTCAACACCATCCCGACGCTCATGGTCGAACGCGTCGAAGTCGTGACCGGCGGTGCATCGGCGCAGTGGGGATCGGACGCTGTGGCCGGCGTCGTCAACATCATCCTCAAGAACCGCTTCAAGGGTCTGGAACTGCGCGGCCAGGCCGGCGTGAGCACCTATGGCGACGCCGGCAATTATCGCCTGGCCGCACTGGGCGGTGTCGAATTCGGCGAGGGCGGCCACATCGTCGCGGGTGTCGACTACGTGAAGAACAACGAGGTGGGCGACATCTATTCGCGGCCGTGGGGCGCCAACGAATATGGCCGTGTCGCCAACGCCGCCTTCGCCACCAACGGCCAGCCGGCCAACATCATCGCCAGCAACGTTCACGCGGGTTCCTCGCCCGGCGGGCTGATCACCGGCCCGGCGGGCTTCGCGCTGCGCAACTACGAGTTCACCTCGGCCACGACGGTTGCGCCCTTCGATGGCGGAGGCATCCGCAATGCCTCGCTGCAGGTCGGTGGGCAGGGCAAGTCGCTGGCGCAGGGCGTTTCGCTGGCGCCGAGCGTCGAGCGCTTCAATCCCTATCTGCACGCCGAATACGAGTTCAGCGACGCGCTCACCGTCATGGCGGAGGCATCCTACTCGCAGACCACCGCCCATCTCACGGCGCTGCCACCGCGCGATTCGTCCGTCACCATTCTGGCCAGCAATCCCTTCATACCGGACGTCGTGCGCACGGCGATGGGCGCGTTGCCCAGCTTCACCATTTCGCGCCTCGATTACGATATCGGCCTGTTCAAGGTGAACGTCACCAACAAGACGCCGCGCCTGATGGCCGGCGCCTCGGGCAAGCTGGGCGGCGGTTGGTCGTGGGATGCGCATGTCACCTGGGCGCAGAACGACTACAGGCAGACCGTTCCCAACAACCGCAACCTGACCAAGTTCCGTTTCGCCACCGATGCCGTTCGTTCGGGCAACGATATCGTGTGTCGCGCCACGGTTCCCGGTCCATCCTTCAACGCCGCCGCTGCTGGCTGCGTACCGATCAACCTTTTCGGCAACGGGACGCCGTCGGCCGCAGCGATCAACTACATTCTGGATACCTCGGTCGCGACCGCCAAGTATGAGCAGGTGACGGCAGCGGCGAACCTGCGCGGTTCGCCCTTCTCGACGTGGGCTGGCCCTGTCTCGATCGCGCTTGGCGCCGAATATCGCCGCGAGAAGGAAGTCGTCGGTGCCGATGCCGTGGCCGCCGCCGGTCTCTATGAAACGTCGAACGCCGCGCCTTACAGCGGCCGCTTCAACGTCAAGGAAGGCTATGTGGAGGCGATCGTCCCGCTCGCCCGCGATCTGCCGGGTCTGCGCTCGCTCGATCTCAACGGCGCCGTGCGCGTGGCCGGCTACAGCACCGCCGGCACGCAGACGACGTGGAAGGGCGGGGCGGTGTGGGAGCCGTTCGACGGCCTGCGCCTGCGCGGCACCCGTTCGCGCGACATCCGGGCGCCCGCCATCTTCGAAACCTCTTCGGCCGGCGCGGTCACCAACCTGTCCGCCACGGTGAACGGGGTAACCGCCGCACTCATCCCGCAGAACGCGACGATCGGCAATGCAGCGCTCCGGCCGGAAAAGGCGGACACGCTGACGATCGGCGCTGTCATCAACCCCCGCTTCGCGCCGCGCTTCACGCTGTCGGTCGACTATTACAACATCAACCTGAAGGACGCGGTCACCACCGTTTCCGGCACGGTGGCGGGCAATCTCTGCTCGGCGGGGCAGACCTATTTCTGCTCGCTCTTCACGTTCGCGGGCACCACGCCGACGGCCTACAACGCCCGCTATCTGAACGCCGCCTCGCTGCGCACGAATGGCCTCGACATCGCCGGCAACTACCGCCTGCCGCTCGATACGATCCATGACGGGTGGAAGGGATCGCTGACACTGAGCTTCAGCGGAACCTACGTGTTCCACTACTACAGCAACCTCGGCAACGGATCGGCGACGATCGACTATGTTCGGGACAACAGCCCGGCCGGTTTGCCGCGCTTCCGCTCCAACACGTCTCTCACCTATCAGCGCGGCGGCTTCTCGCTGACCGGCGCCGGCCGCATGGTCGGGGTGGTTCTCGCCGTCTTCGTGCTGCAGCTACTGTCGACCGGGCTGAACCTGATGTTCCAGTCCAGCGGCAGCAATTTCCTCAAGGAGTTCGCATGGGGCGGCACGCTGCTGCTGG
>MEGD01000035.1 GCA_001725355.1 Novosphingobium sp. SCN 66-18
ACAAGGCCAGCACCGCGGGCGTCCTTCGACAAGCTCAGGACGAGCGGGATTGCTTGGGTTCAAAGTCCGCAACCGCGTCGTGTCCGGAATGGCCGCTCCGATGGGCAATAGGATGGAAGCGGACCGCCCCCGTTCGTCCTGAGCCTGTCGAAGGATGCGCGATCCGGTTGATCTTGGGACGGTTTGCCGTGCGAGGCCAGCACCGCGCGCGTCCTTCGACAGGCTCAGGACGAACGGGGTTTCGTATGCCGGAGACCCAACGATAGCCTCGTGTCCGGACGACGCCTAGGACGCAGCGCCTTCCGGCAGCCGTTCCAGCAGGATCAGTGGGCGTTCCCCGCCGATGTCCTCCACGGCATAGCGCACGAAGCCCAGCCGCGCGGCGAGCGCGAGCGAGGCGTCGTTGCCTTCCTCGATCATGCAGGCAATCCGGCGCGGGCCGATCGTGGCGTCGAACCAGTCGATCGCGGCGCGCATGGCCTCGCCGGCGATGCCCTTGCCCCATTCCTCCTGCGCCACGATCCAGCCCGCCTCGATCGCGTCGTCCAGCCCCTTGCCGAAGCCGCGCCACGAATGGAACAGGCCGCACAGCGCCACCAGCCGGCCGTCGGCGCGATCACGGCAGATGAACGTGCCATAGCCATAGAGCGCCCAGCTTCCGGCATTGCGGATCAGCCGCGCGAACTCGTCCGCCTCGCTCGTCGGACGATCGCCCAGGAAACGGCGGACTTCGGGCGGCGCGACCATTGCGAACAGTTCGGCCCGGTCCGACGCGCGCGGCTTCCACAAGGCCAGGCGTTCGGTCAGCAGGAAGGGTTCATCGTTGTTCATAGCAGGACGTCCACGGCATGGATCGAAACACCGACCAGCCCGCCCACCAGCGTGCCGTTGATGCGGATGAACTGGAGATCGCGGCCGACCGCGCCCTCGATCCGGTCGGTCACGGTGCGCGCATCCCAGCGGCGCACCGTTTCCGATACCAGCCGCACGATCTGCCCGCCATAGCGCGTCGCCACGCCCACCAGCGTGCGCCGGGCGAAGCGGTTGACCAGCAGTTGCAGCCGCGCGTCGTGCTGGAGCGCCCGGCCCAGTTCGCCCAGGCTCGCCCCGAACTGGCCCGAGAGGACGCCATCGGGCTGGCGCACCGCCTTCAGCAGGCCGGCGCGCCCGCGTTCCCACACGGCATCGAGCCAGGCGGCGAAGGCGGGATTGGCCAGCACCTCTTCCTTCATCCGCTCCACCCGCGCCCGCATCGCCTCGTCATGCACCAGATCGTGGGCCAGTTGTTCCAGCCCTTCCTCGATCTTCCGGCGCAGCGGATGGTCAGGCATCACCACGGTTTCCGCCAGCAGCTTGTACAGGCCATCGAGAATGCCGTTGGCCAGCCGCTCGTCCAGCCCGGTCCAGCGCAGGATCGCGTTGGCGCGCTCGTGGATCATCGCGCGGACCAGTTCCTCGTTCGCTTCCAGCGCCAGCGCGGCGCGACGCGCCAGCCCCTCGATCACCGGCATGTGCCGGCCGTCGGCGATCATTGCGCCCAGCAACTGGCCCAGCAGCGGCGCCAGATCGAACTTGGCGAGCTGGCCGCGCAAGGCCCCCTTGGCAAGGCCGCCGAGCTTTTCCGGATCGAGCGATTCGAGCACATCGGCCACGAGATTGGCCGCGCCCGCGCGCACCCGGCCCTCTCCGCCCCGAGGATCGGTCAGGAAGCCGCCGGCCATGGCCGCCGCGTTCATGCCCGCCAGCCGCCGCGCCACCACCTGCGGCGTCAGGAAGTTCTCGCGCAGGAACGTGGCCATCGAATCCGCGAGGCGGTCCTTGTTTTCCGGAATGATCGCGGTGTGCGGGATCGGCAGCCCCAGCGGATGCCGGAACAGCGCCGTCACCGCGAACCAGTCGGCCAGCCCGCCCACCATCGCCGCCTCGGCAAAGGCGCGCAGGAAGCCCCATGCGGGCGGCCCACCGCCCTGTTCGGCATGGCGGGCCAGGAAAAACAGCCCCGCCATGATCAGCAGCAGGCCGGTCGCGAACAGGCGCAGGCGACGCGCCCGGTCATCGGGAAGGAGTGTCCCTTTCAGGCGCGCGGCCGTGCGGTTCCGGGAAGAGGCGCGGGAGGGCATCGCCCTCCCCGCCGGATCGTCGGAGAAAACCGTCACTCGGCCGGTAACGCTCCATCGCCGGTTTTGTGCCGGGGGTCATGCGGGTCGTAGGTCAGCACGCGCCGGCTCAGCCACGGACCGATGCGCTTCTCGACGCCGTCCGCCAGGCTGAAGCCCGCCGGCACGATCAGCAAGGTAAGCAGCGTCGACAGCGTCAGCCCGCCGATCACCACCGTGCCCATCGGCGCGCGCCAGCCGCCATCGCCGCCCAGCGAGATCGCGGTGGGCACCATGCCCGCCACCATCGCCACCGTGGTCATCACGATCGGCTGCGCGCGCTTGTGCCCGGCTTCGAGGATTGCGGCCAGCTTGGGCGTGCCCGCTTCCATTTCCTCGATCGCGAAGTCGATCAGCAGGATCGAATTCTTGGCGACGATGCCGAACAGCATCAGAATGCCGATGAACACGGGCAGCGATTGCGATTGCCCCAGCACCAGCAGCAGCAGCAGCCCGCCCAGCGGGGCCAGGAACAGCGAACCCATGTTGACCAGCGGCGAGATGAAGCGGCGATAGAGCAGCACCAGCACCGAGAACACCAGCAGCACGCCCGCCGCCAGCGCGATGAAGAAGTTGTTCAGCATTTCCTGCTGCCAGCGATCCTCGCCCGCCGGCGCGTTGGAAACGCCCTGCGGCAGGTTGCGCATGATCGGCAGGTTCTTGATCGCCTTGTCGGCCGTGCCCTTGACCACGCCCTGCGGCAGGTCCGCGCCGACGAAGACGCGGCGGTTCTGGTTGTAGCGCTGGATCGTGGTGGGGCCGGAACCGAACGAGATCGTCGCCACGCGGGCCAGCGGCACCGACCCGCCGGACGCGGTGGGCACCGGCAGGTTCTCGTACGTCGACAGATCGCGGCGCGACATGACCGGCAGCTTCACCCGGATCGGCACCTGCCGGTCCGACAGCGAGAACTTGGCGCTGTTCTGGTCGATCTCGCCCTGCGTGGCGATGCGGATCACCTGGCTCAGCGCCTGGGTGGTGACGCCCAGCGATGCGGCAAGGTCCATGTGCGGCGTGATCACGATTTCGGGACGGCGCAGGTCCGCGCTGATCCGCGGCGCGACCACTTCCTTCAACCCGCTCATCTGCTCGACCAGCGTCTGCGCGGTCTTCTGCAGAAGGTCGGGATCGGAACCGGACAGCATCACGCTGATCGGCCGGCCCGATCCGCCGCCGGGGCCACCGCCGTTCTGCGACTGGAAGTTGACGCGCGCGTCCGAAACCTGCTGCAGCACCGGCGTGAGCTTGCGTTCGAGGACGAGGCTGCTTTCCTTGCGGTCCTTCTTCCAGTTGAGGAACACGCGGCCGTTGCCTTCGCGGATGCGCTCCAGCGCCACGCCCAGATCGGGCTGGTCCTTCACCAGCGCCAGCACCTCGTCCACCTTCTGTTCGGTCTGCTCGATCGTGGTACCGGGCACCATATCGATGGTGATGGTGCTGAAATCGTTGTCGGTATCGGGGAAGAACTGCTGCGGAATCACCACGAACATCACGCCTGTCAGCAGCAGCGCGGCAAAGCCGATGCCCATCATCCACAGGCGGTGGTCGCGCAGGCGCGCCATGGTCCAGTGGCGGAATCCGGGGCGGATGCCCCGCGCCCGCACGGATGCAAGGTAGGCCTGCACGCGCGACGTATCGAGCGACCAGGTCAGGACCTTCATGTAGCGGTCCATCCACGGCCCGCCACCGTGTTCGGCATGGCCGTGGGCCTTCAGGAAATAGGCCGCGACCATCGGCGTGATCATGCGCGCCACCAGCAGGCTGAACAGCACCGCCACCACCACGGTCATGCCGAAGTTCTTGAAGAACTGGCCCGAAACGCCCGGCATCAGCGCCACCGGGAAGAACACCGCGACGATCGAGAAGGTCGTCGCCAGCACGGCCAGCCCGATCTCGTCCGCCGCGTCGATCGAGGCCTGATAGGCGGATTTGCCCATGCGGATGTGCCGGACGATATTCTCGATCTCCACGATCGCGTCGTCGACCAGCACGCCCGCGACCAGCCCCAGCGCCAGCAGCGACATCGTGTTCAGCGTGAACCCCATCAGGTTCATCACCCAGAACGTGGGGATCGCGGACAGCGGGATGGCGATCGCCGAAACGATCGTCGCGCGCCAATCGCGCAGGAAGAAGAACACCACGATGACCGCCAGCACCGCGCCTTCCACCATCGACGACATCGACGTGCGGTATTCGTCCTTGGTGTAGCCAACGCTGCTGAACAGCTGCTGGAAGCGGACCTTGTTGCCTTGTTCCGCCTGCAGCTTGGCCAGTTCCTTGATCGTTTCGTCATAGACGCTGACGTCGGATTCGCCGCGCGCGCGCGCGATGCTGAACGTAACGACCGGCTTGCCGTTGAACTTCGCGATGGACGTGATTTCGCTGTAGCTGTCGCGCACGTCGGCCACGTCGGCCAGCTTCACGGTGCGCCCGCCGCTCAGCGCGATCTGGGTCTGCGAAAGGTCGAAGGCAGACCGCGCATTGCCCAGCACGCGCACGGATTGGCGCGCGCCGGCCACTTCCGCCTTGCCGCCGGCGGCGTTGAGGTTGACCTGGCGCAGCGCGGCGTTGACCTGGTTGGCGGTAACGCCCAGCGACTTCATCCGCATCGGATCGAGCGTGACCGCGATTTCGCGATTGACGCCGCCCGCGCGCGCCACTTCCGCCATGCCGGGCAGCGCCAGCAGCCGCTTGGCCACGGTATCGTCGATGAACCACGAAAGCTGTTCGATCGTCATGTCGTCGGCCGAAACCGCGAAATAGGCGATCGGATCGGACGAGGTTTCCGCCTTGAACACCGACGGTTCCAGAATGCCGTCGGGCAGTTCGCCGCGCACCTGGTCGACCTTGTTCTTCACCTCGCTGACGGCGGCGTTGATGTCGGTGCCGATCTTGAACTGGACCATCGTCTGGCTGCTGCCTTCGGATGCCGTCGAGGTGATCGTATCGACACCGGCGATCGTGCGGACGCTGGATTCGACCTTCTGGGTGATCTGGTTCTCGATTTCGGTCGGGGCCGCGCCCGGTTGCGAGATCTCGACGATCACCATCGGGAACTCGATGTCCGGATTGTTCTGGACCTTCATGCCCATGAACGAGACCAGCCCGGCCAGCGTCAGCCCCAGGAACAGGACGATCGGGACCACCGGATTGCGGATGGACCATGCCGAGATGTTACGGAAGTTCATGGCGCGGGGCTCCGGTTCAGTGGCCGGTGGCCGGCTTGGCTGCCGTTTTTCCGCCTGCCACCGGGCGCACCTTGTCGCCTGGATTGAGGAAGCCACCCGCCCGCAGCACGATGCGTTCGCTGCCGTTCAGCCCTTCGCGCACGACGATGCCGGCCGCCGTCACGTCGCCGACCTTCACGGGGCGGCGCTCCACCTTGTCATCCTTGTTCACGACATAGACGAAGGCGCCGTTCTGATCGTTGAGGATCGCCGATTCGGGCAGCATCGGCGCGGTGACGGTGCCGCTGCGAATCGTCGCGCTGGCGAAACCGCCGGGCCGCAGCGCATCGTTATACGGCAGCGCGATCCGGGCGATGCCTTCGCGCGTGGTCGCGTCGATGGTCGGCGCCAACTGCCAGATCTGGCCGGTGAACGGCGTGGCCGTGCCCACCGGGGTCACGTCGGCGCTGACGCCGACGGACAGCTTCGCCATGTCGGATTCGGCCAGACGCGCCTGCATTTCCAGTTCGCCACCCTTGGCGATGCGGAACAGCACGCCGCTGCCGCTGCTGACCACCTGCCCCGGCTCCACGCCGCGCGTCAGCACAAGGCCCGCTTCGGGCGCCAGGATGTTGAGCCGCGCGGTGCTGGCGCGCAACTGCCCCAGCGTAGCCTGCGCCACGCGCACTTGCGCCACCGCCGAATCGCGCGTGGCGGTCAGGCGATCGACGTCGGCCTTGGAAATGAAACCCTTGTCGACAAGCTTGAGCGCGCGATCGAGATTGGACTGGGCGATCCGGGCGTTGGCTGCGGCCACTTCCACGTTGGCGGCCTGGCTTTCGACCTGCTGCGCCTGCACCGACCGGTCGATGACGGCCAGGACCTGCCCGGCTTGCACCCAGTCACCGGCGTCGACCAGCACGCTTGCCACCTTGCCGCCTTCGCCGGCGACACCGACGGGCATCTCGCGCCGCGCGGCGATCGTGCCGCTGGCGACGATGGTGCCCTGCACCGAGGTCATGCCGGGCGTGATGACCGTGACCGTCTGCGCCTGCGCCCCGCCCTGCTCCGCGTTTGCGGTCGCTGCCGCGTTGCGGTGCTTGAGGTAGTAGGCGCCGCCCAGCGCGAGCAGGACGAGTGCCACGACCAGCAGCACGCGGCCGCGCGACCATCCGCCGCCGGTCCGCCCGACTTCCATGTAACCCGACGCGACACCCGCATGGGCGGCATCCGCCTGCCGGCCGGCGTCGTTCATGTCCGCACTGATGCTGGTTTCGTAGTTCATCGTTTTCACGCGTCGGTCTCCACGGTGGCCGGGGAGACCTGCCCCTTCCTTCAAACCAAGGTGTATTATACGTGTATGGCAGTGGCTGCAAGCAGGCCGTCCGCGCAAGCTTGGCACCTTTGTTCATGGCAATAGACGTCGAAACGACGAGTGGCAATTCTGGCTCGACGAAGAACGATCCATGCCCTTGAAGGCATTTCGCCGATGTGGACCGGTCCCATCAGCGAGGCGGCGTCAGTATTCGTCGCCGCAGCACCCGGGCGGGGGGCCTCGGGTTGGTCAGAGCACCGCCCAAACGGAAACAGCCGCCCCTGAAAACAGGAGCGGCTGCCCGTGGATAACCGGTAAAAAGCGTCAATACTTGAGCTGGCGCTCGTATAGATCGCGGTAGTGCTGGATGCGCGTCACGCGCAGGCCCTGCATGCCGGAACGGTCGACCGCCCGCTGCCACGAGGCGAATTCCTCGATCGTCAGGCTGTAGCGCTCGCACACTTCGTCGATCGTCAGCAGCCCGCCATTGACGGCGGCCACGACTTCGGCCTTGCGCCGGACGACCCAGCGCTTGGTGTTGGGGGGCGGCAGGCTATCGACCGTCAGCGGTTCGCCGAGAGGTCCGATAACTTGCGCCGGTCTGATTTTCTGGTTCTCGATCATGGCAATACTCGTCGATCAGCTCGGCTCGACAGGGGGGGAGGGCGGCGTTTGCTTCGCCGGCAATGTTCCTCCTTCCGCTTTGCCATTCGTTGAACGGGTTGGGTTAACGGGAGTTTCAACATTTTCGCCGGCCGTCAGGAGGCTTGCGGCAAGCCCGTGAAAGCTGGCGCCGCCTTGCAGCGTGGTGCTGCCCGGCAACGCCTGTTTCACCGCCTTGCGCAGATCCTGCGCCGCGACCAGACGCACGCACAGTTCGTGCCAGCCGAGCGGACGCAGGCGTTCGCCCTGGCTCCCGCTTTCGACGAGGCACGAATCACCCGGTGGCCGGATATCGTTGAATCCCATTTCCATGAGCGGGTCTCTAGCCCGGGCAGTCATAAGGGACGGTAAAGGCCGCCTTTACCAAGAGTTAGGAATAGCCATTCTGGCGGTAATTAATTGCTTCCATCGTCCGGCGCATCGGCGGGGCCGAGCCGGGAATTGCGCATTTTTCCTGCATTCCCTCCGCAAATGTGCTTATGGGACGGCGCATGGCCAGTCTTTCCTCCGTTTACGATTACGCTACATTTTTCGATCTGCCGCAGCCGTTGAACGCGCGGCGGATCGTCGTGGCGATGTCGGGTGGCGTGGACAGTTCGGTCGTGGCCGGCCTTGCCGCCGCCAGCGGCGCCGAAGTGATCGGGGTGACGCTTCAGCTCTACGATTACGGCGCCGCCACGGGGCGCAAGGGCGCCTGCTGCGCGGGCGACGATATCCGCGATGCGCGCGCCGTGGCCGACCGGCTGGGGATCGCGCATTATGTGTTCGACCACGAATCCAGCTTTCGCGAGGACGTGGTCGAGCGATTCGCCGACGATTACCTGGCCGGCCGCACGCCGATTCCCTGCATCCGCTGCAACATGGGGCCGAAATTCACCGACCTGCTGCGCATGGCGCGCGAACTGGGCGCGGATTGCCTGGCCACGGGGCACTACGTGCGCCGCGTGAACGGCGCGGCCGGGCCGGAACTGCACCGCGCGCTCGATCCCGCGCGCGACCAGAGCTATTTCCTCTATGGCACCACCGAGGAACAGCTCGCCTTCCTGCGCTTTCCGCTGGGTGGCCTGCCCAAGACCGAGACGCGCCGGATCGCCGCGGAACTGGGCCTGGGGGTGGCCGCCAAGCCCGACAGCCAGGACATCTGCTTCGTTCCCGACGGGGACTACGCGCGCGTCGTGCGTTCGGTGCGGCCC
Organism: Novosphingobium sp. SCN 66-18; assembly: GCA_001725355.1. GTDB lineage: Bacteria > Pseudomonadota > Alphaproteobacteria > Sphingomonadales > Sphingomonadaceae > Novosphingobium. The sequence continues at coordinate 8,495 of MEGD01000035.1, forward strand.
GAAGGCGACGCGCCGGGCGAAATCGTCCATGCCGCCACCGGCGAAGTGCTGGGCCAGCATCGCGGCATCATCCACTATACGGTTGGCCAGCGGCGCGGGCTGGAGATCGGCGGCCAGCCCGAACCGCTCTATGTCACCGCACTCGATGCGCCGCACCGGCGCGTGCTGGTGGGTCCGAAGGAGATGCTCGCCGTCGGCCGCGCGCGGATCGTCGAGACCAACCGCATCGGCCCCCTGCCGCGTGACGTGCCACAGGATGCGCCGCTAACCGCCAAGGTCCGGTCGCTGGCCAAGCCGGTGCCGGTGGTGCTGGAAGGGCCGTTCGGGCAGGGTGCGGACACCGCCATCCGTTTCCTCCAGCCGGAATACGGAGTCGCGCCGGGGCAGGCGGCGGTGCTTTATGCCGGCGATCGGGTGGTCGGGGGCGGCTGGATCGCGGCAACGGACCGCTGGCAGGATGCGAACTGACGCGATTCGGCGTCAATCGTTCCAGGGCTGGAGCACGCAGCCCGATCCCTCACGGTATGTCGCGGTTTGCCGGGCCAGCAGCGGAAAGCGCGCGGTCACGCTGCGCGCCTGCGGGTCTTCCGACAGCGTGATCATTTCCATGCCCGCCTCGAAGTCCTTCCGGCAATCGCCGAGCGTTCGCCCGCCGACATAGCGGCACGAGCAGCCGACGCGCGCGCCATAGGATGCGCCGGTGATCGCGTAGCCGTGAAGCGCCGGCCAGAAATAGGCGAAGACGGCCACCAGCAGCGCCACGACCGGCAGGACCAGACGCCAGCGCCGCCGCCGGCGCGCCGGCGCGCCGTTGGCCGGGGAGCCGTCCGGGTTCGATCCATTCCGGTCAGACTTTGCGGAAGAAGATGCGTTTGCGGTTGCCATGTCCGGGCCATCTGGAGGAAAGGACTGGCGCCATGGCCCGCCCGCGCTTGTCCCATATCCTCCCCCTGCTGCTTGTGCCAGCCTTGATCGGCTGCGGCAGGTCCGGAGACGCGCCCGCACCGCCGCCCCCGCCGCTGTCGGACGCCGCAATGAAGGCGGTGGTCGAAGACCCGGGGACGAATCGCGAAGGCCTGGCCCGCGCGGTCGATGCGCTGTTCACCGACCCGGCAGCGACGGAGACACGCGCGGTGATCGTGATGCGCGGCGGGCGGATCGTGGCGGAGCGCTATGCGCCCGGCTACCACGAGAACACCCGCTTCGTGAGCTGGTCGATGGCCAAGTCGATCACCGGGGTGATGATCGGGATGCTGGTGTCGGACGGGCGGCTGCGGCTGAACGAATCGGCGCCCGTCCCCGCCTGGCAACGCCCCGGCGATCCGCGTGGCGAGATCACGCTGCGGCAGCTGCTGCAGATGCGATCGGGGCTCAAGCATGTGGAGGCGGGCGATCCCGTCTATCAATCCGACGAGGTGCGGATGCTGTTCCTCGACGGGCGCGACGACATGGCGCGCTATGCCGAGGACCAGCCGCTCGACAGCGAACCGGGCAAGACCTTCCGCTATTCGACCGCGACCAGCGTGATCCTGTCCGATCTGGCCGCGCGCGCGCTTGCGCCCGTGCCCGATGCCGACCATCGCCGCCGCGCCGTGGCCGAATATCTGCGCACGCGCCTGTTCGAACCGGCCGGAATGCGTTCGATGCTGCCGGAATTCGACGCGGCGGGCACGCTGATCGGCGGATCGCTGATCCACGGCACCGCGCGCGACTGGGCGCGGTTCGGCGAGTTCCTGCGCAACAAGGGATCGGTGCGCGGCGCGCAGATTATCCCGCGCCAGTGGATCGATTTCATGACCACGCCATCGCCCCGTCAGGCGCAATATGGCGCGCAGATCTGGCTGAACCGTACGCCCAGCGGCAAGGACCGGCCCGCTCTGTTCCCCGATCGCGGCCCGAAGGATCTGTTCGCCTGCATCGGCCACCTGGGCCAGTACGTGCTGGTCTCGCCCAGCCGCAAGCTGGTGGTCGTGCGCTTGGGCAAGACGCCCGATGACAAGCTGGGCGCGGTGACCGGCCACCTCGCCGACATCGTCGACACGTTCAGGTAGCAGGTTCCCCCGCTGGCGATCCTTGGGCGGGCGCGCCCTGCACCGCCAGCGCCGGGCTTTCCCCGTCCGGGCCGGGCGCAAGAAGATCGCGGGCACCCAGCGGCGCCTCGTTCACCAGGCCTTCGGGATCGGGATGGATCAGCACTTCCACGCCGGGGAAGGCCTCCATCAGCTTTTCCTCGATCTCGTCCATCACGCGGTGCGCCTCGGTCACGGTCATGTTGCCATCGACCCAGACATGGAACTGCACGAAATCGCGATCGCCGCTGGTGCGCGTGCGCAGATCGTGCAGGCCCTTCAACTCGGGGTGCTGGGCGACGACCTCGAGGAACCGCTCGCGCTTTTCGAGCGGCCATTCGTGGTCCATCAACTGCTCGATCGCTTCCTGCGAGGCGCCCCACGCACCCCAGCCCAGCCACAGCGCGATGCCGAAGGCGAAAGCCGCGTCGATGCCGCCCAGCGCAAGGTAATGATCGAGCACCAGCGCGGCGATCACCGCGAGGTTGAGGAACAGGTCCGACTTGTAGTGGACGTTGTCGGTGCTGATCGCGAGGCTGCCGGTCTGGCGGATCACGTGCCGCTGATAGGCAAGCAGCGCCGCCGTGGCCACCATCGCCACCACCGACACGATCACGCCCGATTCGGCCTCTGCCACGCGCGCTCCGCCCAGGAACTGCCCCACCGCGCGCCACGCCAGGCCCAGCGCGGAGATCGAGATCAGCACGACCTGGAACATCGCGGCGAGCGCTTCGGCCTTGCCGTGCCCGAAGCGGTGGTTGTGATCGGCCGGCTGCGCCGCGACCCATACCCCCAGCAGCGTGGCGGCGCTGGCCACCAGGTCCAGCCCGGTATCGGCCAGGCTCCCCAGCATCGCGGTCGAATGCGTGGAAATCACCGCCCACAGCTTCAGCCCGGCGAGCAGCGTGGCCACCGCCATGCTGGCCATCGCCGCGCGCCGGTTGAGATCGGAGGGGATCGCGCTCATGCCGTCCGCTTTACGGGTAAAGCAGCGTGCTGGTCCAGCCGCCCGCGCCATCGGCGACGAATCGGCGGCGTTCGTGCAGACGATGGTCGCGATCCTGCCAGAATTCGATGGCGGCGGGTTTCACGCGATAACCCGACCAGTGCGCCGGCCGCGCGACCTCCCCATCCGGATACCGCGCGCGCAGGGCGTCCACCCGGTCAAGATAGGTCTGCCGCGAATCCAGCGGACGCGACTGGTCCGAGGCGGCCGAGCCCAGCCGCGATTCGGGATGCCGGCTGGCGAAATAGGCGTCCGCCTCGGCCGCCGTCACTTCGGTGATGGTGCCTTCGACGCGGATCTGCCGGCGCAGCGATTTCCAGTGGAACAGCAGCGCGACATGCGGGTTCGCCGCCAGTTCGCCGCCCTTGCGGCTGTGGAAGTTGGTGTAGAACACGAAGCCATCCGGTCCATGCCCCTTCAGCAGCACCATCCGCACCGACGGCACGCCTTCGGGCGTCGCGGTGGCGAGCGCCATGGCGTTGGGATCGTTGGGCTCACTGGCCCGCGCCTGCGCGAACCATTCCTCGAAGATCGCGAACGGATCGGCATGGGGGATGGCATCGCGCGCTTGTTCAGGTTTCACGGCATTTTCCTGACGAAGTTGACACAGTTGGCACGGTCCGGGGCCATGAGCCACCCGCCCGGTACAGTCTGTCGTATGGCCGGCAGGGCCTAGGCCGACCATGACGGGGATCAAGGTTCACGCCCATCGCCTAGACTACGCCTTCGCCTTAGGAAAGCGCCGCTTGCGGCGCGGCGCTTCGGCACCTGGGCGGCGTGGACCAATTCCACAGCGCCACAGCTGGAGGCAAAAGCCGCCAGTTCGAGGAGGCGAGGTGAAGGAATATCGGCCATATTTCGAGCCGAGCCGACGCTGAAATGGCGGCTTTTGGTCCAGCCCCGAAGGGGTTGCCCTGAAACAGGCCCCAGCCGCGTTGCTCGGCCTTGAAAGAGGACCGCTCTTCCTGCGGCCTCGCGCCTTGCCAGGGCCTGTTTCAGGGCAACTGTGGCGTTGCGGAATTGGTCCACGCCGCCTAGCTAGGAAACCATGGCAGACCCCTATTCCATTCTTGGCGTAAACCGCAGCGCGAGCGAAAAGGACGTGAAATCCGCGTACCGCAAGCTCGCCAAGGAACTCCATCCGGACCGGAACAAGGACAATCCCAAGGCGGCCGAACGGTTTGCCGAGGTGACGCAGGCCTATGACCTGCTGTCCGACAAGGACAAGCGCGCCCAGTTCGACCGTGGCGAGATCGACGCGGAGGGCAATCCCACCAGCCCGTTCGGCTTCGGCGGGGCGGGCGGCGGCTTTGGCGGCGCGCAGCACGGCTATCGCCATTCGGGCGGCTTCGAGGGCGCCGGTGCCGAGGGCATCGACATCGGCGACATCTTCGAGGGCCTGTTCGGCGGGCGCGGCGGGCAGCCTGGCGGCGGTGGCGGTTTCGGCGGCTTTGGCGGCGCGCGGCGTGGTCCGCCGCCCAAGGGCGCCAACGTCGGCTACCGGTTGCAGGTTTCGTTCACCGACGCCGCCAGCCGGGCCAGCCAGCGCATCACCCTGTCGGACGGCAAGACCATCGACCTCAAGCTGCCCGCGGGCGTGGAAAGCGGCCAGCAGGTGCGCCTTCCCGGCAAGGGCGAACAAGGCCCCGGCGGCGCCGGCGACGCGATCGTGACGATCGAGGTGGGCAGCCACCCGTTCTACGAACGCGATGGCGACAACATCCGGCTCGACCTGCCGGTCACGCTCGACGAGGCGGTCAACGGCGGCAAGGTGAAAGTGCCGACCGTGGATGGCCCGGTGATGCTCACCGTCGCGCCCGGCAGCAGCAGCGGACGCACGCTGCGGCTGAAGGGCAAGGGCTTTACCCGCAAGGACGGCACGCGCGGCGATCAGCTGGTGACGCTGCAGATCGACCTCCCGCCGGCCGAGGGCGAACTGGGCGCCGATCTCCAGACCCGGCTCGCAGGATGGCAGGACACCCGGAACCCGCGCGGCAAGCTGGGCGTTTGAGACGGCATGACTCCCGTATCCGGCCTTTCGCCCGGGCCGGGCGATGACGGAACGGAACGGGCTGCATCCTCGCCGGCCGGACCACCGATCGCACCGCTGATCGATGTTCCGGACCTTTCGCCCGAAGCCCGCCGTCGCGCAGCCCTGCGGCTCCCCCCGGATGCGCAGGGTTTTGTGGCGCCCGTGCCCCCCGCCCGCCACGCGCGGGCGCTGGAAGTGATCCGCCGGGTGTGGACCGGCGTCTATCACGACGGGTTCATCCACGCCGGCAACTTCGCCTACATGGTGCTGATCGCGCTGTTCCCGTTCTTCATCACCGGCGCGGCGATCTTTTCCGCGCTGGGCGAGGCCAGCCAGCGCGCCGCCGCGATCAACACCGTGCTGATCGCGATGCCGCCGGTGGTGGCCGAAGCGCTCGATCCGGTGGCGCGCAGCGTGGTGGAGATGCGCACCGGCTGGTTGCTGTGGGTGGGCGGGCTGATCGGTCTGTGGACGGTGGGCAGCCTTGTCGAAACGATCCGCGACATCCTGCGCCGCGCCTATGGCACGCGCTGGGAACACGCCTTCTGGCGTTATCGCCTGGCCTCCACCGGACTGATCGTGGCCTCGGTGATCCTGATCCTGCTGTCCATCGCCGCGCAAGTGGCCATCGGCGCCGCGCAGCAGGCAATCGAGGCGTGGATGCCGCAGTTCAGCGGATGGATCGCCAGCCTCTCGCTCTCGCGCTTCGTGCCGGCGGTGATCTTCTTCCTGGCGCTGTGGCTGCTGTTCATCTCGCTGACCCCCGGCGCCTACCGGGGACGGCGCTATCCCAAATGGCCCGGTGCGCTGCTCGTCAGCCTGTGGTGGCTGGCGGTCACCGGGGCGCTGCCGGGAGTGTTGCGCCATTTCTTCACTTACAACCTAACGTACGGAAGCCTTGCCGGCGTGATGATCGCGCTTTTCTTTTTCTGGCTTGTCGGCTTAGGGATGGTGGTAGGAGCCGAACTCAACGCTGCGCTCGCGGAAACGCCCGAAGAGCGCGATGTGGTGGGGCAGGCTGACGATCGCGCGCGCAGGGCGCGCCGGATGGGTATCGAGCAAGAGGGCGCATGACCGGACTGATGGAAGGAAAGCGGGGCCTGATCATGGGCCTTGCCAATGACAAGTCGCTGGCGTGGGGGATCGCCCGCAAGCTGCGTGAACAAGGTGCCGAACTGGCCTTCTCCTATCCGGGCGAGGCGCTGGAAAAGCGCGTCCGCCCGCTGGCGGCGAGCCTGGACAGCGATTTCCTGATCGAATGCGACGTATCGGACATGGCGGCGCTCGATACCGCGTTCGAAACGCTGAAGGCGCGGTGGCCGACGATCGATTTCGTGGTCCATGCCATCGGCTTTTCGGACAAGAACGAATTGCGCGGCCGGTATTATGATACCTCGCTCGACAACTTTCTGATGACGATGAACATCTCGGCCTACAGCCTCGTCGCCGTGACCAAGCGGGCCATCGCGATGATGCCCGAAGGCGGATCGATCCTGACGCTGACCTATTACGGCGCGGAAAAGGTCGTGCCGCACTACAACGTGATGGGCGTGGCCAAGGCGGCGCTGGAAACCAGCGTGCAGTACCTCGCCAACGATTGCGGGCCGCAGGGCGTGCGCGTCAACGCGATCTCGGCCGGTCCGATCAAGACGCTGGCCGCCAGCGGCATCGGCGATTTCCGCTATATCCTCAAGTGGAACGAGCTCAACTCGCCGCTGCGCCGGAACGTGACGATCGAGGACGTCGGCGGGGCTGGGCTCTATTTCCTGTCGGACCTGTCCTCGGGCGTGACCGGCGAAGTCCACCATGTCGACGCGGGCTACCACACCGTCGGCATGAAGCAGGAAGACGCACCCGACATCGCGCTGGGCTGATGACGAGACGCCCCTCCGTTCGTGAACGGGAGGAGGGGCTGTCGGTCAGGGATGCGGCGGGGTGATGGCCGGCGGCGGTGTCGCCGCGCCGGCGGCATCTTCGGCCGCGCGTTCCTTGGCCAGCTTTTCCTCGTACTGCTTTTCCAGCACTTCCACGCGGGCCTGCTCGGCGGCGGTATCGGCGTCGATCGTCTGCAGGCGCTTGGCGCGCTCCTCCTCGATCAACCGGCCGAACTGCACGTCGCTCGATTGCTTCTTCTCGGCATAGGCGGCGTTGATCAGGCGCGACATACAGCCCGATGCGCCGCCCGAGCCGACCGGGGAGCACGAGTTCACGCCGGAAGCGCCCACCGTTTCATAGGCCCGCACCCGCTCGGTCCAGCCCTGGTTGGCCGAAGCGTTGGGATTGTCGCGCAGCGGCGCGGGAATGCGGAAGCGTTCGGATTCGTCCTTGCGCGCACAGACGGTGATCTCGCCCGCACTCGACGCCGGGCAGGGATCGTCGCCATAGATGATCAGCTGGTTGACCTTCTCGCCCGACGTCGCGTCCTGCGCCAGGACGGGCTGCGATGCCGCGATGCCGGCGGCGGCGATCAGCGCCAGGGCGGTGATCCGGGGGTAGATGCGCGTCATCGTGACTCTCCAGCTGGGTCTGGTGCCGATATAGGGCCGCACCCTCTTGAATGGTAGATGAAGCCCTGTCGCTGACCTGAATCAATCGGATGCGTCAGATCCGTTTCGCCCCTCAGATCCGTTTGGAAAGGGCGATCGCGGCGCGGCAGCCGAAACGGATGGCGTGGAACAGCACCGGATAGCCCGGCGCGCGCTCGGCCCCGGCGGCGATCGCGGCGTCGCGGTGCTCGCGCTCGTCGTCGCGGAATTCGCGCACCATGGCGGCAAGTTCCGGGTCGTCCTCGCCCAGCTCGTCGAGCTGTTCGGTATAGTGGCGGTCGATCTCGGTTTCGATGGCGGCGGTGCAGGCCATCGCCGCTTCCGGCCCGATCAGCGCGGTAGCCGCGCCCAGCGCGAACCCGGCGACCGACCATACCGGCTGGAGCGCCGTCGGCCGCACGCCGCGCTGTGCCAGCAACGCGTCGAACCGCTTGCGGTGATCGGCTTCCTGCGCCGCCATCGCCGCGACTTCGGCCGAATGCGGCGCGCGATCGCCCATGACCGCCATCTGCCCGGCATAGATGCGCACGGCGCCGTATTCGCCGGCCTGATCGACCCGGATCATCGCGGCGAACTTGTCCCTCATGGCTGCAATCCTCCGGCGGAACGGCGGGCGCGGCCCAGCAGCCTGAACACCGTGATCGCGCCGGCCATGGAAATGAGGAAGTTGTAGCCCGCCAGGCTCACCCCGAACAGCGTCCACGGCGCGACATCGCAGCGGATCACCGGCGCCGACATGATCGCCGCCAGCGGATCGTTGCCCAGCTTGTGCGAGGAGCACGTGGTGATGCCTTCCCACCAGCCGTATTCGACGCCGGCGTGGAATGCGCCGATCAGTCCGCTAAGACCGGTCGCGACGGCAGCCAGCGTCACCAGCATGTCGCCCCCGCCGGTGCGGCGCTGGATTTGCGCGATCAGCGCCATGACGATCGCGGCGATGTGCGGATAGCGCTGCCACCAGCACATCTCGCAGGGGGGCAGGCCGAACACGAACTGCGCGATCAGCGCCCCGCCCATCAGCGCGGCGGGGATCAGCAGTGCCAGGGTATAGGCGGCGTTGCGGGACTGGACCGGCGTCATCGCGTCAGCGCCTTCCCGCCGATGCCTTTACGGCCAGCGCCTGCGGCGCGGTCCTCTCCAGCGTCTGCATCGCGTAATAGAGCTGGAAGTCGTCGATGCCCTTGGCCTTCAGTTCCTCGGCCGTCATCTTGAAGCGCGGATCCTCGCCCTTGTCGGTCTCGAGATCCTTGTCGTCCTTCAGCTCGTTGATCAGGTGCCCGCGCAGATCGCTTTCGCGATAGGAGCGCAGCGCGCGCTTGCGCATGTCGGGATCGGAAATCTGCGGCACGCGCACGTCGGGATCGATGCCGCCTTCCTGCACCGAACGGCCCGAGGGGGTGTAATAGCGCGCCGTCGTCAGCTTGAGCGCGGTGTCGCGCGTCAGCGGGATCAGCGTCTGCACGCTGCCCTTGCCGAAGCTGCGCTCGCCCATGATCGCCGCGCGGTGCTGGTCCTGCATCGCGCCGGCGACGATTTCCGAAGCGGACGCCGACCCCTGATCGATCAGCACGATCATCGGCACGCCCTTGGCGATATCGCCCGGCGTGGCGTTGTACACCTCGTTGTCGCGGGCATAGCGGCCGCGCTGCGAGACGATCGGCCCCTTTTCGAGGAACAGGTCCGACAGCGAGACGGCTTCGTCCAGCAGTCCGCCGGGATTGCCGCGCAGATCGAGGATCAGCCCCGCCGGGCGATTGCCCGTCTTGGCGCGGATATCGCGCCAGGCGGCAGCGACCTGCGTGCCGACGTTGGCGCTGAAGCTCGATACGGAGATCACGCCGACGTTGTCCTTCACCTTCCATTCGACCGGCTTCAGCTCGATCACCTGGCGCGTGATGGTAAGGTCAAGCGGCTCGTCGCGACCGGGGCGGAACACGGTGAGGCGGATCTGCGTGCCCACTTCGCCGCGCATCTGGTCCACCGCGTCGTCCAGCGAGCCGCCGTAGATCAGCTTGCCATCGAGGTGGGTGATATAGTCGCCCGCCTTGATCCCGGCGAGATCGGCCGGCGTGCCCTTCATCGGCGCGATCACCTTGACCGCGCCGTCCTCCAGCGTCACCGACAGGCCCAGCCCGCCGTAGGAACCATCGGTCTGCGTGCGCAGGTTCTCGAAATCGCGCGCGTCGAGATAGGAGCTGTGCGGATCGAGCGTGGCCAGCATGCCGTCGATCGCGCCCTTGAACAGCTTGTCGTCGTCCACCGGCTCCACGTAATTGGCCTTGATCCGCTCGTAGATCGCCATCAGCCGGGTGAATTCGGGGCCGGTCTTGGCGTCCACGGCGGCCAGCCCGGCGGTCGTCACCGGGATCAGCGCGATGGCCGACACGAGCGCGGTGGCACGGAAGAGGGAGGCCACGGTCTTCGTGAACGGGGTCTTCGCCATCGGGGACTTTCGCTTCAAGGGGGCCATGGGGCCGCGTTCTATAGCGGCAGCGCGATGAACGCCAGATGGCGCGACACGGTGAGTCATTCGGGGATCGTCATCCGCGCAGTGCCTGCAGCGGATTGATCGGAGCGCCATCCTTGCGCAGTTCGACCGTCACCGTCGGGCGGCCCGGCCCGGCCGCGCCCAGCGGCGCGCCCTGTACCACCGTGTCGCCCACGTTCACGTCAAGCCGGCCGAGATTGGTGACGAGCGAGGTCCAGCCGCCATCGTGTTCGATGATGACGATTCGGCCATAGCCGCGATAGGGGCCGGCGAAGGCCACGCGCCCGGCGGCCGGCGCGACCACTTGCGCGCCCCCGACCGGCGCGAAGGTGACGCCGGAAGACAGCCCGCCCGCGCCGCGTTCGCCAAAGCCGTTCACGATCCGCCCGCCCACCGGGAGAATCCACGAAAGCGCCGCCGAAGCCGAGGGGGTGGGGCCGGCGTCGGCCACCATCAGCGCATCACCCGGCCGTTCGGGGCGCGGCACCGGGCCGGGCAGCGCGGCCAGCTTCTGCCGCAGCGAGCCATCGGCCTGCAACTGATCCATCAGCGCGCGCAGGTCGCGCGTCTGTTCGGCCAGCGCGAGCGCGCGGTCCGCCTCGCGGCTGGCCGTGCCTTGCGCGGCGCGCGATTCGATGCGCTGGCGGCTTTCGAGGGCGACAAGCTGCTGGCGCCGCGCGGTCAGCCCCTGTTCGCCCTGGCGCAGCTGGTCGGCGGCCAGCCGCGCGCTCGCCTGCAGGGCGCGACCGCGCACGATTTCCTGCCGCAGGCCGGCGGTGCGCTGGCGCACTTCGGGCAGCATCGTTTCCAGCACCGCGCGCAGATAGACGGTATCGCGCAGGGTATCGGCGCGCATCAGGCTGAAGGCGAGCGGGCGGCGCGCCATGAGCTGCAGGGCCGCCGTCAGCCGCACCACCGGTTCCTGCCGCGCGGCGATGCGCAGCCGCAGCGCTTCGCGCTGGCGGTCGATCAGCGCGATCTTCGCTTGCGCCACCTGGATTTCGGCTTCGGACTGCTGGATGCGCGCGGCCACCGCCGCCGTCTCGCGCGCGGTGCGGTCCGCCGCTTCGGTGGCCTTGCGCGCTTCCACCTCCAGCTGTTCGCCGCGTGCCCGCGCCATCGTCAGTTCGCGGGTTGCCTGGCGCAGCGCGTCGCCCGCCTGCCCGGCATCGTCGAACGGCGCGGCCTGCTGCGCCACGGCAAGCTGCCAGCCCAACACGCCAGCCAGCGCGGCCATGGTGGCGAGAAGGAGCGTGCGCGACGTCATGACGCGACGCTTATCCTTCGCGGTGGTAGGGATGGCCAGCGATAATGCTCGTGGCGCGCCACAATTGCTCGGCCAGCATGGCGCGGGCCAGCATGTGCGGCCACGTCGCCGCACCGAAGGCGAGCAGGAGATCGGCCTTGTCGCGCACGTCCGACTCGTGCCCGTCGGCCGCGCCGATCAGGAAGCGCGCCTCGCGCACGCCATCGTCACGCCAGCGGCCGAGAATGCCCGCGAACTCGGTCGAGGTAAGCTGCCGGCCCCGCTCGTCGAGCGCGACGGTGCGGACGGGCGTGGCCGCAGGCGGCGGGATCGTGCCGCCGCGATCGGGCAGCTCGGTGACCTTGAGGCCCCAGGCGACCCGCTTCGCGTAGCGGTCGACCAGCTCGGCCTCGGGCGAGCGCCCGATCTTCCCGCGCGCGATGATGTGCAGCAGCATCCGGTTTCCGATCGGGACCGCTCTCCCTCCCCGCCGGGAGGAGGGGAGGTTACGCCGCGCCCGCGTCTCCGAACGCCCACATGCGTTCGAGGTTGTAGAAGCTGCGCACTTCCGGGCGGAACAGGTGGACCACCACGTCGCCGGCGTCGATCAGCACCCAGTCGGCAGCGGGCAGGCCTTCCAGCCGCGCGTTGCCGTAACCGCCCTGCTTGATCCGTTCGGCCAGTTTCTGCGCCATCGCGGCGACCTGCCGCGTCGAACGGCCCGACGCGATCACCATGTAATCGGCGATCGAGCTTTTGCCTTCGAGCGGGATCGAGACGATTTCCTGCGCCTGATCGTCATCCAGCGATTGCAGGACGAGATCGTGCAGCGAGGCCGGCTTGGCCTTGGCACCCGAGCTGGCGGTGGAAGTGGCGGCCCCGGCCTGGGCCGGAATGGTCTGGACAGTTGTCATCGCGGTGAGATGGTCTCCGTGGCTGGATTGTCAATGAAAAGGAAGCGGGCACCGGTCAATCGTCCGGACGCCGAAACGGGCCGGACCGCCGGAATCCCGGCGACCGACCGCAAGGGAAGTGCGCCGCGGCTCAGGGCTTGCCTGCCCCGCCGAAGCGCGTGTTGCCGGTGGATAGGCCGGTTTGCGGAACGACCGGCCGATGCGTGAGGGCATCGAACGGTTCCGCATCGACGAAACGGCGAAACCATTCCGGATCGGCGGCACGAATGGCCGTGGCCGAACGGGGATCGGGATCGAAACGCAGGATCGTCAGCGCCGGGGCGCTCCGCTTTGCGCCGTCAATCAACTGTCCGGGCCGCCGGCGCCAGCGGCGCAACCAGGCCATGGCGGGGCTCGCCAAGGCACGCGCATCATAACCCGGACGCGCGATAACCGCAATCGGCGTCTCCCGCGCCATCCGCCGCCAGTCCTTCCAGCGGTGGAACTGCGCCAGATTGTCGGCCCCCATCAGCCAGACGAAGCGCTTTTTCGGGTAGCGTCGGCGCAGCGCCGCCAGCGTATCGACGGTATAGCGCGTGCCCAGCCGCGCCTCGATCGCGGTCACGCGGATCGGCGCGCGGCGCGCGGCCGCCCGCGCCGAACAATAGCGCGCCGGCAGCAGGGCCATGCCTTGCTCCGGCTTCAGCACGTTGCCCGGCGAAACCAGCCACCACACCTCGTCCAGCCCCAGCGCTTCGCGCGCGAACAGGCTGATGCGGCGGTGGCCGCCATGGGCGGGGTTGAAGCTGCCACCCAGAAGACCGATTCGGGGCAGACCGATTCGGGGCAGACCGATTCGGGGCAGGCCCACTCGGGATGCCCCCCGACGGGATGAGGAAACCGGCGCGGTCAGGATGGAGGCTCCGCCGATTCGCCTAGCGCGCCACGCGCCGGGGCGAAGCCGCCTTGGCGCGATACGCACCCTGCATGGCAAACATCCAGCCGGGGTATTCGCGCGGCAGGGCCGAGAGGGCATCGAGCCGGGAAAGCTCGTCCGCCGTCAGTTCCACATCGCAGGCGGCAATGTTGTCGGCCAGCTGGTCGGCACGCTTCGCGCCGACGATTACCGTCGTCACCACCGGCTGATAAAGCAGCCAGGCCAGCGCCACCTGCGCGACCGTGGCCGGCTTGCCCGCCACGGCTTTTCCGGCGGCGATCTCCTGCATCGCCTCGATCAGGTCGTAGGCGCGATCGAGTTCCACGGGCGGGAAATCGAACACCGCGCGGCGGCCTTCGCCCTGGTTGGGGCCGCTGTTGCCGCCGTCGGTGGCGCGGGTGTACTTGCCCGAAAGCAGCCCGCCGGCGAGCGGGCTCCACACCATCAGGCCCAGCCCCTCGCTTTGCAGCAGCGGCACGATCTCGCGCTCCAGATCGCGGCCGGCGACGGTGTAGTAAGCCTGCAGCGAGGCGAATTTCGCGAGGCCGAGCCGTTCCGAAATGCCCAGCGCCTTCATGATCTGCCAGCCCGCCCAGTTGCTGACGCCGATATAGCGCGCGCGGCCGCTGCGCACGATGTCTTCCAGCGCGCGCAGGGTTTCCTCGATCGGGGTCAGCGCGTCCCAGCCGTGGATCTGGTAAAGATCGATGTGGTCCATGCCCAGCCGCGCCAGGCTGGCGTCGATCTCGTGCAGCAGGTGGAACCGCGAGGCGCCGGCCTCGTTCGGCCCCGGCCCCATCGTGCCCATGGCCTTGGTGGCGACGACCACGTCGGGCCGCTTCACCCCCAGATCGCGCAGCGCCTGACCCAGTATCTCCTCGGACCGGCCTTCCGAATAGACATTGGCCGTATCAATGAAGTTGATCCCGGCGTCGATCGCCTGCCGCACCAGCGCGGTCGACGCCGCCAGATCCAGCCCCGCAATCGGGCCGAACCGGCCCTGCGATTCGCCGAACGTCATCGTGCCCAGGCACAGCTCGGAAACGATCAGGCCGGTATCGCCGAAACGGTTGGTACGCATGGAAGAATCCTCTGCCTTCGGTTTGCGGCCAGCCTAGCGACCCGCCGCGCCCTTGTCGAAGGGGGATGCGAGGATCAGGGCCGGGTCTGGCCCGAACCGCGCACCAGCCACTTGTAGGTGGTGAGCCCCTCGAGCGCGACCGGCCCGCGCGCGTGCAGCCGCCCGGTGGCAATGCCGATTTCCGCGCCCAGCCCGAATTCACCGCCATCGGCGAACTGGCTGGAGGCGTTGTGCATCACGATCGCGCTGTCCACTTCGGACAGGAAGCGGTCGGCGGCGGCCAGGTCCTCGGTCACGATCGCGTCGGTATGGCCCGAGGAATGGCGCGCAATATGGCCCAGCGCATCATCCAGTCCGTCCACCACCGCGACCGCCAGGATCGCGTCGAGGTATTCGGTATCCCAGTCGTTCGCCCCGGCGGGGCCGATGCGCGGATCGATGGCGCGGGCGCGGGCATCGCCGCGCAATTCGCACCCGGCGTCGAGCAGGGGCGCGATCAGCCCGTGCGGATCGGGATAGGTCGCGTCGATCAGCAGCGTTTCCATCGCCCCGCACACGCCGGTACGGCGCAGCTTGGCGTTGAACACGATCGCCGCGGCGCGGGCCGGGTCGGCGGCGTGATCGACGTAGGTGTGGTTGATCCCGTCGAGATGCGCCAGCACCGGCACGCGCGCATCGGACTGGACGCGCGCGACCAGGCTCTTGCCCCCGCGCGGCACGATCATGTCGATCAGGCCCGCCGCCGTCAGCATCGCGCCCACGGCCGCGCGGTCCTGCGTGGGCAGGAGCTGCACCGCATCGGCGGGCACCCCGCCCTCGGCCAGCCCGGCGACCAGCGCCTTGTGGATCGCGCGGTTGGAATGGACCGCCTCGCTGCCGCCGCGCAGCAGCACGGCATTGCCCGAGCGCACGCAGAGCGCGGCCGCATCCGCCGTCACGTTGGGGCGGCTTTCGTAGATGATGCCGATCAGGCCGATCGGCACGCGCACGCGCTGCAGCACCATGCCGTTGGGCCGCGTGGCGCTGTCGATCACCGCGCCCACCGGATCGGGCAGGCTGGCGACCTGCTCCACGGCATCGGCCATCGCGGCCAGCCGGCCGGAATCGAGCCGCAGCCGGTCGAGCAGCGCGCCGGACAGGCCATTGGTTTCGGCGCTGGCGACATCGCGCGCATTCGCGGCGAGGATTTCCGGTTCGGCGCGGCGCAGCGCCGCCGCCGCCAGCCGCAGCGCCCGTTCCTTCGCCGGCGCCGGCATCCGCGCCAGAACGCGCTGCGCCACGCGGCCGGCGCGGGCGAGGCCTTCGACGAGATCGATCACGGAATCGGCGGAAATCTGGGGCTGGCTGGACATGGGGGCGCCCTACCACGCGCCCGGGCCGCTGTCAGCCCGCATCGCATGGCGGCGCTTCCGCGGATTGCCCGGCGAGTCGCGGCGGCAAAACACGGCGAATCGAAATGATTCGTTGCCGGAATCACATGGTTCCAACGCTTCACCGGAGGACTCGCACGATTCAACCCGCCGAAGGGGGATCGGATTCGACCTGCGGCGGGCGCACCGGTAATCGGCCGCGTCCTTCCGGCGCATCCGCAGGGGCAGCAAAGATAAAAGCCAGAAATGCCGCACCGGGGGTCGTCACACGTGTCAGCTACAGCCAGAGACGGGCTAGTCGCCCGGCTGAAGCGCTGGTTTCCCGAACGCGAGTTTTTCATGCGTTCGCAGGGCCAGGTCCGCTTCATCCGGATAACCAGCCGGCTCCAGATGATCGTGGCCGCCGGCATCGCCGCCGCGCTGGGCCTGTGGCTGGCGATGATGGTGACGATGCTGGTTTCGCGCTATCTCGACGCGCGCGACCGTGAACGGCTGCTCCAGCGCGAAGCCGCCGTCGCCTCGGCCGAAACGCGCGTCTCGAAGTACCGCAACGGCTTGGGCGAAGTGGCCGATGACCTGCAAAAGCGGCAGGACTTCATCGAAAAGATGGTCGAAAGCCACGTCGGCGCGCTGCCCAACGATCTGCCCAAGGGCACGGTCAGCGACAGCAGCGCCGAAGCCGGCAAGACCGTGAAGAAGATCTCGATGGAGCTGCCCGAGGCCGCCGGGCTCGCCCGGATCGAGGCGCGCCAGCTGGCTTTCATCGAAAAGCTCACCCGCTTTGCCGATGCGCGCGCCGCGCGCGCCGAAACCGCGATCCGCCGCGTCGGACTCAACCCCTCGATGATCATCGCGTCGAACCGCGGCGCGCAGGGCGGCCCGCTGATCCGGCTGGTGACCGGCCCCGGCAACGATGTCGATCCGCGCTTCGCGCGGCTGGGCGCCAGCCTCGAACGCATGAGCGGTCTGGAAGACGGCCTTGCCCGCATTCCCAACACGCTGCCCGCCAGCCTCGAATACATCTCGAGCGGCTTCGGCTATCGCAGCGATCCCTTTACCGGCGGCGCGGCGTTCCACGCCGGTCTCGATTTCCGTGGGCCGATCGGCGCGCCGATCTATGCCGCCGCCGCCGGCACCGTCAGCTTCGCCGGCATCCGCCAGGGTTATGGCAACTGCGTGGAAGTCAGCCACGGCAACGGGCTGATGACCCGCTACGCCCACATGTCGCGCATCGGCGCGCGCGTCGGGGAAAAGGTTGCGGCCGGCGCGGTCATCGGGCAGATCGGCAGCACCGGCCGTTCCACCGGCCCCCACCTGCATTTCGAAGTGCGGATCAACGACCAGCCGGTCAATCCGCGCCCGTTTCTGGAGGCAAGACAGAATGTTTTCCAGGAAGGCCGCGCCGACCGGCCGGCCGGCAACCGGAGCTAACACCATGGCCAGCCGCAACAGCGCGGGCGCGACGTTCTCGATCCTGGGCGCGGACCTCGTCGTCACGGGCGACGTGGTTGCCACGGCGGACCTGCATATCGACGGGCGGGTCAAGGGCGACATCGCCTGCGCCGCGCTGGTGCAGGGCGAGGCGAGCGTGATCGAGGGCGCGGTCAAGGCGCAGAGCGCGCGCCTTTCCGGCACGGTCCACGGCGCGATAGAGGCCGGCGAACTGGTGATCCTGCGCACCGCGCGCATCCACGGCGACGTGAGCTATGACGCGCTGACGATCGAACAGGGCGCGCAGGTCGATGGCCGCTTCGCGCCCCGCGCCGCCCCGGCGGGTGAATCGACGCTTACGCTGGTCAGCTGATCCCGGTTCCGTCCCCGATCATCCCTGCGTCCGGGAAGACGCGGGATGATCGAAGATCCGCATATCAGGCAGCGGTGACGTTGACGCCCATGCTGGTCAGGTAGCGCTTGATGTTGCGCGCGGCCTGGCGCAGCCGCTGTTCGTTCTCGACCATGGCGATACGGACAAAGCCTTCACCATCCTCGCCATAGCCGACGCCGGGGGCGACGGCGACTTCGGCATGGGTCAGCAACTGCTTCGAGAATTCGAGGCTGCCGAGATGCTTGAGCGCGGGCGGCAGCGGCGCCCATGCGAACATCGAGGCGCGGGGGCTGGGGATTTCCCATCCGGCGCGGCCGAACGCCTCGACCATCACGTCGCGCCGCTTCTGGTAGAGCTGGCGGTTCTTCTCGACGATATCCTGCGGCCCGTTGAGCGCGGCGCAGGCAGCGGCCTGGATCGGCGTGAACGCGCCGTAATCGAGGTAGGACTTCACCCGCTTCAGCGCGGCGATCAGGCGCGCGTTGCCCACCGCGAAGCCGACACGCCAGCCCGCCATCGAGAACGTCTTGGACATCGAGGTGAATTCCACCGCCACGTCCTTGGCGCCGGGCACTTCGAGGATCGAGCGCGTCGGATTGCCGTCGTAATAGAGTTCCGAATAGGCAAGGTCGGACAGGATCCAGACCTTGTTCTCCTTCGCCCAGGCGACGAGCCGTTCGTAGAACGCGAGGTCAACCGTCTCCGCCGTCGGGTTCGACGGATAGTTCACGATCAGGATCGAAGGGCGCGGCACCGAATACTTCATCGCGCGGTCGAGCGAATCCCAATAGCGTTCGTCGGGCGTCGTCGGGACCGAACGGATCGTGGCCCCGGCGATGATGAAGCCGAAGGTGTGGATCGGATAGCTGGGGTTGGGCGCGAGCACGACATCGCCCGGCGCGGTGATCGCGGTGGCGAGGCTGGCGAGCCCTTCCTTGGACCCCATCGTCATGACCACTTCCGTTTCGGGGTCGAGATCGACGTTGAAGCGGCGGCCGTAATAGTTCGCCTGCGCCTTGCGCACGCCGGGGATGCCCGAAGAGGCCGAATAGCCGTGCGCGTCGGGCTTCTGCGCAACTTCGCACAGCTTGTCGATCACGTGGCTCGGCGGCGGCAGATCGGGGTTGCCCATGCCCAGGTCGATGATGTCCCTACCGGCGGCGCGTGCTGCGGCCCGCATGCCGTTAACTTCGGCGATGACGTAGGGCGGCAGGCGCTTCATGCGGTAGAATTCTTCGTCCACGGCAGGGATACTCTTGATGGCGCGGCGGGATTGCCGCTTCCCGGCCCTTACGCCAATCCGGCGCGGGTGGAAACCCAAGTGCCGCCATTGCCGCAGGGTATGGCGGCGCAGGGCCGGGGGCCGGGGCGGCAAGGCTGCTCCGGATTGATCCGGAGCGGACGATCGCGGAAGGCGCGGGTGGAGCGACAGTCTTCACGGTGGCGGCGGGCAGTGTATAGATCGGTACAGGCGGCAGGGGCGAACCGGCCGGCGTGCCTGGCCGGCCTGGCGAGAAAGCGGGAAGGAATGCGAATGCAGCAGGACAAGACCACCGATGCCGCCGTGATCGAGGATCTGTTCCGCCAGCAGGGAGAGGCGGTGCAGGCGCTGTTCGCGCCGTTCCTGCCCACCGCCGATGCCCGCGTTCCCGATCCGATGGACCTTCAGCACTGGGCGATGTCTGCCGCCAAGCTCCAGAAGATGTGGCTGGATTTCGGCGCCGAACAGGTGGGGCAAGGCGAATCGATCCTGGCACGCGCCGGCGGCGCGGAAGGCTGGCAGGCGAAGTGGAACAAATGGCTGTCCGAAATCGCCGGCACCCTGCCGCTGGCCAGTCCCGATACCCGGGCGAAGCTGTGGGAAGACAGCGTCACGCTGTGGAGCGCGATCCTTGAGCAGTACGGCAACGGGCTTCAGGCGCGCAAGGGCGAAGCGCCGGACCTGCCCCGCAAGGATCGCCGCTTTGCCGATCCGCGCTGGCGCGAACAGCCGGTCTTCGCGCTGATCCACCAGACCTATCTGCTGCTGGCCGAGCGGATCAACGCGCTGGCAAACGATCTTTCCGGGGTGTCCCCCGAACGGCACGAGCAGATCCGGTTCCTGACCCGTGTGGTCACCGACGCGCTTTCGCCGGCCAACTTTCCGCTGACCAACCCCATGGTGATCGAGCGGACGCTGGAAACGCACGGCGAGAATCTGGTCAAGGGCGTGGAGCACCTGCTGACCGACCTGCGCAAGGGCCAGTTGACCCATACCGATCCCGACGCGTTCGAGCTGGGGCGCAACCTGGCGACGACGCCGGGCAAGGTCGTGCACGAAACCCCGCTGTTCCAGCTGATCCAGTACACACCGACCACCGAGACCGTGCTGACGGTGCCGCTGGTGATCTTTCCGCCGTGGATCAACCGGTTCTACATCCTCGATCTCAACCCGCAGAAAAGCTTCATCCGGTGGGCGGTCGAACAGGGTTTGTCGGTGTTCATCGTCTCGTGGAAATCGGCCGACGCCACGATGGCCGAGGTGCTGTGGGGCGATTACATCCGCGCGCAGGTCGAAGCGATCGACGTGGTGCGCGCGCGGCTGAAGGTGCCGGCGGTCCACGCCATCGGCTATTGCGTGGCGGGTACGACGCTTGCGGCGACGCTGGCGTTCCTGGCCCGGCGCGGCGAGGCGGACAAGGTGGCGTCGGCCACGTTCTTCACCGCCCAGGTCGATTTCGAGAAGGCGGGGGACCTCAAGAACTTCATCGACGACCAGCAGATCCAGCTGCTCGAAAGCCTGGCGACCGACGGCTTCCTCGACGGGCGCTACATGGCAGCGACGTTCAACATGCTGCGCGGGCGGGACCTGATCTGGAGCTACGTCGTCAACAACTACCTGCTGGGCGAGGAATACCCGGCGTTCGACCTGCTCCACTGGAACGGCGACACCACCAACCTGCCATTCAAGTGGCAGAAGGCCTATCTGACCGAGCTCTATCGCGACAACCGGCTGGTCGTGCCGGATTCGCTCGTGATCGACGGCACCCCGATCGACCTGCACCGCATCGCCACGCCGCTCTATATCCAGGCGGGGCGCGAGGACCATATCGCGCCCGCGGAAAGCGTGTGGAAGCTGACCCGGCACGTTTCCGGCCCGTGGAAGTTCGTTCTCGCCGGATCGGGGCACATCGCCGGCGTGGTCAATCCGCCATCCTCGGGCAAGTACCAGTACTGGCTCAACGACGACGCCCCGGCGACGCTCGATGAGTTCATCGCCGGTGCGCGCGAAACCAGGGGAAGCTGGTGGCCCGACTGGATTTCCTGGATCGTCGCCCATGACGCTACGCGCGTTCCCGCCAAGGGCCGGCGGGTACCCGGCGGGCGTGGCGACAAGGTGTTCGGCGACGCGCCTGGAAGCTATGTGAAGACCCGCTGACCGGGCGGAAAGCCCTCGCGATTGCTGCCGTTCCGGATATTGTGCAC
Organism: Novosphingobium sp. SCN 66-18; assembly: GCA_001725355.1. Lineage (GTDB taxonomy): Bacteria > Pseudomonadota > Alphaproteobacteria > Sphingomonadales > Sphingomonadaceae > Novosphingobium. Next base: position 29,453 of record MEGD01000035.1, read on the forward strand.
TGCACAAAAATCCTTGACTTCGCGCATGCGATGCTTATTTGTGCATTGCAGCAAAGCAGTCGGCGCCACAGGCCCCGGCTTTTTTGCGCATAGCAGGAGTCGCCTCGGTCATGACCGACGAAGTGAAGGACAGCACCGTTACCACCTCTGCCGAAACGGTTTCCGTTCCGGTGGAAGCCCCCGTCGTCGCAGACGACAAGGCAACGGCCGCTCCCGAAGCGCCGGTGGCAGAGACGACCGTGGTGACCGAACCCGTTCCCACCAAGAGGAAGGCCGGTCGCCCACGCAAGGATGCGGCAAAGGCAGCGCTTGTCGCGGCACCGAAGGCGGAAAAGCCCGCCCCGGCAGCCCCGGCACCGGTCCAGAAGGCCAAACCGGCCCCGAAGGCCACCAAAGCGCCAGAGGCTTCGGTTTCGCCGAAGCCGGTAGCGGCTGCCAAGCCTGTAAAAGCCAAGCCGGTGAAGTCCCCGGCGATCAAGACGCCCGTCGCAAAGGCACCGGTCGTCAAGGCAACCAGGCCTGTCACTGTCAAGACCGCCACCGCCAAGCCCGCCGCCATCAAACCGGTTGCGGCAAAGTCCGCGCCGGTACGGACCAGCGTGAAACCCGCCGCCGCCGCCGCGCCGGCTCCCAGGAAGGAACTTTTCATCATGGCTACCACCACCGAATTCACCGACAAGCTGCAGACCACGTTCAAGGACGCCGCCGAGAAGGCCAAGGCCGCTTTCGAAAAGAGCCAGGGCGCGTTCGGCGAAGCCGGCGAGTTCGCCAAGGGCAACGTCGAGGCGCTGGTCGAATCGGGCAAGATCCTCGCTTCGGGCCTGCAGGAGCTCGGCAAGGGCTACGTGAGCGAAGGCAAGGCCTCGTTCGAAACGATGTCGGCCGACATCAAGGAACTGGCTTCGGCCAAGTCGCCCACCGAGTTCTTCGAAAAGCAGAGCGCGCTGCTGCGCAAGCAGTTCGACGCGGTCGTCGCCACCAGCTCGAAGAACAGCGAAGCGTTCCTCAAGCTCGCCAACGAAGCGTTCCAGCCGATCTCGACCCGCGTTTCGCTCGCGGTCGACAAGCTGAAGAAGGCTGCCTGATTTCGGGTTCGCGGCGTGCGCTTGCGCACGCCGCGCCGAATTCTCCCGTGACGGACCGGACCGAGCGATCGGCCGGTCCGTTCGCGTTTTCAGCCGGTCGCACCATTTACCCCCCGGCAACTTCTTTCGCGCATGAGCGGGGGGTGCCCCCCTTGTCGCCGGGGCATCGCGATGCGATATTCGGACTGCAATGGCCTTTGACCCCGCCTCGATTTCCGGAAGCCGGCCCGGCCCGGCCTCAATCCGCTGTGCCGGCGCGCCCCGCCTTGCCGCCCCGTCCCGCATCCTGATCGTGCGCGACGGACCGGGTGACGAAGGAAACGGCGATCACGGCACCGATGGCGACGATCTGGTGGGCATCGCCACCAAGACGCGCGCACGGCCCAAGAAGCCCAGCATGTTCAAGGTGCTGATGCTCAACGACGACTACACGCCGATGGAATTCGTGGTGATGGTGCTCAAGCGCTTCTTCCACATGGATCTGGAACAGGCGACCCGGGTCATGCTGCACGTTCACCAGAAAGGCGTGGGCGTGTGCGGCGTCTACCCCTACGAAATCGCCGAGACCAAGGTGAACCAGGTGATGGATTTCGCCCGGCAGAACCAGCACCCGCTGCAATGCACGCTGGAAAAGGCCTGACCCGCGACCGGTAACCCGTTCAGTGCCGCTTGAGCATCGCGTGCGCCAGCGCGCGAAGCAGGGCGGCCAGCCAGGCCATTGCCTGCGAGCGCGCCGCGCGGGAATCGGCGGCGGCCCCGCCCGGCAGGGTCACTTGCGCGCTATGCAGGCCATCGGCCCGACGCCCGCCGGAATAGACCGCGTCCGACGGCATGATCGCCATCGCCGCGCTTTCATAGCCAGCAGGCTGACCCACAGCATCACCGGATGCGCGCTGGCCAGCCCCGGAGCCGCCTTGCCTGGCGCCGCCTTTCCCGGGGCGAGGCCCCCTCCCGGAGCAAAGCCGACATCGGCAAGCAGGCGCAGCACCTGTTCGAACCCGATATGCTGTTCATCGGGGTGCAGTTGTTCGCACTGCCGGGCCAGAAGGTGCAGATCGTCCGGCTGCGCGCAGTTGCGCGCCAGTTGCCGCTTCCACCATGCGGCGCCGGTTGCCTCCTGGCTCACAACGCTTCCATCTCCCGCGATCAGCCCGTGACCCGACTGCCGGGCCGCCATGTCAGCCGTATTCGGTTCCAGCCGGCGTTTTTATTCCGCCGCCGCTTCGCCCTGACAACCGTCTTGTTACCTTTTTCCCAAAGCGTAACACCGCGATTGCCACTTTCGCGCGCACGCTTTCCCCGCTAGTCGGGGCGATGCGGGAAGCTGGACCCGCCGGATTTTGCACGACGAAGATCGCCCCAGACGTGAAATTTCTCACCGCCACAGACCGTTACATTGCCCGGCTCGTGATCGTGCCGATGCTGTCGGTGTTCGCGATCGCGGCGTCGCTGCTTGTGCTCGACAAGATGCTGAAGCTGTTCGATTTCGTGGCAACGGAAGGCGGACCGGTCAGCGTCGTGTTCAAGATGCTGGCCAACCTCCTGCCCGAATACGCCAGCCTGGCGATTCCGCTGGGCCTGATGCTGGGCATCCTGTTCGCCTTCCGCAAGCTGGCGACCAGTTCCGAACTCGATGTGATGCGGGCGGTGGGGCTTTCGTACACGCGGCTGCTGCGCGTGCCCTATATCTTCGCGATCGTGCTGGCGGGGGTGAACCTGCTGATCGTCGGCTATCTCCAGCCGCTTTCGCGCTATTACTACGAACAGCTCCAGTTCGAGCTGCGCTCCGGCGCGCTGGGTGCCTCGATCAAGGTCGGGGAATTCAACTCGCTGCAGGACAAGACCGCGCTGCGCGTGGACG
>MEGD01000036.1 GCA_001725355.1 Novosphingobium sp. SCN 66-18
CCCGCAGGCGGGAGGGGATATCCCATTTTCTCCCCTCCCGCCTGCGGGAGGGGTTGGGGGTGGGCTTTCCGACGCTTCAACATCGTCTGTGAGCAACGGGTCATGAGGGGAGAGGGCAGACCGGTCCCGAGGCTTTCGGAAACACCACGCGGAACCTACCTGCGCAATTGCTGGTATGTCGCCGCCTGGGGTTCCGATCTGGGCGTCGCGCCGATGGCGCGGGTCTTCCTCGACGAACCGGTCGCCCTTTTTCGCGACGAGACCGGCAAAGCCCGTGCCGTCGGCGGGCGCTGCCCGCACCGTTTCGCCCCGCTGGGCAACGGTAGCGTCGTCGATGGCGCGCTGATGTGCCCCTATCACGGGCTGCGTTTCGACGGGACGGGGCGTTGCGTCCACAACCCGCATCCCGGCGGGCAACTGCCCGATGGCCGGCTGACGGTCTATCCGCTGGAAGAGCGCCACGGGTTGCTGTGGATCTGGATGGGCGATCCGGCGAAGGCGGATGCCGCGCGCATTCCCGATTTCGCCTGGCTGGCCGAGCCGCGCTGGGAAGCGGTGCGCGGCGCGACCGTGGCCGAGGGACACTACGAGCTGTATAGCGACAACATCCTCGACCTCAGCCACGCCAACTTCGTCCACCCGGCGCTGGTGGCGAGCGCTTTCACCGAAGGCGAACGGCGGTTCTGGCAGGACGGCGAAACCGTCCACGCCGAATATGTGCGGCTGGACGATTACCTGTCTGAAGGCATCGGCGGCATGCTCGGGCGGATCGGGCGCAAGCAGGATTTCCACGGCGAGGTGGTGTGGCATGCGCCCGCCGTGCTCTATTTCGATTTCCGCGCCGGCGATCCCGGAACGCCGCGCGAGCACTGCACGCTGCTGCCCTCGATCCATGCCTTCACGCCGGAAACGCCCGATACCACGCACTACTTCTGGGCGACGGCACGGGATTTCGCTCTGGGAAACGCGGAGTTCGCGGCGGGCATGCGCGCGGCGCTGGAATATGCTTTCCAGGAGGAAGACATGCCGATCATTCGCGACAGCTACCGGCTGATGCGCCAGCAGGATTTCTGGGATTTGCGCCCGCTGATCCTGAACGGCGACGGAGGCGGGGTGCGGGCGCGCCGAATGCTGCAGCGGCTGATCGAGCGGGAAAGACAGGCCGAAGCCTGAACGGCGCGGCGGGAGAAGGAAGAGCCATATGGCTACACTGGATTGCTTTGACATCAAGGGCAGGAGCGCGCTGGTTACGGGCGCGGCTTCGGGGATCGGGCTCGCCTATGCCGAGGCCATGGCCGAAGCCGGCGCAGCGGTGACGCTGGCTGACATCGATGCCGCCGGCGCCGAGCGCGAGGCCGCACGTCTGCGCGAGGCCGGGCACGAGGCGCGCGCCGATGTCTGCGACGTGTCCAGCGCCGACGCCGTGGCCGCTGCGTTCGACGCGCACGACAAGGCCTATGGCGGCCTCGACATCTGCTTCGCCAATGCCGGGATCGATGCCGGCGCCGGCTTCTGGAACCCGGCGGGCCACCGCAATCCGGACGGCCAGGTCGATACCTACGATCCGGCGCGCTGGGACAAGTCGATCGCCGTCAATCTTTCCGGCGTGTTCTACACGGTCAGCAACGCCGTGCGGATCATGAAGAAGGAAGGGCGCGCCAATGGCCGCACCGGCGGTTCGATCATCACCACCGCCTCGAATGCGGGGCTGGTGACCGAACCGATCGTGGGGCTGCCCTACATGCCGGCCAAGGCGGGCGTGCTGCACATGGTGCGCGCGCTGGGGCTGGAACTGGCCGAGTTCCGCATCCGCATCAACGCCATCGCGCCGGGGCCGTTCGTCACCAACATCGGCGGCGGCTGGCTCAAGAAGGACCCGGTGGCCCGGCAGGCGTGGGACGCGATCGTTCCGCTGGGCAAGCTGGCTGAAACTGACCAGATCAAGCCGCTGGCGCTGCTGCTCGCCTCCGATGCCTCGGACTACATGACCGGAAGCCACGTCGTGATCGACGGCGGCATGATGCTGGGGAAATACAAGTGATCCGCAAGACCCTGCTCGCGGCACTGGCCGCCGTCGCCCTGCCTTGCGCGCCGGCGCAGGCCCAGACTCAAGCCTCGCAGAAGCCGCTGACCGTGGAGGTTCTCCGCACCAGTGCCGGTTCGCTCTACGCCAACATTGCCCTGATCGAAGGCGAGAAGGACGCGGTGCTGGTGGATGCGCCGTTCACCCTGGCCGACGCGCACCGCGTTGTCGCGATGGTGCTGGACAGCGGCAGGCATCTGACCACGCTTTATGTCACGCACGATCATCCCGATCACTTCTTCGCCATGGAGGTGATCAAGGACGCCTTTCCCGACGTGAAGATCGTGGCGCATCCCACGGTGACGGCCGACATCTGGAAGTCGCTTCCGTTCAAGGTCAAGCGCTGGACGCCGGTGCTGGGCGCGAACGCCCCGCGCCATCCCACCGCGCCCGCCCCGCTCGACGGCGATACGATCATGCTGGAGGGCCGGGAACTGAAAGTGATCGGCCCGATGGCGGGCGATCATGTCCATGCCACCGCGCTGTGGGTGCCATCGATCAAGGCGCTGTTCCCCGGCGATCTCGTCTATAACCAGATGTACCTGTGGTTCGGCGAGCACGACGCCGCCGCCATCGCCGCGTGGGGCCGGTCGGTCGATCAGCTCGCCGCGCTGAAGCCCGACATGGTGGTGCCTGGGCACAGCAAGCCGGGCCTGCCCAACGATACCAGCGGGCTGGACTTCAGCCGGCGCTACATCGCCGACTGGCCGAAGCTGGTCGCGGCCAGCAAGGACAGCGCTGATCTGCGCGCGCGGGTGCAGAAGGCCTATCCCGATGCAGTCGACGTGCTGGGCGATTTCCTGCTGGGGAACTCGTCGAAAGTGGCCAAGGGGGAGCAGCCGGCATGGCAGGAGTGAACGGAACCTATGCCGGCAAGGCGGTACTCATCACCGGCGGCGCGACGGGCATAGGCCGCGCCACGGCGCTGGCTTTCGCGCGTGAAGGCGCGCGGGTGATGATCGGAGACAAGGACGAGCGCGCGGGCGAGACGGTGGCGCTGATCGTGCAGGCCGGGGGCGAGGGCGCCTTCGTGCCGACCGACGTGACCGATGCTGCCGCTGTCGAGGCGCTCGTCGCGGCCTGCGTCGACCGTTTCGGCCGGATGGACGCGGCGTTCAATAACGCCGGCGTGCTGCCGCCGCAGCGCCCGCTGCACGAGGTGCCGCCCGAGGAGATGGCGCTGGCCGTCGATGTCGATTTCAAGGGCGTATGGTACGCGCTGCAATCCGAAATCCGGCACTTCCTGAAAGTGGGCGGCGGGGCGATCGTCAACACCGCTTCGGTCGGCGGGCTGATCGCCGATCCCAACATGGCGGCCTATGTCGCGATGAAGCACGCGGTCGTGGGGCTGACCAAGGCGGCGGCGATCGATTACGCTCGCTCCAACATCCGCGTCAACGCCATCGCGCCTGGCTTCGTCGTCACCCCGATGACCCAGCACTGGGCCGACAGCGCCGAATTCCGCGCGGCGTTCTTCGCGGGCAACGTCAGCGGCCGCGCCGCGCAGCCCGAGGAGATCGCGGGCACCGTGCTGCATCTGTGTTCGGACGCCGCCAGCTTCGTCAACGGCGCGACCTTCGTGATCGATGGCGGCCAGACCGCGCACTAGGAAGGAAGCACGACGATGCGCGCAGCCGTGATGCAGGGCCTTCACCGGCCGCTGGCGATCGAGACCGTGCCCGATCCCGTGCCGGGCGAGGGCGAGGTCGTGGTGCGGGTGGGCCGCTGCGGCATCTGCGGCTCGGACCTGCACATGACCGAGGACCCTGCCTATGGCATGGGCGCGGGATCGGTGCTGGGGCACGAGTTCGCCGGCGAGGTGGTGGCGCTGGGCAAGGGCGTGGAAGGGCTGGGAACGGGCGATCTGGTCTCGGTCGTCCCGCTCAAAAGCTGCGGCCGTTGCCCATCCTGTCTGGCTGGCGAAGTCGCCTGGTGCGATCAGTTCGGCCTGCAGGGCGGGGGCTATGCCGAATATGCGCTGACAAGGCCGAACCAGTGCGTGCGCCTGCCGAAAACCGCCAGCCTGGCCGACGGCGCGATCATCGAGCCGCTGGCGGTGGCGCTGCACGGCCTTGCCATGAGCGGGATGCGCATCGGTGACAGGGTTCTGATCCTCGGCGCCGGGCCTATCGGTCTTGCCGTCGCGTTCTGGGCGCGCCGCCATGGCGCGGGCCGCGTGGTGGTGCAGGACCTTGCCGCGTGGCAGCGCGATCGCGCGCTGGCGATGGGCGCGCACGATTTCGTGGTCGATCCGGCCGACCCGGTCGGCAGCGCCGAACGCGCGCTGGGCGGAAAGGCCGATGTGGTGTTCGAATGCGTGGGCGTGCCCGGCCTGATCGCGCAGGCGGTGGATCAGGTGCGCAACCGGGGCACGATCCTGCTGCTGGGCCTGTGTACCCGGCCCGATACCTTCAACAGCTTCGCCATGCTGTCGAAGGAAGTGCGCCTCGTGACGTCGGCCTTCTTCACTCGGCAGGAGTATGAAGCGGCGCTGGACGCGCTCGATAGCGGCGCGGCCGAACCGCGCCTGCTGGTGACCGACACCATCGCGCTCGACGCCACACCCGACGTGTTCGAGACGCTGCGCAAGCGCACCCACCAGTGCAAGGTGCTGATCGACCCGACGGCCTGAAACGCAACACATTGCGGGAGAGTATCCGGTGAATGCCATCGAACAGGCGGTCTTCGACTGCATGAAGCCCGCTCAGGCACTCTACGAACGAACCGACGATTCGCTGCACAAGGCGATCCTGCTCAATTTCTGGCGGCACGTTCACCTGGAGGGCGCGGGGCTTTACGACGAGATCGTGAAGCCCGACATGATGGTCGATCACCCGGTCTATCGCGTGAGTTGGGGAGACAAGCCCGCCGTGGTCAAAGGCAAGGACGGCGTGCTCGCTTTTTACAACAGCGTGGGCGAAACCGTGCTGTGGCATTCGGACGACCGCCTTGCCGTCAACGACTGGGGCATCTGCGACGAGATCACCTTCCACCAGCTTGCGCGCGGAGCCGACCTGAAGGCTCTGGGCTACGCAGTCGAGAAGGATGAAGGGCTCTACCATGTGTCGAGCCGGCAGGCCTTCGTCTGGCCTTACGATGGCAGCGCCCGTCTGGCCGGTGAACATCTCTACGAGGACAAGACCAGCCTCAAGATCGAGGAAATCGATCCTTCGTTGGCCACCACGCCCGAACGCGTGCGCGCGATCCACCGCGAACAGCTTGGCGCGCTCGAAGAGCGGTTCGGGCCGCGTTATTGGGTCTGGCAGGGTTGAGGCCGCTTCAGGCGCGGGGCAGGGTCAGCACAAATTCCGCCCCGCCGCCCGCGCGGTTCGCGGCGGTCAGCGTTCCGCCATGCGCCTTCGCCACGTCGCGCGCGGTGGCAAGGCCAAGCCCGGTCCCAGCGGTTTCGCGGCTGCGTGACCCTTCCACGCGGAAGAATGGCTCGAACAGGTTCTCGGCAAGCTCGGGTGGAAAGCCTGGTCCGCGGTCCGCCATGCGTGCAATGATCCCGCGCGCATTCCCTTCCAGCGTCAGTTCGCCGCCGCCGGCATAGCGCAGCGCATTGACCGCCAGATTGGCGATCAGCCGGTGCAGCGTCATCGGATCCCCGTTGACGGTGCAGTCTTCCTCCGGCGCACGGAACGCCAGCCGGCCTTCGTCCTGATCGATCGTCGCGATCGCGTTCGCGCACAGCGCCTTCATGTCCACCGCGCGTTTGCGGCTGCCCGCTGTTCCACGCGCATAGTCGATGATGCTGCCGATCATGCCGGCCAGTTCCGCGAGATCCCGCTCGGCGCCGTTGCGCGCCTCGGGCGGCAGCTGATGCAGGCGAAATTCCAGGCGCGAGACCGGTGCGGCCATGTCGTGCGCGATGGCCGCCAGCATCTGGGTGCGGTTTTCCACCAGCCCCGCCAGACGATCGCGCATGGCGGCCACGGCCTGCGCCAGTTGCGCGACTTCGGGTGGCCCGCCGCTGGTGATCGTGATGCCGTCGTGTTCGTTGACGACGCGGTCCGCTTCCGCGCCCAGGCGGCGGAGCGGTTGGACGATGCTGCGCGCGAGGCGAAACGACACGCCCGCCAGCAGCACCGCCAGCGCCAGTGTCATCGCCAGCGTCATCCAGTGCCAACCGGTGATGAACGGCCGCCGGGTATAGCGCGCGATGGACCATGTGCCGTCCGCCTGGCGTATGCCGAGCGAGAAGGTTTCGCGGATCGCCAGCGGCGCTTCGAGCGGACGGCGCTGGATCAGCGCGCCGCGCTCCACCGAAAGTTGCACGCACCCGTCGCAATCGGGCAGGAGATCGTCGATCCGCGCGGCGGCGGCCGGCACGGGCACTTCGCCCGGCTGCGGCAGGAACTGCGCGCTGCCGCGTTCGATCCGGGTGGTCGAGGCAAGGCGCGACAAGGGCCGGCCCTTCGCGAGAACCGGCAGCAGTTCCTCGATCGGCATCGGGCGCGGATAGGGCGGCGGCCCGGAGAAGGTGACGATGAAATTGCCGAGCGTCGCCAGCAGCAGCGCCGCCAGCATGACGACGCCCAACCGGGTCGTCAGGCTGGCGCTTTTCCAGCCCGCCATCAACGCCTCATCAGTTGCGCGCGGCGAACAGGTATCCCTCGCCGCGAATGGTGCGGATCAGGTTATCGCCATCGTGCCGCATCAGCTTGGCGCGAAGGCGCGAAACCGCGACGTCTATCGCGCGATCGAAAGCTTCGCCTTCATCGCCATAGAGCGCGGTGAGCAGTTCCTCGCGGCTGATCACGCGCCCGGCGCGCACGGCCAGCGCATGCAGCAGCTTGAACTCCCCGCTGGTCAGTTCGACTTCGGCGCCGGCGGCATCGCGCACGGTGTAGTACTGTGCATCGAGCGTCCATCCGGCAAAGCGCGTGATAGCGCTGCCATCGGCGGAAACGCTGGTGCCGCGCCGGCGCAGCACCGCGCGCAGCCGCGCCAGCAGTTCGCGCGGGTTGACCGGCTTGGCAAGGTAGTCGTCCGCCCCCAGTTCCAGCCCCACGATTCGGTCGATGTCGGCCGCCATCGCCGACAGCATCAGCACCGAAGGCGCGCCGGGGCGATCCGCCAGGTCGCGCAGGATCGAAAGGCCATCCTCACCCGGCATCATCAGGTCGAGCACGACCGCATCGACCTTGCCCGCGGCAAGGGTAGTGCGCAGTTGTTGCCCGTTCGCCGCCAGCGTGACGGCCAGCCCCTGCTTTTCCAGGTAGTCACCGATCAACGCGCGCAGATCGGCGTCGTCGTCCAGGATAACGACATGCGCTTCGGCGCGGGGCTGGACGGGGGCGGATGTGGGAAAGGATGTCATAGGGAGCAGTTCCATGGTGGCTCCTTGTTTCAGGGTGCGATCCCGATAGTGGACGTTGCAGCGCAGCACGCGCCGGACGATCCGTTCATGGCCGACAACCCTAAAACGGGGCGGGATCGCAAACCCTTCGCGGATATTCGATAAAACTGTCGCATCAGCGCTCGATCGGGATCGCGCATACGAATTGTCGGACGGCAACTAGGTTTGTGTGCATTGCGGGATGACCGCGATCGGGTATGTTCCGTTTCGCCAATCTGTCGAAATGAGGCCCATGACCGCAAGCCGTGACGCCAGCCTGCCTGCTCCAGTCACCGCGCCGTGGTGGCGCGGGGCGGTGATCTACCAGATATACCCCCGCAGCTTCGCCGATGCCGATGGTGATGGGGTGGGCGATCTCGCCGGGATCACGGCGCGGCTCGATCACGTGGCGAAGCTGGGCGTCGACGGGATCTGGATATCGCCGTTCTTCACCTCGCCGATGCGCGATTTCGGCTATGACGTGGCGGATTACTGCGATGTCGATCCGATCTTCGGCACGCTCGCCGATTTCGATGCGCTGGTCGCCCGCGCGCACGAACTGGGGCTGAAGGTCACGATCGACCAGGTCTATGCCCACACCTCCGACCTGCACCCGTGGTTCGCGCAGAGCCGGCAGGGCCGCGACGGAGACAAGGCGGACTGGTACGTCTGGCGCGATCCGAAGCCCGATGGCACCCCGCCCAACAACTGGCAGTCGGTGTTCGGCGGCCCCGCATGGACGTGGGACGCGCGGCGGCGGCAGTACTACATGCACACCTTCCTGCGCGAACAGCCGCAGCTCAACGTCCACAACCCGGTGGTGCAGGATGCATTGCTGGAAGCCGCGAAGTTCTGGCTGGATCGCGGCGTCGACGGCTTCCGGCTCGACGCGCTCAACCATTCGATGTTCGACCCGCAGTTGCGCGACAACCCGCCGGTGGCGGACGACGGGCGCATCCGCACGCGCCCGTTCGATTTCCAGGAAAAGGTATTCAGCCAGTCGCACCCGGATGTCGCGCTGTTCGTGGAGCGCATCCGCAAGCTGTGCGACCGCTATGACGCGATCTTCACGGTGGCCGAGGTGGGCGGCGCGCGCGCCGAGATCGAGATGAAGGAATACACCGCCGGTGCGCATCGCCTGAACAGCGCCTATGGCTTCGATTTCCTCTATGCCGAAAGCCTCACGCCCGCGCTGATCCGCGATACGCTGGCGAAGTGGACCGGCGCGCCGGGCGAGGGCTGGCCGAGCTGGGCCTTCGAGAACCACGATGCGCCACGCGCGGTATCGCGCTGGTGCGCGCCGGAAGAGCGGGCCGCCTTCGCGCCGCTCAAGAAGATGCTGCTGCTGGCCCTGCGCGGCAACGTCATCCTCTATCAGGGCGAGGAACTGGGGCTGGTGCAGGACGATATTCCGTTCGAGCTGCTGCAGGACCCGGAAGCGATCGCCAACTGGCCGCTGACGCTCTCGCGCGATGGCGTGCGCACGCCAATGCCGTGGCGGGCGGATGCGCCGAACGGCGGCTTCACCACTGGCACGCCATGGCTACCGATGGGCGCGGAGAACCTCTCGCGCGCGGTCGACGCGCAGGAAGGCGAGCCCACCTCGCTGCTCCACTGGACGCGCAGCCTGCTGGCCCTGCGGCGCGTCACGCCCGCGCTGCGCCTTGGCTCGTTCGAGGTGATCCACGCGGATGCCGATGTTCTGGCCTTCGTGCGCCGGCATGAGGGGCAGGCGGTGGCTGGCCTGTTCAATCTTTCATCACGCCCGCTCGCCTGGCCCGAAGGGCTGGCCATCGCCGGGCGAGTGCTCGCCAGCGTCAACGGCGCCAATCTGGACGAAGGGGGCGATTTGCCGGGCTATGGTGGATTGCTCGTAGCGCTGCAGGATTAGGCCACCGATCGCATACTTATGCGTTGTGCAAGTTTGGAATGACCGGGCTAACGGGGGCCGCGAGGGGATGGCCCCGGTCCGGAACGAAACCATAAGGAGAAGCATCCGATGGCTGAGGCAAGCTGTTCCGCCCTGCTGTTGTTCGGAGCCACCGGCGATCTTTCGCGCCGGATGCTGCTGCCCTCGCTCTATGCGCTGCACGAGGACGGGCTGATCGAACCGGGCCTGCGCATTGTCGGCACGGCCCGGTCCGAACATGACGACGCCGATTTTCGCGATTTCGCCAAGGCCGCACTCGACGAATTCTTGCCCGCCGACCGCAAGGACGAGACCAAGCTGGCGAGTTTCCTCGAACGGCTGGAATACCAGACGCTCGATGCCTCCGACATCAGCGGCTTTGCCGGACTGGCGAAGAAGCTGGGCGATACCTCGTGCGGCCTGTCGATCTTCCTGTCGACCGCGCCGGCGCTGTTCGAACCGACGATCGCCGGGCTGAAAAGCGCAGGGCTTGCGCACGAAGGCGTGCGCATCGGCCTGGAAAAGCCGCTGGGCAACGACCTTGCATCCAGCAACCGCATCAACGACGCCGTCGCCGCCGCCTTCGCCGAAAACCAGATCTTCCGCATCGATCACTATCTGGGCAAGGAAACCGTCCAGAACCTGATGGCGCTGCGCTTCGCCAACATGATGTTCGAACCGCTGTGGAACAGCGCCGGGATCGATCACATACAGATCACCGTCAGCGAGACGGTGGGGCTGGAAGGGCGCAAGGGGTTCTACGACGATACCGGCGCCTTGCGCGACATGGTGCAGAACCACATGCTCCAGTTGCTGGCGCTGACGGCGATGGAGCCGCCCGTCGATTTCGACGCGACCGCGATCCGCGATGAAAAGGTCAAGGTGCTGCGCGCGCTGCGTCCGGTGAAGGCCGACGAGATGGTGCGCGGCCAGTACCGCGCGGGCGCGGTGAAGGGCGAAAGCGTCAAGGGTTACGAGGACGATCTTGGCCAGCCTTCGGAGACCGAGACGTTCGTGGCGATCAAGGCGCATGTGGAGAACTGGCGCTGGCAGGGCGTGCCGTTCTACCTGCGCACCGGCAAACGGCTGGGCGAACGGCGTTCGGAAATCGTCGTCGAGTTCAAGCAGGTGCCGCACAACATCTTCGGCAGCCGGCTGCGCGCCAACCGGCTGGTGATCCGCCTCCAGCCGGAGGAGTACGTGCGGCTGCAGGTCATGGCCAAGGAACCGGGGCTGGACCGTGGCGGCATCGTGCTGCGCGAGGTCAATCTCGATCTCTCGCTGACTACCGCTTTCGCCAAGGCGCGCCGCCGCATCGCCTATGAACGCCTGCTGCTCGATCTGATCGAGGGCCAGCAGACGCTGTTCGTGCGGCGTGACGAGGTGGAGGCACAGTGGCGCTGGGTCGATGGCATCCGCAAGGTCTGGGACGCCGAAAGCATGGAAGTGAAGGGCTATTCCGCCGGCAGCTGGGGGCCGAATGCGGCGATCGCGCTGACCGAGCGCGATGGGCGTAGCTGGAATGACTGACCTGCATCCCGCCGAGGTGCATTGGGCACAGCCGGGCGATGCCGCCGCCGTGGCCGATCGCATCGCGACGGAACTGGCGAAGCCGGGGCCGAAGCGGATCGCGGTGCCGGGCGGTTCCACGCCGGCAAAGGTGTTCGCGCTGCTTGCCGAACGCGCGCTCGACTGGTCGGAGGTTACGCTGTGCCTGACCGACGACCGGCAGGTGCCCGATGACCATCCCGCATCGAACTACGGCAAGCTCGCGGCCGCGCTGGGCGATAGCGGCGTGACCGTGGAGCGGCTGGTCGAAGGCGCCGCCGTCGCGCCGTTCGATCTGGTCTGGCTGGGCATGGGCGAGGACGGGCACGTCGCCTCGCTGTTCCCGCACATGCACGCGCTGGTCCGTCCCGGACCGGCGGTGATCGCCACTACGCCGGTGCCGCTGCCGTCCGAAGCGCCGTTTCCGCGCCTCTCGCTCAACCGCCGCGCGCTCAAGGCCACGGCCGAGATCCTCCTGGTCATCACCGGCGCGACGAAAAAACAGCTCGTCGAGCGGGTGCTGGGCGGGGCGGACACTTATCCCGTTTCCGATTTCCTGCGCGGCTTCGGCCCGCCGGTCACGATCTACTGGAGCGCATGATGACCCTGAACCCGATCGTCGCCAAGGTCACCGACCGTATCATCGAGCGTTCGCGCGACAGCCGCGGCCGCTATCTTGACCTGATCGACCGCGCGCGCGAACAGGGCGTGAACCGGCCGATCCTTTCATGCGGCAACCTTGCCCACGGCTTCGCGGCGAGTGGCGACGACAAGGCGACGATCCGCACCGGCAAGGCGATGAACATCGGCATCGTCACCGCCTACAACGACATGCTTTCGGCGCACCAGCCCTATGGCCGCTATCCCGAACAGATCAAGCTGTTCGCGCGCGAAGTGGGCGCCACGGCGCAGGTCGCGGGCGGCGTGCCGGCGATGTGCGACGGGGTGACGCAGGGGCAGGATTCGATGGAGCTGTCGCTGTTCAGCCGCGATACCATCGCCCTGTCCACGTCGGTCGCGCTCAGCCACGGCATGTTCGAATCCGCGCTGCTACTGGGCATCTGCGACAAGATCGTGCCGGGCCTGCTGATCGGCGCGCTGCGCTTCGGCCACCTGCCGATGATGCTGGTACCGTCGGGGCCGATGCCCACCGGGCTTGCCAACAAGGAAAAGGTCCGCATCCGCCAGCTCTATGCCGAAGGCAAGGTGGGGCGCGAGGAACTGCTGGAAAGCGAAAGCGCTAGCTACCACGGCGCGGGCACCTGCACGTTCTATGGCACGGCCAATTCCAACCAGATGATGATGGAGATGATGGGGCTGCACATGCCCGGCTCCAGCTTCGTCCTGCCGGGCACCAAGCTGCGGCAGGAGCTGACCCGTGCCGCCGTTCACCGCATCGCCGAGATCGGCTGGGACGGGGACGACTATCGCCCGTTGGGGCACTGCGTCGACGAAAAGGCGATCATCAACGCCATCGTCGGCCTGCTGGCGACGGGCGGTTCGACCAACCACGTGATCCACCTGCCCGCCATCGCCCGCGCGGCCGGTGTGCAGATCGACTGGAACGACATGGACGAACTCTCGCGCGTGGTGCCGCTGATCGCCAGCGTCTATCCCAACGGCGCGGGGGACGTGAACTACTTCCACGCCGCCGGCGGGATGCCCTACGTGATCCGCGAACTGGTGGAATCGGGCCTGGCCCATGCCGACATCCGCACCGTCTATGGCCAGTCGCTGGCCGAAGGCGCGCAGGAACCGGTGATGGACGGCGATGCGCTGCGCTGGAACCCCGCGCCCCAGGCGAGCGGCGATGAATCCATGCTCCGCCCGGTGACCGCGCCGTTCCAGCCCGAAGGCGGCTTGCGCCTGCTCGAAGGCAATCTCGGGCGCGGCACGATCAAGGTCAGCGCGGTCGATCCGGCGCGCTGGACGATCGAGGCGCCGGTCCGCGTGTTCGACGACCAGAACCAGGTGATCGCCGCGTTCAAGGCGGGCGAACTGGAACGCGACGTGGTCGTGGTGGTCCGCTTCCAGGGGCCGGCCGCCAACGGCATGCCCGAACTTCACAAGCTCACGCCCCCGCTCGGCGTATTGCAGGATCGCGGCTTCAAGGTGGCGCTGGTCACCGACGGGCGCATGTCGGGCGCTTCGGGCAAGGTGCCGGCGGCGATCCACGTTTCGCCCGAGGCGAAGCTCGGCGGCCCGCTGGCCAAGCTGCGCGACGGCGATGTGGTGCGCGTCTGCGCCAATACGGGCGAACTGGTTGCGCTGGTCGATGCAGAGGAATGGGCAGGCCGCGAGGAAGCGGTTGCCCCCGCCGAGGCGATTGGCGTAGGCCGCGAACTCTTCGCCCTGATGCGCCACCATACCGACCCCGCCGAACGCGGCGGTTCAGCGATGCTGGCGGCCGCCGGGCTCTGAAACGCATAAGCCGGGGGTGAGGATGCAACTGGTCGCGGTCGATATCGGTGGAACGCACGCGCGTTTCGCCCTTGCCGAAGTGGAACAGGGCCGCGTTTTCTCGCTGGGCGAGGCGGTGACGCTCAAGACCGCCGAACACGGCAGCTTTCAGCTCGCCTGGGAGGAGTTCGGCCGCACGCTTGGCACGCCCTTGCCGAAGGCGGCGGCGATCGCGGTGGCCGGCCCGATCGGTGGAGAGATCATCCGCTTCACAAACAATCCGTGGATCATCCGCCCGGCGCTGATTCCCGAGAAGCTGGGCGCGGACGATTACGTGGTGGTCAATGATTTCGCTGCCGTGGCCCATGCCGTGGCACAGGCCGCGCCCGAGCATTTCGTCCACCTGACCGGCCCGGACACGCCCTTGCCCGAGGACGGCGTGCTCAGCGTGGTCGGCCCCGGCACTGGACTGGGCGTCGCGCAACTGTGGCGTCATGGCGGCGCCTATCGCGTGCAGCCGACCGAGGGCGGCCATATCGATTTCGCCCCGCTTGACGGGATCGAGGACGCCATCCTCGCCCGCCTGCGCAAGCGTCACCGCCGCGTATCGGTGGAGAGGGTGGTGGCCGGCCCCGGCATCGTCGACATCTACGAGACGCTGGCCGCGATCGAGGGCAAGCCGTTCACCCCACGCAGCGACCGGGAGCTGTGGACGCTGGGCATGGCCGGCGAAGACAGCCTCGCGGCGGCGGCGGTCGATCGCTTCTGCCTGTCGCTGGGCAGCGTGGCGGGCGATCTGGCGCTGACGCATGGTTCGGCGGCGCTGGTCATGGCCGGCGGGCTGGGCCTGCGCATCAAGGATGTGCTGCTGGCTTCCGGCTTTGCCGAACGCTTCCGCGCCAAGGGCCGGTTCGAGGGGATGATGGCCGCCATGCCGGTCAAGCTTATCACTCACCCGCAGCCCGGCCTGTTCGGCGCGGCCGCCGCCTTCGCTCAGACGCACGCGCGCTGAACGGGCTTGCAAAGCGCGCGCCGCTCGCATAGCCCTGCGCTTAACCGATCAATTAAATCGACGGGCGGCCGGCCTCTACGCCGCGTGCGCCTGACGCGGAGAGTGTCTGACGATGGCTTATGAAACGATCCTGCTCGATGTCACCGATGGCGTGGCCACGATCACGCTGAACCGGCCGGAGCGGCTGAACGCCTGCTCGCTGCCCATGGCCGGCGAGATTTCCGATGCGCTCGATCATCTGGGCGATGCCCGCGTGCTGGTGCTGAAGGGCGCGGGCCGGGCATTCTGTTCGGGCGCCGATCTCCAGGCGCGCGGCGATCGGACCACCGGCGCGGGCGAGGGGAGCTATCTGGCGCTGCAGGGGCACTACAACCCGGCGATCATGAAGCTGGCCCGGCTGAACATGCCGATCATTTCGGCGGTCAACGGCGCGGCGGCCGGCGTGGGCTGCTCGATCGCGCTGACGGCGGACTTCGTGGTGGCGGGCAAGAGCGGCTATTTCCTCCAGGCGTTCGTCAACATCGGCCTGGTTCCCGATGGCGGATCGAGCTGGATTCTCCCTCGCCTGATCGGCAAGGCCCGCGCCACCGAGATGATGATGCTGGGCGAGAAGATCGGTGCGGACAAGGCGCTGGACTGGGGCCTGATCTACAAGGCGGTGGAAGACGCCGATCTCGATGCCGAGGTATCCGCGCTGGCTACGCGGCTCGCCGCCGGACCGACGCTGGCCTATGCCACGATGCGCCGCAACATCCTGACCGCGCTGGAACACAGCCTGGCCGAAACGCTGCTGGCGGAAGCCGAGGGACAACGCGTGGCCGGCAACAGCGCCGACGCGACGGAAGGCGGCCTCGCCTTCCTCCAGAAGCGCAAGCCCGCGTTCACGGGCCGCTGACCGGAAACCGGCGGGCACGACAGACGGGGGTTGCGGTCCGCGCCGCGATCCCCACAATGCGCCGATGCATCTCGATCATGATCCCGCCGCGCCGTCGGCCGAAACCATATCCTTCGACGATTTCCTGAAAGTCGACATCCGCGTCGGCACGATCGTGCAGGTCGAACTCTTCCCGGAAGCGCGCAAGCCCAGCCTGAAGCTGTGGATCGATTTCGGTGCGGGACTGGGCGTCAAGAAAAGCAGCGCGCAGATCGCGGCGCTCTATGAAGGAGAACTGCTGATTGGGCGGCAGGTGGCGGCGGTGGTCAATTTCCCGCCGCGTCAGATCGGCAAGATGCTGTCCGAAGTGCTGACCCTGGGCTTCGCGGATGAAGAGGGGCGCGTTGTGCTGTTCTCGCCAGACCGGCCGGTGCCGGATGGTTCGCGGCTGTTCTGATGCCGGTGATCTGGACTATCGGTTACGAACAGGCGACCGTGGCCGGCGTGATGGCCGCGCTTAACCGCGCGGGCGTGGACCTGCTGGCCGACGTGCGCGCCCTGCCGCTTTCGCGCCGTCCCGGCTTCTCGAAATCCGCGCTGGCCGCAAACGCGCGCGAGGCGGGGATCGAGTACCGCCATTTCAAGGCGCTCGGCACCCCGGCGGACGGCCGCGCCGCCGCGCGCCGGCACGATCATGCCACGCTGGAACGCATCTACGCGGCGCAACTCGAGCTGCCCGAAGCGGTGGTGGCGGGTGCCCAACTCGCGGAACTGGCGCGCGAGCGCAAGGTGGCGCTGCTGTGCTACGAACGCGCCGCCAGCGAATGCCACCGCACCCTGCTGCGCCAGGCGGTGCTGCCCGGTTTCGAGGTGGTGGACCTGTTGCCCGACGAAGCGGGCTGACGCGCCGCTCAGCCCCGCGCCAGTTCCTCGTCCAGGAATGCTGCCACGTCGCCAAGGTCCACGTCCTTGGCCAGGAACGTTTCGCCGATCCCGCGCAGCAGCAGGAAGGGCAGGGTGCCCGCGTCCATTTTCTTGTCGTGGAGCATGTGATCGGCGAGCCGGCGTCCGTCGCAAGAGAGGTTCAGCGCGGTGAGCGAGGCGGGCAGGCCCACTGCGCCGATGTGCGCGGCCACGCGTTCGGCGTCCTGTCCGTTCATTAGCCCCTGCCGTGCGGAAAAGCGCGCCGCCAGCACCATGCCCAGCGCCACGCCTTCGCCGTGGAGCAGGCGGTCGGAAAAGCCGGTTTCCGCTTCGAGTGCGTGCCCGAACGTGTGCCCCAGGTTGAGCAGGGCGCGGGTGCCGGTGGTTTCCTTCTCGTCCGCCGCCACGATCCGCGCCTTGGCGGCAACGCTGCGCGCGATCGCATATTCGCGGGCGTCCGCCTCGCCCGCAAGCAGGCGGCGGCCATTCGCCTCGCACCATTCGAAGAACGGCGCGTCATCGATCAGGCCATACTTCACGACCTCGGCATAACCCGCCCGCACGTCGCGCGCTGGGAGCGTATCGAGCGAGAGCGGGTCGGCCAGCACCAGCACGGGCTGGTGGAACGCGCCGACCAGGTTCTTGCCGGCGGGCGTGTTGATTGCGGTCTTGCCGCCCACGCTTGAATCGACCTGGGCCAGCAGCGTGGTCGGGATCTGGATGAAGCCGCAGCCACGCTTGACGATCGCGGCGGCGAACCCGGTGAGATCGCCGATCACGCCGCCGCCCAGCGCCACGATATTGTCCTTGCGCTCGACCTCCTGCTCCAACAGCCAGTCGATTACGCGGGCAAGCTGTTCCCAGCTCTTGGTAGCCTCGCCCGCTGGCAGCACCAGCCAGCGGCTTTCGATCCCCTCGGCGGCGAACGAAGCCGCCACCGTTTCGCGCCAGCGCGCGGCCACGTGTTCGTCGGTGACGATGGCCACGGTATCCTTGCGCAGGAAGGGGCGGCAATGCGTGCCGGCCTTCGCCAGCAATCCGGCTTCGATCCGGACATCGTATGGCGCGCCGGCGATGGCGACGGGGATGGTGGCCATGCTGTTGTTTCCTACAACCAGTTGTCGATCGCCTGCAGGATGCGCACGGCGGTCACCTGATGCGGCTGGTTGCCGCTGGTAACGTGGATCGGCGCCTGGGCATAGGCGGGCCGGCGCTCTTCGCGCAGATTGGCAAGGATTTCACGGGGGTTGCCGCCGCGCAGCAGCGGTCGGTTATCCTTGCGGCCAACGCGTTCCACCAGCGTGTCGAGGTCGCTGTCCAGCCAGACCGCGATGGCGCGATCGAGGATCAGCCGGCGCGTTTCGGCATCGCAGAAGGCGCCACCACCGGTCGCCAGGATCTTGCGGTCGGCGGTCGCGCCCTCGCCCACGAGACGGGCGATCACCCGCCGTTCGCCGCTGCGGAAGTAAGGCTCGCCATAGGTCGTGAAGATTTCCGGGATCGACATCTGGGCCGCCCGTTCGATTTCCTCGTCCGCGTCCACGAACGGCTGGTGCAGCATCGCCGCCAGCTTGCGGCCGACGGTGGTCTTGCCAACGCCCATCATGCCCACCAGCACGATCGGCCGGTCGATCCGGCGGGTGATCCGCGCCAGATCGGTACTGTTGAGCGAGGCGGCGTCTTGGTCCATTGCCGGGCCGCCTATAGTTGCGCTACTGCGCAGCGCAAGCGTCGCGCGGTTCCCGCGGGATGACGCATGGCAGGCAGCGGCAGGTGAGGTCGCGTGAACAAGGTATTGGTCGCTGGCGGCCTTGTCGCGCTTGTTGCGATGGTTGCGGCATTATTGGTGGTAGCATGGATCAGGGGCGGAGCGGAGCCGACACAATGGATCGAAGAGCCGGTAAACGCCCCGGGGACAGCGCCTTGAGCAACGGCACCCCGACCCGATCGAAGAACGGGCGTGGCATCATGCGTCACTGGCGTCTTGCCTTGCTGGGCTGCGCCACGCTGACCGGTATTTCCGGCATGGTCGCCGCGCAGGAATCGCTGCTCCCTCCCGGTTTCGATAACGCGCCCGCGCCGGCGGCAGCGCCGAAGCCGGCCGCGTCGCGCCCCGCCGCTTCGGCATCCGCTCCTGCGGCGACGGCGCCGGGATCGACGGCATCGACGTCGGTGCCGGTGGTCCAGCCCATTCCTGGCGCGCCGACGGCGGCATCGGCGCCGGTCGACGACGGGCTGCTCGATGCGATCGACCCTGCGTTGCTGGATCAGCTGATCGCCAGCGCCACGCCCAAGTTCGATACACCGACCTCCAGCCAGCGCAGTCTCGCGCGGGTGGGCGTGATCGACGAACAGGATGGCGGCTTTCCCGCCACGTCCACCCATTTCCTCAACGGTGCGTTCGTCGAAGGCGTGATCGGCCGGATGAGCGGCGACCTGGTTTCGCGCTGGGGGCATATCCTGGTGCGGCGCGCGCTGGCCAGCCGGCTCGACACCCCCGTCGGCATGAACGGCGCCGACTGGGCGGCGCTGCGCGCGCAGGCGCTGCTGCGCATGGGCGAGGCCGATGCCGCGCGCGCCATGGTGCAGGAAGTCGATAGCGGCTTCTACACCCCGGGGCTGGAGGATGCCGCGATGGGCAGCTACCTCGGCACCGCCGATCCGGTGGGCCTGTGCCCCATCACCGGGCTGACGGCGGCTGGACGCCAGGGCTGGGACTGGGATCTCGCCCGCGCGATCTGTTCGGCTTTCACCGGCGATGGTCCGCCGGCGATGGCGCAGCTTGATCGCGCGATGCGGCGGGGCGATGGCGAGAAGATCGATATCCTGCTGGCGCAGAAATTCGCGGGCGCGGCATCGAACACGCGCCGCGCCGTCACGATCGAGTGGAAGGACGTGACCACGTTGACGCCGTGGCGCACGGGCATCTCGCTCGCAACCGGGCTGGAGCCTCCTGAAGACTTGCGCACCAAGGCGGGGGCCGCCTATCAGTTCTATGCCGTCCGCGCGCCCATGCTCTCGCTTGCCGCGCGCGCGACCGCGGCCGACGTCGGCGCCGGGCGAGGCATCCTGTCGAGCGCGGCGATGGTCGATCTCTATGGCGAGATCGCCGCGCAGGAAGATCCGGACAAGGCCTGGGGGCCGCTCGCCGACAAGCTGCGTACCGCCTACGTCGCGCCCGATGCGGATGATCGACTGGGCGCGATCAAGGAACTGTGGGGCGATGGCAGCGATCCCGAGCGCGCCTATTCCCGCCTTGTGCTGACGGCCTATGCCGCCGCGCGGGTGGTGCCGGGCGATGGCATGGCCGATAGCGCCAGCGGCTTGATTGCCTCGATGCTGACCGCTGGCCTCGATCAGAACGCGGTGCGCTGGGCGCCCTATGTCAAGGCCGGTAGCGAAGCCTGGGGATTGCTGGCGCTGGCCGCCCCGAACAAGCTGTCGGCAGTGGACGCGGGAACCCTGGATACCTTCCAGTCCAACGATGACAGCACCGATCAGATGCGCTCGCGCTTTCTGCTTGCCGGGCTGATGGGGCTGGGACGGATCGATTCCTCCGCCGCCACCACGCTCGCGGGCAAGCTCTCGGTCGACATGGGGCGACAGACCCGCTGGACCCGCGCGATCGACGCGGCGGCGGAATCAAACAACCCCGCGCTCGTCGCGCTGCTGGCCGGCTTCGGCATGCAGGGCGCCTCGTGGGACCGGATGACGGCGGTTCACCTGTTCCATATCGTTTCCGCGCTGCGCCGGGTGGGAATGGATGGCGAGGCCCGGATGATCGCGGCAGAGGCAGTGGCCCGGGTCTGACCGGGTGACTGGTGGCGGCCCTCTCTCCATGCTGCCTAGCGGCATGATCGGCGCGTTCCTTTCCATGCTTGCGGCGGAGCGCGGCGCTGCCGCCAACACCATCGAGGCCTATCGCCGCGATCTGACCGGCGCGCAGGCCATCGTCGGCGATCTGGCGGCCGCCGATCGCGAAGCTATCGCCGGGCTTGCCGGGCATTGGGCCGGCCTTTCCCCGTCCAGCATCGCGCGCAAGGCTTCGGCGTTGCGCCAGTTCTATGGCTTTCTGATCGACGAGGGCCTGCGCGCGGACGATCCGTCCATCGCCCTGCCGCGTCCGCGTGCGCGCCGCCCATTGCCGCGCCTGCTCAATCACGACGAGATCGGCCGTCTGTTCGCCACGGCGGAGGAGGAGGCTACCGCCGGCACGCACGATGGCGTGCGGATGCTTGCCTTGCTCGAATTGCTCTATGGCTCCGGCCTGCGCGCGACGGAACTGGTCTCGCTGCCGCTCGTCGCCGTGCCGCGCGATGCGCCGTTCCTGGCGATCACCGGCAAGGGCGGGCAGCAGCGGCTCGTGCCCGTGGGCGCGCGCGCGATACGGGCGCTGGCGGAGTGGCTGCGGCTGCGCCCGGCGGGCGGCCGCTTCGTGTTCCCTTCGCCGCGCGGCGGGCACCTGACGCGCGTGCGCCTGTTCCAGTTGCTGCGCGATCTGGCCGCGCGCGCCGGGATCGACCCCGAAAAGGTCAGCCCGCACGTGCTGCGCCACGCCTTCGCCACGCATCTGCTCGAAGGCGGGGCGGACTTGCGCGTGCTGCAGACCTTGCTCGGCCATGCCGACATCGCGACCACGCAGATCTACACCCACGTCGATGCCTCGCGGCTTGTCGCGCTGGTCAACGAACGGCATCCGCTGGCGGCGTCCACAGGGCGCGCCGCAGGACGCAGTTGACCGCGGGCGCGCACCGCCCTAGCGCGTCAGCCATGATTTCGTATCTCGAATTCGAGAAGCCGGTCGCCGCGCTGGAAGCGCGCATCGCCGAGCTTCGGGAGACCGCGCAGAGCGGCGAACTGGACATCGCGTCCGAAATCCGCCGGCTGGAAAACAAGTCCGCCGAACTGCTGGCCAGCACCTACAAGGCGCTGACGCCCTGGCAGAAGACCCAGGTCGCCCGTCATCCCGCCCGCCCGCATTTCCGCGACTATGTCGAGCGAATGTTCGAAGGCTTCATGCCGCTGGGCGGCGATCGCCTCTATGGCGAGGATCAGGCCATCATCGGCGGGTTCGCGCGCCTTGGCGATCGCCGGGTCATGCTGATCGGCCACGAGAAGGGCAACGATACGCAAAGCCGCATCCGCCACAACTTCGGCATGGGCAAGCCCGAAGGCTATCGCAAGGCGGTGCGCTTGATGGAACTGGCCAGCCGTTTCGGCCTTCCGGTGGTGACGCTGGTCGATACCTCTGGCGCGTTCCCCGGCGTGGAGGCGGAGGAACGCGGACAGGCCGAGGCCATCGCCCGTTCGACCGAGGCCTGCCTGGCGCTCGGCGTGCCGATGGTGGCGACGATCGTGGGCGAGGGCGGCTCGGGCGGTGCGGTGGCGCTGGCGAGCGCCGAGCGCGTGCTGATGCTGGAACACGCGGTCTATTCGGTGATCTCGCCCGAAGGCTGCGCCTCGATCCTGTGGCGCACTTCGGAAAAGGCCCCTGAAGCGGCCGAGGCGATGAAAGTGACGGCGCAGGACTTGCTCGGCCTAGGCGTGATCGACCGGATCGTGCCGGAACCCGTGGGCGGCGCCCATCGCGATCCCGCAGCCACGGCGGCGGCGCTTTCGCAGGCGATTGCGCAGGAGCTGGATGGCCTCGCAGGCAAGTCGCCCGACGCCCTGCGCACGATGCGCGCGGATCGTTTCCTCCGAATTGGTGCCTGATCCGTTCGCCGCGCTGGCGCGCGGGAACCGGATTTGGCACAGAAGATTTCGGTTTGCGACAAAGCGTCGCGGCATTTGCCGCAGCCGTTGCGATCGGGATTGTTCGAGGGAGATGCCATGAAAAGCCGAAACCGTTTGCGTCTTGCTTTTGCCGGACTGTCGGTTCTTGCGGCGGGGGTGGCCGGGTCTGCCATCCTGTCGGGCGCTCCGGTGCGCGCGCAGGGCAATGCCGTCCAGGCGATCAGCGCATCCGACAAGAAGCAGGGTGCTGAAGCGCACCCCCAGCTTCTCCAGGAATACGGCGGAGCCTTGAGCGGACCGCAGGCGACCTATGTCGAATCCGTGGGCAAGACCATCGCCGTCCAGTCGGGCCTCAGCAATGCGCGCGGCGATTTCACGGTCACCTTGCTCAATTCCCCCGTGAACAACGCCTTCGCCATTCCGGGGGGCTATATCTACGTCACCCGCCAGCTCGTCGCACTGATGAACAACGAGGCGGAACTGGCCGGCGTGCTGGGGCACGAGGTTGGCCATGTCGCCGCGCGCCATGCCGCCAAGCGCGAAAGCGCCGCCACGCGCAACACCATCCTTGGCGTGCTCGGTTCGGTCCTTTCCACCGCCGTGCTCGGCAATTCCGCGGCCGGCCAGATTGGCCAGCGCCTGTTCTCCACCGGCAGCCAATTGCTGACGCTCAAGTATTCGCGCTCGCAGGAAACCGAGGCGGACAACCTTGGCATCACGTATCTGGGCCGCGCTGGCTACGACCCCCGCGCGATGTCCGCGGTATTGCAAAGCCTGGCCAACCAGACCGCGCTGGACAGCCAGATCGCGGGGCAGGGCAATTCGGTGCCGGAATGGGCCAGCACGCACCCCGATCCCGCCTCGCGCGTGCGCGCCGCGTTGCTGCGCGCCGGCACCACCGCCACGGGGATGACCAACCGCGATACTTTCCTCACCCGCGTGCGCGGCCTTACCTATGGCGACGATCCCAATCAGGGTGTTGTCGATGGCCGCACGTTCACGCACCCTCAGTTGCGGCTGGCCTTCCAGGCGCCGGCGGGCTTCTCGCTGGTCAATGGCACCACATCGGTTGCGATTTCCGGGCAGTCGGGCAAGGGCGAATTCGCGTCGGGCAAATACAGTGGCGATCTTTCCGCCTATGTCCGCTCGGTATTCGCTGGGCTTTCGTCGCAGGGACAGTTCGCGCCCGATACGCTGCAGACGACCACGATCAACGGCATACCCGCCGCCTATGGCACAGCCAGAACCACCAGCAACGGCTCCACGGTGGACGTGGTGGTCTATGCCTATGACTGGGGGCAGGGGCAGGCCTTCCACTTCGCCACGATCAGCCAGGCGGGGCAGGCGGGACAGTTCGATTCCATGTTCCGCTCGATCCGCCGCATCAACGCGACCGAGGCCAGCGCGGTAAAGGCGCGCAAGCTTGATGTGGTGACGGTGAAAAGCGGCGATACCGTGCAGTCGCTCGGCGCGCGCATGGCCTATACCGACAGGCCGGTGGATCGCTTCCTCGTGCTCAACGCGCTGACGGCGTCCAGCAGGCTGGTGCCGGGGCAAAAGGTCAAGCTCATCATCTATTGAGCGCGTAGCGCCGGCGCACCCGATCCCCGGCCTCCGACGCCGCGCGCTATCCGACGGCGGAGGGGAGAAACGAAAAAGGCGGCCGGCATAATGCCGACCACCCCTTCGTCTGTATCGCGGCCAGGGGCCGCAATAAGCTGCGTCTGCGATTAGTTCTTCGCAGCAGCGGCCGTGTTGGCGTTGTTCATCTTGCCCGACACCGTATTGAAGGTGTTGGTCAGCGAGTTGCCGAGCGAACCCATCGCGGTGATGGCGGCGACGGCGATGAGAGCGGCGATCAGGCCGTATTCGATGGCGGTCGCGCCTTCTTCGTTCGCGAGCAGATCACGGAAAAGCTTCATGTCAGGTCTCCTTAAGCGTCTTCTTGTTCCCGACCCGCTCCCTGTTGTCCCTGGAGCAGGTAGGGCTGAATTAGGCGGCATTTCCTAAAACGACGTTAATTGGCCGCGGCGCCGTTCGATGCGTTTTCGACCGAATGCCACAGAGCAACCATCTGGTTGGTGAAGTTGTTCATGCCCCCAATAATGGCAAGCGCGATGAATCCCACCAGCAGGCCGTATTCAACGGCCGTGGCGGCGCTTTCATCGTGCAGAATTTTCTGCCATAATTCCAACATATTACTTGGCCCCCGCGTCACGGTGACGAAAGGTTACGGGATTGTTCCTAAAATTTGATTTACAAAAAGTTTCGGGCCTTTCAGCGGAGCCGGCTGTCGCGTCCTTTGCGATCCGCCAGTATTTTTAATCCGGAGTGGATCGATGCGAATTGTCGTTGCAGCAGCCATGATCGACGGGCTGGGCAGGGTGCTGCTCCAGCGTCGTCCGGAAGGAAAACAGCATGGCGGCCTGTGGGAATTCCCCGGCGGCAAGGTCGAAGCCGGCGAAGGGCCGGTCCAGGCGCTGATCCGCGAAATCGACGAGGAACTGGGTGTGGCCCTTTCGGCGGCTGATATCACGCCGCTGTCGTTCGCCCATGCAGATGATTCGAGTGGCGCGCCGCCGATTCTGCTGCTGCTATACGTCTGCCGTCTGTGGAAAGGGGAGCCGGTCTGTGAAAAAAATGCGATGCTGAAATGGGCGGGAAGACAGGAAATATCGACGTTTCCGATGCCGCCCCTGGATGTTCCGCTGGCAAAAGCGGTGCTTGCGTTGCTGAAGTGACTTGCCAACCCGGAATCGCTCTCCTAAAGGCGCGTCTCCCGGCGCCCGTAGCTCAGCTGGATAGAGCATCAGACTACGAATCTGAGGGTCGGACGTTCGAATCGTTCCGGGCGCGCCATTTTTCAAAGACTTAGTGAGAATATCCGGGATACCTAGCAGCGCTAGGTATCGCCCTAGGTAACAACCTGGGGCTTCGGGAGTGACCGGTCCAAGATCGTCTGCGAGTGTTCTTCACGTTCGGAAGACGCGAATCACCGAATTCACCTAGTAGGGGACGCGGGCCATAAGGCTTTGCTTCGGCACAGTTTTCAGTGATGGAGGCTGGTATTTGCTACCCCAAGTTAGCCATGGCGCGAAGGCGTTAGGCCCCTTGAGCGTGTTCGCCAGTGGAGCCGATCCAATCTGCCCGAAGGCGATCGAGGCCTATCACGTTCCCTTCGACGATTACCTCATCGCCGACAAAGCGGTCGACCGGCTCGTCGCTCTCGATGATCCAGAGGGCATCTTCTGTTCGCAAGGTCAAACCCCGGCTGCCCAGGCTCAACTGACCTGACACGCGGATTCGATTTGCGCTCACCGTTTCCCTCTCAATATTGCCAGCTGCTAAGCACGTTGCGGACGTAAGACGGTGTCTCCCCGTTTCTAGGGATGCCGCCTGCTCGCTCTACGGAACGTGGCCCGGCATTGTAAGCGGCGAGGGCCAGATGCACTACCCCGAACTTGTCGAGCATCTGGCGCAGATACCGCGCCGCGCCAAAGATGTTCGCCATTGGATCGAAGCGGTTTGAAACGCCAAGGTCGCGGGCGGTCCCCGGCATCAACTGACCCAGGCCAGCGGCACCAGCCTTGCTGATCGCCAAAGGATTATACCGGGACTCCGTCCATACCAACGCGTCGAGAAGGCCCGCCGGCAACGCATATTGCGTCTCCGCGGCATAGACATGGGGAAGGAAGCTTGCCCGGCGAAAGCCCGACGGCCCCCTCCTTTCGGGCTTCGTATAGCGATAGGGAAGATAGGTCCGGCCCGCTTCGAGGCCAGGGGCGGCGGACGAAGCGATATTTTGGGGACGCTGCCAAATCCCATGTTCGACCAATTGGAAACCGTTCGCCCCCTCGGCCACGCGGAAGCCGCCAGGTCCAATCTCAGGTGCAGCAGCAGCCTCAGGGGCCGTTTCCTCCTGCGCCTGAGCCGGGACGACGAACGCCATACCGATCACTGCCGCTGTGATTGTTGCCCATCTCAGTCTCATATCTCGATCCCTTCTATGGCCGAATCGAATGAGAACATATATAGAACATGACGTGTAGGTGAACTTGGTTAGCGCCGGAGTGAAGGTCGTGTCGGCGCCGGCATAGGCGGCACTGGCCGCGAGAGCGGCGATCGCGACGGGGAGGGCAATGTTGAGGGCGCGACCGAACTTCGAGGGGCCGAGACCATTGGCGCCGACGCGCCGGGGGACGGGAAGGGACTGCATGTGAAGCTCCGCTGGGAGGGGTGGGCACAGCGTTCTTTCGTTCGCTGTGCACTCCACATGCATCTAGGAAATCGTTGTAGGAAAGTCTGAGATGACCAACCTTCGCCTGCGTGGACGAATGCGGACACACAAAGCATGCGCTGTCGGCGAACATGTCAGAATACAGCGGTTTATGCAGCATATCGTGCCGAAGATGTCCGACGATGCTGCCGCTAATTGCCAGCGACTCGGGCTCCGGTAACGATTCACCTAAAAACGATATGTTTCACATATGTTCTTTTAATTTTCCTACACGCGAGGTGTCGCGATATAGCTGCGACTCGAACGCCATCATGAGGAGAATCGTCATGCACCAAGCTCAGGCCGTGAAAGGAACCGCAAACCTCAGCCTTGCCCGTGTCCTCGCCCACGCGGTGGATGTGGCTGACAAGCCTAGGCATCAGATCGCCCGCGAAGCAGGGATGCACCGCGAGACACTGTTGCGGGTCATGCGGGCCGAACGCCCGATCGGGCTCGACGAGGCAGCCAGCATTCTCACCGTCTGCGGCGCCTTCCCACGCGCCAGCCTGATACTCGCCCTCGCGGGCCAGGAGGATCTGGCATGCGAATGGATGCGAAGTGAAATGGGCGAGTTCCTCGACGAGTTCTTCGCCACCCTGCCTTCGCATCTGGAACGCACGCTCGGTCGCAGGACCGAGGATGTCCGCCCGCGCTGGGCCAATGGCACCTCGCAACTCGTCGCGCGGATGCTGGCCAAGCACATCGATGATTTTGCTAACCGCGACATCGGCATGTCGCTACCGCGCTGAACAATCCCAATTCGGAGGGGACCGACCTGAGATCGAATGGAATTCCGATGAACCCTGCATCCGCGACGCAAGTCCCCGAGCCATCTCCAACTGGCGCATTCGCGCCCGTACCGCAGCCCGCACGGCTTCTGCGCCTGCCCGAGGTCATGGCGCGGGTTGGCCTGAAGCGATCTGCGATCTACCAGCGGATGAGTGAAGGCCGGTTTCCGAAATCGCGCTCGCTTGGCCCGAAGTGCGCGGTATGGATCGAGGCTGAAATCGATGCTTGGATTGCTAAAATTGCGTCTGACGATTAGCCGAAAAGCGGCACGCAGAAAGTGACCACGCGATTGTACGATTGCCGTCGTACAGGTAGGCACATCGCTGTTGGTTGAACGAACCATAGCGCGTCATTTTCCCGGAGGTGCATTGGCCGCGTCGTGGGGGAAGTGTCCCTTTCCCAGCAGCAGTCCGTCGAACTCGAAGCGCAGGCAACGGCACGAATACGTCGCGAATGCGCGCTTCGACCTGAGGGCCGGCGAAATCGCCCGAGCGTGTCATGGCGTCACAAACTAAGGTCGATGACAGGCTGTCTCGGTCCGTCGCCAGCCACATAGGTCGATCAGCCGCAAACCTGTCGAGTCACTGGCCGTCGCTTTGAAACGAAAGCACACTGTCCCGATGTTAGTTCGGGCGTGGCGTTGTAATGGCTGGCGGTGCAAGATCGGCGCGCCGCATAAGGCAGGCGCCGTCTGAGTACACCCTGATCCAGTTGCTGCGGACTCAGAAGATCAACCTCATCGCCTGAGTTCAAACGACGCTAGCATCGGCACAGGTCAGGCCATGCTGCCTAAGCGGCGGGTCGGGGCGTCCACTGCCTTTTGATTAGTGGGCGGCCCGCACTGAGTTTGTTGCGAGCGCCCTTCAGCGGAGCCGGACCGGAACATAAGTCGGTGACTGACCGCGACGCTGCACGCGCAGCAGCAAGGCTTCGCGCGAGGCGCGCTTGGTCTCGCTGATCCTGGCTTCGAGGTCGGCAATGGTGCTGACGGGGCGATTATTCGCCGAGAGCACGACGTCGCCGCGACGGAGCCCTTTGCCTGCCGCGTCGGAGACAGGATCGACTCCGTCGATGACAAGGCCTCTCGTTCCGAGATCAAGTCCGAGTTGCCGCGCGATATCCGGGGTGAGGGGCTGGACCGACAGGCCCAAGGCGTCTTCGACCACCGGATCATCTCGATCCCGGGAAGGACCTTCGAACCTGTTGTCGTCAGGACCGAACCCGAAGTCCTGATCGGTCAGCGCCGCTTCGTTCGGTCGCTCGTCGAGCGTGACGCGCACGCTCAGTCGCTTGCCCTCGCGGATCAGCTCGATCGGCACGCGATCACCGGGATTCCGGTTGGCGATGAGAAAAGACAGGGATTGCCCAGGCGTGACTTCCTTGCCGTCCACCTCAACGATGACATCGCCGGCCCGGATACCAGCCTTTGCGGCCGCCCTGCCGGGCTCCACCGACTGAACGAAAGCGCCACGCCTCTGCGGCAGCCCCAGCGAATCGGCGAGGTCGTCCGCGACCGGCTGGATTTGCACGCCGAGATAGCCGCGCTCGATGGACTGCCCGGCCTTGAGCTTCTCGATGATCGGCGCCGCGATTTCAGCCGGTATGGCGAAACCGATGCCGACATTACCCCCGTTCGGCGAGAAGATCGCGTTGTTGATGCCGATAACCTGGCCCTTCATGTCGAACATGGGCCCACCGGAATTGCCGCGATTGATCGAGGCATCGGTCTGGATGTAGCGGTCGTACGCTGTCCCAATGCCGGTATTGCGATAGACCGCCGAGATGATGCCGGCAGTGACAGTGCCGCCGAGCCCGAAGGGGTTGCCGATCGCGAGCACCCAATCGCCTACCCGCGCCGCGCGGGAGTCGCCGAACTTCACGAAGGGCAGCGGCTTGCCAGCGTTGATCTTGAGAATCGCCAGGTCCGAAGCGGCGTCCCGGCCGACCAGCTTGGCAGCATATTCGGTGCCGTCCGGCATCGTGACGGTGATCGAGTCTACCTGCGCCTGGCCGCCGCTCGCCGTGATCACATGATTGTTGGTAACCACGTAGCCATCGGCCGATATGATGAAACCGGAACCGAGTGACTGCGCCTCCCGCGTTCGTGGTCCCAAACGGCCACCGCCGAACAGGTCTTCAAATGGGGTTCCAGCGAAAGGGTTGAAGACGGAAACTCGAACCCGCTGACGCGTCGAGATATTGACCACAGCCGGCGCGAGTTGCTCGGTCAAAGAGGAAAAGCTCGTCGGCGCTCCGGCGCGGGGCACTATCGGAGCAATTCGGCTCGGCTCGTTCTGGGCAACCTGAGCTTCGGCCGGATGTCCGGTCGCGAGCGAAAGAGCACTGCCTCCCAGCAGCAGCGCAGCTGTTATCCCGTAAGTGTACCGCACGCGCTTCACCTCCGTTTACTCCTTTCGAATGACCGTTGCCTTCCCGGAGCGGAGGCAGACGGTGTCAGATGAAGAGGCGATCGGCGCGCGACACGAGCAGCACTCGCCGTTGGCGAGTTTCTAACCGTGCGGGGCGGTGGAGGGACCAGGAAGCAGGATGGAGTACCGCTTCAGGTTTGCAGGCCGGCGAGGAGGTAGCTGGCTGCATTCAAGCCTTGCTCCCAGCGGCCTCGCGGTTCTCTCGTGCGCGGCTGGTCAACGCGCACCGCCCGTAGAACGGCTGTACGAAGCAATCGCGTCGATCGTCCCTCCATGGTTTGAGTGTGCCAATCGTATTCAGACAAGCTGAATGCTGCGTGACCCTCGACAGCCGATTCGAGATGTCGGCGCCCGAAATCCGCCGCAGGCTTTCCCGAGGCGTGTCGAACATCACGCGCCCAGAAAAAACGCGTCGTCGGCTTGAGTTCCCAGCGCACCGCGCATGCCAAGGGGGACAAAATTCGGGATGCTTCGCCAAGCGGCATTTTGCCCACATTTTTCAAAGGCTCGGAGGCAAAACGCGGGAACGATCGGAGGGTCGTCACCGTTCAACTGATGCAGTTCGCAACTGTAAGTCGAGAGCTATGGAGACGTATAATGCCCAGATTGACCGTGAGACGGTCGGCGGGTACCACCTGGCTGTGGGTTGCCTTGCTGACTGCAATGTTCATGCTTGTCGTGGCGTGGTTCACCGACCCGCTCGGTTACGTCGAGGGGACGAAGCCGGCCCGAAACACGGCATCGACCGAATGGACAGTTGCGCCGGATGGCCCGGCGGTGCCCGTCAACCTGCCGCAGGTTCGATTGAAGCCTACCGGCGACGAGCCCGCAGCCCCGGCAAGCCCGCCGTCGCAATGACGGCGCGGGGAGGTCCCCTCTTCCTCTGTGAGGGGACCTCCTGTCTGGCCGCTAAGCACGACGCGCTCGCTAGAGTCTTGAACTCCAACCGGTCGACGGCGATCAGTGGGGCAGGGGGAATAGTGAGACCATTTGGACTAGCGACCGAGCGCTTGAAGCTTGACCGAGACAGCTGCGGTTCCTCATCCTACTTTCGATGAGGACACAATCACGCCAGTTGGGCTTTGTCGGACGTTGGCTGCTTGTATGCGCGAGCGTCGTGGCGCTGATGCTGTTGTGGTACTACCTATCGAGCAGGGCTTGGCGCCCGGAAAGCCCATCAGACACGCAGCGCCTGGTCACTCCGCGCGGTGAGCTGGCGACCGACGAGCGGTCCACAATCGAGCTCTTCGAGAAGTCGCGAGGCTCAGTCGTCTATATCTCCACCTCGCAACTGGTCCAGGACGTCTGGTCTCGCAATATCTTCTCCATTCCGCGCGGCACTGGCTCCGGGTTTATCTGGGATTCGGCGGGACACGTCGTCACCAACTTCCACGTCATCCAGGGTGCATCCGAAGCGACCGTGCTCCTTGCGGACGGGCGGAGGTATAGAGCGGTGCTGGTCGGGGCGAGCCCGCAGCACGATATCGCCCTCTTGAGGATCAGCGTCGGTTTACGTCGTCCGTCTCCGGTTCCGATCGGAACCAGCGCAGATCTCAAGGTCGGCCAGAAGGTCTTTGCGATCGGCAATCCGTTTGGTCTGGATTGGACATTGACCACCGGTATCGTCTCGGCGCTGGATCGATCGCTGCCCAGGCAGAATGGCGGGCCGGACATCGAGCACCTGATCCAGACCGACGCCGCCATAAATCCAGGCAATTCCGGGGGGCCTCTGCTCGACTCCAGCGGTCGTCTGATTGGCATCAACACGGCGATATACAGCCCGTCCGGCGCGTCCGCGGGAATCGGCTTCGCTGTGCCGGTGGACACGGTCATGCGGGTCATTCCGCAGCTGCTCAGGAATGGCAGGTACATTCGCCCCTCACTGGGCATCGTGGCCGATGAGCAGGTGAACAGCCGACTGGAGGAGCTGATGGGCCGCGAAGGCGTTTTCGTGCTGGCCGTTCAGCCCGGCTCCGCTGCTGCCAAGGCGGGATTGGTCGGTGTCACGACAGGGCCCGATGGCATCACGCCCGGTGACATCATCACCGCTATCGACGGGAAAAAGGTCGAGAGCCTTGGCGAGCTGCTCGCGCACCTCGACGACTATGCGGTCGGCGACCAAGTGCGGGTCACGCTGCAAAGAGGCGGCGTTACGCGCGACGGGACAGTCGAGCTACAGCCGGGGAATTAGCTTTGCTGAACTGGCCGCTCACGATCCACCGAGGTCGCGATCGCCGAACGAAAAAGTAGGGCCGGCGACTTCGATGCCGGCCCCAGTTGATCGAAAGAAATTCAGGTGGCCGCCGGCGCAACGGTCGCGCCGTGACGGCCCGGTTTTGTGCCGCGCGGGCGAAGCCTGAGCGCGAGGGCAACGAGAATGACGCCCGCGACGATCGACCAGGCCGCGATGAGCCACGCGACCGACAGGATGCTTGTGAGCGGATCGAGATACAGCAGCGCGAGTACGGCCAGGCCGAGCAGGATCGACAGCAATCCCGAAAGGCCAAGCAGCCACTCGCGCTCGATCACCTTACGCAGCCGATAGGCAGCGACCATCTCGATCGCGCCGGTGCTGATCGCCCATGCGCTGAGGACCACGAGGGTAGCTAGCGCGTAACCAACCGCAAACGTCCATGGCATCAGCACGAAGAGGACAGCGGCGGCGATGCCAAGCACGCCGCGCAGGACCGACACCAGCCAGCGATCGGCTTTGTTTGCTGCGCCGCGCACGCCAGCGATGAGCGAGAGCAAGCCATCTACGCCTGCATAGGCGGCGAACACGATCGTGAAGGCGAACAGCGCGTTCACCGGAAACAGCAGCGCGACGATGCCCAGCGCCAGCGCAAGAATGCCGCGCAGCAGCAGCCAGCTCCAGTTGCGCTGGAGCAGACATGCGCCTGCCGTGCGTTCGAGGTTCGAAGTCGCGATCATATTGTAGCGCGACGATTACGGAGTCCGGTCGGCGTCAATTATGATGGCCGATAGGTGGCCGCGCCGGTTGGTGAATTCTGGCTACCATTTGCTGTTGCGGG
>MEGD01000037.1 GCA_001725355.1 Novosphingobium sp. SCN 66-18
CCGATGGCAACGCCTTTGCCTTCGCACCGGCGAAGACCTTGCAGGAAGCACTGGAGAACTGGGATACCGTGGCGCCCGATCTCGCGGCTTTCAGTGATTTTCCTGAAATTCTTGATCCCGCACTGATCATGGCGCCCCTGCCGCGCGCGTGGCAGTGGCTCGATGGTTCGGTCTATTCCAGCCACGGCGCATTGATGGACAAGGTGCTGGGGATCGACAAGCCGCCGGTCTCCTGGCCCCTCATGTACCAGGGCGTATCAGACAGGTTCTATGGCCCGACCGACGACGTGCGAATGCCCGACGAGGCGCTGCAAATAGATTTCGAGGGCGAATTCGGGGTCATCGTCGATGCAGTGCCCATGGGTACTGCCGCAGAGGATTGCCGCAAGCACATCAGGCTGGTGGTGCAGATCAATGACTGGTCGCTTCGCGCGCTGGCCGGGCCGGAGATGAAGTCGGGATTCGGTTGGGTCCAGGCCAAGCCGCCCTGCACCATGGCCCCCTTTGCGGTGACGCCGGACGAACTGGGCGACAGCTGGCGTGACGGGCGCTGCTGCGCCGATTTGCTTGTCGATTGGAACGGTAAGCGCTTTGGTGCCGCGAATGGCGAGCCAATGGCTTATGGCTTTCACGAGCTGGTCGCTCACGCCGCGCGCACCCGCGATCTGGTGGCGGGCACGGTAATCGGATCCGGCACGGTATCGAACGAAAACTTCCGCGAAGTCGGCTCAAGCTGCATCGCCGAACGCCGGGGGATCGAGATCGTCGACTTTGGTGCGCCGAAGACCGAATTCATGAGGTTCGGCGATGTTGTGCGGATGAAGGGGAGCCTCCCGGACGGCCGCGCCCCGTTCGGCGCGATCGAGGCGAAGGTGGTCCGTGCCTGACGGACCACCCCGGCATCCCAGTCACTAAGGCGGGGACGTCCCTTTCAGAAACGGGAGCATAGACCATGGAACTTTCCGACAGCGGCCTGCCGCCCGTCCAGCGGGTCGTCACTGGGCATGACGCAAACGGACGCGCGGTGTTCAAGTCCGAGGACGCGGAGCCCACCCGGATGATTCCGTCCGGTGATGCCAGCTTCCTGCTGATCTGGACGACCGCCACGGTTCCCGCCGACAACAACGACGAAACCGATGGCCGCCACCGCGAAGCCGGCCTGACGCTGGAAGGCGGGTCGGTTATCCGCGTGGTCGACATGCTGCCGGGCAAGGAAAGCCCGATGCACCGCACCAATTCCATCGACTATGGCATCGTGCTGGAAGGCGAGATCGAGCTGGAGCTGGACGACGGCGCAAAGAAGACCGTGCGCCAGGGCGGGATCATCATCCAGCGCGGCACCAACCACCTTTGGCGCAACACCAGCGACAAGGTCTGCCGCATTGCCTTCGTGCTGATCCAG
Source organism: Novosphingobium sp. SCN 66-18 (assembly GCA_001725355.1). Lineage (GTDB taxonomy): Bacteria > Pseudomonadota > Alphaproteobacteria > Sphingomonadales > Sphingomonadaceae > Novosphingobium. Next base: position 1,403 of record MEGD01000037.1, read on the forward strand.
GCGCCGGCCTATCTCCATAACGGCGTGCCGCTGCCCGAAGACAAGCCGCACTGATGTTCGACCTCTCAGGCAAACGCGCGATCGTCACCGGATCGACCCGGGGGATCGGCCGCGCGATTGCCGAGGGGCTGATCGCACAGGGTGCGCGGGTGGTGATTTCCAGCGAAGACGCGGGGGATACTGCGCGGGTCGCGGCGGAACTGGCCATGCCCGGCTGTGCCTGCGACGTGGCCAACGACGCCGCGCTGGCCCGGCTGGTCGATTTTGCTGCGGGGGAGCTCGGTGGACTGGACGTGCTGGTCTGCAACGCCGGGATCACGGGAATCGCCGGAGCCTTCGCCGATATCGACATGGACGACTATTCGCGCGTGATGGCAGTCAACCTGCGTTCGCAAGTCGTGCTGTGCAACCTCGCCCTACCGCACATCGCCGATGCGCGTGGCGGCAGCGTGGTGATGATTTCCAGCTTGTCAGGCTTGCGCGGCAATGGCCGGATCAACGCCTATTCGCTGGCCAAGGCGGGCGTCGCGCAGTTGGCCCGCAACCTTGCGGTCGAATGGGGGCCACGGGGTGTGCGGGTCAATGCCGTCTCACCAGGTTTCATCGCCACCGAGCTGTCCGCGCCCTTGCTGGCGGATGCCGCATTCATGCGCAGACGCATGGCGATGACTCCGCTGCGACGGCCAGGGACGCCCGAGGAGGTCGCTGGAACGGTCGCATTCCTCGCGTCTCCAGCAGGCGCCTTTGTGACCGGCCAGAACCTGGTGGTCGACGGCGGCACGCTGATCACCGACGGCAGTTGATCCGCAATCCCTGGGATCGATACCTCCAATCCCTGCTTAGCGAGACTTGAGGGGGGCACGCGTCGATCGGCCCCACAGAATGAAGATGAGGAGCGCGAGAAAAACGGCGTTGAGCGGCACCATTGCGGCTTCACCGCGCGACAGATGAAAAGCCGTCGCCGAGATCTGCAGCACGATCGAGCCGATTGCAGCCGCGCGGGTTAATTCGGGCTTGATGCCGGTCATGCCCGGGAGCAGAAGCCCGAGACCCCCTGCGATATCGATCAGGCCGAGCACGCGCACGACGCCTTCCGGCATTTGTCCGGTCCACGGCATCATGGGCGTGAGCGCGGCTATGGGTTGGATTAGTTTCATCCCGCCAAAAAGAACGAACGGCGCTCCTACCAGCAATTGTGCGATCCAGAGCGTGACGTTCAAGACGGGATGCGAAGACTGAGTTCTATTCATAAGCCCTCCCTTGAGCAAGTCGGGCTATTTGAAGCCAGTTCGAAGACAATGAAATCGTGACAGTTTTGTCGATCACCTTCGGATAATTTGAAGATCATGGATGCTTTGAGCCTCGATCAGTTCGCGACTTTTGCCGTAGTTGCCGAAGAAGGCAGCTTTGCCGCCGCGGCGCGACGACTGGGGCGCGCCCAGTCGGCCATCACTTATGCCATCCAGAAGCTGGAAGCGCAGACCGGTGCGCCGCTTTTCGATCGTTCTGCCTATCGCCCGCAATTGACCGAGGCCGGACGGGCCCTCCTGCCCCATGCGAAGCGCATTTTGACGGATGTTGCCAGCTATCGGCGGCATGCCAAGGCAATGGCGGCGGGGGTGGAAGCGGAAATCCGCATCATGCTTCCGGATGTGATGCCACGCGCAACGCTTGTCGCGGCGTTGGCCGAATTGCGGTCGCACTACCCACCGGTGCAGCTTCGCATTGCCACCGGGTCAGGATGGCAGGCCTTGCGTGAGCTCGATGCCGGCAGGATCGACCTCGCCGTCGTTCTCGATCACATCGAGTTGCCGCAATGGTTCGAGCGAAAGCCCTCCACCAAGCTTCAGCTGGTCGTGGCCGCTTCACCGCAACATCCATTGACCGCAGTCCCGGCACCGATCCCGCCGGAGATATTGGCCGATCATCTCCAGATCGTAGTCTCCAGCCGTTCAGAGGCGGACGATGCGACCGATCATGGCGTGGTAGCCACTAACCGTTGGTACACCACCGACTATCCCACGAAGCGCGCGTTGCTGCTCGCTGGTCTCGGTTGGGGCAGTATGCCAATCCATCTTATCGAGGCGGATATACGCACCAACCGATTGGCAAGCCTGACGGTCCAGAGCTGGGACGGAGCGGCTACGCCCCCCGAACTACCGCTCGTGGTTGGTACGCACGCGAACCGCTTTCATGGGCCAGCGACCCGTCTGCTTGCAAGGCTTCTCGCATTGGCTGTCTAGGTCGTAAACTCGGGCTGATCGAGCAGATCGGCGGATCATGAGCATGGCGGCGGCGGATTTGAGGGGTGCCTCGACGTCCTTGGTGAGACGGCGATTTCGGTTGATCCATGCGAAGACGCGCGCGACGACCCAACGCCTTGGCGGGACGGCGAAGCCTGATAGGCCGGTGATCTTGCTGACGATCTCGGCCTTGATGCTGGTGGTCTGGGTGACGCGCTCGTGGCTGTAACCGCGATCGCCCTTTGGTGATCGCGCGCTTCGCGTCGCCGACGGTCGGCTCGTCACGCGCGAGCAGGCTGATCGGCCCCAGATCGGGAAAGCCGCGCAATGCGCCGAGCCGCAATCCGAGATCCGGGGAACCGCATTCGATCGCGGCGAATTCCAAGCCGGATTGAGCGCAGAGACCGACTCACGCCAGAAGGGGGGCATCGGTTCAAATCCTGCCGCCCCAGCCGATGGCGGGGCACCATCAGGCCGTGGCGAAGGCTTCGACCGGCAGCGCCATCACGGTTTCGCCACCCGCCTCGATCTCGCGCCGCAGCGCGCCGGCTTGCGGGATCGAGCGCAGCGCGAAATGCTTCGCGGTCACCAGCTTGGCCTCGTAGAACAGCGTATCGTCCGTCCCCGCCGCCAGCGCCGCAGCCGACACCTTGGCCATCTTCAGCCACATCAGGCCCAGCGAGACGATGCCCATCAGCGTCATGTAGGCATAGGCGCCCGCGCCCAGCGCGTTGCGGTCGGTCATGCCGTGCTGGAGGAACCACATCGTCGCGGCCTTCAACTCGCCATTGGCCTTGCCCAGCCGTTCCGCCACCAGCGCTACCGCATCGCCGCCATCGGCGGCGGAAGCGCATTCGTCATCGACAAGCTTGAAGAAGGCCTGCACCGCGCGGCCGCCGTTCATCGGCAGCTTGCGCCCGACAAGATCCATCGCCTGAACGCCGTTCGCGCCTTCATAGATCATGGCGATACGCGCATCGCGCACGAACTGCTCCATGCCGCTTTCGGCGATATAGCCATGGCCGCCCCAGATCTGCTGCATGTCGGTGGCGGTCTTGTAGCCCATGTCGGTGCCATAGCCCTTGATCACCGGCGTCAGCAGGCTGATCAGGTCATCGGCTTCCTGCCGCTCTTCCGCCGTCGCCGCCTTGTGCGAAAGATCGACCAGCAGACCGCCCCAGCCGGAGAAGGCGCGCATCCCTTCGGTGAAGGCCTTGGCATCCATCAGCATCCGGCGCACATCGGGGTGGACGAACAGCGGATCGGCCTTCTGGTCGGGCTCGGCGGGGCCGGTCAGCGCGCGGCCCTGCCGGCGTTCCTGCGCATAGAGCACCGAGTTCTGGTAGGCGGCTTCCGCCTGCCCCAGCCCCTGGATGCCTACGCCCAGACGGGCCGCGTTCATCATCACGAACATCGCGGCAAGACCCCTGTTCTCCTCGCCGACGATCCAGCCCTTCGCGTCCTCGTAGTTCATCACGCAGGTGGCGTTGCCGTGGATGCCCATCTTGTGCTCGATCGAGCCGACCGACACGGCATTCTTCGCGCCCAGCGAGCCATCGTCGTTCACCAGGAACTTGGGCACGATGAACAGGGAGATGCCCTTGCTCGATTCCGGCGCGCCCGGCGTCTTGGCCAGCACCAGGTGGATGATGTTCTCGGTCAGGTCATGGTCACCCGCCGAAATGAAGATCTTGGTGCCGGTGATGGCATAGGAGCCATCGGCCTGCGGCTCGGCGCGCGTACGGATCAGGCCCAGATCGGTGCCGCAGTGCGGCTCGGTCAGGTTCATCGTGCCAAGCCATTCGCCGGAGACCATCTTGGGCAGATACTTCGCCTGCTGCTCGGGCGAGCCCTTCGAGAGGATCGCGGAAATCGCGCCATTGGCAAGGCCCGGATACATCGCGAAGGCGTGGTTCGCGCTGCACATGTATTCTTCCATCACGAAGCCGATCACGTGCGGCAAACCCTGTCCGCCAAAGGCCTCCGGCCCGACCAGCGTGGGCCAGCCGCCCTCGACGTACTGGCGATAGGCTTCCTTGAATCCGGTCGGCGTCGTCACCGAAGCGTCGGGGTGGCGGGTGCAGCCCTCGATATCGCCCACGCGGTTGAGCGGTGCGACCACTTCGGAAACGAAGCGCCCCGCTTCCTCGATCACCGCGTCCGTCATGTCCTGCGTGGCGTTCTCGAACCCAGCCAGATGGGTATAGTCGGCCACGCGGACGACTTCGTTGACGATGAAACGCGTGTCCCGCGTCGGAGCCTTGTAGATCGGCATTGCTTGGTCCTCAGGAGTGGTGCGACCCGCCGGTTTCGGGATTGCGCCCTTCCAGACGCTCCCGCTTCACCAGAAGGTCGACGAAGCTGGTCAGTTCATCGATGGTGTCGGTGATGTCCGCCTGCTGGCGGCGCAAGTTGTCGATCCGTTCGCGGCACTTGGCGATGGTGACGCGGCGCTGTTCGGCACGCCCGTCGCCCAGATCGTAAAGGTCGATCATGTCGCGGATTTCGGCGAGGCTGAAACCCACGTTCTTGGCGCGCATGATCCATGCCAGCCGCGCCCGGTCGCGCTTGCTGTAGATGCGCGACAGGCCGAGCCGCGTCGGCGCGATCAGGCCCTCGTCCTCATAGAAGCGCAAGGCGCGAGCGGTAACGCCGAACTCGTTGGAGAGATCGGAAATCGTATACTGATCGCGTGCGCTCGCGTCGGGATGGTCGAGATGGCCGGTGTGGTCACGATTTGCGGCGGCGGACTGTGCGGGCATGCTTATAGAGCTACCTACCCTTTACGTAAGCGTCAATCCACGATCCGCACAAGTTCGCCGTTATTGTCGATCCGCCGGTAGAAACAGGTCCGCGCCAGCGTGTGGCAGGCCGGCCCCGCTGCCTCGACTCTCAGTTCCAGCGCGTCCTGATCGCAATCCACCCGGATCTCGATGACCTTGAGCGTATGCCCCGAGCTTTCCCCCTTCATCCACAGGCGCCCGCGCGACCGGGAATGGAAATGGGCGAATCCCGTCTCGCGCGTCTTCGCGATCGCTTCGGCGTCCATATGCGCCAGCATGAGCAATTCGCCGGTGCGATGATCCACCGCTACCGCCGTCACCAGCCCGGCGGCATCGAACCTGGGCATGAAAATCCGCCCCTGTTCGCGCAATTCGGAGGAATCAGCCTGTGAAATGGTAAGGACCTTTCTCTGCAACCCGTATCAAAAGAAGATTTGTTGCAGGATAACCACAGATGGGTCGCAAAATCCATCCAAACGCAACAATGGACTTTCGTCGGGGCGACCAATCGCGGATGAAGATTGCGCGGTTTGAGGGAACCGCATTCTGGACCGCCGAAAGGCGGCGCAAAAGCGCCAAAGTTCAGGGAAAAAGAGGGGCGGCTTCAGGTGCCGGAGACAGCGGAGGCTGGATCGGTGTCTGGCCGGATGATGAGGGACCTAGAGCGGAGCGACAACAGGGGGCTGTCGTTGTAACGCTTGCAATTTCGTCACGAGGACGCCCGGAATCGCGAGATTCCGGGCGTTTCTTTTATGGCCCCGTGTCCGTGCCGTCCGGGGATGTTCCAGACCGGCCGGCTGCATCCAGTGCCTCGTCCAGCACGCGGGCGAAGCAGGCGATGCGAATCCGGGTGACCCCGGCTTTCCGCAGCGCGCGCAAGCAGGCGTCTGTGGTTGCGCCACTGGTCATGACATCGTCCACCAGCAGCACGTTTGCGCCTTTCAACCTGCTTGCCCAACGCGCGGAGGCCACGATCGCGCCCGAAAGCGCCACCGCCCGCGCGCGGCGGTTCAATCCCCCCAGCGGTGGCGTCTGCTTGACGCGGACGAGCGCATCGACGGCCAGCGCCTGCCCCGTAACCCGCGCGATCCGCGCCGCCAGCAGCGCGGACTGATTGAACCCGCGCCGCCACAACCGCCAGCGGTGGAGCGGCACCGGCACGACCAGCCACTCCCCGTCCAGCTCCGGCAGGCGCGGCACGATCAATTGCGCCAGCAAGCCGGCAAGGCCAACGCGGCGCCCGTGCTTGAACGCCAGCACCAGATCGCGCGACGCATCGTTGTAAAGCGTCGCCGCCGTGATCCCTTCATGCTTCGGCGGGCTGGCAAGGCAGGGCGCGCAGACAAGGTGTCCGTCGTCTCCGTGTTCCTCGCCCAGCGGCCGCTGGCAAAGCGTGCACGCCGGCTCGCCGGGAATGGCAAGCTTGCCCCAGCAGGCCACGCACAACCCGCCCTGCCGCGCCAGCGGATCGCCGCACAGCGGGCAGCGCGGCGGGAAGACCAGGTCGATCACCGGGGCCGTCACGGCGGCAAGGGAAGCGGACCGACGCATGAGCCCTGTTGTCCGCCCGGAACGGGGGCTTGGCAAGAGCATCCGGAACGGGCAGGCAGCCGCGTATGGCTTCCGCGCTTCCCCCCGCTCCCTCCCCGCCCGCTTCCCCGCCAACCATCTTTTCGCCCGCCCGCCGCGCCGCGCTCCGCGCGCGGATGCGCCGGCTCCAGCAGGGCGCAGACGCGGCGCGCTACGTGATGGACGACATGGTGGAGGACGTGCTCGACCGCCTGTCGTTCCTGCGCCACGCACCGGCCCGTGCGCTGGTGATCGGCGACTGGACCGGCGCGCTCGCCGCCGCGCTCGCGGCTCAGGGCTGCGCCGTCACCCGCGCCGATCCGGCGCCCGGCCCCGGCGAATTGCCGATGGACGAGGAACGCCCGATCCCGGCGGGCGAAGGCTTCGACCTCGTCGCCAGCCTCGGCACGCTCGATACCGTCAACGACCTGCCCGGCGCGCTGCTGCACCTGCGCCGCGCGCTGGCGCCCGATGGCCTTGCCATCATGAGCTTCAGCGGCGCGGGCAGCCTCCCCGCCCTGCGCGCGATCATGCTGGCGGCGGACGGCGACCGCCCCGCCCCGCGCATCCATCCGCAAGTGGACGTGCGCGCCGGCGGGCAATTGCTCCAGCGCTGCGGCTTTGCAGCGCCGGTGATCGACAGCCGCTCGCTACCCGTGCGCTTCGGCAGCCTCGATCGGCTGGTGGGCGACGTGCGGGCACAGGGGCTGGGCAACTGCCTCGCCCGCTCCGGCCCGCCATTGGGCAAGGCGGCGCTCGCAAGGGCGCATGCCGCCTTCACGGGTCAAGCCGACGCGGACGGCCGCGTGACCGAGACGTTCGAAATCCTGACGCTCAGCGGCTGGCGGACCTAAACACCGGAAAAAGTGCTTCCGTCGTCCCAGCGCAAGCTGGGACCTCGTGGGGTTGCAGGGGAACCTAGACAGGTTGAGCCCAGTCGCCCGAGGTCCCAGCCTGCGCTGGGACGACGGTGCGATAAGCTGGTTCGTCCTGTCTTTACCCCAGCGCGGCCTGCGCCGCCGCCAGGCGCGCGATCGGCACGCGATAGGGGCTGGCGGAAACGTAATCGAGGCCGGTCTTCTCGCAGAAGGCGATCGAGGCCGGGTCGCCGCCATGCTCGCCGCAAATGCCGAGCTTGATACGGATCGCGCGGGTAGATGCCCTGGTCGACATAGGGGTTGAGGAAGCGCGCGGCATCGTCGCGGCTGACGCCCAGCGTGGTCTGGGTCAGGTCGTTGGTACCGAACGAGAAGAACTTGGCTTCTTCGGCGATCTCGCCCGCCATCAGCGCCGCGCGCGGCAGTTCGATCATCGTGCCGACGAGGTAATCGAGCGTGTGGCCCTTTTCGGCGAAGACGTCCGCCGCCACGCGATCGACCAGCGCCTTCAGGATTTCGAGTTCCTTCTTCGTCGCGACCAGCGGGATCATCACTTCGGGCACCACCGCCTCGCCCGACTTCGCCGCCACGTCGCAGGCCGCCTCGAAAATGGCGCGGGCCTGCATTTCGTAGATCTCGGGGAAAGTGATGCCCAGGCGGCAACCACGGTGGCCGAGCATGGGGTTGAACTCGTGCAGTTCGCCCGCGCGGCGCTTGAGGTGATCGACGCCCAGCCCGGTGACTTCGGCCAGCTCGGCGAATTCCGCGTCACCATGCGGCAGGAATTCGTGCAGCGGCGGATCGAGCAGGCGGATGGTGACCGGCAGGCCCGCCATCACTTCGAAGATCGAGGTGAAATCGGCGCGCTGTTCGGGCAGCAGCTTGGCCAGCGCGGCGCGGCGGCCGGCCTCGTCCTCGGCCAGGATCATCTGGCGCACGGCCGAGATGCGGCCCGCGTCGAAGAACATATGCTCGGTGCGGCACAGGCCGATGCCTTCCGCGCCGAACTGGCGCGCGACCTGGCAATCGAGCGGGGTTTCGGCATTGGTGCGCACCTTCATGCGGCGGTGCTTGTCCGCCCAGGCCATCAGCGTGCCGAAATCGCCGACGAGTTCGGGCTCCACAGTGGGCACCTTGCCCGCCATGACATCGCCGTTCGAACCATCGAGCGTGATGATATCGCCTTCGCGAATGTCGCGGTTGCCGATCTTCGCGGTGCGGGTGGCCATGTCGATCGACAGCGCCGACGCGCCCGAAACGCACGGACGGCCCATGCCGCGCGCGACCACGGCGGCGTGGCTGGTCATGCCGCCGCGCGCGGTGAGGATGCCCTTGGCGGCGTGCATGCCGTGAATGTCCTCGGGGCTGGTTTCCACGCGCACGAGGATCACCGCATCGCCGCGTTCGGCCAGCGTCTGCGCGGTATCGGCGTCGAACACCACCGCGCCCGAAGCCGCGCCGGGGCTGGCCGGCAGGCCGCGCGTCAGCACGTCCCGCGGCGCCTTGGGATCGAGCGTGGGGTGCAGCAGTTGGTCCAGCGCCATGGGATCGATGCGACGGATGGCGGTGGCCTCGTCGATCAGCCCTTCGCCGACCATGTCGACCGCCATCTTCAGCGCCGCCTTGGCGGTGCGCTTGCCCGAACGGGTCTGGAGCATCCACAGCTTGTTCTTTTCGACGGTGAACTCGATGTCCTGCATGTCCTTGTAGTGCTTTTCCAGCAGTTCAAAGACAGCGGCGAGTTCGCCGTAGGCCTGCGGCATCGACTCTTCCATCGACAGCGGCTTGGCCCCTGCCGCCTCGCGCGCACGCTTGGTCAGGTACTGCGGCGTGCGGATGCCGGCCACGACGTCCTCGCCCTGCGCGTTGACCAGCCATTCGCCGTAATAGGCCTTCTCGCCGGTTGCCGGATCGCGGGTGAAGGCAACGCCCGTGGCCGAGGTATCGCCCATGTTGCCGAAAACCATCGCCTGCACGTTCACCGCCGTCCCCCAGCCTTGAGGAATGTCGTTCAGGCGGCGATAGACCTTGGCGCGATCCGATTCCCAGGAATCGAATACGGCGCCCACCGCGCCCCACAGCTGTTCGTGTACGTCCTGCGGGAACGGGCGGCCGAGTTCTTCCTCGACGATCGCCTTGTATTCCTTGACCAGACCCTGCCAGTGTTCAGCGCCCATCTCGACATCGGCGTAGAAGCCGTTGTCTTCCTTGGCGATTTCCAGCGCATCCTCGAACCGGTGGTGATCGAGGCCAAGCACCACGTCGGAATACATCTGGATGAACCGGCGGTAGCTGTCCCACGCGAAGCGGGCGTCGCCCGATCCCGCCGCCAGCCCTTCGACCGTGGCATCGTTGAGGCCCAGGTTGAGTACGGTGTCCATCATGCCCGGCATCGAAACACGCGCGCCCGAACGGACCGAGACGAGCAGCGGATTGGCGGGATCACCGAACACGCGGCCGGTCGCCGCCTCGATATGCGCGACACCGGCGGCCACACCGGCCTTGATGTCCTCGTCGAAGGTCTTGCCGGCTTCGTTGTAGAACGCGCAGACTTCGGTGCTGATGGTGAAGCCGGGCGGCACCGGCAGGCCGATGCCCGCCATCTCCGCCAGATTGGCGCCCTTGCCGCCGGTGATCGTCTTGTCGCGCGAACGGGGATCGTCGCTGCGGGCACCACCGCCGAAGTGGAATACGTATGCGCTCATCGTAAAAAGCCGTTCCCTGACGAAGTTGACGAAGCTGGATTTATCGTTGTGGTTACCTGCGGGGACACGCGCCAGCGCCCCCGCTGCTTATCCTTCGATGCGCCCGAAATCGGCGACCTTGTGCACCGCAGCACGGAAACGGTCAAGCAAACCCAAGCGATTCGCACGCTTGTTCGCATCCGCATCGTTGACCGTAACTGTCTCAAAGAAGGAATCGATCGGCGCGCGCAGCGTGGCAAGGGCCGCCATCGCGCCCGTGAAATCCTCCGCCGCGACAGCCGCTTCGGCGCGTGGGCTGGCGATGGCCAGCGCCTCGATCAGCACCTGTTCGGCGGGTTCGGGCGTGTAGGCCAGCACGGTGGGCGAATGCGCCATCTGGTCGGCAATACCCTCGAACGCGGGGTCGTCCACCATCACCAGCGGGTCTTCCTCGCCATCGGGCGGGATGATGTCCGCCGCGGAGAAGCCTTCCTTCTTCAGGATGTTCGCCGCGCGCTTGTACCCGGCCAGCAGGTTCGCGCCGTCCTCGGTGCCGATGAACGCTTGCAACGCATGGACGCGGGCGAGCAGGCGGACGAGATCGTCCTCGCCACCGAGAGCGAACACGGCGTCGATCAGATCGTGGCGGACGCCAGCTTCGCGTTGCTGGACCTTGAGGCGATCGGCGAAGAAATCGAGAAGGTCGCCAGTCGCCTTTTGAGCTAGTGCAACAAGATTTTTCGCTTCCTGCTCTGGAGTAATAGGCGCGTTTTGAAGCGCTGCCAATATTGCTTCGGCGCTCGCGTCTTTCCCAAAAACAGGAAGCATCTTGCCAACGACCTCCAGTGCGTTGCGCGCTAAAGATTTTCCTTGTGAAAGTAGTAACTCGCATGCTGCTCGGAGCAGCACAGGGAAAAGCCGAAGCCGCAACCTTAAGTCCACAATTGTAGCGGCAACTCCAACGGCAGCACGACGAAGGGCGAAAGGATCCTTCGAGCCAGTAGGACGCAGGTTGTATGCAAAAAAACCAACCAGCGTATCCAGCTTGTCCGCCAGCGCCACGGCCACCGTTACCGGCGCGGTGGGCACGTCGTCGCCCTGCCCGACCGGCTTGTAGTGATCGCGGATCGCGTCGGCCACGGCATCGGGCAGACCTTCGGCGCGGGCGTAGTATCCGCCCATAAGACCCTGGAGTTCGGGGAATTCCCCGACCATCTCGGTGACGAGATCGGCCTTGCACAGCCGCGCCGCGAGCTCGGCCAGGTCGGCCAGTTGCTCTTTCGTCATGCCAGCGGAGGCTGGCATCCCGGGCCTTGGCGCGTCACCGCCCGAGACCCCAGCTTGCGCTGGGGTGACGATCCCCTCTTCCACCAGCCAGCGCGCCAGCTTCGCAACACGCTCCACCTTGTCGGCCACGGTACCGAGCTTTTCGTGGAAGGTGATCCGCGCCAGTTTCTCGGCGTGAACCGAAAGCGGCACCTTGCGGTCCTGCTGCCAGAAGAAGCGCGCGTCCGAAAGCCGGGCGGCCAGCACCTTGCGGTTGCCGGCAACGATCTCCGCCCCGCCATCGCTGGGCACGATGTTGGCAGTGCAGACGAAAGCGTTGGCGAGCTTTCCATCGGCATCGCGGCAGATGAAATATTTCTGGTTGGTCCGCGCGGTTAGCTGGATCACTTCAGGCGGAACCTCAAGAAATTCCGCGTCGAAGCGGCCCAGCAGCGGTACCGGCCATTCGGTGAGGCCGGCGTTTTCCACGACCAGCCCTTCATCCTCCACCAGCGTCAGCCCGGCGGCGGCGGCCACGGCGCGGGCCTGTTCGCGCACGATGCCTTCGCGCTCCGCGTGATCGACCAGCACATGCGCTTCGCGCAGCTTCGCCGCGTAATCGTCCACGCCATCAATCGCGATTTCACCGGGCGCGTGGAAGCGGTGGCCGCGCGTGATCCGGCCGGCGCGGATGCCGCCGACCTCGCAATCGACCACTGCGCCATCGAGCAGCGCCACGATCGCGGAGAGCGGGCGCACCCAGCGCAGGCTTTCGGTGGACAGCGAGGCCGCGCCCCAGCGCTGGCTCTTGGGCCAGGGGAACGCGCGGACGATGGCGGGGATCGCTTCGGCCAGCACACCGGCGGTGGCGCGGCCGGGCTTTTCGCTGACCGCGAACCACACGCCATCGCGTTCGGTCAGTTGCTCCTTCGTCAACCCGGTCTTGCGCAGGAAGCCTTCGAGCGCCTGTTCGGGCGCGGAGGTGCGCGGCCCCTTCACTTCCTCGCTCACCGCCTCGGTCGCGGCGGGCAGCCCGCGCGCGATCAGCGCAAGGCGGCGCGGCGTGGTCCAGACAGTAAGATCGCCCACGGTGAGGCCGGCGGCGGCAAGATGATCGCGGAACAGCTTTTCCAGCGACGCACGCGCGCCGGCCTGCATCCGCGCGGGGATTTCCTCGCAGCGCAACTCAAGAAGAAAATCAGTCATGATTTTCTCCGCAGCCCGCGCGAAAGCCGGGGCCTCGTGCCCCAGGGAAAGCGATCCCAGCTTTCGCTGGGATGACGCGGTCATACGCATCCATCATGCCGTCCACCCCGGATAGGCCTGCGCCCATTCGTCCTTGAATTTGTCCATGTAGGCCTCGCACGATCCCCGCGCGAGATCGCGCACGCGGCCCATGTAGCTGGCGCGTTCCTGTACCGAGATCACGCCGCGCGCCTGCAGCAGGTTGAACAGGTGGCTTGCCTCGATCGCCTGTTCATAGGCCGCGATCGGCACGCCGGCATCCAGCGAGCGGCGGCATTCCTCCTCGGCGCGGCGGAAGCCTTCAAACAGGCTGTCGGTATCGGCAACCTCGAAGTTCCACTTCGACATCTCGCGCTCGTTCTCGAGGAACACGTCGCCATACGTCACGCCGTGACTGTTGAACGCCAGATCATAGACGTTGTCGACGCCCTGGATGTACATCGCCAGGCGCTCCAGCCCATAGGTCAGCTCGCCCGCCACCGGCTTGCAATCGAAGCCGCCCATCTGCTGGAAATAGGTGAACTGGGTGACTTCCATCCCGTCGCACCACACTTCCCAGCCCAGGCCCCAGGCGCCGAGCGTGGGCGATTCCCAGTCGTCCTCCACGAAGCGGATATCATGCAGCAGCGGATCCACGCCGATGGCGCGCAGGCTTTCGAGATAAAGCTCCTGCAGGTTTTCCGGGCTGGGCTTCAGGATCACCTGGTACTGGTAATAGTGCTGGAGCCGGTTCGGGTTCTCGCCATAGCGGCCGTCGGTCGGGCGGCGGCACGGCTGCACGAACGCGGCGTTCCACGGCTGCGGACCCAGCGCGCGCAGCGTGGTGGCGGGATGGAACGTACCCGCGCCCATGCGCATGTCGTAAGGCTGGAGGATCAGGCAGCCCTGCTCGCTCCAGAACGCGTGAAGGCGCAGGATGATGTCCTGCAGGCTGAGCGGCCCCGTGGGGGATGCTTGGGTGTGATCGGCCATGGCCCGGGCCTTTGGCCGATGGAGGCCCGCAAATCAACTTTGCCGTGCGGCGGAAGGTGCGATTTTGCCGGGCGATTGCATCGCGGCAATAGTTCGTTCATCGCGCCGGGGTAGGCAGGAGCGATGTCGATGACCGCATTTTTCCGAACCGCGCCGCTTCGCCGGCTGGCGAAGCCGCTTGCCGCGCTGGCGCTGGCGGGCCTGTTCGCCGGACCGGCGCTGGCGCGCGAACAGACCGCGCCCGCCCCGGCAACGCCGGTTGCAGCCCCCGCTCCGGCGCCGCAGGTGGTCCATCCGGCGCTGTGGAAAGTGGCGGACGCGGATACCACGATCTACCTGTTCGGCACCGTCCACGTGCTCAAGCCCGGCTATGACTGGCTTAACGGCCCGCTGAAGCAGGCGCTCGACGGATCGGACGAACTGGTGACCGAAGTGCTCGATCCGGTGGGCGGCGAGGCGCAGGCGGCGCTGCTTTCGCGCGCGACCTTGCCCGAAGGCCAGACGCTGCGCGCACTGATGGACGCGCCCCAGCGGACCGCCTTTGAAACGCTGCTGGGCCGGGTGGGATTGCAGGCGCAAGCCTTCGACCGGTTCAAGCCGTGGTACGCCGCGGTCGTGCTCTCCTCGCTGCCGATGATAAGCCAGGGCCTCAGCCCCAAGGACGGCGCCGAAGCCACGCTCAACGCGTATCCGGGCGGCAAGGCGAGGACGCGCGCGGGGCTGGAGACGATCGACTACCAGCTCGGCCTGTTCGATACGCTGCCGGCCGATGCGCAGCTTGCCTACCTTGGCAACGTGGTGCGCGATTACGACAAGATCGGGCCGGAGATCGACAGCCTGATCACGGCCTGGGGCAAGGGCGATGCCGAGGCGCTGGCCACGATCATGAACGCCGACATGGACGATCCGCGCCTGACCGAAACGCTGCTGGTCGGCCGCAACCGCCACTGGGCGCAATGGATCAAGACGCGGCTGGACAAGCCCGGCACGGTGTTCGTGGCGGTGGGCGCGGGGCATCTCGCCGGCAAGGGCAGCGTGCAGGAACAGCTCGCCGCGCTCGGCCTCGCCACGCAGCGGGTGCAATGAACCGGATGAAGACCGGGATCTGGAAGAAGGCCTGCGCGGGCATCGCGCTGGCGGTGGGGTTGCTGCTGGGCGCGTGCCGGAACGAGCCGCAGCCCCCTGCCCCGGCGGCGGAATCGCACGTGGCGCTGTGGGAAGTGACCGGCCCCGGGGGTGCGCGCGGCTGGCTGTTCGGCACCGTTCACGCCCTGCCCGAAGGCACGCGCTGGACGCGCCCCGCGATCGCGCAGGCGCTGGGCGCGGCGGACCGGCTGGTGTTCGAGATCGGCGAACCGCTCGACGCGAAGATCGCGGGCGAGGCGCTTGGGCGGCTGGCCTTCACCCGGGGGCTGCCGCCGCCGTCCGAACGGATCGATCCCGCGTATCGCGGCAAGCTGGCCGCGGTGTACAAGGACCTGTCGCTGACCGACGCGCAGTTCCGCGACGAGGAATCGTGGGCCGTGGCGCTCCAGATCTCCGCCATCGCCGGGCAGAAGCACGGGATGAGCCCGGACAACGGCGTGGAGCCGGAACTGCGCCGCATGGCGAAGGGCAAGCTCGTCACCGGCCTGGAAACCATCGACAGCCAGTTCGGCATCTTCGACCGGCTGGGCGACCGCGAGCAGAAAGTGCTGCTGGAACAGGTGGCGGAGGAAGCATCGAGCGACAAGGACGACGAGCAGGATATCCTCGCGCTATGGCTGCGCGGCGACGATCTGGGCATCGCCAGGGAAAGCGAGACCGGCTTCCTGGCCGATCCAGGCCTTCACGAAGCGCTGCTGGCCGCGCGCAACCGCAACTGGACGGGGCAGATCGACGCCATGCTCAAAGCCGGCGCGCATCCCTTCGTGGCGGTGGGCGCGGCGCACGTTTCGGGCATGGACGGCCTGCCCCGGATGCTGGCCGAGCGCGGCTGGACGGTGCGGCGCGTGCAATAGCGCACGGGACCAGGCCAGAAAGTCCGGCCCGAAAGCCCGGCAGCGCTTGCTTTTTCCGTCCGATCCGCTAAGGGCCGCCGCTTCCCCGGCATGGTCATCCCTGGAGGCGTGCGGGCGGAAACGTGTTCAACACAGCATTTTCGGAAGGTACAGACAATGAGCGAGACGCTTACGCTGTCGGCCGAGACGCGCGATCGGGCTGGCAAGGGAGCCTCCCGTGCACTGCGTCGCGAAGGCCGCACTCCCGCCGTGATCTACGGCGGCAACGAGGATCCGGCCGCGATCCACGTCGGGGAAAAGGAACTGGTCAAGGCGCTTGGCACCGGTCACTTCTTCAACTCGATCGTCGAACTCACCGTCGGCGGCAAGACCGTCCGCACGCTGCCCAAGGACGTTGCGTTCCATCCGGTTTCGGACCGTCCGCTGCATGCCGACTTCCTGCGCCTTTCGGCCGACCACGCCGTTCACGTGAACGTGCCGGTGGTCTTCGCCAACGAGGAAAAGTCGCCCGGCCTCAAGAAGGGCGGCGTCCTCAACGTGGTCCGTCACGAACTCGAACTGGTCTGCGCGCCGGATTCGATCCCCGATGACATCGTGGTCGACGTGACCGGCTTCGAAGTGGGCGATTCGATCCACATCAGCTCGGTGACGCTGCCGGCCGGCGTGAAGACGGCGATCACCGACCGCGACTTCACCATCGCCACGATCGTCGCGCCCTCCTCGCTCAAGAGCGAAGAAGGCGATACGACCAAGACCGAAGCCTGATCTTCAGGCAAGCGTTTCCGCCGTCCCTCTATCAAGAGGCCGACGGCGGAACCGGAAAGAAGCCCCCTTCCGCCCCGCGCGGGAGGGGTTCTTTTTTGCCTGGCGGTTCTTTTCACATGCCGTCTGGCCTGATGCGCCCAACGCTGTAAACGGGCGCCAAGCGAAGGAGCAAAACCGCCATGCAAGTCTGGGTCGGGCTGGGCAATCCGGGGCCGCAATATGCGCTGCACCGCCACAATGTCGGCTTCATGGCGCTCGACACCATCGCCGAAGTGCACTCCTTCGGCCCGGTGCAGAAGAAGTTCCAGGGCTGGGTGCAGGAAGGCCGGATCGGCGGGGCGAAAGTGCTGCTGCTGAAGCCGGCGACCTTCATGAACGAAAGCGGCCGCGCGGTGGGCGAAGCGCTGCGCTTCTACAAGCTGGGCACCGATGCGCTGACGGTGTTCCACGACGAGCTCGATCTCGCCCCGTTCAAGGTGAAGGTGAAGACCGGTGGCGGCACCGCCGGGCACAACGGCTTGCGCTCGATCGACAAGCACCTCGGACCCGATTTCCGCCGCGTGCGGCTGGGCATCGGCCACCCCGGCCACAAGGACCGCGTGACCGGGTACGTTCTCGGCAATTTCGCCAAGGCGGAGCAGGACGATCTCGTCGACATGCTCGGCGCGATCGCTTCGGAAGCGGAATGGCTGGCCAAGGGCGACGACGTCCGCTTCATGAGCGATGTGGCGCTACGGCAAGCAGGTTAATCATTACTAACGCGGCTTAACCATCCGAACTGTCGGGCAAATTTACAGATCGGACCTTCCGAAACCTTCGTTAACCAGCATACCCTGCAGGATTCCCCGTTTGGCACGGCAATTGCGAAGAATGGCGTGAACCATTCGTACCGCTTTCAAAGGGGGCCAAACCATGAAGCGTTCCACTGTCATCCTCGCCGCGCTGGCGACGTCCGCGATGTTCGCCACGCCGGCGCACGCGACTTTCGGTCACACCCACTATTGCAATTGCGGCCACAGCGCCGGCTCCAAGTCGTGCGGCGGTTCGTCGTCGTCCTCGTCGACGTCGTCCACCAGCGGCGGCAGCACGTCGTCCGGCGGCAGCACCTCCTCGGGTGGCAGCACCTCCACGTCCTCTGGCGGCAGCACCTCTACCTCGTCGACTTCGTCGGGCGGTGGCAGCACCTCGTCCGGCGGTACGGCGGTTCCCGAACCCGGCATGCTGGGCATGATGGCGATGGGCCTGATCGGCCTGGGCTTTGCGCGCCGTCAGCGCCGCAAGGCCTGACCGCACTGAATTAGGGCACGCCCCACGGGTTCGGCCGCGCCGGACCCGGCCCCGGGGCAAGCATCCGCGTATGAGCGTCGCCTTGCAGACGGCCTATCGCAATCCGGTCAGCCTGCCACTTGCGCGCGGGCGAGATCGTTCCGGAAGAGGCGGTTGGCGGGGTCTGCCCGCAAAGCCTGTTCGAGATAGGCCACCGCCTTTTCGCGGTCCGTCCCGGCCCTTAACCGCGCCAGCCCCGCCATGTGGATCATGTCGGCGTTGGAGGGTTGCAAGGCCAGCGCCTTGTCCGCGAAGCCGATCGCTTCGGCGTTGCGCCCGGCCTGCGAGGCCGCGAACGCCAGCCGCTTGAGCACATCCGCATCGGCTTGGTAGCCGGAGACTTGCTGGTACGCCATGATCGCCGCGTTCCAGTCCCCCCGCGCCATCGCCGCCTGCCCGCTGGCGGCCAGTTGCTGCGTTCGGCGCAGATCGCCCGACTGCAAGCGCGCCTTCAGCGTATCGGCTGCCGGATCGCCGGCCGCGCGCGCCGCCTTTTCCGCAAGCTCCAGTTCGCGCGGCCCGGCCATGGCGCTGTCCGCCAGCGGTTTGACCGTGGCATAGGCCGTGGCCGCATCGCCGGTCGCGAGTTGCGCTTCCGCCAGCATCAGCCTTGCAAACGGGTTCTGCGGGGAAAGCAGCAAGGCCTTGGCATAGATCGCCCGCGCTTGCTCGGCCCGCCCGAGGCGAAGCAAGGCTTCGGCATAGGCCAGCCCTTCGGGCGAGCGCGCCTCCAGGCTGCTTTCGCGCGGGGCGAGCATGGACCGTACCCGCTCCCAATCGCCCCTTTCGGCCGCGATCTGGATGCGCATCCGCAGCACGTCGCCGCTATCGGGCGCGACATCGGTGGCACGGGCCACCAGCGCCTCGGCCTCGTCCAGCTTGCCTTGCTGGTCGGCCGCATCGGCCTGCGCGAGCAATGGCTCGGGCCGCGTGGGATAAAGCGACTGCGCCCGCTTGTACGCGGCCAGGGCGCCGTCCCAACGGTTCGCCTGCGCATCGATATCGCCCGCCAGCATCAACGTATCGAGCGCGTCAGGGCTTCGACGGCGCAAATCGGCCAGTTGCGCTTCGGCCCCGGCGATATCCTGCGAATCCAGCAGGAACCGGGCATAGTCACGCACCAGGCGTGCATCACCGCCGGCGGCAAGCCCCTTGCGATAAGCTTCGAGCGCCCCGGTCTCATCTTTGTTCGCAAGCAGGGCCGCCGCGCGGATGCGCCATGCATCCGGATGGCTATCGTTGCCCAGCAGCGAAAGCGCTTCGCTGGCCTGCCCGCGCAGCAAGGCCGCGTCCGCCTTCATCCGCGCTATCTCGGCCCCCTTCCCGCCTGCGGCTTCCAGGCGCGCGAGCGTCGCCTGCGCGCCCTCGCCATCGCCCAGGCGCAATTGCACCCGCGCCAGCAGATCGAGAATCCGGGCATCATCGGGCGCGGCCGAAACCGCTTCGCCCAGTTCCTTGCGGGCCGTGCGATAGTCCTCCGCCTTGAAGGCGGCTTGTGCCCGGTCGAAATGCTGCTCTGGCGTTTCCGAACCGCAGGCGGCGAGAACGAGCAGTGCGGGCAGGATCAACGTGTTTCTCATGCCTGCGTCATGGCACGAACGCCTGAAGGTTTGGTGAAACTGGCCAAACCGTCGCGCCCCCGCTATGGGCCGCGCGAAAGGCTTGGGCGCAAGAGCCGCGCGGGCCGCATCCAGATCACTTGTGGAGCATCAAATGGGTTTTCGTTGCGGGATCGTCGGTCTGCCAAACGTCGGCAAGTCGACGCTGTTCAACGCGCTGACCGAGACGCAGGCGGCGCAGGCGGCGAACTATCCGTTCTGCACGATCGAGCCGAACGTCGGCAACGTGGGCGTGCCCGATCCCCGGCTGGACGAACTGGCGAAGATCGCCGGCAGCCAGAAGATCATCCCCACCCAACTGGGCTTCGTGGACATCGCCGGGCTCGTGCGCGGTGCGTCCAAGGGCGAAGGGCTGGGCAACCAGTTCCTGGGCAACATCCGCGAGGTGGACGCGATCGTCCACGTGCTGCGCTGCTTCGAGAACGACGACATCCAGCATGTCGACAACAAGGTCGATCCGATCTCGGACGCCGACACCGTCGAGACCGAACTGATGCTGTCGGACCTCGAAAGCCTGGAAAAGCGCGTTCCCGCCGCGCAGAAAAAGGCGGCGCAGGGCGACAAGGAAGCGAAGCTGATCGCCTCCGTGCTGGGCCAGGCGCTCGATCTGCTGCGCGAAGGCAAGCCGGCGCGCCTGACCAAGCCGAAGGACGAGGAGGAAGCCCGCGTGTTCCGGCAGGCGCAACTGCTGACCGCCAAGCCGGTGCTCTACGTGTGCAACGTAGAGGAAGGCGCGGCGGCCGAAGGCAATGCCTTTTCGGCCCGCGTGTTCGAGAAGGCGAAGGCCGAAGGCGCCAACGCGGTGATCGTCTCGGCCGCGATCGAGGCCGAACTGGTCGGCATGGAGCAGGATGAGCGGCTGGTGTTCCTTGAGGAGATGGGCCTGCACGAAACCGGCCTCGCCCGCGTGATCCGCGCCGGCTACGACCTGCTGCACCTCATCACCTTCTTCACCGTCGGCCCCAAGGAAGCGCGCGCGTGGACCGTCCATCAGGGCGCCAAGGCCCCCGACGCCGCGGGCGAGATCCACTCCGACATGCAGCGCGGCTTCATCCGCGCCGAAACCATCGCCTATGCCGACTATGTCGCGCTTGGCGGCGAGAACGGCGCCAAGGAAGCTGGCAAGTTGCGCCAGGAAGGCAAGGAATACGTGGTGCACGACGGCGACGTGATGCACTTCAAGTTCAACGTGTGAGTCCGCGCGCCATTTAACCGGTCGATTGACAGGATTGCCGGCACGGGCAAAAGCGTGCCGATGCAGTACTTCGAAGACCTCGAGCCCGGCACCGTCGAACGCTTCGGCAACCACCAGGTCACGCGCGAGGAAGTGATCGCGTTTGCCTCGCGCTATGATCCGCAGCCATTCCATCTCGACGACGAGGCGGCGGCGCAGACCCATTTTGGCCGGCTTTCGGCAAGCGGCTGGCATACCTGCGCCATGGTCATGGCCATGGTGGTGGAGAACCTGAAGGCGCGCCGGCAGGCGGGGCTGGGTTCGCCCGGCATAGACGAACTGCGCTGGCACAAGCCGGTCTATCCCGGCGACACACTGCGCTGCGAAACCCAGTTGCTCGAAAAGAAGCGCAGCCGCTCGCGCCCGGAAATGGGCAGCTTCCGATCCACCATGCGCGTGTTCAACCAGAACGACGATCTGGTGATGAGCTTCATCTCGATCGGCTTGATCCGCGTGCGCGATCCGGAAACCGCATCGACGGATTAGGGTCAGGACCCCTTACTGGCGCGATCGAGGTTTGAAGCAAAATGGCCTGTTGCAAGGAGAGAGGGCGCAGGAATATGTCGATATTTCAAGTCCTCTCGACGCCGCAGCGGGCCATTTTGGTCAAATCCCTGCGGGACGTCCAAATGGCTTCCATCTCGAACCGAAAGGCGCTGACAAAGGCAACCAGCCTTCGCGGCGCGCCTTTCGGCCCGATATGTTCGCCATTTGGACGCCTCGATCGCGCCAGTAAGGGGTCCTGACCCTAAGCGCGCGCTGGAGCGGCCGGTGTTGTTACATCGGCTTGCACTGGACGTTGCCGCGCGCCTTGTAGACCACCCGGTCGAAGGGATCGGTCACCACCACCTGCCCGCTGAACAGATCAACGAGGCCGTTCTTCACCGCCTTGCCATCGTCGATGCGGGTCAGCGTGAGCGCGTATTCCTTGCCCGAATAGCGCGACCAGGCGCCCTGCGGCAGTTGCGTGCTGCCCTTGTCGGACGCGAAGATCACCAGCTTGCCGTCCAGCTTCATCACGCCGCGTTCGTCCTGCGCCAGCAGGATCGCGCCCATGCCGCCGCCATCGGCCACGAAGTTGCAACCGGTGCCGGTCAGCTTGCCGTCGCGGATGTCGAAGAACATGATCGGCTGCGGCTCGATCGGCTTGACTGGCGGCTGTCCGTTGCGCTGCGCCGCTTCCACCTGCGCCACGGCCCGCGCATCCTCGGCCGCCTTTTCCGCCGGCGTCTGGCTGGAGCAGGCAGCCAGCAGAACGAGCACTGCCGCTCCGGCAACGATCCCGCGCATCACTTTCTCCCGAACAGTTTCTCGATATCGCCATGGGCAAGCTTCACCCACGTTGGCCGCCCATGATTGCACTGGCCAGAGCGCGGCGTCACTTCCATTTCGCGCAACAATGCGTTCATTTCGGCGACGGACAGCACCCGGCCCGCGCGGACCGAGCCATGGCAGGCCATCGTCGCCAGCACGAGATCGAGCCGTTCGCCCAGCAGCAGGGCGTCTCCGTTCTGGGCAAGATCGTCGGCCACGTCGCGCACCAGCGCTTCGGGATTGCCCTTGGCCAGCGCCGCCGGCACCGCGCGGACCAGCACTGCCGCCGGACCGAAGCGTTCGAGCGCAAGGCCGTATTCGGCCAGCTTCGGCGCGGCTTCCTCCAGCCGGTCGCAATCGGTTTCCTCAAGCTCCACCACTTCGGGGATCAGCAGCGCCTGGCTGGGGGCGCTACCCTCTCCCGCACCGGCGGCGCGCAGGCGTTCCAGCACCAGCCGCTCGTGCGCGGCGTGCTGGTCCACGATCACGAGGCCATCGGCCGCCTCGGCCACGATATAGGTGTTGGCCACCTGCCCGCGCGCCACGCCCAGCGGATGCTCGGCCGGCTCCGGCACGGCATCGTCGGCAGCTTCGGCGCGTGCAACGGGCGGGGCCATGACCGCGGCTTCATATCCGCGCCACGCCTGCCCGGCATCGCTGACCCGTGCTTCGGGCCGCCATGCGGGGGACGCGAAGATGCTGCCTTGCCGTTCGGCGGGTGCGGGAAACAGCGGCCCCGGCCCTGGTGCCGCACCCGGCGGCGCGGCGATCGGTTCGGCCTGCCAGGCGCGCATCGCGGTTTCGGACGGGGCCTGGGCGGAGCGCTGGTCCCCGCTTGCCAGCGCGGTGCGCAGGCCGGTTACGACCATACCCCGCACCAGTGCGGGATCGCGGAAGCGCACCTCGGTCTTGGCCGGGTGGACGTTCACGTCGACCTCGGTAGGCGGCACGTCGAGAAACAGCGCCAGCACCGCGTGCCGGTCCCGCGCCAGCATGTCGGCATAGGCGCCGCGCACCGCGCCGATCAGCAGGCGGTCCTTCACCGGGCGGCCGTTGACGAACAGGTACTGGTGATCGGCGACGCCGCGATTGTAGGTCGGCAGGCCGGCCACGCCGGTCAGGTGGAAATCGCCGCGCACCAGATCGACCGTCACCGCGTTGCCCGCCAGTTCGCGCGCGACAAGCTGCGCAACGCGCGCTTCGAGCGAATCGCCCGGCTGCACCTGCAGCGCGCGGCGGCCGTCGTGCTCCAGCGTGAAGCCCACTTCCGGGCGCGCCATGGCCAGCCGGCGCACCACGTCGAGCGAGGCGGCCCATTCGGCCCGCGCCGACCGCAGGAACTTGCGCCGCGCCGGAATCTTGCCGAACAGGTCCTCCACCCGCACGCGCGTCCCCGGCGGCAGCGCGGCAGGGCCATCGGACATCAGCGCCCCGTGATCGACCACGCGTTTCCATGCCTCGCCGGTCTCTCGCGCGCGGCTCTCGATGGTGACGCGCGCGACGCTGGCGATGGAAGGCAGCGCTTCTCCCCGGAAGCCCAGCGTTTCGACCAGTTCGATCGATTCGTCCGGCAGCTTGGACGTGGCATGGCGCTCCAGCGCCAGCGCGATCTCGTCCGCGCGCATCCCGCAGCCATCGTCCGTCACCTCGATCAGCGACAGCCCGCCCTCGCCCAGCCGGACATGGACTTGCGTAGCGCCCGCATCGATGGCGTTTTCGACCAGTTCCTTGAGCGCGCTGGCCGGCCGTTCCACCACTTCGCCAGCGGCGATGCGGTTCACCAGAGTATCGGGAAGGCGGCGGATCGTGGGCATCGTCAAAGCTTTGTTCAGGGCCGTGCCGGCATCGGGATTCCGGCACGCCCAGACATTACTAGCGATGGACCCGCGCTTTTTCGAGCCAAGTGGAGAAGTTATCCCGCAAACGCAGCATAAACCTATGGGTTTTGCGCAAATCATGCGCTAATGAGCCGGGCTTCCCGGGCACTCATTTGGTTGGGGTTGGCGCGTGCCCGCGTTCCAACCCGCAGATTCATACGGATTTCCTGATGGCTTCGATGCTTTCCCGATTCTTCAAGTTCGGTTCCCAGAACATCGCGATCGACCTCGGAACGGCGAATACGCTGGTCTACGTACAGGATCGCGGGATCGTGCTGAACGAGCCTTCCGTCGTCGCGATCGAGACGATCAACGGCGTCAAGAAGGTGAAGGCCGTCGGCGATGATGCAAAGATGATGATGGGCAAGACGCCGGACAACATCGAGGCGATCCGTCCGATGCGCGATGGCGTGATCGCCGACATCGAAGTGGCCGAGGCCATGATCAAGCACTTCATCCAGAAGGTCCACGGCAAGAAGAGCCTGCTGCGCTATCCGGAAATCGTGATCTGCGTGCCTTCGGGCTCCACCTCGGTCGAACGGCGCGCGATTCGCGATGCCGCTTCCAACGCCGGCGCCAGCCAGGTGTTCCTGATCCTGGAACCGATGGCCGCCGCGATCGGGGCTGACATGCCCGTAACCGAACCGGTCGGTTCGATGGTGGTCGATATCGGCGGCGGCACCACGGAAGTCGCCGTGCTGTCGCTGCGCGGCCTGGCCTATACCACCAGCGTGCGCGTGGGTGGCGACAAGATGGACGAAGCCATCGTCAGCTATGTCCGCCGCCACCACAACCTGCTGATCGGCGAAGCCACGGCCGAACGGATCAAGAAGGATTACGGCATCGCCACGATCCCGGCCGACGGCGTGGGCGAAACGATCCACATCAAGGGTCGCGACCTCGTCAACGGTGTGCCCAAGGAAATCACGATCACCCAGGCCAACGTGGCCGAGGCCCTGTCCGAACCGATTGGCGCGATCGTCGAAGGCGTGCGCATCGCGCTGGAAAACACCGCGCCGGAACTGGCGGCGGACATCGTCGACCAGGGCATCGTACTGACCGGCGGCGGCGCGCTGATCCGCGGGCTGGACGAGCATCTGCGCGAGGAAACCGGCCTGCCGGTGAGCGTTGCCGAAGACCCGCTGTCCTGCGTGGCGCTGGGCACCGGCCGCGCGATGGAAGATCCGATCTATCGCGGCGTGCTGATGACCGCGTAATGGCAGGTTCATCCCGTTGCTGCATGGAAGCAAGCCGGCACCGGCCGGCGGCCAGCGGCGGGAACGGTAGGGAATAACGGACATGGCGCGGTCACAGGACCGGCGCCCGGGCTTTTCGCGCAGGGCGCAGTACGGGATCTTTACAGGCTACGTCGTCGCCATTCTTGGCGTCGTGGTGGGCGCCGTGCTGCTCATCGTATCGCTGTTCAACCCCGAGGCGTTTGCCTTTGCGCGATCGGGAGCGAGCGAGATAGCGCGACCGATCGGGCAGGCTAGCGCCGAATCCCGCGCCACCGGCCAGGGCGTGTTTGCCGCCGTTGGCGCCTATTTCAACGCCGGAAGGCAGAACGCCGCGCTCCGCCGCGAGGTGGAAGCCGCGCGGGCCGACGCGGTGACCATGCGCGCGGTGCAAACCGAAAACGCGCGCCTGAAAGCGCTGCTGGGCATCGTCGATCCCCAGGTGCGGCCGATTGCCGCCGGCCGCCTTATCGGCTCCACCGCGGCCAGCGCACGGCGCTTCGCCGTGCTGTCGATCGGCTCCTCGACCGGGCTGCGCCCCGGGATGCCTGTGCGCTCGTCCACCGGACTGATCGGCCGGATTGTCGAAACCGGGCGGGATACGGCGCGCGTTCTGCTCGTGACAGACCCGGACAACGTCGTGCCCGTGCGCCGCGCCACCGATGGCCTGCCTGCCTTCGTGCAGGGGGCCGCCAACGGCCGGATCGAAATCCGCCTGATCAATTCGGGCGTTAACCCCGTCCACAAGGGCGACGTTTTCGTTACCTCCGGATCGGGCGGCCTCTATCCGCCCAACATTCCGGTCGCGATCGCCACCGATCCGCATCATGACGGCGCCGTCGGCCACCTCGCCAGCGATCCTGCGGACGTGGACTACGTGCTGGTGTTTCCGAGCTTTCAGCCTGCCGCCCAGGCCGCGCTGAGCGATAGCGAGAAAGCGGCCGGCCCGCCGCGCGATCCGGGCGACCAGTAAGCCGGTGATGCTGCCCCGCTTTCCCGCCCGCGCCGAGGATATCGTCCGCAACCGCATCAACCGAGCGCCATCGCCGGTGCTCGCGGTGGGCATCCCCTGGGCATCGATCATCCTGGCATCGATGGCGACCTTTTCCCCGGTGATCGCGTCCGCGCCCCTGCTCCCGCCATTTTCCTACATGATGCTGCTGGCCTGGCGCATGCTGCGGCCCGGCATGTTGCCGGTGTGGGTCGGCCTGCCGCTGGGTGCCATCGACGATCTGTTCAGCGGACAGCCGTTCGGCAGCGCGATCATCCTGTGGTCGCTGACCATGCTGGCGATGGAAGTGATCGACGAAAGGTTCCTCTGGCGGGGCTTTCTGCAGGACTGGCTGGCGGGCAGCGCGCTGCTGGCCGGCTATCTGTTTCTTGCCGCCAGTTTCGCGGGCTTTGCCGCCGGCTATCCGCTGCCTCTTTCGATCGGCCCGCAATTGCTGCTGAGCGTGTTCCTGTTCCCCGTCATCACCCGGTTCGTCGCCCTGCTCGACCGCGTGCGCCTGCTGCCGCTGCGGAGAATCTGAGCGTGGCGAGACAGCAACTGCCGATGAGTTCGGCCCGGCTGACCGACACCTTCAACCGCCGCACCTTCGTGCTGGGATCGGCAATGGGCGGCATCGGCGTGCTGCTGGCGGTTCGGCTCGGCTACCTCTCGATCATGCAGAACGAGAAGTACAAGGCGGCGTCGGAAAGCAACCGCGTCAACCTGACGCTGATTCCGCCCCGGCGCGGCTGGATTCTCGATCGCAACGGCGCGGCGCTGGCATCGAACCGCGCCGACTTCCGCGTCGACCTGATTCCCGACCGGGTCGTGGACGCGGACAAGACGCTGGCCACGCTCGCCTCGCTGCTCGACCTTTCGCCCGACAAGGTGGGCGACATCCATGACAAGCTGGACAAGTCGCGCGGATTCCAGCCGGTCGAGGTTGCCGCCAATCTCAATTGGGACAAATTCGCCGCCGTCAGTGTGCGCCTGCCCGAACTGCCGGGCGTGGTCCCGCAGCGCGGCTATTCGCGCTTCTACCCCACCGGCGCGACCGTGGGGCATCTGGTCGGCTATGTCGGCCCGGCTTCCGCCGAGGACTATGAACGCGAACGCAACCCGCTGCTGATCACGCCCGGCTTCAAGATCGGCAAGGACGCGCTGGAGAAGTATTTCGAGACGCGGCTGCGTGGCGTGCCCGGCGCGCGGCGCGTGGAAGCCACGGCCAGCGGGCGCGTGGTGCGCGATCTGGGCACGCGCGAGGACGTGCCGGGCAAGCCGATCCAGCTCACCATCAACGGCCCGTTGCAGGACTATGCCTCGCGCCGCATCGGCCTTGAATCCGGGTCGGTCGTGGTGATCGACTGCCTGACCGGCGATGTGCTGGCCATGGCCTCGATGCCCAGCTTCGATCCCAACAGCTTCTCCGACGGCATCGGGCGCATCGAATGGAAGATGCTGTCGGACGACGATCACGTTCCCTTGCGCAACAAGGTTCTGCGCGGGCTCTATCCGCCGGGCTCGACGGTGAAGCCGATGGTCGCGCTGTCGTTCCTCGAAGCGGGGCTCGATCCCAATGCCTCGGTCAACTGCGCGGGTGGCCTGCGCGTGGGCAACCGCGTGTTCCACTGCTGGAACCACCGGGGCCACGGCGCGACCAACATGGCCAAGGGCATCTACCAGTCGTGCGACGTGTACTTCTATCACTTCGCGCAACAGATGGGCATGGACGTGATCGCGGCGATGGCCAAGCGGCTGGGGTTGGGACAGGAATTTCCGCTGCCCGTCGCCGGGCAATCCTATGGCACGGTGCCCGATCCCGCCTGGAAGCTGCGCAAGTACAAGCAGCCCTGGGCGATCTACGACACGGTGAACGCCACCATCGGCCAGGGCTACATGCTGGTGAACCCGCTGCAGCAGGCGGTCATGGCCTCGCGCATCGCCTCCGGCCTCGAACTGATGCCGCGCCTGTTGCTCGACCGGCACGCACCGCAACCCAAGTCCATGGGCTTCAAGCAGGAACACCTCGATTACATCCACGCGGCGATGAACGAAGTCGTCAACGGGCGTGGCACCGCCGGCAAGGCGCGCCTGCCCATTCCCAACGTGCAGATGGCGGGCAAGACCGGGACGGCGCAGGTCGTCGGCCTCAACATCGGCAACGGCAAGGGCGGGCTGTGGAAGCACCGTGACCACGGCCACTTCATCTGCTTCGCCCCGTTCGACAAGCCGCGCTATGCCTGCGCCGTCGCCATCGAGCACGGCGGCGGTTCGGGCGCGGCCTATCCCATCGCGCGCGACGTGATGACGTTCCTGTTCGATCCGGGCAAGGCGCTGGAAGTGCTCGAAGGCTTCGAAAAGCAGTGGGGCGGCAACGTGCAACAGCGCATGGCGGCCCGGTACGACGCCTATGCCGCGCAATACGGAGCTTCCGCGCCCAAGGCGGCGGACGACGCGCAAGTGGCGCAGGAAGTCGCGGCCGAGAACAAGCCGGTGCCCGAACCGACCGCCGCGCAGACCGACGCCGCGCCGCCTCCGCCCGAGCCGACGACGCCCGAACCGGGCACGCCGGCGCCGGGCGCATCGCCGCGGCCGGCACCGGGCACCGCTCCGGCACCCGCCACTCCCGCCACGTCCGGCGCGCAATAGACGCGCCTATGTTCCCGCCGCCATCGCCCGCCAGCCCTGGCGCGTGCTGCTGCCGCTGGCGATGCTGGTCGTCTTCGGCGGGTTCGTGCTCTATTCGGCGGCGGGCGGGCATCTGCAGCCCTGGGCGCTGACCCACGTTCTGCGCTTCTGCGTGTTCCTGGCGCTCGCCATGGTGATCGCGCGCGTGCCGCAGGACTGGTTCAAACGCGCCGCCTTGCCGATCTATGCCGGCCTGTGCGTACTGCTGGTGCTGGTGGAACTGATCGGCGGGATCGGCGGCGGCAGCCAGCGCTGGCTCAATCTGGGCTTCATGACGCTCCAGCCGTCCGAACTGATGAAACCGGGCATCGTGCTGGTGCTGGCGTGGTTCTACAGCGTGCTGCCGGTGGGCGAAACGCGCGGCTGGCGCGCGGTGGCGCCGGCGGCGGTGCTGCTGGGCATTCCCGCCGGCCTCGTCATGCTCCAGCCGGACCTTGGCACCGGGCTTGCCATCAG
Source organism: Novosphingobium sp. SCN 66-18 (assembly GCA_001725355.1). Lineage (GTDB taxonomy): Bacteria > Pseudomonadota > Alphaproteobacteria > Sphingomonadales > Sphingomonadaceae > Novosphingobium. The sequence goes on from MEGD01000037.1 coordinate 30,548, forward strand.
CTTCGGCGCGGTCGTCACCATGTTCCTTGCCGGGCTGCCGCTGCGCCTGTTCCTGGGCGCTGTCGGCGCCGGGCTGATCGTGGCACCGCTGGCGTTCTTCACGCTGCTCCACGATTACCAGCGCAAGCGCGTGCTGGTGTTCATGGACCCGGAAAACGATCCGCTGGGATCGGGCTATCACATCACCCAGTCGAAGATCGCGATCGGATCGGGCGGCCTGTTCGGCAAGGGCTTCGGCCACGGTTCGCAAAGCCACCTCGACTACCTGCCCGAAGCGCAGACCGACTTCGTCTTTGCCACCATGGCCGAGGAATGGGGGATGCTGGGCGGCCTGTTCGTGCTGGCGATCTTCGCCGTGGTGCTGCGCTGGGGCCTGAAAGTGGCGATGAACGCACCCGACCGCTTCTCGCGCCTGCTGGCGGCGGGCATGACCACCACGATCTTCTTCTATGCCTGCATCAACCTGATGATGGTGATGGGCCTCGCCCCCGTGGTGGGCATCCCCCTGCCCTTCATGAGCCACGGCGGATCGTCGATGATGACCAACATGATCTGCGTGGGCACGATCATGGCGGTGGACCGCTGGAGCCGCCGGGGCGGAAGCGGTCTCGCCTGAAAAGCCATTTCAGGGCTTGGCAACACGGCAGAAATCGCTATGGGAGCGCTTCCCGAACGGGAACGGACGCATAGCTCAGTTGGTAGAGCAGCTGACTCTTAATCAGCGGGTCCTAGGTTCGAGCCCTAGTGCGTCCACCATTTTTTATTCATTACAATCAGTTGCTTACATCGAGTCCGGCGACAATTTTGAGCCGAAAACCGCTCTCACTGTGTCCATTTTTGTGTCCTGGAGCCTCCAACCCTTCCGGACACTTAGGCACTGTGTCCATTGTGTCCGGAATAATCAGCTTGTCGGCATAGGGCTGGAGGTGCTTCACCGACATGTGGGCATAGCGCCGCACCATCGTCTCCGACTTCCATCCCCCCAGCTCCTGAAGCACCCAGGTGGGCACGTCATTCTGCCGGAGCCATGTCGCCCAGGTGTGCCGCAGATCGTGCCAGCGGAAATCCTCGATCCCGCAAGCCTTCAACGCCGCACGCCACGTTCGCGTATTCGCATTCGCCAGCCGCTTGCCGGCGAAAGTGAACACATGGACCGGATGCTTTCCCCTCTGCCGCTGTAATACGCCAAGAGCCGCCTCGTTCAGAGGGACGCCAAGCGCCTCCCCGTTCTTGGTCTCGCCATACTCGATCGTCACGATGCGGCGGGTCATATCGACCTGATCCCATCGCAGATGGAGTATGTTGCCCTGACGCAAGCCAGTGGACAAAGCGAACAGCACCACCTCGCGCTGGTGTTCAGGAAGCCGATCCATGAGCGCCGCCGCCTGATCGTGGGTGAGAAACCGCACCCTGACCTTGCCGCTACGCGCATAGGTCTTGAACGCCGGCATATGCGCGATCCATTCCCATTCCCGCATCGCCTTCCGGAATATCGCGCGAATGAGCGCAACATATAAATCCTTGGTGCGATCGCTCTTGCGGGCGAAATGACGCGATATGAGCCGGTCGATCATGTCCCTGCTCACCTGTTCCAGTGTCTTGCCGCGCAGATGCGTGGTGAACCAGCGGATACGGCTCACATCGTCCCGGTAGGACTTTTTGTGTGCCTTCTCCTTCAGCCACCGCAAAGCCGCCTCGTCCCAGGTCCGTTTCGGCTTCTGCTTCAACTTGGCAAGATCCCACAGCTCGGCCTTCAGCTTGTCGTGGTATTCCAAGGCCTTTTGCCTGTCGGTCGTTCCAGTAGTGCGTCTAATGAGCGTTCCGTCAGGTGCTGTGAACTTGAGGTAATATGTTCCTGCACGTTTATAGAGTGCCATGATGCCTCCTTTGTTGGGGCACTCGACTGCATCCGTGCGGGGCAAGAATACCCTGTCCGAATCCAGGCGACAAGCTCGCTCTCCAGAAAGCGCCACTGGCGCCCGACCCGCGCGGCAGGGATGTGGCCTTCGGCCAGCAGGCTGCGAATTGTGTTCGGGTGAACCTTCAGCAGCCCGGCGGCTTCCCTGATCGTCAGAATGCGATCAGAAGGCTCCATCCCGATCGGGCCTCCAGCAGAGCCGAGCGGTTTCGCCGTTCTCGTCGGTGAACAGCACGACCCGCAGCGGACAGAACGGATCGTCGATGATGACGCGCAGATAGTCACGCGGCGGCTCGCTCCTTGAAGTGCGCTCCCAGGCGTTGCCGATATGCTGCCAGCCCAGCATGACGCGAAAGGCCGGGGCGCCATCGCTCACGCGGTCATCATTCGGCACCAGCCTGATCCGGCGCTGGATGGTGAGCGTGTTGATTTCGCCTTCCCAGCCCCCCGGTCTGGACCGCTTGAACCGGCCGATCACGATATTGACGGGTTTCATGGCCGAGCCTCCCCATCCTTGCGCGTCTTGGCAAAAGCACGATCGCTGGTGAGGAAAGCGTCGAGCATGGCGGGGATCAAATCCGCCACCTCCGCCTTGTCGGCATAGGTGCGGTTATAGAGCGCGGCATAAGCGGTAAGCGCATGGGCAAGATCAGGCGTGACCGTCAGCGTGATCTTGACCGGCGTGCGGTCGGGGAGCTTTGCGAGCTTGAGCATCGGGCGTCTCCTTTTCAGCGAGCGCCGGCCCAGGGCCGCAGCACGATGTCCTTGTGGACAATGATGCGCAGTGGCCAGCCGGGACGGACGGTGATGGTGGGCTGGATATTGAGGTTTTTGGTGACGATCTGCTGCCCGGCCTGACTGGCCGACTGCTGGGTCGATTGACGGATCGCCCGAACGAGATCGCTTTCGTCGTTGCCGAACGTCAGTTCGGTGCCGACGCCCAGCAAAGTCGAGAGAGCCACGCCCTTGAGCAATTGCCAGGTGTGGAAGTCCACCTTGTCGGAAAGGCCCGCATAGCCCGCGCTGTCGGTGGCGGGCAGATTGTCGATCTGGATCGACGAGCCATCGGGCAGGATGATTCGCTGCCATACCAGCAAGGCCCGGCGCTGGCCGAAAGCGACCACGCTGTCATAGGAGCCGATCAGCCGCGAGCCTTGCGGGATCAGCAGGGTCCGGCCCGTCACCGTGTCGAACACCGGCTCCATCACCTGCGCCACCACCATGCCCGGAAGATCGGAGTTGAGGCCGGTCAAGAGGCTGGCGGCGATCACACTGCCCGCCATGACCTGCCAGGGCGATGCGGGAGTCTGTAGCGTGTGCGCGTTGTAGATGCCCCCGGACGCCTGTTGCCCGACAAAATCGAGCTTGCGCTGCTGGGCATTCTGATCCTTGTCGGGATCAAGCGCGAGACGGTCAGCATCGCTCGCTGCTGCCGCCTGGGCCTGCGAGAATGCGGCTCGGCCATCAGTTGCCGATGAAGCTGCCGCCGTCCGCCCGGAGGTCTGCACCATGACCCCGGCCACGCGCGCCTGCTGGGCTTCGGCGGCAATCTGCTGCCGCTCAGCCTCTGCGGCTTGCTGTGCCGGTGTCATGGCTGGCGGAACGGTCGCTGTCTGATCGCCCCCCGTAGAAAGCGCGCGCTGGTGATCGAGTATCGGCTTGCCGAGATCGCCCGGCAGGGGCGGTCCCAGGATCGGCGTGGTCGGCGTCACCTTGCTATAGTCGCCCGGCAGGTTGGCGACGGCATCGGCGGGCGTGCGGCGGTCGCTGACCATCTTTCCCTCGTCAGCCGCGACGATGTGCAAAGCCTTTGGCCCCAGCGCCATCCACGCGACGCCCGCAATAGCGAGCGAACTGACGGCAGCGCCGGCGGCGATGACGCCCCGGCGAAAGCGCACCACGCGCCGCGGCGCGGCCCGCAACTGGAGCTTGTCGGGGCTGATCTTGGAGGGCGTCGCCGGCGATGCCTCAGCATCGTGCGGGATCTCACGGTCGGCGGGTTCGATGGTGGGTTCGCTCATTTCGCAGCCCTTCGCCTGTCATCGCGGCTCCTGCCGTCGTCGGTGCGGACGATACGCACGACCGATTGCGGGTTTTCGCCAAGGCGGAGTTCCGCCGCGCCGAACAGGCGATCGACGATATAATGGTTGCCCGAGACGCGGTAATTGACGAGCTGGCTCTGGCCCAGCGGCCCTACCACGAACAGCGGCGGCGCATCGCCCTGATCCAGACGATCGGGAAACTCGATATAAACCTTGTTGCCATCGTCCCACGCCCGAACCGGACGCCAGGGCGGATTGTCGCCGGTGATGGCGTAGCGGAAGCGCAGGTTGGTGAGCGCCACATTGTCGGCGACAGGCCGTGCCTGCTCGGCGCGGGCGTTCTGCCGCCGCAGGGCGACAAGCTGGTCAGCGGGATAGGTCCACGAGATCGCCGCCATCGCGGTGCGGTCGGTGCTTTCCAGCGCCAGATGATAGGCGCGGCGGTCGGTGGTGATGACCATGTTCGTCACCAGTCCGGCTGCGAAGGGCTTTACCAATATATGGACGCGCGTATCGTCGCCCCCACCTCCGGCACCGCCGCTGGTCGTGTCGCCGATCACCCAGCGCACCGTATCCCCAGCCGAAACGGCCACCAGCTTCTCGCCAGCTTGCAAGGCGATGTCACTGACCCGTTCGGGCGCCGCATAGAGACGATAGAGCGCGCCATCGGTCCAGGGATAGACCTGCACGGCATTGATATAGCCCGCGCTCGACGGCTCGCGCATGGCGGCGCGATTGGCGGCTTCGACCCGCGCGGTCGGCAGGCCCATGTCTCGGCTCACGGTTGGACGCGGCAGAAGCTGGCCCGGCAAGGGCAGCGGCACCGGGGTCTGCACGATCTCGACCGGCCTCGGCGGTTCGGCCTCGCGCATGGCTGGCTGGAACTGCGCGGCATCGAGCGCGACGGCAGGCGGCGGGGTTTTCCCGGCGCAGGCGGTGGCCAGCGCCAGCAGTGGCAAGGCCAGAATCATTCTATTCCTCACGGATGGGCTCCTTTCTTTTGGAGGGGGACGGGAGTGGCGGACACGCCAGACGCCGGCGTGCTGGACGCGGCCGGGTTCGCACCGGCGGGCGGTCCTATGTCCGGCGCGGTGGGCAGCGCGGCCCGTGCGGGATCGAACGCGGGAATCGCGGGCGGAGAATTATCGGGCGATTGCTGCCCTGCCCGGGACTGGCCTGCCGCTGCGTGGTTTGGCCCGGTTTGGCCGAACTGCGCAGGCTGGCCGTCGAGTTCGCGCGCCCAGTCGATGGCGTTGACATAGAGGCCGAGCGGGTTCTTGCGCAGCGTGTCAGCGGTCTTGGGCGGCTGCATCACCACGGTCAGCATCGCGGTCCAGTGTTCTGTTTTCGCCAGGCTGCCGCGCTCGTAGATGCTCTCGGTCCACTTGACCTGAAAACTGCTGTCCGAGGCGCGCACCACGCTCGTCACCTGCACCGACACGCTGCGCTCGCCGATCCCGGCGAACGGGTCGTTGGCGCGGGCATATTCGTTCAGGAAGATCGCGGCCCGGTCGGTCGCGAAGTCATAGGCGTCGAGCCAGTCGCGCTTGACCAGCACCGGATCGGTGGAGACCGAACGGACATTACTGATGAAGCGCGCCAGATGCCAGGCGACCTGGCCGTCGGTGGGCTGATAGTTCTGGATCGCGGGCGCGACGCTGCGGGCCTCGCCCAGCCTGTCCACCTCGACCACATAGGGCGCGACGCGGCTCTGCATCGACTGCCAGACGTTCGAGCCGATGAGAACGCCGGTCAGGCCAAGGCAGGAGAAGGCGACAAGCCGCCAGTTCCTCGCCTGCACGCGGGCAGAACCGATACGCTCATCCCAGAGCTGACCCGCGCGCTGGTAGGGTGTATCCGGTTCGGGCGTCAGCCCGTAACGCTGGATGGATCGCTTGAAAAACATAAGGTCTTACTCCTTTTCGCTGAGGTCGGGGTTGGCGGCGCCGCCGCCCCGGTCGCCGTCTTTGACGGTCTGCATCGCCAAATGACGGCGATGCCGGGCGGTCTGCTCGGCACGCAGGTTGCGCGCCCAGGCGGGGACGGAATCGGACGGAACCGCACCCACCGCGCCGCCGCTGGCGGAACCGGATGCACCTGCCGATGCGGGTGCGGGCGATGTGCGTGCCGAATCCCATGCGGCCTGCTGACCCCTGGCCGCGCTTTCGCGGATGGGACTGGTAATGCTCGATGCGGCGGACCTCATGCCCTGGGACGCCGCGCCGCCCGCGGCGGTGGCGATGCCGCCGAGACCAGCGCCTACACTCGCACTGCCGGATGTCTCCTGACCCAGCTTATATGCGGTGGACGCGGCCGATCCCATTGCCGTTCCGGCGCGAATAGCCGCCATGCCACCCGAGCCTGCCGCCATCGTGGCGCGCGCGCCAAGCATCGCGGCTCCGCCCGTCATGATCGCCGCACCAGCGGCGGTGCCGACCGCCGCCCCCGCGCCAAGCTGGGGAGCGCCCGAGACAAGGCCGGACGCAATGCCGGGACCGAAGATACCGAGGCCGAACAGGGTGAGCGCGCCCATCAACAGGGTTAGCGCCTGCGCCACCGTGGGATCGTCGCCCACCAGCGCGGTCATCTGATCGAAATAGTTGGAGCCGATGCCGATAATGACCGCCAGCACCATAACCTTGATGCCCGACGACACGACATTGCCCAGAACGCGCTCGGCCAGGAAGCTGGTCTTGTTCCAGAGGGCAAAGGGCACCAGCACGAAGCCCGCCAGAGCCGTCAGCTTGAACTCGACGATGGTGACGAATAGCTGGATGGCGAGGACGAAGAAGGCCAGAACCACCAACAGCCAGCAGATCAGCAGCACGATGATGGTGAGGAAATTCCCGAAGAACTCCGGGAACCCCATCAGGTCGGCGACCTTGGCGATCAGCGGATGGGCGGCGGTGAAGCCGGTGCCCGCGATGCTGCCCGGGTGCAGCAGCTTGTCGGCGGACATGCCGCCGCCGCTCGCGGTGATGCCGATCCCGGCAAAGCTCCTGTATATGATGTCGGCCAGGTGCGAGAAATTGCCGAGGATGAAGGCGAAGGCCCCGACATAGAGAACCTTCCTCACCAGCTTGCCGAGAATGTCGGCATCGCTGTCCATCGCCCACCACAGGGCGGCCAATGTCACGTCGATGCCGATCAGCGCCGTGGTCAGGAAACCGACATCGCCCGACACCAGCCCGAAGCCGGAGTCGATGTAGCGGATGAAGGTGTCGAGAAAGGCATCGACGATATTGAGATCGAGGTTGCCAATGTCGGTGGCCATCGCGGTTGGCTCCTATGGACGGGTGTAGAGGGAGGAGCCGCCGATGAAGGTCCTGGTCGCGGCGCGCGCGGCTTCGAGCGCCTGCGCCTGACGCGCGCGTTCGAGGGCGTCGGCGCGATATTGCGCGGCCATCATCTGCTGAACCTGCATCTGCTGCTTGATCGCCAGCGCCTGAAGCTGGTTGGCGGCCTGTCCGACCTGCACGCTTCCCACCGCCGACTGGCTTTGCGTCACCAGCGTGGCGAGCAGGCCGGCATCGTCACCGACATTCTCGACGACCTGCGCCTGCACCCGCATGGTCTGGCGATAGGCGTCCATCGCCGACTGCCATTGCGTCTGCGCGCGCGCCAGCGTCTGGCTGGTGGTCGCCGCCGCATCGAAGCTGTTGGGATACTGATCGCGCAACGCGGTCTCGGTCGCCGACAGGTTCATGGCGATGCCTTGCGCCTGATTCATTAGCGTGCCGACCTTCTGCATCGAGGTGCTGATCTGTTGCAGTGAAGAGAAGTCGAGCCGCTGAAGCTGCTTGGCCATATTGGTCAGCATCTGCGCTTCGTTCTGGAGCGACTGGATCTGGTTGTTGATCTGTTGCAGCGTCCGCGCGGCGGTCAGCACATTCTGCGCATAGTTGCTGGGATCGAACACGACGCCGCCGAACTGTGCCGAGGCGGGCGTCACGGGCCCGATCATTGTCGCCATCACGGCGGCGCCTGCGAGGCAGGCCGCGATGATGCGGGATTTTGTTTCAGGGATTCTCATTCGAACATCTCCTTTTGCCGGGGGTTGAAGGGATCGGTCGCGACGGGGCCGCCACCAGGAAAGTCGGGGATCAGTTCCGCGACCCAGCGCAGGCCGCGCGCTTCAAGGAAGGCGGCGAGAAAGCCCGCTCGCCCTTCGCGGGCCAGCAGACCGTCGATCTGCGCCTGGGTGTCGGAATCGGATGCGCCGCAGAGCGCCAGCGCGATCGGGCCAAGCGCCAGCTCGAACAGCCGGTTGCCGCGCCGCGATTGGAGATAATAATGCCGCTTGGGTGTCGCCCGTGCGATCAGCTCGATCTGCCGGTCATTGAGGCCGAAGCGCTCATAGGCGGCGCGGCTTTGCGGCTCGATCGCGCGGTCATTGGCGAGAAAGATACGTTGCGGGCAGCTTTCGATGATCGCGGGCGCAATGCTGCTATCGGCAATATCGGCCAGCGACTGCGTGGCGAAGATGACGCTGACATTCTTCTTGCGCAGCACCTTCAGCCATTCGCGGATGCGCTGGGCGAACAGCGGGTTGTCGAGGAACACCCAGGCTTCATCGAGAATGAGCAAGCTGGGCCGCCCGTCGAAGCGGTCTTCGAGCCGGTGAAACAGATAGGTCAGCACCGGGGCGACGACGCCGGCGCTGTGCATCAGCGTCTCGGTCTCGAAGCACTGCATGTCCGATAGCGCGAGGCTGTTCTCCGCCGCATCGAGCAGGCGACCGAACGGCCCCTCCAGCGTATAGGGCAGCAACGCCGCCTTGAGCGCGTTGGACTGCATGAGGACGGACAGGCCCGTCAGCGTGCGCTCCTCGGGCGGAGCGCTGGCGAGGCTGGTGAGCGCGGACCACAGCGCCTCCTTGACCTCGGGCGTCACCTCGACCTTTTCGTGCGCCAGCAGTGCGGCGATCCATTCCGCCGCCCAGGTGCGCTCGCTATCGCGGTCGATATGCCGCAAGGGCTGGAACGCCAGCTCATCGCCTGTCCCCAGCGCATGATGCTCGCCGCCGCACGCCAGCACCGCGGCGCGCGCGGAGTTGCCCTTGTCGAAGATAGTGATCTGGGAGTGCGGATAGCGGCGGAACTGCAAGGCGAGCAGCGCCAGCAGCACCGACTTGCCCGCGCCGGTCGGCCCGACGATCAGCATATGACCGACATCGCCGACATGCGTGCTGAGGCGGAACGGCGTCGATCCGCTCGTCTCCGCATAGAGTAGCGGCGCGTCGGAAAAGTGATCGTTCCGCGCCGGCCCGGCCCAGACGCAGGACAGCGGCATCAGATGCGCGAGATTGAGCGTGTGGACCAGCGGTTGCCGGACATTGGCATAGACATGACCGGGCAGCGAACCCAGCCAGGCTTCGACCGCGTTCACGGACTCCCGTATGCAGGTGAAGCCGAGGCCATTGACGATCCGCTCGACGATACGAACCTTCTCGTCGGCCGCGGCACGGTCCTCGTCCGATACCGTGATCGTCGCGGTGTAGTAGCCGAAAGCGACATGATCGCCGCCGAGCGCCTGTAGCGCCAGGTCGGCATCGACCACCTTGTTGTCGGCATCGCTGTCGGTCAGTGGAACCGGCTCGTTCATCATCACTTCGCGCATGAGCTGCGCGATGGATTTGCGCTTGTTGAACCATTGGCGGCGGATGCGGGTCAGCGATTTGGTGGCGGCTGTCTTGTCGAGCGCGATGAAGCGCGTCGCCCAGCGATAGGCGAAGCCCTGATGGTTTAGAGCGTCGAGGATGCCGGGGCGCGTGGCATTGGGGAATCCCAGCACTGTCACCGTCCGCAAATGCCGGTCGCCCAACATCGGTTCGATCCCGCCGGACAGCGGCGTATCGACCAGCAGCCCATCGAGATACATCGGCGTTGCCGGCACCGCGACGGGATGGCGCTTGGCTGATATGCAGCCATGCAAAAACGTCAGCGTCTCGGCATCATCGAGCGCACGGACCTCGGCCATGAAGCCGGAGAGCAGGTCCAGAACGCGGGTCGTCTCGGCGCGGAAGGCGCGCAGTTCCTGCCGCCAGTTCCGCTCCCCTTTGGGTGTCTCGCGTTCCAGCAGCGCGCTGGTTGCGCGGTCCACCTGATCGGCGGGCGGCAGATAGCAGAGCGTCAGATGGTAGCGGCTCTCGAAGTGCAGCCCCTTGCGCCCGTCGAAATGCGCGCGGCGTTCCTCGTCCACCAGCCATGACGCCGGGTTGGGAAAGCGGCTATCGGGATAGCCCATCGCCTCGATCCGCTCTGCATCGAAGAACAAGGCCCAGCCCGAGCCCAGGCGGCGCAGCGCGTTGTTGGCGCGGGCACAGACCGATACCAGTTCGGCTTCGGTGGCGGATTCAAGGTCCGGTCCCCGGAACCGCAATGTCCGCTGGAAGCTGCCATCCTTGTTCAGCACCACGCCCGGGGCGACCAGCGCGGCCCAGGGCAGATGATCGGCGAGCCGGTCGGCTACCTCACGATATTCTTTGAGATTCAGCATGAGAGACAGACCTTCTGCCGGAGGTGGCGCGCGAGGACGGGCGCGAAATCGGGATCGCGCTTGGCCGCGAACACGGCGAGGCTGTGTCCGGCAAGCCAGAGCAGCAGTCCGGCGATCCATTGCTGGAGGCCCAGCCCCATCGCGGCGGCGAGCGTGCCGTTGAGGATGGCGATCCCGCGCGGCGCGCCGCCCAGTAGGATCGGCTCGGTCAGCGCGCGATGCAGCGGGACTTCAAATCCCTCCACATGGCCAATGACAAAGCCATTTGGCGCGATGAAGCTGGCCCCCGCCATCAGACCAGCGCTCCGCCGCCGAAGCTGAAGAAGGAGAGGAAGAAGGAGGACGCCGCAAAGGCAATGGACAGGCCGAACACGATCTGGATCAGCTTGCGAAAGCCGCCGGATGTTTCGCCGAAGGCCAGCGCCAGACCGGTCGAGATGATGATGATGACCGCGACAATCTTGGCGACCGGGCCTTGCACGGATTCGAGGATCTGTTGCAGCGGCTGTTCCCACGGCATGCCCGATCCAGAGGCATGGGCGGTCGCAGGGATAAGGGTGGCGGCGGCGAGGGCCGCGATCAGCCACCTGTCGGGCAGACGGCGCAGCGCAGGCGCATTATGTGTATTCATGAGGGTCAATCTCCTGTCTGTTGGGGGATGATGAGGTCAGTGACGGCGTAATCGCCGTCGGCATCCAGCCCGCTGACCTCAGCCACGGACTCGATCCTGCGGCCGTTGCCCCGGCCGGAGATGAACACGATTATGTCGATCGCCCCGGCGATCAGCCAGCGCGGCACGGTGACGACGCACTCGCCGACAAGCTGTTCGATCCGGTAGAGCGCGGAGCGTGCAGAATTGGCGTGGACCGTGGCGATGCCGCCCGGATGGCCTGTGTTCCATGCCTTGAGCATGTCGAGCGCCTCGCCGCCCCGGACTTCGCCGACGATGATGCGGTCGGGGCGCAGGCGCAGGGTCGAGCGCACCAGGTCGGCCATCGACACGACGCCGGCTTTGGTACGCAGCGCCACGGTATCGGGTGCGGCGCATTGCAGCTCGCGCGTGTCCTCGATGATGATGACGCGCTCGTCGAGCGAGGCCATCTCCGCGAGCAGCGCGTTGGCGAGCGTAGTCTTGCCCGACGAAGTGCCGCCGGCGACGAGGATGTTCTTCCGCTCGACCACGGCCATGACCAGCGCCTGCGCCATCTCGGCACGCATGATGCCGTCGTTCACATAGTCGAGTAGCGAGTAGATACGGGCGGCGGGCTTGCGGATCGAGAAGCATGGCGCGGCCGACACCGGTGGCAACAATCCCTCGAACCGCTCGCCGCCCGACCCGTTTTCATTGGCGGGCAGTTCGGCGCTGACGATAGGCGCATCGGCATGGACCTCGGCGCGCGCATGGCTGGCGACAAGCCGGATGATCCGCTCGGCTTCGGCGGGTTCAAGCCGCGCGCCGGTATCGACCCGGCCTTCGCCCAGCCGGTCGAGCCGCAGCACGCCATCGGGATTGGCCATGATCTCGACCACTTGGGCGTCGGACAGCGCCGCCGCGATCACCGGCCCCATCGCCGTGCGCAGCATGGCGTGACGGCGACCCTGTGCCGCCAGGTTGACGCCGCTGGTCATAGCCCGGCTCCGGCGTCGGGCGCGGCCGCGCCGATCGAACGGCCGCTGGCAAGTTGCCGTCCCACCTGATCCACGAATCGGCGGAAGCGTTCGCGCCCCACCGCCTGCGCGGCCTTGTCGGCATCGGGCAGCGGCGCGGTAACGGTGAGCTGGTAGCGCACGAACAGCGATAGCGTTTCGAGCAGCACCTGACCATTGCGCTCGATCCGGCCAAGCTGCGTGCTGATCCGGTCGAGCCGGGTTTTGAGCAGATCATCGACTTCGCGGGTCGCGCGGCGATTGAGGTAATCGCGCAGCGCGTCCGAAACGATCGCCGATTTGGACGTGCCGGGTTTCGATCCCAGGCGCTCCAGTTGCTGGGTGAGATCATCGTCGAGATAGAGGTGATGGCGGGGTTTCATCGCTGCCGCTCCCATCAGAAGCTCGGCAGGAGGTCGTCGCCGCGATCCTCGCCCTCGTTGATGCCATAGGCGCGCTGGGCGGGGCTGAGACGCAGGCGATCCATCGCGCTGCGATCGGCAACCGCGTCGTTCTCGTCCTCGATGCCCGGCAATGCGTCGCGGTCCGCTTCGGGTACGGGCACCGCCTGTTCTTCGGCAAGCCCCGGATGCCGCTGCTGTTGCAAGCCGCCTTCGCCGTCCTCGTCGAAGGCCGAACCTTCGTCCTCGGCCGCCGGGATCAGCCCTTCGTGCAAACCCCGGACTTCGCCGCCCCAGTCGTCGGGACGCGGATCGGGGCAATCTGCATAGATTCCATCGCCGCCATCCTTGAGATCGGGCGCTGGCAGCACGCGCGAGGTGAAATTGCGATCCTGATAGTAGCGCAGCTTCTTCGCCCGGATCGGCGCCAGGCCCGACACCAGCACCAGTTCGTCGGCGGGCGGCAGTTGCATCACCTCGCCCGGTGTCAGCAGAGGGCGCGCCGTCTCCTGTCGGGACACCATGACATGGCTGAGCCAGGGCGCGAGCCGATGCCCGGCATAGTTGCGTTGCGCGCGCAATTCGGTGGCGGTGCCGAGGGCATCGCTGATCCGCTTGGCCGTGCGCTCGTCGTTGGATGAAAACGCGATGCGGACATGGCAATTGTCGAGGATGGCGTTGTTCTCGCCATAAGCTTTGCTGATCTGATTGAGGCTTTGGGCGATGAGGTAGGCGCGGATGCCGTAGCCCGCCATGAAGGCCAGCGCCGTTTCGAAGAAGTCGAGGCGTCCCAGCGCCGGGAACTCGTCCAGCATCATCAGCAATTCGTGCTTGCGGCTTTTCTTCGGGTCGCCTTCCAAACGTTCGGTCAGGCGGCGGCCGATCTGGTTCAGCACCAGGCGCACGAGCGGCTTGGTCCGCGAAATGTCGCTGGGCGGAATGACCAGATAGAGCGACACCGGCGATTTCGCATCGACCAGATCGGCAATGCGCCAGTCGCAGGCCGCGGTGTTCCGCGCCACGATCGGATCGCGGTAGAGACCAAGAAACGACATGGCGGTGGAAAGGACGCCCGAGCGTTCGTTCTCCGACTTGTTCAGCACTTCGCGCGCCGCACTGGCGACGACAGGATGCACCTGCGGATGCTCCTTGGTGCCGAGATGATTGGTCGCCATCATCCGGCGCAGCGTGTGCGCGAACGACCGCTGCGGATCGGACAGGAAGGTCGCTACCCGTGCGAGGGTCTTTTCTTCTTCCGCATAGAGAACGTGGAGGATCGCGCCCACCAGCAGCGAATGGCTGGTTTTCTCCCAATGCGATCTACGTTCCAGCGCGCCTTCGGGATCGACCAATATGTCGGCGATGTTCTGCACATCGCGCACCTCGTCCGCGCCCTTGCGCACTTCGAGCAGCGGGTTGTAGCGGCACGAATGCGGGTCGGTCGGGTTGAACAGCAGGCAATGCGAGAAGCGTGAGCGCCAGCCTGCGGTAAGCTGCCAGTTCTCGCCCTTGATGTCGTGGACCACGGCGCTGCCGGTCCAGGACAGCAGCGTCGGCACCACCAGGCCGACGCCCTTGCCCGAACGGGTTGGCGCGAAGGCCATGACATGCTCCGGGCCATCATGGCGCAGATAGTGCGAACCCAATTTGCCAAGGAACACGCCAGCGTCGCGGAACAACCCGGCCTTGCCGATCTCGCCGTGCGTGGCCCAGCGCGAAGAGCCGTAGGTCGTAACCTGCTGGTTCTGGCGCGCGCGCCAGAGCGAGCCGACGATCGCAGCCGCGCAGCCGAGAAAGCCGCTGGCGCCTGCCAGCATCCCGGCCTCGTCGAACACCTGCGGCGCATAGGCGTCGAAGTGATACCACCAGTCGAAAAGCTGCCAGGGCCAATAGACCGGCCAGCCCAGCACGATAGCCCAGGGTGCACCAAGCTGCGACTGATAGCCCAGCATCGTGGCGGCCCATTGGGTAGATGCCCACAGGCCGGCGATGACGATCAGAATTACGACGACGATCTGCCCGATGAGCAGTTTGGTGGGGGTCATGGGACAAGCTCCGAATCAGGAACCGCAGCAGGCGGTTCGAACGGAGCCAAGGCTGGATCAGGTCAGGCCTGAGGCGTGATGACCCTGATGTTCCTCAATGTTCCCGGAACTTCCCGAAGCGAAGGCCACGCAAGCCTCGGTTCAGCTAGTGAAGACCTTTTCGACCGGGATTGCGGGGCAGCTCTCGCGCGTTGAGCGGAATATCGGTCGCCGCATCATAGAGAACAGCGCCAGCCAATTTTTCGCTTTCCGGCCCCGTCATTGCGGCACGCACCATCACTGCCCGTTCTGTGCCGATTTCCGCCGCGATGACCTTGCGCGTGAAATCCCAATGCGCCTCGTCAACACATTCCGGCGCGTTGACCCCGATGGCAAAGCCATAACCATCGGCTTCTTCGGCCACTGATAGCGGGGCCGTCAGCACAATGTGGACAATTCGGGCATCATCCGCTATCGCGCCGCCACCGTGGCCGAATGTGCTGCGGATGATGCGCGTGATCTGTTCCGTTTCACGCTGCGCGCGCACCGATAGATGCCCGACGCGAGCCATGACGGCTTCCGGAGAATAGTCATCGTCGGGATCATCCTGATTGCCGCGCATGGTGCGACTCCACCAGTAAATATCCATATTGCCGGAAGTGATCGGCATTAGACACGTCGCCGAACTCCCGCGCACTGAACGCGGGAGCCGCCGGAGCTGCTAACATGACGAAACGACATGCGCCGCCGTCTTTAACCCGAAGGTCTGGACATGCACGGCGACACCCCGGAAAATCTGGTTTTCCGAGACGGTTTCGTTTCGTTGGGATTAGCAGTCCCAGCGCCGCCCTATTGCAGCGCGGCACCTGACTAGCAGGAGAACGCGATTCCGCCAAGCAACCGGCTTGACGAGAGCCGAGCAATACAAAACGTCGGCATTTATTGATAAATGCCTGCATTTGGTATCATCTGGCGCAATGGAAGCCAGCGCGACATTTTCAGAGCAAGCCGTCGCCATCGCGCGTTCGCGCGGGATCGCACGCGCACGGGATTTCCGTGATGCTGGTATTCCACCGGCAAGCATCACGCGTCTGTGCGAACAGGGCAAGCTCGTCCGCCTCGCACGCGGCCTCTATCAACTGGCCGACACGGATGAAATCGACGCGGCGCATAATGTGGCCGAGGCCGCCCGGCTTGCACCGCATGGCGTCATATCCCTCCTGTCAGCGCTCCAATATCATGGCCTGACCACACAGCTTCCCCATACGGTCTGGATTTGCTTCCACCACAAGGCGCGTGTTCCCCGGACGCTGCCTTTTCGGATCGAGGCCGTGCGGGCATCGGGCGAAGCCTTTGAGGCAGGCCACATGACAGCGGATATCGAAGGCGTCGCCGTGCCGATCACCGATCCGGCCAAAACCATCGTCGATTGCTTCAAATATCGAAGCCGCGTGGGTCTGGATGTTGCGATCGAAGCCCTGCGCGACGGCCTGCGCCAACGAAAGGCGACCCATGCCGATCTCTGGCGGTATGCGACCATCTGCCGGATGCAGAATGTCATGCGACCCTATCTGGAAAGTCTGACGTGACCAAGCGGGCTAGCGAAGATTGGTCGCTTCACGGGATTCCTTGCCGACTATGGATCGAACAGAACATACACGAACCATGACTTGAAAATGAGGTAGCAAAATGCTACCTCTTGGTGCGGAGGTGACGCATGGCTCAATCCATCAAGTTGGCCGACGACATCATGAAGATCGTCCGGCGCGAATCCGAATTGCAGAGCCGGTCGGTCGCGGGACAGGTCGCGCATTGGGTGCGGATCGGTCGCGCGATCGAGAAGTCGGGAAATTTCGACCATGCCCGGATCACGGCGGCCCTTTCGGGACAAATCGACACCATTGAGCTCACCAGCGAGGAAAAGGACGTCTGGCTCGACAGCTTTGTCGAGAAGATGGGACAAGCCGCACCCGATGAGGAAGCCTGGTTTGCCCGGCGACGGCAGTTGGGCCGCGGTGTCGGCCTCGATGCTGCCGGCAACCTCGTGCGCGAGAAGAACGCAAGCGAGACATGAATCCGACGATGATTGTCCTTGCCGGGCCGAACGGTGCCGGCAAGTCCACGCTTTATGCGAACCGCGTCGAGCCCAGCTTCGCGGGGCCGTTCATCAACGCCGACATCATTCAGCGCGACGAACTGCACGATCCTTCGCCACAGGCGTCCTATGAAGCGGCGCGCATCGCCTCCGCGCGGCGTGCCGAGCATCTCGCACAAGGCCGGGATTTCGTCACCGAGACGGTTTTCTCGCATCCGTCCAAGCTGGCCCTAATCGACGATGCCCACGCCAATGGGTTCACCGTCATCGTGATGCATGTCGGGGTCGATACGCCCGAACTCTCCGTGGCCCGTGTCGGCGCGAGAGTCGAAGAAGGCGGGCATATCGTGCCGGAGGACAAGATTCGCGCGCGCTATGACCGGAGTGCACCTTTCATCCGTGAGGCCGTCCTTCGTGCCGACCGCGGCATGGTGTTTGACAATTCCAGCCTCAATCAGCCGCCGCGTCACTGCCTGACATTCGCGGACGGTCGACTGGTCTTCGCCTTGCCTTGCCTGCCGACATGGATCAGGGCAACCTATGAAGCAGACCTCATCGTTTAAGTTGAGCGGCAGCGGGCGACCAACTCAAGCCATTCCACGGCGCGCCGGTGAAAGGCCGCTCCTGCCGAAACCTGCCATTCCTGTCCCGTTGAGCGGTCCTGCGGCAGCGCGCCCCAATGGCGGACGTTCGAGCTCCGGCGTGGCAATCCCAAAAGCTGCCGTCCTTCAGCGCTCCAAATTGGCCCGCTATGATGGGGCGACACGTCCCCGTGCCGCCCCTTCGCAGTTAGACCCAGAAGACATTCATCTTCGCGACCTAGTCGTCGCTGCATCAATTATTGTTGACCGTTCGGTCGCACGTCTGCCGGCGGCGGAGCGCATCATGTGTAATGCCGCGCTGATACACGTTCGCGATCTCCGCCTCCTCGGCCTCCGCACAGAATTTGATCGTCTGTCCGTCGGATTTCTCGACGTAAATCGAGCGGGCATATTCCTTTCGACGGATGGGTGAGCTTAATAGGAAACCTATCTGAACTTTGGGAGGGGCACAATTTGGTCGGAGCTGAACTATCGAGGATAGCGCTTGCGCTTTGGCCGCATCAGCATGCAGCGCTCGATACCATTGACGCCTATTTCGCGTCAGCGAGCGCCCGCGCCTGCCTCGTCAATATGCCAACCGGAACCGGCAAGACCGGGGTGATGGCGGCAGCCGCGCGTCAACGTGCAGAAAGCGGGCCAGTACTCGTCGTTTGCCCTTCGGCGGCCTTGGTCGAGCAGCTAACTGACCAGTTCGAAAGTCGCTTCTGGGACAGGATCGGCGCCGACCCCGACTGGAAGCCTGACCGGGTCTGGAATGTTCTGCCAAGCGAAATAGAGGGGCTCGCAGAGCGTCTCGACAGCCATGGCGGCGATCGGATCATCGTGGTCGGTACTGTGCAGGCCATCCAGCAGATCGACGCCGACGGCAAGATCGACCAGCTTCATGGCCGTATTGGCACGATCTTGTTCGACGAGGGGCATCGTGAACCTGCGCCGAGCTGGGCACGTGTCGTGCGAGGCTTTGCTGTGCCGACCGTTCTTTTCAGTGCCACGCCGTTCCGAGGCGATCTCAAGATCTTCGACGTTGATGACGACCACATTCATTTTCTTGGTTTCGCCGACGCGGTCGATCAGCATCTCATCCGCGGGGTAGAGATTGACGAACAGCCATTGCCGCTTTCGCCCGAAGACTTTGCCCTAGACCTTGTCGCCAGAGTCGACGCGCTTGTCGCCGGGGGACGATTTACCGCTGCCAACAAGGTGATCGTGCGCTGCGACAGCGAAGAGTCGGTCACCGAAATGCACCAGGCGCTGACGACGGCGCTGGCGGGGCGGACCGATGGGGTGATGGCGATCCACCATAACCTCCCCGAAAGGCCAGACGACGGCCTGTTCGACGGGGTTCCGCGGGATCTGGCTGGGCGGCCCGAACGCTATCTGGTCCACCAGTTCATGCTGATTGAGGGCATCGACGACCCGCGTTGCACGATGCTCGCGCTCTACGAGCCGTTCAAGAATACGCGGATGCTGGTTCAGCAAATTGGCAGGCTGATCCGTCACCCGGGGCCGATCGGCGCCGCGGTCCCGCCCGCCTATGTTCTTGCGCCTGAAGGTCGCGCTATCGGGGACGAATGGCGCAGCTTCCTCGCCTTTGACGCAGCCTCGAAGGCCAATGGCAATAAGCCGCTCGTCCGAAACGACGCGACAATCCTCGAAAACCTGATCGCAGCGCTTCCGAACCTCGACTATGTCATGGGACGGTTTCGCGAACGGCCCGATCTCGACGATCCCAGCTTGCACGACGATCTGCGCTTCCCGAGCGCGGCGGTCGCTTTCACGATCGAGCCGGACCTCGACCTAGACGATCTTCAAAAGGCGATCCGGGAAGAGCTATCGCGCGAAGATCGCTACGAGGCACTGACAGGTCAAACCGCCGATGGCCAATGCCGCTACCATATCTCGCTGCGGCTGACGCCGTCACCCTTTCTGTCGGGCAGCCTCTTCCAGGCGCCGAGCCTGGAAGCGACGATCTATGCGAAGAAGAACAAGCGTCTGTTCTTCTTCGACAGCGCAGGCCTTTGGATCAATGAACTCGAGGGGATCGGTCCGCGCGTCAACGCCAAGACCTTGCGCGCCCTTTTGCCGGATAGCCCCGGCAACAGCATCTCGTTCATGAGCGTCAAGAATACCGATCTTGGCCCGCTGGCGTTGCGGTCGCGCAGTCTTTCGGCACGCTCCCTCGATCGGTCAGGCGTGTTCATGGGCGAGCATCTTAATGTAGTGACGCGCGCGACCGGCTATATCCATCCCAAGGCAGCGGCTGACGGTTTCCGGCGGGCGGTCGGTTTCTCGCGCTCGCGGGTGCGCGACGGCAAGGGAAACGATCTCAGCGCGCAGCAATATGCCGATTGGTGCGGCACGGTCGACACGCAGCTCGACGCCGCCGCCCGGACAGCGTCGATCTTCACTCGATTCGCCGTGCCCGACAAGATTCCCGCCGACACGACGCCCATCAACATTCTCGTCGATATGGTCGAGATGGGGGATCAGTTCGTCGCCAAGGGACAAAGCGCGGCGGTAAGCATCGAGGATTTGTGTGTTTCGGTCGAGGAAGACGCCGACCCCAAGGCCCCGGGGCGGTTTCGCTTCCACCTGCATGTCGACGGCGAGGAGCATCCGGTCTGGATCGACTGGAATTCCAAGAAGGCGAAGTATTGGCTCGTGTCGCCCGGCCTCAGCCGCATCAAGACCAAGGACAATCCCAAGATTTCGCTCACCCGGCGCCTGAACCAGTTGCAGCCCTTCCGGATCATCACCCGCGACCTAGCCCACACCTATGTCGGCGGCGACTTCTACCGTCTCGATCTTGACCTCACCGACCCGAAAGGCGCCGCGAGCCTGGTGCTCGATCTGATCACCGCCATTCCGGGGCTCGGCGCGGTGACGTCGGAGAAGGGCGAGCTGGTCGATGGTCAGGTCGACTACTGGGCCGATGGCTCGCTTTTTGAGTTTCTCGACAAAGCTCTCAGGCCTGACCGTGGCCCTGCACTGTTCGGCGCGAGCTTTCCCGACCTGGTGTGCGACGATCTTCAAGACGAGGTCGGCGACTTCCTTGGACTTGATGAGACATCTACCAGCCCGGCGGTGGTGGCGGTCGCTGGCAAATGGAAAAGCGGCAATCCCGGAGTGTCAGCATCCGCTTTTTACGATGTATGTGCCCAGGGCCTCAAAAATCTGGCGTATATGAAGAGCGATGGTGTCGCCCTCCCCGGCAGCCAAACCCGGTTTGATGGCCGCTGGCGACTGTCGAAGCGAAACTCGCCGGTCACCCAGACGGTGGATCGCAAGCGTCACGGCCGCGGGTCGAAGGCCTTTCGCGGCGCCTTCCAGCGTCTTCGTACCGCCCCGACGACCGACCGAGCCATCTGGCTGGTCTGTTCGGGCGGCATGCTATCGCTGGCAAAGCTCAAAGTCGAGTTCGCCAAACATCAGCCTGAGCCGCACGTCCTGCAATTCTATCATCTTGTACTATCGACATATTCGGCATGCCAGTCGGTCGGCGTTCAGCTCCGGATTTTCTGTGCCGAATAGCAGCCGTCAGGCCGCCCCCCGTGCGATCGCGCGGGCGCGAGCGGATCTGGAGGCGGCGTAACGGACATCGTGGGAACGTATCAGGACCACCACGTTCGGCAAGCACGGTCGCGCGCGGAGCCCAATCCGCTGTTTCAACTTCTTATCGACTGTAGGAGGTTCGACTAGAGTTTGGCCGCTAACAGGCTAGAGACGAGATGGATGATCTTCCTTGCAAGGCAAGTTGACGAAGATCGACGATGGGGTGGGCCTGACGTGACAGAGATAGCTGTTGCCAGCGAAAGACAGACGGCCATTCGGCTGCTCGCCTGTATACAGGCGGCAGGCGACACACAGAATATCGCGCAATATGGTAGCGATGTCATCTGTGTCCTACGGGCGCAGTCGCGCCTGCAGGCACTCGAATTCTGGATGCGCAATCCCGATTATCTTGCGAACGAGCTTTTGACTGAGTTCGAGTCGTCGGGGGAACGCGATCTGCTGAAGATTGCGCAGCGCATCTTCGACGATCGCGAGCCCGATTTGCGCCGGCTGCCGATGGTGCGCTATTTGTTCGGGGCGTTCGAGCCGTTGGACAATGCGCTGGCGATCCTGCGGGCGGCCGATCTTGTGCGGATCAAACGGGACGGCGTCCCTGGCGGCAAGATCCGGGAACATCTCTATCTGCTGACCGTGGCGGGCCGGGACGCCCTTGATCGCCTGGCGTCCATGGCGCCAGAACTCGCCTGGTATCGCGACCGCGCCGCCATTGTGGCGCGGGTGGCGGGCACGCAAGGCGGCAAGGCACTCAAGGACCGGCAATATCTGCAGGCCGAATATGCGGGGACGGAACTCAGCCATGTAATCCAGCCGGTCACCGACCGCGTGCTGACCCGTCTCGCGACAATCATGGAAGGGCTCGGGGAATGAGCGGTAGTTGGCTGGAGACGGTCGCGGCGAAAGCCGGGATGCGGCCCGCGGAGGCCGAGCTTGCGCTGCGCAGGAGGGGGATCGTGGCCGACAGGCCGTTGCGCCCGGCGCGTACCCTGACAGTCCGGCGCATTGCCTTTCAAGGAGAGAAGCGCGGAACCGCGCAGGGCCCGATCGACTTTGACTGGTCAGAACTGACCGCCGGCGTCTGGGCGGTGACGAGCCAGCGCAATCTTCGTGGCAAGTCCACAGTGCTGGAGGTCCTGCTCTGGGCCCTGCGCGGAACGCCCAAAGGCTTGCAGGACGATGTGCGCCGGTGGCTCTCTTGGGTGTGCGTCGAATTCGATGTCGACGATCAGCGCTATGTCGTCGATTTTGTGGTCGAGGAACGTGTTCCACGGGGGAGCTTGGTGCGTCTGCGTGCATCGGGAGAACCGGACGAGCTCGATCGCTTCATGTCGGACGAAGGGTTCGAAGTGGCGATGGCGCGCTTCATGATGCAGACGCTCGATCTCGACCCGATCACGGCAATGCAGGGCAAGGAAGACGAGCGCCAGGTCGTCGAACATGGCTGGGCTGCACTTTCGGGCGGTCTCTATTTCGGCGGCGACCACAAGCAATTGTTGGGCGACGTCCAGATGGCGGGCCTGCCCGCGCGCATGCTGCAAATGTATATCGGCATGCCTTGGGCAACGACGGTGATGCAGGCGGGTACGGCGAAACGCCAGCTAGACCAGGAGACCGAAAAGGCGTCCAAGGCCGCGACCTCGGCGGCAGAGGATGCGCAAACGGCGCGCACCCGCATCGAGGGTGAGCTTGAGATAGCGAGGAAGACCCTTGCCGGCTTTGCGCAGGAGACAGGCACGGCGGCTGAGCTAGAGCGGCTTGCTGGCGAGGTTGCCCGCCTGTCGCCGATCGCGCTCGATCTCGTCCAGCGCCATGCCGGCGCCGAAGCCGACGCAACCGAGCTCGAGCGCCTTGCGACTGTCGACGAGCGGGCGGTGCGCGACCTGCGCGAGAACATCGTTGCGACGCAATTTTTCAACGGTCTTCAGCCCGTTTGCTGTCCGCGCTGCGAGACCCGCGTGTCGAGCGAGCGCCTGAAACGCGAAAGCAAGGACCTGAACTGCTCGCTTTGCGCCGAAGATATCCCGATCGGCGAGATCGAGGGTGCCAGCGACGAGCTCGATGCGGTCGAGCAGCGCTTCGCGGCCGCCAAGGCCGCCGCCACCCGCGCGCGCATCGCAGCTAAGTCGCTCGCGGAAAAGTCGAAGGCCAGCAATACTGAGCTCGAAGTGGCGCGGCAGGCGCTCGCGAAAGCAGCGAGCAGCGCGACGTTCGAGCAACGCCGCAAGGCGGAACTTGAGGTCGCGCGGTTGGAGGGGGCGTTGAAGGAGCGCCAGACGGTCGCGAAACCCGCGACCGTCCCGCCAGACGTGGCGCTCGTGAACGCGGCGCTGGCCGAAGCCAAGAAAGCCTATGACGCCGGACGCGGCGACATTCTCGATCGGCTGAACGCTGAGATTCTCGCGCTGGCGCGGCAGCTTGGCGTGCCGATGCTCGAAGAGGTCAACCTCAACACCAATGCGTCGTTGCGGCTGACCAAGGGTGGCGAACCGACAACCTTCAGCGCTGTCACGGCGGGCGAGCGGCTGCGGCTGCGCATCGCCACTGCGATCGCCCTGCTCCGTGTCGGGCAGGAACGGGGACTGGGCCGTCATCCCGGTCTTCTGATCGTCGATTCCCCGGCGGCTGAAGAGGTGAGTCCCGACGACCTGACCGCGGTTCTCAGCGAGCTTCAGACGATCGCGCAGGAAACTGAGGGTTTGCAAATCATCGTCGGCAGCGCCAATGCGAGAGCGATCGTCGCGCAGCTCGGCGAACAATGGTGCCGGTCGGCGATGGGCGACGATTATTTATGGTGACGCCGACGCCATCGCGCTGCCCGGCATGAGCGCGCTCGCGCTCCTAGAGGCGCGCCTCGCCGAGAGCCAGACGGTCAGGATCGCGGACCTCGGCGGGGTGGACGTCATCCTCGCCGACGCCGACCGACTCCACGCCGCGCCCATCCTCGACATCCTTGTCGATATGGTGGCCGCGGGATCCGACGCGGAGCGTGGGAGGCTCTGCGATTTCCTCGTCGGCGGATTCGACAGCGCCCGCGATCCGCAATCTTTTCGCGATGCTATCGAGCGGCTGCTCCGCAGCGCCACATTGCGCGCGGCCATGGCGCAGGCGCTCGTGACGATCCTGACGCGCCGGGTTCAGGAGCGCGCAACCGAGCGCGAGGCGCTGATTGCCGCCTATGCGCTGGAAGGCCTGTTCCGCCTGGCGCTCGAAGGCGAAGTCAGCCGGCACCGGCCCCTGCTCGAGCTCGCCGATGTCGCGAGCGACGCGCCAGGCACTTACGCCCGGCATGTTGCCAAGATTGGCGGCGCGGCCTTTCACCTCTGGGGCGGCGACGATCTGCTCTCGATGCTGCGCCGCCTGCTCGATAATGAGGAAGCCGAGGGCGAGGCAGCTTTCGAGCTCGGCCTCGCTCATCTTTCGCGCGCGCTCGACGGTGCTGACATGGCGACGATTCTCGCCGGCCTGGAAACCGCGCACCTATTCTTCGAGCGCGCCGCCCAGGTCGATGACGAGCGGGCGGATGCGCGGGCTTACCGATCGGCTATTGATATTGTCACAGGCTTTGCGGCCAACCGAGACGCCGGGGAGATGCAGGATGCTTTCGCCGACCTCATGGCAGCGGGGCGCGAGCGGGCAGCCGTGCTGCACGGCGGCGGCGTGGCAGCATGGCTCGCGCCTCGCCTCGATGAGGATCTTGAATGGTTCGAGCTTGCTCGCAGGCTGCGGTATGCGGCGGGCAACCTCGGGCGTCCGAGCTGGGTCCATGCGGCGGCAACGATGGATCAGATTCTCGCTATCTACAACGCTCGCTGCACGATCGCCCATGGCGACGGGCTGCGATCGCTTCTGCGGCCGCGGATCGAAGCGTCGTTCGTGCGCGAGCGTGGGCTTGCCGCCCATCTCGACGATCTCCTGGCCGAAGCCGCGTGGCCCGATCCGCAGCGTGCGATTGCTGAGGAGCTGCGCGCTAGGCTCGATGTAAACCATCGATCGGGCCCCGGGCAGGGAAAAGCCGGGGGGAATGACCGATATCCGCTGCTCGCACGCATTCTCCCCGCCGGCTCCGCCCTCGAGCAGCTTCCGGAAGCGATGGTGCGGTCCGTTGAGCTCGCGCTGGTCGACTATGAGACACGTCCGCAGGCGGTTGCCAATCCGGTACTTCAGCGGACGCTGGCAACAATCCGCGCCGCCCTGTCGGCGAGTAGCGAGTATGAGGGCTCCGTGCGCGAGGCGTTCGATGCCGTGCTGCAGCAAATACTGGTCTTCTGCAGCGATCGGCAAAATGCCGAGATTCGAGACCTCGGCACGCGGGGCGAATATTTGCGTGCCGAACATCCCAGCGAGAGCGATCTCCAGCTCGATCTACGCGAATTCTTGGTCGGCAATTTGACCGGCGCGGATGTCCTAGCTGAAGTGCGCGGGGTTGCGACGGGCCGCACCGACCTGCGCGTAAGTTTCGGCGGACCGACGTTCATCATCGAGCTCAAAAAGCATGACGGTCACCTCTCCCAAGAGGCAGCCAACCGCTATCGCGCGCAGGCGGCAAGCTATCAAGCGTCCAACGTTCGTTTGGGGTTTTTGGGCGTGCTGGAAGTCGTCGATCGGACGGGACCGGTGCCGAGCCTTGAGGAATGTTTCTGGCACAGCGCTTACGTTCCGGACGGCGGTGACCTCACCCGCCACCTGATTGTCTTCAAGGTTCCTGCGCGTCTCAAACCACCGTCGAAATTGCGCTAGGGAAAGCGGGCAACGCAGATCGGCCTGACTGATGACGGCCGACTTCAAGCCATTGAACCAGCGGGTTTTGTAGCAACTCTGCGGATTGGAACCTGAAGGCTGTCGGGCCGCAAACGGCCCAGACTTGCTCGTTAATTGGGCAAGGTGGCCGAACGCGCGAATGTCGTCTCGTGTCGGAAGCCGACATTTGAAGAGACGGGCGGGAATGACGGGTTTGTCCCAATCTTCGCCTTTCCTCCATCACATAATTTCCGGCCCGCCGCGCTGGCGCCCGATGGTCCAGTTGATGGCATCGCCGCGCATGATGCCGGACACCGGCTTGTCGATCTGGCGCTCCAGCACCGGCCGCCACGGCACCAGCGTAAATTCGCGGCTCTTTTCGATCAGCGCGAAGCGGCCCGATGCAAGGTCAACGGGGCGACGATAGATGCCGTCGATCCGTTCGCCGGATTTGGCTTCGAAATAGCCCAAGCCCAGTTCGTCGGAGAGTTGCCCAGCAACGCGGATGAGTTCGCGCCGCCGCAGGCTCACCAGCAGATTGGCGCGATAGGCGATGCCGCCCTGTTCCTCGCGCGCCAAATCCTGTGCGATTAGCCATTGCCGCCGGCGGTCCAGCGCCTCGCGGGCCTCGCGCCCAAAACCGGCATCGCGCAAGGGTTCGGGATCGCCGCCGATAAGTTGCCGGTCCAGCCAGGTCGCGCCATCGCAATCCACCTGCTGATCGAGCGGCAGGGCCGACAGCGTATCGACGATCACCGGCGCGGCCTTCGCCTGATGAGCCTCGAAGACGGCGGCGCGGGTCACATGATCTGAGGCGATGATCCATGTGCCATCCACCTCGCGCTCGACGCTGCCCATGAGCTTCCGCATCGCTTCCAACCGCCGCACATGGGTTTCGGCGAAAGTTTGCGTGGCATTGGGATCATGGCGCAGATGGATGTCGATGCTGTAACGCCCGTCATGGGCAGCAGCGATCTCGGCGACGGTGCGATCCACTGCCCGCGCCTCGACCGGCTTGGGCATGATCCGCACCACCGCGCCCGCCGGGATCGGCGCGACGGCCTCGCCCCGGCCGATCTCGACAAAATGGCTCCGCCCGTCGGTGGCATCGACGATCAGGTAATGGCGATCATTGATCTCGTTGGACAGGCCGCGCTCCACCACCCGCCCGGTGATCGGCTGCATGGTGGCCGGATCGGCGATGGCATAATCGGTTCCGGCGCGTTCCAGTCCTTGCGCGGTAAAGGCGCGCTGCATGGTGCGAATGATGTCGCCGCGTTCGCCCATGCGGCGCAATGTATCGTCCATGCCCTCGGCAAGCTGCCATCGGCCCGGCGCGATCTCGTCGGCAAGGCCCAGATGCTCCAGCTTGCGCAAGCGCCCCGCGCGCAACGATTGCTGGAAGGGATCGCGGTCAGTGGCGATCACAGTCCGTTCGCCATCCATATCGCGCAGCAAGCGCCGGTCGATGCTGGTCAGCCGCTCCTGCTCGATCTCATGGCGCAAACGCGCCTCGATCTCGATGTCGGTGCGCGGCCCCAGGTCAAGCGACACCAGTTCAGCGGCACGCTCGCGGATGCCCTGCGTCAAATATTCCCGGCCGATCACCAGATCATGGCCGCGATGGTCCTTGCCGCGCACGACGATATGGGTGTGGGGGTGGCCGGTGTTGTAATGATCGACCGCCACCCAATCGAGTTTGGTGCCCAAATCCTGTTCCACCTGTGCCATCAGGCGGCGGGTCATCGGCTTGAGGTCGTCATAGTGCTGGCCGTCCTCGGCGGAGACGATGAAACGGAACTGATGACGATCGCCATCCGCCCGCTCTATGAAGGCGCGGCCATCGGCCTTGTCCTGATCGGCGGAATAGAGCTGGCCGGGCGCGCCCTCGCGGGTGACACCATCGCGCTGGATATAGCGCAGATGCGCGCGGGCCGCGTCTAGGCCCTTGGCGCGATCGAGCCGGACGATGCGGGTCTTGACCATGACGCGGCGCTGACGGAAGGCCGCCAGCCTGTCGCGCGAAGCCAGCACCCGGCCCACCCCGACGCCCACGCCGGAGCGGTTGCCGTAGAAGCGGCTGCGCCGCCCACCAGCGCCCTTGATCCCGCCCGTCAGATTGGCCGCCTGCAAGACCTGGCCGACATAGCTGCGCCCGCGTCGGATCGGGGTGTGGCGCGGCTTGCCGAGATGGGGTTCGAGATCGTCGTCATCCATGATGAGCGCTCCTTGCCGCCTGCGCGGTATCGAAAGGCGATGGCGCTATGAAAAGTCCTGGAAATCTGCGCCTTTGCGGCAGGCATGGCGCTATCCGCCGGGGAATGGCGCCATCGGCGGCCTTCTCGAAAACGTTGTGCAGACAAAGGCTTATGGTGCGATGCCCGCAGGGCATGGCGCCATTTGTTTCATCTTGCCTTAGCGCCCTATCCTTCCAAACCGCCCTCGATCCCTCAACCGCTCCCCCGACTGTTGCCCCCTCCCGATCATGCCGATGCGGGAGCAACGCCCGCTGGCGCTGCCCCCTCTCGCCGGTCAGCCTGCCGCTCGCTCGCGTTCCAGAGCCTCCAGCGCCGCCGCCAGTTCGGCCCTGATCTGGGCGATCTCGGTCGGCTCGTCGTTCCATGAAAGTTCGGCCCGAAGCTCGTCGATATGCTGTTGAAGTTCCATCTTCGCCTCCTGATCCTGTAAAGACAGGGGCTGCGCCCGGCATGGAGCGGGCCGGGTCAAGGACCGCGAAGCGGCCGCCCTGGCGGCGATGGGGGTGCCGATTTTGCGTCAGCAAAATTGGGGGAACCATCGTCCTTGAGGCGGCCCGCTCCATGCCGGATAATGGGCAGGACTGAGCGGATACCCCCCTCTCGTTCCGCGCCCCACGGGTCACTGATCGCCCTCCCGTGCCTGACTCAACGGCACGAACAGCGGATTGGCCGGGGCCTGTTCCTTGCGGGAAATGCTCGTATCGGACGCTGGTTTTTCCGCCGTTCCCAGCGCGAAGAACAACCGCATTCCCGTCAGGATCGCGGGCGGCATGGCAGGCGTTGCCGGTGCCTGCGCAAGCTGGGCGATATAGGCGCGCGTCTCGCCGGGAAGCGCCTTTCCACTGCGCAGATGCTCGGCATAACGCCCCGGCCCGGCATTGTAGGCAGCGAACAGGCCGGGATAGCCGAAGCGATAATACATGGCGCGCAGATAGGCCGCGCCTGCCATGATATTGTCGTGCGGGTCGTGCGGATCGGGTCCAAGCCCATATTGCGCGCGCATGGTTGCCCATGTCGCGGGCATGACCTGCATCAGCCCCATCGCGCCAGCCGGACTGGTGATGGGGCGCCCGCCAAGCTGCGTATTGCCCCGGCTTTCGGCCTGCATGACGGCGGCAATCCATGCCTGCGGCACACCGAATCGGCGCGAGGCTTCGGCGATGAAAGGCCGCCAGCGTTCGACATTTGGCGGGGCGAGCGATGGCGCTTCGCTTGTCGTCTGGACCGGGTCGGCGCTGACCCCAATCGGCATGACGACAGCGGCCAGCAGCGCCGTGCCGATACGGATCAGCGCAGCCATAGCGGCGTGGCCTTGCCGATTACGGCATCCTCATCGACCGGCCCGAAATAGCGCCCGTCGAAGGAATCCGGCGCGTCCATGAGGAGCAGGACACGCCCGCCCCGGAGCAGTTCGCAGCCGCTCCACCACGGTAGCGGTCGGCCTCGCCGGTCGGCATCAAGCCGGGTCGCAACCCATGTGCCGTTGACATAGATGTCGTGGCCCAGCGCGCAAACATCGTCGCCACTCTGCGCCGCGATCCGTTTCAGCAGCGGGACGATGGCGGGAATATAACGCCTCTCGGCGGCAAGCTCCCGGACACTCGCGGGCGTCACCGCCAGCACCATGTCGCCAGCATGGAACCGCGCATGGGGATCGACGCGCCAGAAGCCGATCGGGGCGCTCGCAGAGGCATTCCAGACTAGACGCGGTGCGGGCCGGATGGCGAAGTCGAAGGCGGCGGCAAGGCCGATCAGCGCGAGGCCGATGCCGCCTGCCATCAGGATCGGGCGACGGCGCGCGCGAAGCTGGCCGGCCAGCGGCGGATGCCATTCCAGCAGCGGCGCGGGCTTGGGTTTGGTGAGTGGTTTACGCATCGCCACCTCCATTCTTGCGGGGCTTGCGACCGTTGGTGCGCGACCATTCTTCGAGATCGTTGATATGGTAGCGGACCTGTCCGCCATGGCGGCGAAAGGGCGGGCCTTCGCCGCGCGAGCGCAAGTTGGCGAGCGTCTTGGCGGCAAGACCGAGATAGTGCGCGGCCTGCTTGACGGGCAGAAACGGGCTTACCTTCCGCGCTTTGCCAGCGCGGTCGAAATCATCGTCCATAGGGGTGTCCTTTCTCGTGAGGCCGGGGCGATCCGGGATCGTTCGGGGCCGATAAGGACAATGCGGGCACACAAATCCGCCCGGCAGGGTCGATTCCGCAGGCATGACACTTCGACCCCCCAAGCCGATTCCATCGCCGAGCAGGAGGAAGCCCCCGCGCCGGAAAGGCGCGGGGGCGATTTGCGGCCATCAGGCGGCGGCGGGTCCGTTGACGATCAGGGCCAGCACGTCGTCATCGTCCTGCCCGGCGGCGCGGCCGAGATTGGCGTAGATCGGAAACGGTGCGATCATCGGGTGGAAGATGCGGAGCGAAACATAGCGGCTCCCGCGCTCGCGGCTGACCTTGACCCAGCCCGCGCCCAGCTCGTTCGGGCCGTTGTAAATGCGGAAATCGGGCTGCGTGTCCGACCGCTTGCCGGGGTTCGGGACGATCTGGATGGAGAGCGGATTGCGGCGACCCAGAAGGCCGATGCTGCCGTTCATTTCATTGGTGTCGGGATTGCGGACGACGATACCGAGAGCGGACATGATGATATTCCTTTCGTTCTTCGCCGGAGCCGATCCCCGGCGATGCTGGCACCGTGATGGGCAGCCCGGGACGCCCGCACCCGAAGGGCCGGAGCGGCAGCGGAGGATGGCGGCGGCCGGCTATTTTGGCTCGCGATGGAAAGGCGCGGCGCCTCGTCGCTGGCTTTCGCCAGCAATCGCCCGCCGCCGGAAAATAGTCGGCCGCCGCCATTGCCTGGCCGGACCGCTTGTGGGCCCGATCGCCCTCTCGAAGGCCGGGTCGCGGCTCTCTACCGGCGGGTCACCATCCATGCGAGACCGACGGGTCCGTGCGTCGGGCCTCCCCTACCGGCTCACGCCGCGTGCTTCAGATAGCGGAAGCGATCCCTGCGCATGAGCTGGTCCACGATCGTGGCGCGGAGAGCGGTGAGACCGAGATGGCGGAGATCGTCGTTGAAGTCCTCCATCGCCGGCGACAGCACGATCGCCTCGATCCCGGCATCGGTGGCGCGCTGGATAAGAGTGTCGCGGGCACCGTCACCGGCCGGATCGTTGTCGCGGATTACATAGAGCCGTTCCAGCGTCGGCGGGAACAGGATGGCGGCGAGATGGGCTGCCGAAAGAGCTGCTGCCATCGCCATGTCGGGCATGGCGCATCGGAGCGAGAGCGTCGTTTCGATGCCTTCGCCCGCAGCCATGACACTACCGGGCAGACCAAAGCGGACGGCGTGTCCGAGGAGGTCACCCATGGCCCGTCTCGGCGTGTCGACCGGCGCCTTGCCGGAGCCATCACGGGCAAGCCAGGTGCGATGCGCGCCGGTGATCGTCCCGTCGAGATCGGTGACGGCGGCGATCATCGCCGGCCAGGTCTCGGTCGGGCCGTCGCCCTCAGGTCGATAGTAGCAGCACGGATGGAATCGAAGACTACCCGTGCCGCGCAAGTTCCTGATGCCACGGTTGCGCAGGTAGGTCTCGACCAGCGTGCCGCAGATCGATCGCGACATGGCGAAGAGGCGCTGCGCCGCTTCGGGCGATCCGGCGGGGACAGGTGTGCGAACAGATGTCGGGGCCTGGCGGAGTTCGGGCTGCGGCAGGCTTAGAAAGCGCCGTGCCTCGTCCGCGACATCGCGGAAATCGACGAGCCCGCAGCTCTCGCGGATCACGTCGAGGAGATCGCCATATTCGGCTGAGGCGGCGTCGGTCCAATGCCCGGCCGCACCGGGACCGGATTCCGGCCCGCTGAGCCGGACGAACATCGACCGGCCAGGCGTGTTGCGCACATCGCCCACCGTCCAGTAACGGCCTCGGCGTCGACCATTGGACAGATAGTGCCGGCAGACCGCCTCAGCATGGCGAGCCAGGCGGCGAGACAGTTCGGGAGCGTCGCGG
>MEGD01000038.1 GCA_001725355.1 Novosphingobium sp. SCN 66-18
TGAACGGAATTCGGGTAGGCAAAAGGATCATCGGAGCGGACTCTCCGGTCACCATCGGCTGGGAAAACATCCCCCGCGTGGAGGGCGGCCCGGCAAAGCAGTTCATCTTCACCTGGTTCCAGCCTGCCATACTGCTCGCGCTGCTGGCGTTCTGGTACTACGCGCCCAATTCCATCGCCAAGGCATCGACCGCCATCGGCATCGGTATCGGCTTCAAGGTGCTGCTGCTGGGGCTGGAATGGGTGAACCCGCGCTACCGCAGTTGGCAGCTCACCTGGAAAGAGCTCACCACCGACCTGTTCTACGTCGGGCTGGGATACACCATCCTGCGCATCGTCGACAGCTACATCGGCAGCGACGTGATGGCCAAGGGCATCCAGCACGCGTTCCACTGGGACAAGTTCACGTGGTTCGTCGGGCTGCCCCTGCTGGTGCAGGCGTTCCTTATCTCGTTCCTGTTCGATTTCGGGCAATACTGGATGCATCGCGGGATGCATAATTGGTATCCGCTGTGGCTGACCCACGCCCCGCATCACTACATCACGCAGCTGAACATCAACAAGGGCGCGGTCGGCAACCCGGTGGAGCTGTTCCTGATCGGCCTGGGCGTTGGCGGTTTCTTCGATTTCCTGCCGCGCGCCTTCCTTCTCGCCGGCTCGTTCGGCATGGCGGTCAGCACCTACCAGCACATCAACGTACGCTTCAACACGCCGAACTGGTGGCGCTTCATCTTCAACACCACCGAGCACCACAGCCTGCACCATTCGCGCGACTACGAAGCGAGCCGCAGCAACTATTCGGGCACCTGGATCTTCATCGATCGCATCTTCGGCACCTGCGTCGACGGTGAAGCGGAACTGCTTGGCATGGAAGGCGGCCGCCGGATGTCGATCGTCGAACAGATGCACTATCCGTTCACGGAAGCCTGGAAGACGCTGAAGGCGAAGTTCGGGCGCGGCCGGTTCGACACGCCCGAGGGCGCGGTGCCCGCCGAATGACCGGAATGACCGCCCAGCCGATCTGGCACGAAACCGTCATCCCCGAAAGCCCCCGCGTGAACCTGCGCTATATCGACTGGATCTGGCATGTGCGCGGCAGCGTGCCGCTGCCGGACGGGCAGACTGCGGGCGACGCGCTGGACCGGATCGAACCCGTGTTCGACGAAGTGGGCACGGCGCACGTCCGCTCCGACGCGGCGCTCAGCTTCACCAAGAAGAACCCCGCGTCGCAAGACCCGCTGGCCGTGTTCGAACGCGGCATTCTGCGCGTTGAAGAGACCGGACAGGCCGCTCTCCTGCGCTATCATCTGGTCAGCCGCGCCCTGCTGGCCTGCTTCCTGGCGCCGCTGCTGTTTCTCGGCTTTGCGCAGTTGACCATCCTCGTCAACGCGTACCAGAAGCCGGCGGCGGAAGCGGCGGCCAAGAAGCCCGATGCCAAGAAGGCGGACGCTCCGCCAATGCATCCGATCGACAAGGCGCTTGGCGCCCCCGAACCGGAAAAGCCCGGCAAGAACGGAGCCGAGGGCGGCAAGCGCAATAGAAAGCCTACCCCGACCCCGGCCTATGTCTTCGCCGGCATCTTCGCCGCGCTCTATGTGGGTGGCCGCATCCTGGAAGACCGGCTGGTCAAGCGGCTTCTCCGAAAGCGCCTGTTGCAGGCATAGATTGCCCGCTCCAAAGCGAAGAGCATGATGCCGCAGCCAGGGCCGGGATGAACGACGACGCGCCCGCCCCGGCCCGATGACAGCTTACATGCCGTCGAGGCCCTTGCTGACCAGAACGTTCACCGCCACGCGGCGGTTCTGCGCCTTGCCCTCGATGGTATCGTTGCTGGCGGCCGGATCGGCTTCCGCCATGCCGGTGGGGGTCAGCATCCGATAGGGCTTCCAGTGGCAGACCTGCTGGAGATAGTTCACCACGTTGCCGGCCCGCTTTTCGCTCAGGCGCTGGTTCAGTTCCTGGCTGCCCGTCGAGTCCGTGTAGCCCACCACCAGCAGCAGCGCGTTGTCCATGCCTTCGGCCGAGGACGCCGCCGAGCACAGATCCGCCTTCGCCTGATCCGACAGGACCGCCTTGCCGGTGTCGAAGTTCACGTTCGTCGTGCTCTTCACGTTGTACTGGTCGATATCCGCCATGCGGCTGCGCAGCGCTTCGGTCGCCGCGGCCTGCTCGGTAAAGCGCTGGTCCGTGCCGTTATGGATCATCGAGGCGACCTTGAGGTCCTTGCTCTTGAGATCGATCTGGCTGGCCACGAGCTCGCCGCCCGATTGCAGCGTCTTCACCGAAACGGGCAGGCCGTTGAGCAGCGAGGTCGCCGCCAGAGTGCTGCGGTTCATGCTGAGGAAACCGCCACTCGCGCGAATGCGCGTGGCATCGTTGATGGCGACGACCGATTTGGTGCCATCGGCGGACGTGACCTGCATCCTGTCACCCTTGCGCGCCGAAATGATGCCTTCGATATCCGGCCCCTTGGTCGCCGGCGCGGCCGGCGTGGTATCGGTTACGCTGCCCGTGATCCCGGAATCGGGCGTCTCCTGCGGCTGCGCGGATACGACGCCGGGCACCGGCAAGGCCGCCACGGCCAACAGCGCGAACGCGCCGGTCTTCTTGGAAACAACACGCATCAAGCAACTCCTTCAAACCTGAAACCTGCCAACATGAAAACTGCTAAAGCGCCGATGTGAACATTTCCTGCCGAGCAAGGTTCCGGCCAGAACCTTTGGCATGGGCATGTACCGGGCGTTTTATGCGATGAATTGCATGGAGAGAGCACTTCTTCCGCAAAATCGACCCACTCATGTTAGCTTTCGCGCATTTTCGCCCGCTCCTGTGCAGCTTCTCTCGCACCACGCTTCGCCATCTCGATGCCAGGGGAAAATGCCGCCTGATCCCAACAATCGCGCCCGACCCTTGCCATTCGCCCCCCCTCCCCCTAGCGGCGTGCGCAAAGGTATCTGACGGAGTCGAACATGGTCCCCCGCTACGCCCGCCCCGCGATGACCGCGATCTGGGAACCCGAAGCCCGCTACCGCATCTGGTTCGAGATCGAGGCCCACGCCACCGAGAAGCTGGGCGAACTGGGCGTGGTTCCGGCCAGCGGCGCCAAGGCGCTGTGGGACTGGTGGGCGACCAACCCCGCCATCGACGTCGCCGCGATCGACGCGATCGAGGCCGTCACCAAGCATGACGTGATCGCGTTCCTCGACTGGGTGGCCCAGCAGGTCGGCCCCGAGGCGCGCTTCATGCACCAGGGCATGACCAGCTCGGACGTGCTCGATACCACGCTGGCCGTCCAACTCGCCCGCGCGGCGGACATCCTGCTGGAAGACATCGACGCGCTGCTCGCCGCGATCAAGCGCCGCGCCTATGAGCACAAGTACACGCCCACCATCGGCCGCAGCCACGGCATCCACGCCGAACCGACCACGTTCGGCAAGAAGCTGGCCGAAGCCTATGCCGAATTCAGCCGCTGCCGCACGCGCCTGGCCAACGCGCGCGCCGAAGTGGCCACCTGCGCCATTTCCGGTGCCGTCGGCACGTTCGCCAACATCGATCCCTCGGTGGAGGAATACGTCGCGGACAAGCTCGGCCTCGCGGTCGAACCGGTTTCGACGCAGGTGATCCCGCGCGATCGCCACGCGATGTTCTTCGCCACGCTGGGCGTGGTCGCCTCGTCGATCGAACGGCTGGCCGTGGAGGTCCGCCACCTGCAGCGGACCGAAGTGCTGGAAGCGGAGGAATACTTCTCGCCGGGCCAGAAGGGTTCCTCGGCCATGCCGCACAAGCGCAACCCCGTGCTGACCGAAAACCTGACCGGCCTTGCCCGCATGGTCCGTTCGGCCGTCACGCCCGCGCTGGAGAATGTGGCGCTGTGGCACGAACGCGACATTTCGCACTCCTCGGTCGAACGCTTCATCGGCCCGGACGCCACGATCACGCTCGATTTCGCGCTGGCGCGGCTGACCAGCGTGGTCGACAAGCTGGTGGTCTATCCGGAGCGGATGCAGAAGAACCTCGACCGGATGGGCGGACTGGTCCATTCGCAGCGGGTGCTGCTGGCCCTGACGCAGGCGGGCGTCACCCGCGACAACGCCTATCGCCTGGTCCAGCGCAACGCGATGAAGGTGTGGGAATCGGACGGACAGCTTTCGCTGCTCGAACTGCTGAAGGCCGATCCCGAAGTAACCGCCGCCCTCCCGGCGCGGAAACTGGAAGAGAAGTTCAACCTCGATTACCACTTCAAGGCGATCGACACGATCTTCGCACGGGTGTTCGGCGAATAAGCGGAGACTCGCGCGAAAGGGAAAAGCGGGTTACGGCCTGTTGAGCAACGCGGCCAGACGGCCAGATGTCCGGGGGAACAAAGGCAATGCGGATTGTTCGCACGATCTTCTGGACCGCGGTCATCGTGGTGCTCGGTCTATTTTCCGTCGCCAACTGGCAACCGGTGGAGGTGCGCATCTGGGAAGGGCTGGTGCTGGAAACACGCCTGCCCGCGTTGGTGATCTCCGCCTTCCTGCTGGGCCTGTTGCCGATGTGGGCCTTGTACCGCGCCACGCGCTGGCGGCTGGGACGGCGCATCACCAACCTCGAATCCCTGCTTGCCGCGCAAAACCCCGCACCGCCTCTGGCGACCTCCACGCAGCTCGAAGCCGCGTCCACCCCCGATAGTTCAAGAGCGTGACCCCCGTGAGCAATCCGATTTACCTCGCCCTCGACCTGCCCCGCCTCGATGCCGCGATCGCGCTTGCTCAGAAGGTGCGCGGCCATGTCGGCGGACTGAAGCTGGGCCTCGAATTCTTCTGTGCGCACGGGCATCACGGCGTGCATGAAGTGGCCCGGATCGGTCTGCCGCTCTTCCTCGACCTGAAGCTGCACGATATTCCCAACACCGTGGCCGGCGCGATGCAGTCCATCCACGTTCTCGAACCCGCGATCGTCACGGTCCACGCCTCGGGCGGGCGGGCGATGATGGAAGATGCCAAGGCCGCCGCCGGCGAAAACTGCAAGGTCGTGGCGGTCACCGTGCTCACCAGCCTTGACGATGGCGATCTCGCCCGCGTGGGCGTGGGCGGATCGGCGCACGACCAGGTGCTGCGCCTGGCCGATCTGGCGCAGGAAGCGGGCATCGACGGCATCGTCTGTTCCGGGCACGAGGTCGCCGCCGTGCACAAGCGCTGGAAGAACGGCTTCTTCGTCGTGCCCGGCCTGCGCCCCGCCGATGGCCACCTGGGCGACCAGAAGCGCGCCGTCACCCCGCGCCAGGCACGCGATGCCGGCGCCAGCGTGCTGGTGATCGGACGCCCGATCAGCCGCGCCGAAGACCCCGTCATGGCCGCGCGCGCGATCGAGGCCACGCTCTAGGTTGCGCGGGCGTCCCGTCGAAGATTGGTGGCGGCATAAAAAGCCCCGTTCGTCCTGAGCCTGTCGAAGGACGCGCGATACGGGTGGTCTGGAAATGGTTTGCCGCGCGAGACCAGCACCGCGCACGTCCTTCGACAGGCTCGGGACGAACGGGGGTGGGATTGGGTCCCGGAACGATTCACCAATCTGAACGGTTTCCGTTGCAACGGTTCATCACGCCGTAACGTCGCTTCGTCCAGATCGCGCAACAGAATGCAACAGGAGACCGCCCCCATGAAACGTGCCCTTCTTTCCGTCACCGCGGCGGCCGCTTTCGCGCCGCTGGCGATGATGGCCACTCCGGCGGCAGCGCAGGCCGCGCTTTCCACCGCGCCGGTCGTGGCGGCGGGCAACAGCGTGCTGACCATCTCCGCCGAAGGGAAGACGACGCGCACACCCGATCTCGCAGTGTTCAATGCCGGCGTCACCACACAGGGCAAGACCGCCGGCGAGGCCTTGAGCGAAAACGCCGCCAAGATGAATGCGGTGATCGCGGCGCTGAAGCGCACCGGCATCGCCGACCGCGACATCCAGACCAGCAACCTTTCGGTGAACCCGGTCTATGGCCAGCCCAAGCGCCTGCCCGATGGTTCGATCGAGCAGCAGGAGCCGGTGATCATCGGCTATCAGGCGACCAACCAGGTCTCCGTGCGCCAACGCAAGATCGACCAATACGGCAAGGTGATCGACACATTGGTGGCGGCGGGCGCCAACCAGGTCAACGGCCCGTCGTTCCAACTCGACAACGCCGATGCGGCGACGGACGAAGCCCGTGTCGACGCGATGAAGAAGGCCCGCGCCCGCGCCGACCTCTATGCCCGCGCCGCCGGCCTGCGCGTGGTGCGCGTGCTGACGATCAGCGAAAGCGGCGGCTGGTCGCCGCCCGCGCCGGTCCTCTATGCCCGCGCCGACAAGATGATGGCCGCCGCCGCGCCCAGCCCGGTCGCCGCCGGTGAACTGGATGTCGGCGCCAGCGTGACCGTCACCTACGAACTCGCCCCCTGATCGTCAGTTTGACGAAGCGGCCGGGCATGGCCTAACGCACGGCCATGCCCGGCCCTTCCATCAAGATCTGCGGAATCACGACGCCGCAGGCGCTGTCCGCCACGATCAAGGCCCGCGCCGAGTACGTCGGCTTCAACTTCTATCCCCCATCCCCGCGCTTCCTGGCCTTTTCCGAAGCCCCCGCGCTGGCGGAACAAGCACAGGGCAGGATCACGCGGGTAGGCGTCTTCGTCGATGCCGACGATGCCTTCATCGCCGAAGCCGTCGCGGCAGCGCGGCTCGATGCCATCCAGCTTCACGGCCACGAAGCGCCCGAGCGCGCCGCGCAGGTTCGCGCCCGGTTCGGGGTGCCGGTGTGGAAAGTGCTGTCCGTCGCCACAGCGGCCGATGTGGCGCGCGCCGCCGCCTATGCCGGCACGGCGGACTTCATCCTGTTCGATGCCAAGACGCCCAAGGGTGCCGCCCTGCCCGGCGGACTGGGTCTGGCGTTCGACTGGACGCTGCTGGCCGGCTACCGCGGCGCGCTGCCGTGGGGCCTCGCCGGCGGCCTGTCGCCGGACAACGTGGCCGAGGCGATCCGCATGACCGGGGCGCCGATGGTCGATGTCTCGTCCGGCGTGGAAAGCGCGCCGGGGGTGAAGGACGAACAGCGCATCGCCTCGTTCTGTTACGCCGCCCGCGCGGGCTGATCGCTCCACCGGAACAGAAAAAGGGCGGCTTCCCGAAGAAAGCCGCCCCGAAGCCATGCCACGCTTTCAGGCGTGGCCGGATCGCGTGTCCAACGCGATCAGAACTTCACCCCCACGCCGGCCACGACCGCGTTGGCATCGTTGAAGCCGTTGCGGCCGAAGTAGTGGCGATATTCCACCTTGCCGTAGAGGTTCCCCATGAACCCGCGCTCATAGCCAGCGCCGAGATGCCACGATCCTTCGCACAGGCTGCACGGTTCGGTGGTGTAACCGCCGGTGCCGTAAAGCTTCGAGCCGGCGAGCTTGGCGCCCAGACGGCCGGTGAAGCCCCAGGCAACCTTGGTGCCCGAGGTGAGAATCTTGTCGCCCGAGACTTCAAGGCCGGAAAAAGCGGCCGGCCCCAGATCGAAATCGTAGCCGGCAGCGACACCGGCCGTGCCCTTCGTCGCGCCGTCCGTCCAGTACACGCCCGCGCGCGTTTCGACGCGGACTTCGTTGGCGAGGGCCGGGGTCGCCGCGACCAGCGAGGCGGCGAGCGAAAGAAGAACAATACGCATAATAAACTCCTGACTTGAACGCCCCTTCTTTGCTTTATGGGGGCGGCTGCCAGTTAATTTTCAATCGTATATG
This sequence comes from Novosphingobium sp. SCN 66-18, assembly GCA_001725355.1. Lineage (GTDB taxonomy): Bacteria > Pseudomonadota > Alphaproteobacteria > Sphingomonadales > Sphingomonadaceae > Novosphingobium. The sequence goes on from MEGD01000038.1 coordinate 7,727, forward strand.
TCACAATACGGAAAACATTAATCCAATCAAAACCTTCACATAAGTGACATCATTGCCACACATTTATCGCTATTTTTGTAACGAATATTTTCGGCATTATTGCCGAATATCAAAAATGAAAAGGCGGCCTCTTTCGAGACCGCCTTCACGACGTTGCAGCGCCACTCTAGCGACTGCATCTTTCCGCAAGATGAACGTCAGCACAAAATCGTGCAATCCAACGCGCACGCCGCCCATACCCACAAGCGGCCAAAGAGCTGTCCTTGCCCCGTGGTGAAACGCGCGCGCGCGAAGGACGCGAATCTGGACAAGCCGCGCAGCCTCTGCCAATCGCCGCTCATGAGCGCAGAACCGACAGGGGCCACTCCCAACAGCTTTCGCAGCCAGCCCGACGATCGTGGCCATTTCGGTGCGTTCGGCGGGCGCTATGTCGCCGAAACGCTGATGCCGCTGATCCTCGATCTCGAGCAGGAATACCGCAAGGCCAAGGCCGACCCCGCATTCCAGGCCGAGTTCGACGACCTGCTTGAACACTATGTCGGCCGCCCGAGCCCGCTCTATTTCGCGCCCCGGCTGACCGAGGAGCTTCGTAAAGGCGCTCCCGCGGGGCGCGGCGCGCAAGTCTGGTTCAAGCGTGACGAGCTGAACCACACCGGCGCGCACAAGATCAACAATTGCATCGGCCAGATCCTGCTCGCCATGCGCATGGGCAAGACGCGGATCATCGCCGAGACCGGCGCGGGCCAGCACGGCGTCGCGACCGCCACGGTCTGCGCGCGCTTCGGCCTGCCCTGCGTGATCTTCATGGGCGCGACCGACGTGGAGCGGCAGAAGCCGAACGTGTTCCGCATGAAGCTGCTGGGCGCGGAAGTCGTGCCGGTAACGGCTGGCGCGGGCACACTGAAGGATGCGATGAACGAAGCGCTGCGCGACTGGGTCGCGAACGTGCACAACACGTTCTACATCATCGGCACCGCAGCCGGGCCGCACCCCTATCCGGAACTGGTCCGCGATTTCCAGAGCGTGATCGGCAAGGAAGCGCGCGCGCAAATGCTGGCCCGCACCGGCCGCCTGCCCGATCTGCTCGTCGCCGCGATCGGCGGCGGATCGAACGCGATCGGCCTGTTCCACCCCTTCCTCGACGATACCGGCGTCAAGATGCTGGGCGTGGAAGCGGCGGGCCACGGTCTTGACAAGGAACATGCCGCCTCGCTCGCCGGCGGGCGCCCCGGCATTCTCCACGGCAACAAGACCTACTTGCTGCAGGACGAGGACGGCCAGATCACCGAAGGCCACTCGATTTCGGCGGGCCTCGACTATCCCGGCATCGGACCGGAACATGCGTGGCTCAAGGAAATCGGCCGCGTGGACTATACCTCGGTGACGGACACGGAAGCGCTCGATGGCTTCCAGCTGCTCTGCCGCACCGAAGGCATCATCCCCGCGCTGGAGCCCGCGCACGCCATCGCGGCGGTAAAGAAGGTCGCGCCCACGATGGGCAAGGACCAGATCATCCTCGCCAACCTTTGCGGCCGTGGCGACAAGGACATCTTCTCGGTCGCCGAACATCTGGGGGTGTCGCTCTAATCGATTGCCCCTCTCACCTTCAGGGGAGAGGGTTGGGAGAGGGGAAAATGCGCGATGCCCGTCTTGCTGAATTCGCCCGCGACAATCGCAAGGCCATGTCGGAGCCGGAAGCGCGAATGTGGCTTGCCTTGCGCGCCAACCGGTTCGAAGGGGTGAAATTCCGACGGCAGAAGGTGATCGGACGCTACATTGCCGATTTCGCTGCCAATGAGCCACGCATCGTGGTGGAGATCGACGGCCATACGCATGACGTCGATGACCCTCGCGATGCACAAAGAACGAGATATCTGAACGAGCGTGGCTACCATGTGGTCCGCTTCACGAACGGCGATGTTATGACGAACCTTGAAGGTGTGTTGCAGATGCTTGCCAAGACGCTGAGAGAAGCGCGGGAAGCCCCTCTCCCAACCCTCTCCCATGAAGGGGAGAGGGCTTGATGCCCCGCCTTTCAAACGCCTTCGCCAAGGGCCGCCCCGCCCTCGTCACTTTCGTCACCGGCGGCGACCCCACGCCGGACGCCACCGCTTCGATCCTCGACGCGCTGGTCGAAGGCGGTGCCGACGTGATCGAGCTGGGGATGCCCTTTACCGATCCGATGGCCGATGGTCCGGCGATCCAGCTCGCCAACCTGCGGTCGCTGGGCGCCGGCACCAGGACCGCCGACATCCTGCGCATCGCCGCGGAGTTCCGCGCGCGCCATCCCGAGGTGCCCCTGGTGCTGATGGGCTATGCCAATCCGATGACCGTGCGCGGGTCCGACTGGTTCGCCGCCGAATGCGTGACCGCCGGCGTCGATGGCGTGATCTGCGTGGACATCCCGCCGGAGGAAGATGCCGAGCTTGGCCCCGCGCTTCGCGGTGCCGGCATTTCGCTGATCCGTCTGGCTACGCCCACCACTGACGACGCGCGGCTTCCCGCCGTGCTCGAAGGCTCATCGGGCTTTCTCTATTACGTGTCGGTCGCCGGCATCACCGGGATGCAGCAGGCGGCGCAGGCGTCAATCGACGAAGCGGTCGCGCGGATCAAGGCCTCGGCCACGATTCCCGTTGCCGTCGGCTTCGGCGTGCGCACGCCCGAACAGGCCGCTGCCATCGCCCGGGTGGCCGATGGCGTGGTCGTTGGGTCGGCACTTGTCGATCTCGTCGCAAAACATGGCGCGGATGCCGTCGGACCGGTGAAGGAACTCACCGCCGCGCTGGCCACCGCCGTCCACTCTGTCCGCAAGGAAATCGCATGAGCTGGCTCAACCGCGTTCGCAACGCCCTGCCCTTCACGCCGAAGCGGGACACGCCCGACAACCTCTGGATCAAGTGCCCTTCGTGCAGCGAAATGCTGTTTACCAAGGACTATGAGGACAACCTTTCGGTCTGCCCGCATTGCGACCATCACGGCCGCATCGGCGCCGACGCGCGGTTCGCGCAGTTGCTCGATCCGGGTTTCGAGATCCTTCCCGCGCCCAGGGTGAAGGAAGATCCGCTGAAGTTTCGCGACAGCAAGAAGTACACCGACCGTCTCAAGGCGGCCAAGGCCGCCAACCCGCACCCCGATGCGTTGACCAATGCCGCCGGCACGATCGACGGGCAAAAGGCCGTGGTCGGCGTGCAGGAATTCGCGTTCATGGGCGGATCGATGGGCATGGCCGTGGGCAATGCCTTCATCGCCGGGATCGAGCGCGCGATCGCGGAGAAGTGCCCCTACATCGCGGTGACGGCCGCCGGCGGCGCGCGGATGCAGGAGGGCATTCTCAGCCTGATGCAGATGCCGCGCAGCACCGTGGCCATCGCCAAACTTCACGCGGCGGGCCTGCCCTATATCGTGCTGCTGACCGATCCCACCACCGGCGGTGTCACCGCCAGCTACGCCATGCTGGGCGACGTGCAGATCGCCGAACCGGGCGCGCTGATCGGGTTTGCCGGCCAGCGCGTGATTCAGGACACCATCCGCGAAAAGCTGCCCGAAGGCTTCCAGCGCGCGGAATACCTCCATGCCCACGGCATGCTCGACATGGTCGTCCACCGCCGCGACATGAAGGCGACTCTGGCGCAAGTGATCGACTACCTCACGGCGGCCAAGGCGGCGTGACCGCCTCTCCCCTCCCGCATGCGGGAGGGGCGCATGCGGGAGGGGCCTTTGACGCGCGACTTCGCCATTTCCGAAAACGCGGCGGTGCAGGCGCAGCTTGACCGGCTGGGCGCGCTGTCGTTGCCGCAGGGCCGGTTCGGGCTGGATACCGCGCGCGCGCTGCTCGCCCGCGTCGGCAATCCGCATCGGGCACTGCCGCCGGTGTTCCATGTGGCCGGCACCAACGGCAAGGGATCGACCTGCACGTATCTGCGCTTCATGCTGGAGGCGCAGGGGCTGACGGTCCATTCCGCCACCAAGCCGCACCTGGTGCGCTACAACGAACGCATCCGCATCGCCGGCCAGCTGATCGGGGACGATCTGCTCGCGGCGCTGCTCCAGGAAGTGCTGGACGCGGCGGAAGACCTTGCCCCCAGCTTCTTCGAAGTGACCACGGTGGCGACGTTCCTGGCCTTCCACCGCATCCCGGCCGATGCCTGCGTGATCGAAACCGGCCTCGGCGGCCGGCTCGACGCCACCAACGTCCTGCCGACAGCGGCGGCGTGCGGCATCGCCACGCTGGGGCTGGACCACGAAAGCTTCCTGCTGACGCCCGAAGCCGGCGTACCTGCCGATCCGCTGGCACGCATCGCCTTCGAGAAGGCGAGCATCGCCAAGCCCGGTGTGCCGCTGGTGACGCAGAGCTATCCTGCCGCCGTGGCGCAATCGGTGCTCGATACGGCGCAGGCGATCGGCGCGCCGGTCATTATGCGCGGGCGCGACTGGAACGCCGAGATCGGCGACGCAATCGCCTACAGCGATGCGCGCGGTTCGCTCACCCTGCCCCTGCCCGCGCTGCCCGGCAGCCATCAGGCGGACAACGCCGCGCTCGCCGTGGCGATGCTGCGCCATCAGGATGGGATTGCCGTCTTGCCCGAGGCCATGGCGCGGGGCATCCCCGCCGCGCGCTGGCCGGCGCGGCTTCAGCGGTTGGGCGCAGGCCCGCTGACCGCGCTAGCCGGCCGCCGCGCGGTGTGGCTCGACGGCGGGCACAATCCCGACGCCGGCCTCGCCATCGCCCGCCACTTCGCCGGCGGCTCGAAAATCCACCTCGTCACGGGTATGCTCGCCAACAAGGACCCGTCCGCGATCATCGCGCCGCTGGCCGACCGGCTGCTGTCGCTGTCGATCGTTCCCGCGCCGGGGCACGACGCGCACCGCCCGGAGGATTTCGCGCCGTTCACCACGCTGCCGGCGCGCAGCTTCGCCAACGTGCCCGAAGCCCTGGCCGCGCTGCCGCCCGAAGGCGACGTGCTGATCGCGGGATCGCTCTACCTTGCCGGCGACGTGCTGCGCCGGAACGGGGAAGTGCCGGATTAGGCGGCGTCCTCGCCCGCCGTGCCCATGGCTTCGTCGACCAGGCCGGTGCGGCTCATCCACCAGAACAGCACGATGCCCGGCAACGCCAGCACGGTGGTCAGCAGATAGAAGTTCACGTAGCCGAACCGCTCGATCATCGCCCCGGCGGTCGTGCCGGTCACGAACCGCCCGACGATGCTCGCGCCGGGGGAAATCAGCGCGTACTGCGCCGCCGTGAACCGCAGGTCGCACAGCGCGGAGAAATAGGCGACCACTACCACGCCGCCGTACCCGGATGCGATGTTCTCGAAACCGATCGCGCCGGCCATGCCCAGGTTGGAATGGCCCGCCGCCGCCAGCGCCGCGAAGCTCAGGTTCGACACGCCCATCAGCACCAGTGCGAACAGCACCGACCGCTTCAGACCAAGGCGCGAATAGGCCGCGCCGCCGATGAACACGCCGATGAGGTAGGCCCAGAAGCCCAGCCCCACGTCGTAGAGCGCAATTTCGTCGTTGGTGAAGCCAAGGTCGTCGAACAGCAACCGGAACGTCAGGTTGGCCAGCGTATCGCCGATCTTGTGGACCAGGATGAAGGCCAGCACCAGCAGCGCGCCATGGCGCCGGAAGAACTCCGCGAACGGGCCGGTGATCGAATCCCACACCTCGCCCAGCCCCTTGCGGGTGGTCGCCTCGCGATGGCGGGCGGGTTCGCCCATCAGCAGAGCGGTCAGCACCGCCGGCAGCACCAGAAACGCACAGGCGACGTAGGCGGCCGTCCAGCCATGCCGCGCGGCGACGAACAGCGCGATCCCGCCGGCGCCGGCCGAGCCGATCCGCCATCCGTATTGCGACATGCCCGATCCCGTGCCCAGCTGGTAGGGCTTGAGCGTTTCGATCCGGAAGGCGTCGATCACGATGTCGAACGTCGCACCCGCCGCGCCGACCAGAACGGCGGCCACCACTGTTGCGCCGATGTCCTTCGCGGGATCGACCAGCGCGAGATTGATGACGGCCAGGAACACCAGCGCGCCGGCAAGGATCATCCAGGACACGCGCTGTCCCATCCGGGCCAGCACCGGCAGATGCACGCCATCGACCAGCCATGACCACAGGAACTTGAGGTTATAGACCAGGAACGCCAGCGTGAACGCGGTGATCGTGGACTTCTGGATGTGATCCTGCGCCAGACGCGTCGTGAGCGTCGCCCCGATCATCGCGAACGGGAATCCCGACGAGATGCCGAGGAAGAACGACGCCAGCGATTCGCGTTCGACATAGGGCTTCAGCGCCTGCACCAGTCCGCTTCCCTCGCCCGTTTTCCCACGCGCCCCTACGTCATTCATGCGGCGATTGCTCCCTGCCCGATTTCGCGCAAAACTAGCGGCGTTTCGGGGTATGCCTAGCCCCGACAACAAAAGATAGGGAAGAGGACCCCATGGGACGCCCCACCGAAGGCCAGCTTGCGCTGGCGCATCAGGTTGCCGCCGGCGCCGGCCAGCAGGCTTCCGATATCGCCCATGTTCCCGCATCCGCCTATGTCGATCCCGCGCATTTCGCGCGCGAGAAAGCCGCGCTTTTCGACCGGATGCCGCAAGTGCTGGCTCCTTCGGCGCTGCTGCCCGAACCCAACATGGCCGTGCCCCACGATGGCACCGGCCGCCCGCTGCTGATCGCGCGCGATGGCGAGGGCACGGTGCGGGTGTTCCTCAACGTATGCCGCCACCGGGGCACGCGGCTGGTCGAAGGGCACGACGTGCAATGCGGCAAGCGCCTGGTCTGCCCCTATCACGCGTGGACCTATGCCACCGACGGCCGGTTGCTCGCCCTGCCCCGCCCGGATACCTTCCCCGGCTTCGACAAGGCGGCTCACGGGCTGGTCGAACTGCCGAGCCATGAATCGGGCGGCCTGATCTGGTTCGCGCCCACCGCCTCCGACGCCGATTTCGGCGACGCCGCGCGCGTGGGCGAGGATTTCGCCGCCGTGGGGCTGGCCGGCCAGCACCTTTACGCGCGGCGCACGCACCGCGTGGCGTCGAACTGGAAGCTGATCATGGACGCGTTCCTGGAAAGCTACCACGTGCTGCGCCTGCACGCGACGTCGATCGCGCCGTTCTTCAAGGACGGCATCACCTCGGGCGACGAGATCGGGCCGCACAAGCGCTCGCTGGTTGGCCGCGCGGCGGAGATGGAAGGCGTGGATCTGTCGGACTGGGCGCAGCTGCGCGCGGTCGGCACGTTCGCCTACCAGCTCTTTCCCGCCACCGTGGTCGTGGTCAGCCCGGACTATGTGAACCTGATGACAATCATGCCGCAGGCGGTGGACCAGACGCTGGTCGAGGATTTCATGCTGATCCCCGAACCACCGCGCGACGAAAAGGCGGAGAAACATTGGCAAAAGAGCTGGAACCTGCTCGACGGGCAAGTGTTCGGCGCGGAGGATTTCCGGGCGGCCGAACTCGGCCAGCAGGGCCTTGCCAGCGGCGCGATCGGCGAGATCACGCTCGGCACGCTGGAAGCGGGGATCGCGCGGTTCCACGCGATCTGCGCGGAGCAGATGGCAAAAGCCGGCCTCTGACCGCAAGAGCCGGGGTGACGCGCGGGCCAAGCGCGCGTAAGGGCGGGGAATGACATTTCCCCCCAAACCCCGGAACGGCCGCCCGGGACGGCCCGCCGCTCCGAACAGGCCCGACGCTGCGAAGCGTCCCGCCAAGCCCCGCAATCCCGCCGCGCCGCGCGCGCCGGCCGCGCCCGCCGCCGACGGCCCGCCGCGCGAAGGCGAACGCATCGCCAAGCTGCTGGCGCGCGCCGGCATCGCCTCGCGCCGCGAAGTCGAACGGATGATCGCGGAAGGGCGCGTGAAGCTGAACGACGAAGTGCTGACCACGCCCGCCACGGTGCTGAAGAACCTGAAAGGCGTGACGGTGGACGGCAAGGCCGTGGCCGCGGCGGAACCCGCGCGCCTGTTCCGCTTCCATAAGCCCGCCGGCCTCATCACGGCGGAGCGCGATCCGGCGGGACGGCCAACCATCTACAACGCCCTGCGCAACGCGCTGCCCAGCGGCACGCCACGCCTGATGCCGATCGGCCGGCTCGACCTCAATACCGAGGGGCTGCTGCTGCTGACCAACGACGGCGAACTCAAGCGCGCGATGGAATTGCCGTCCACCGGCGTTCCCCGCACCTACCGCGCCCGCACCTTTGGCGACATCACGCAGGAACGGCTCGAAGCGCTGAGCGAGGGCGTGGAGATCGACGGCATCCGCTATGGCTCGATCGACGCCAACATGGAGCGGCGCACCGGCCGCAACCAGTGGATCGAACTGACGCTGACCGAAGGCAAGAACCGCGAAGTGCGCCGCGTGCTGGAGCACCTGGGCCTTCAGGTTTCGCGCCTGATCCGCATCCAGTACGGCCCCTTCCCGCTGGCCGACATCCCGCGCGGCATGGCGGACGAGATACGGCAGGTCGATGTCGAGCGCTTCCGCAAGACGCTGAAGCCGGCCGGACGGGGGCAGGCATGAGGATCATCGCCGGGGAATGGCGCGGCCGGCCGCTCCGCGCGCCGGAAGGCGACGCCACCCGCCCCACGGCCAACCGCACGCGCGAGACGCTGTTCTCGATGCTGACCAGCCGGCTCGGCAGCTTCGAAGGGCTGACCGTGGCCGACCTGTTCGCGGGATCGGGCGCGCTGGGGCTGGAAGCGCTCTCACGCGGCGCGGAGAAGGCGATTTTCGTCGAACAGGCTCCGCCCGCGATCCGCGCGATCCGCGCCAACATCGCCGCGCTGCACGCCCAGGCGAAGTGCGACGTGCGCGCGGCATCGGTGCTGACGCTGGGGCCGGTCAAGGAACCGGTCGATCTGGTCCTGCTCGATCCGCCTTACGGCACCGGCGCGGGCGCGGTGGCGATCGACCGGCTGGTGCGGCTCGGCTGGATCGGCGAAGGCACGTGGATAAGCCTGGAAACCGCCGCCAACGAACAACCGCAGATCCGCGCGTGCGAGGTCGATGCCGAACGCAAGGTGGGCAAGGCGCTGCTCACCCTGCTGCGCCTCAAGGGCTGACCAGAGCCGCTACCCTGCTGCCTTGCGGCCGAACAGCACGCCCGCCAGCGTAAGGCTGCCCGCCACGGTCAGGAACAGCCCGACGTAGGCGGTGCCGCCGTGCTGGGCGAGGTACTGCGCGGCAAACGGCGCCATCGCCCCGCCGATAATTCCGCCGACGTTGAACGCCACGGAAATCCCCGTGTAGCGCACGGGCACGGCATAGAGCGTAGGCAACCATGCGCCGAGCGGGCCATAGGTCAGCCCCATCACCAGCAGCGCGGCGGCCAGCGTCAGGAACACCAGCGGCAGCGAACCCGATCCCAGCCCGGCGCCGAACACCAGCCCGATCACCGCCGTCAGCGCCGCCCCCTTGCCCAGCACGTTGCGCGCGCTCGTCCGGTCCGCCCACCAGCCGGCCAGCAGGATGCCGATGGCGAGGAAGGTGTTGGCGCCTAGTTGCACCATCAGGAACGCCTCGCGCGAATAGCCGAGGGTCTTGGTGCCGAAGCTCAGCGCGAACGTGGTAGCGAGATAGAAGATCGCGAAGCAGGCGACCACGCCCGCGATCCCGGCAATCACCGCGCCGGCATGATCCGCGAACAGCCGGCCGATCGGCACGCGCGGCGGCGGCGCGGCTTCCAGCGCGGCGCGGAACGCCGCCGTTTCGCCGATCCGCAGCCGCACCCACAGGCCCAGCCCAACCAGCAGTGCCGAAGCCAGGAAGGGAATGCGCCAACCCCATGCGGCAAAGTCCGCATCCGAAAGGTTCACCGCCAGGATCAGGAACAGGCCATTGGCGGCAAGGAAGCCCAGCGGCGCGCCCAATTGCGGCGCGGAGCCGAAGCGCGCCTCCCACCCCTTCGGCGCGTTCTCCACGGCCAGCAGCGACGCCCCGCCCCATTCGCCGCCAAGCCCGAAGCCCTGCCCGAAGCGCAGCAGGCAGAGCAGCGCGGGCGCGATCGGCCCGGCCATGGCGTAGGTTGGCAGGAAAGCGATCAGCAGCGTCGACAGCCCCATCAGCATCAGCGAGGCGACCAGCGTGGACTTGCGCCCCACCCGGTCGCCGAAATGCCCGAACGCGATCGCGCCCACCGGCCGCGCGAAGAAGGCCAGGCCGAAGGTCATGAACGAGGCCATGGTCTGCGCCGCTTCCGATTCCGCCGGAAAGAACAGCGGCCCGATCACCAGCGCCGCCGCCGTGGCATAGACGTAGAAGTCGTAGAACTCGACCGCCGTACCGACGAGGCTGGCCGTGAGGATGCGGGCGTGCTGGCGGATCGGATTTGCGGCGGACATCATGGGCCGCTTCGTTCGACGCCGGGTGCGGACTTGTCAAGGAAGGGCAGCCGATCCGTACCGTCCCTCTGCGAAATCACGTATCCCGCCATTCAGCCAATCACAGCGCGCTTTCCCTAGAAGGATGCGGAACAGGCCGCGCGCAAGCTTTGCGGCCCGGCATCGAGGGTAACGACGTGAACATGCTGAACTGGTTCGAGAAACAGGCTCCCATCCGCGAGAAATTCCGCGCCTTGCTGTTCGTGCATTCGGGCCTTGCCGTTCTTGGCCTGCTGGCAACGCTCTGGGCCGGCCTGGGCGGCGGACTGATCCTGCCGCTGATCGCCTCGACCGTCGTCGTCGCGCTTTCGGCCGTGGCCGCGATCGTCAGCGGAGAGCGCATCTGCACGCCCTACGTCAACACCGTCATCCGCATGGAAGCGCTGGCGCGGGGCGATCTCGACAGCCCGATCCTCTATGCCAGCCATACGGACTGCGTCGGCCGGATGACCAGGGCGATGACCGTGTTCCGTGAAAACGCGCTAACGCTTCAAACCTCGTCAGCCGCGCGCGAAAGGGTCAGCACCGCCCTGAGCGCGGCCCTCTCGCGCCTGGCCGAAGCGGACCTTTCCTATCGCATCGAAACCGTGTTTCCGGAATCGCACGACCAGGTCCGCAACGACTTCAACCGCGCGGCCGAAGCGCTGGCCAGCACGCTGACCTCCGTCGCCACCTCCGCCATTTCGATCGACAGCAGTTCGGGCCAGATCCGCACCGCGTCGGACGATCTGGCCGCGCGCACCGAACAGCAGGCCGCCTCGATCGCCAAGGCGAGCGAATCCATGCGCGCCGTGACGATGCTGGTCGAACAGAACGCCGGCAGCGTGGCCGATGTCGACAAGTCGATCGCCGATGCCCATCGCGGCGCGACGCAGGGCGGCGAAGTGGTGGATCAGGCGGTCGCGGCGATGACCATGATCCAGAAATCGTCACAGGAAATCACGCAGATCATCAACGTGATCGATGGCATCGCCTTCCAGACCAACCTCCTCGCGCTCAACGCCGGGGTGGAAGCCGCGCGGGCGGGCGATGCGGGCAAGGGCTTTGCCGTCGTCGCCAACGAAGTGCGCGCGCTGGCGCAGCGCTCGGCCGATGCCGCGCGCGAAATCAAGGATCTCATCACCAACAGCAGCGAGCACGTGAACCAGGGCGTTACCCTGGTCGGCGAAACCGGCCGGGCGCTGGGGCAGATCGTGGCGCGCGTGGGCGAAGTCAGCCAGTTGACCAAAGCCATCGCCGAATCCGCGCGGCAGCAGTCGGAAATGCTGCGCGACGTGAACGAAACGGTGGCTCAGATCGACCTCATGACGCAGCAGAACGCCGCGATGGTCGAAGAAAGCACCGCAGCCTCGCGCAGCCTGGCGCAGCAGGCGGGCAATCTCTCGGCGCTGGTGGCGCGCTTCAACACGGCGGGCGGGCAAGCATCCAGGCCGCCGGCACCGTCCGCCGAAATCGTCGTGCTTGCGCCGCCACCTGTCGCGGAACCCGCAGAGATCGCCGAGCGCGCGCTACCCGCGCCCACGCAAGGCAACCTCGCCCTGAAAGCATCGGAAGATACCCAGGATTGGAGCGAATTCTAGGCTCGGGGCGCTGCAGCCGAAGGGCGGGCAGCGCGAAGGGCGCCGGAGTGATCCGGCGCCCTTCCTTCAGGCCCGACCCGAAGGGCCTTCAACTGTCAGAGGTCAGACGCCGCCACGGTTGCGGCAGCTGTCCTGCACCGTCTTCGAACACAGCGGATAGGCCTTGGCCGCAGCGCCATCGGCCGAAGCCATGTTCCCGCGCGGTGCCGCTTCCGACGGGGCATCGGCCGTGGCGGCCGGCGGCGCGGAGGCGGGAGCTGCCGCAGCCGACGGCTTGCCGCTAACCTGGGCGACGATTGTCGGCCACACCTGTTCACGCTGATCGGGCGTCATGGCGAATACCTGGCCGCGCTGCTGATCGCTCAGCGCCCACCAGCCAGCCTGGCGATCGGGCGCGAGCGACCAGAAGTATTCCTGCTGGACTGCCGGCCATGCATCATACTTCGCCTTCTTGTCCGCTGGCCAGGCATCGTACTGCGCCTTCTGTTCGGCGCTCGGGCTGAACGGGGTGGTCGCGGTCGAGGCATTGGGGGTGGAAGCCGGGGGCGTGGCGGCATCCGGTGTCGAGGTTGTCGTCGAAGTTTCGGGGGGAACGGGCGCCGTGGAATCGGCCGGCGGAGGAGTGGTGGCCTGCGCGAGTGCAGCGGCAGGCAGGGCAGCGGTTGCGAGCGCAAGCGCACTCACGCACAGAAACTTACGCATTTTCAATCTCCTGCTGTCGTCAGGTACTGTGCAGAAGGTACGCACGGGCGATGCCTGCGATCCCGCGAAAGCGGCGGGACGTGCCTTTCGCGCCGACGAGCCGAACCGTGACGGAAACCGGGCGCGACGGGCCGAATGATCGTTGCGACGACCTGTTTTGGTCCCTATCTGTTCACGATGTCCGTTCCCTATTCCACGAATCCCGCAGACAACGAAGCCTGGCTTGACGGCCTGAACCCGCCACAACGCGAAGCCGTGCTGACCACCGAAGGCCCGGTGCTGATGCTGGCGGGCGCGGGCACCGGCAAGACCGCCGCGCTCACCGCGCGCATGGCTTATCTGCTGCGCGCGCGCCGGGCATGGCCCTCCGAAATCCTCTGCGTCACGTTTACCAACAAGGCCGCGCGCGAGATGCGCGAACGGGTCGGCCAACTGATCGGCCCCGCCGTGGAAGGGATGCCCTGGCTGGGCACGTTCCACGCCATCGCGGCGAAGATGCTGCGCCGCCATGCGGAAATCGTCGGCCTGCAATCGAACTTCACGATCATCGACACCGATGACCAGTTGCGCCTGCTCAAGCAATTGATCCAGGCGGAGGGGCTGGACGAAAAGCGCTGGCCCGCGCGCCAGCTCGCGGGGCTGATCGACAAGTGGAAGAACCGGGGCCTCAACCCCGCCGACCTCGATGCGGGCGAGAACGAAGCCTATGCCAACGGGCGCGGGCAGAAGTTCTACGCGCTCTATCAGGCGCGGCTCCAGGCGCTCAACGCCTGCGATTTCGGCGATCTGCTGCTCCACATGCTCAACGTGTTCCGGCGCGAGCGCGAGGTGCTGGAACAGTACCAGCAGCGCTTCAAATACGTGATGGTGGACGAATATCAGGATACCAACGCGGTCCAGTACCTGTGGCTGCGGCTGATCGCGCAGGCGCGCAAGAACATCTGCGTGGTGGGGGACGATGACCAGTCGATCTATTCCTGGCGCGGCGCGGAAGTGGCCAACATCCTGCGCTTCGAAAAGGACTTCCCCGGCGCGAAGGTGATCCGGCTGGAGCAGAACTACCGCTCCACCCCGCACATCCTGGGCGCGGCATCCGGCTTGATCGCGGAAAATTCCGAACGGCTCGGCAAGACGCTGTGGACCGAGCGCGACGGTGGCGACAAGGTCCGCATCGTGGGCGTGTGGGACGGGCCGGAGGAAGCCCGCCGCGTGGGCGACGAGATCGAGCGGCTGGAGCGCGAAGGCTGCGGACTCAACCAGATCGCGATTCTGGTGCGCGCGCAGTTCCAGACGCGCGAGCTGGAAGACCGCTTCATCCAGATCGGCCTCGGCTATCGCATCGTCGGCGGCTTCCGCTTCTACGAGCGTGCCGAAATCCGCGATGCGCTCGCCTACCTGCGCCTGATCGCCTCGCCGTCGGACGACCTCGCGTTCGAGCGGATCTACAACACGCCCAAGCGTGGGCTGGGCGACAAGACGCTGGAAAAGCTCCACCGCCATGCGCGCGCGCGCGGCGTGCCGCTGTCGCTGGCGGCGGTCGAAATTCTCGATACCGATGAACTGCCCGCCCGCGCGCGTGGCACGCTGACCGCCCTGATGCGCGACTTCGCGCGCTGGCGCGATGCCTCGAAAACGCTGGTGCCGGCGGAACTCGCGCGCACCATCCTCGATGAAAGCGGCTACACCGCCGCGCTTCAGGCCGAACGCAGCGCGGAGGCGAACGGGCGGTTGGAAAACCTGTCCGAACTCGCCCGCGCGATGGAGGATTACGAGACGCTGGGCGATTTTCTCGAACACGTCAGCCTCGTCATGGACAACGAGGCTGCGCCCGATGACGAGAAGGTCACGGTGATGACGATCCACGCCGCCAAGGGGCTGGAGTTCGATCAGGTGTTCCTGCCGGGCTGGGAGGAAGGCGTGTTCCCCTCGCAACGCGCTCTCGACGAAGGCGGCCTTGCCTCGCTGGAGGAGGAACGCCGTCTCGCCTACGTCGCGATCACCCGCGCGCGCAAGCGCTGCACCATCCTGCACGCCGCCAACCGCCGCATCTATGGCCAGTGGACCAGTTCGATCCCCAGCCGCTTCATCGGCGAACTGCCGCGCGGGCATATCGAGGAAGAAACCACGCTGTCGGGCGGCGCCTCGCTATGGCGCGCCAACTGGTCGGAACAGAGCGATCCCTTCGCCGACGTCGCGCGCGCGCAGCCATCGCGCGGCGTGGGCCGCGGCCCCGGCTGGCAGCGCGCGGCGGCGCAGAGCTATGACCCCAGCCCCCGCCGCATCCCCGAAGCGACGCGCAGCGCCGCCAGCTTCGCCGCCAAGCCCCGCGCCGACATCGCCATGGGCGCGCGCGTGTTCCACGACAAGTTCGGCTACGGCACCGTCGCCGCGCAGGAAGGCAACAAGCTGGAGATCGATTTCGAAACCGCCGGCCGCAAGCGCGTGATCGACAGCTTCGTGAAGCCGGCGGGGTAGCCCTACTCGATCATCGCCTCGATTGTTTCATGAGGGTAAGCGGCGAACTCCCGGTAAATCCGGAAGTGCGGCGTCTCTTCGAGGCTGATCGGTCGCAAGCCGTATGGATCGACGAACTGAAGATCGGCGTCGGGCAGTGCCATCAGCAACGGCGAGTGCGTGGCAATGATGACCTGTGTATTGGCATTGCGCTGCATTCGCCTGAGAATCTTCAAGAACTCGAACTGCTTGTGTGGTGAAAGTGCGGATTCAGGCTCGTCGAAAATGAACAAGCCCTGGCCATCCAGCCGCTCCTCGAAAAACTGCAAAAAGCCTTCGCCGTGGGAGGACGACAGGAAGTCCGCATATGGTGATCCGGCATCGTCCAGATATCGGGCCACCGAAAAGAAAGTCTCGGCCCGAAAGAACCAGCCATCACGCATCTGCGGGAGCCAGGCGCCACGAAGCGCATTTCCGACATCTCCGGCATCCTGTCCCGAGACTTCGGAGCGCGAAACCGCCGCCATCCCCGGGCCGCCGCCGCCATCTTTGAAACCGGCCAGTCCAGCGATCGCTTCAAGCAGCGTAGACTTCCCAGCACCGTTCTCGCCGACAAGGATCGTCACGGCGGCTGAGAAGGAAAAGGCAAACTCCCCCTTCCCGAACAGCGGTAACGAAAAGGGATACACCTCCCAATCGAGGTAAGCTCGGCTATCTTCCGCAAACCATATCCGCTTCAGATATGGCGGCGGTAGGGAAGTGATCGATCTCTTTCTGGCCATCCCGGGAGATTATCGCGGAAAGTCATTCCCGCAACTGTGGCCAACCGGTGATCAAAGGGCCGAGACGTTCAGGAATCCCGGAATCGGCCCATTCCACGCGCCCGGCTCGCTCGGCGGTTCCGTTTCCTGATAGCGCGGTGCGCGTTCGGGCTTCGCCTCGGGGCGCGATCGCGCTTCGTTGCGGGGCCGCGCTTCGCTCCGGGGCGGGCGGGCGCGGGAGGGTGTTGCTTCTTCCTCCGGCGCGCGCGGTTCGGCCTTGCGGCCGCGCCTGGGCTTTTCCGCCGCCGCGGGCTTGTCCTCGCGTGCCTTGCGGACCGGCTTCTCCTCCGCCGGAGCGCCGGCGATATCGAGCTTGATTTCCGGAATCGGCGCGCCGGTCAGCTTCTCGACGTTCTCGATCGCTTCGGCGTCCTCCGGCGCGACCAGAGTGAACGCGCGGCCGGTGGCCCCGCCGCGCCCGGTGCGGCCGATGCGGTGGACGTAATCGTCCGGGTGCCACGGCGTGTCGAAATTGAAGACGTGGCTCACGCCCTTGATGTCCAGCCCGCGCGCGGCAACGTCGGACGCGCACAGGATGTTGATGTCGCCCGACTTGAAGCGGTCCAGTTCGGCGATGCGGCTGGACTGGTCCATATCACCATGGATCTCGCCGGCAGCAAAGCCGTGGCTCTTGAGGCTCTTGGCCAGCTCCCGCACGGTGGTCTTGCGGTTGGCGAAGATGATCGCCGTGGTCACGTTGTCGTTGCGGAGCAGGTGGCGCAGCACTTCGCGCTTCTGCCGGCTGCCAACCTTCACCTTGTGCTGGGCGATGCTGGCGTTGTTCGACGCGGGCCGCGCAACCTCGATGTACTTCGGATTCGACAGGAAGCGATCCGCCAGCTTCTTGATCGGCGGCGGCATCGTCGCTGAAAACAGCAGCGTCTGCCGCTGCGCGGGCAGCTTGGTGCAGATATTCTCGATGTCCGGGATGAAGCCCATGTCGAGCATCCGGTCGGCTTCGTCGATCACCAGCAGGTTGCAGCCCGTGAGCAGGATCTTGCCGCGCTCGAACAGGTCCATCAGCCGGCCAGGCGTGGCGATCAGCACGTCCACGCCTTCGGACAGCGCCTTGATCTGATCGCCCATCTGCACGCCGCCGATCAGCAGCGCCATCTTGAGATCGTGGTTCTTGCCGTACTTCTCGAAATTCTCGGCCACCTGCGCCGCCAGCTCGCGCGTCGGCTCCAGGATGAGCGAACGGGGCATCAGCGCGCGGCGCCGCCCGTGGGCGAGAATGTCGATCATCGGCAGCACGAAGCCGGCGGTCTTGCCAGTGCCCGTCTGCGCGATGCCGATCAGGTCGCGCATCATCAGCACGCTGGGGATGGCCTGCGCCTGGATGGGAGTCGGCTCGTCATAGCCGGCATCCGTCACCGACTGCAGCAATTCATCAGACAGGCCGAGATCGGCGAACTTCATCAGCGACAATTTCCGAAAGTAACGGAGCCGGATATACTCCGGCCCGACCGTCGCCGCGTGACGCCGGTTCCCTTAGCGCGCGCTAAGACGATTGCACGGCGAAAGTCAAGGAAACCCGAGAACTTCCGGCGCTTTCAGCACCGAATTCCGCGATGATGGCGTTTTGGGATCAGTTTTCCGGCACGAGTTCGCGCATGCGGCTGATTTCGCAGGTGGCGCCCGCGCGCGAATGAATGGTGTCGCGCCCGGCGCAAAGCATGCCGTCTGCGGTCTGCTCCACATAGAAGCCCAAGTAGAAATCCCGCGCGTTGCACGATTTGTCGAGGCTGGCGCCGATGATGCGCCGATCGCGCATGAACAGCACCAGCCGGTCGGCGACGTCACGCTGAACGCCGGCAATGCCGGCCACGGGCACGCAATGCGCGGACTTGCGCTCGCGCAGCCGCATCGGCCCCGGAGGCGGTGGAGGCGGCGCGAACGAATCGCGGCCCGGCGCGCGCGGCGCGATGCGAATAATCAGGCGCTGTTCGATGCGGACCTGATCCCAGGAATCCTCTGGAAACCCGCCTGTCCACTCCGCCAGCGGCCCTCCGCCGAAGCGGCCCTCACCGGCGAACCCGCCGATAAGCGGCGGCCCTTCCGGCGCCACGGCCGTCGGCCACGGATCGCCAACGGCTTCTTCTCCCGCCACGGCGGGAAACAGCAGCGCGAACGGCGCTAGAAATGCGGCAAGCACCATCATGGAAGGAAAACGGCCAACCTGATCCCTCATCCCGCACGCGAACACGCACCCCCCGGCAGGTGTCGCTGCGAATGTTGCTTCGTTACATCGTCCTGTTGAACGGCTGCTTAACCCGATTGCCGGACAGGATGACAAGCAGATTTGAATTGCAGCACCCCGGCGCGCGGCCTAGCGCTGCCGCATGTCCACATCCTTTTCGCCGACCGCCTTTCTGGAGGAAGCAACCGCCCTGCTCGGGCCCAAGGGCATCACCACCGATCAGGAGGCCATGGACGGGTGGCTGACTGACTGGCGCGGTCGCTTCACCGGCCGCGCGCTGGCCATGGCGTCGCCCGGGCGTCGCCCGCCTATACGGACGAGGTGGCGGCCCTGGTCAAGCTTTGCGCCCGGCATGGCGTGCCGATCGTGCCCCAGGGCGGCAACTCCGGCATGTCCGGCGGGGCAACGCCCGACCGGACCGGCAACGCGCTGTTGCTCACCCTGCGCCGCATGAACGCCATCCGCGCCGTCGACACCGAAAACCGCACCGCGACCTGCGAAGCCGGCGTCGTGCTGCAGGTCTTGCACGAAGC
The DNA here is from genome assembly GCA_001725355.1 of Novosphingobium sp. SCN 66-18. Taxonomy (GTDB): domain Bacteria; phylum Pseudomonadota; class Alphaproteobacteria; order Sphingomonadales; family Sphingomonadaceae; genus Novosphingobium. The sequence continues at coordinate 26,404 of MEGD01000038.1, forward strand.
GGCCGAAAAGGAAGCCTTGCGCTTTCCGCTCTCGCTGGGCGGCAAGGGTTCGGCGACCGTGGGCGGGCTCATCTCCACCAATGCCGGGGGCACGCAAGTGCTGCGCCACGGATCGATGCGCGCGCTGGTGCTGGGGCTGGAAGCGGTGCTGCCCGATGGTTCGGTGTTCGATGCGCTCACCCCGTTGAAAAAGGACAATCGCGGTTTCGATCTCAAGCAGCTGCTGATCGGATCGGAAGGAACGCTGGGCATCGTTACCGCCGCCACGCTCAAGCTGGAACCGGCGGTTGCGGCCCGGGCGGTGCTGTGGGCGGGCCTGGAATCGCTCCCGGTCGCGCGTACTCTGCTGCTTCATGCCGAAAGCGTCGCCGGCGGCGCACTGGAAGGCTTCGAGGTTCTGCCGCAGCACAGCCTCGATGCGGTGATCGATTACCTGCCGACGGCGCGCGCACCGCTGGCGGAAGCCCATCCCTGGCACGTGCTGATCGAACTGGTTGCCGATGCCGACCGTGCGGAAGGCCTGCCCGACCTGGCCGAACGCCTGCTGATCAGCGCGTTCGAGGCGGGGCTGGTCAACGACGCGACGATCGCCGCGAGCGAGACCCAGGCCGAACAGATGTGGCTGATCCGGGAATCGATCGCGCCGGCGGAGCGCGCGATCGGCCCGGCTGTCCAACACGACATCAGCGTGCCCGTGGAGCGAATGCCCGAATTCGTCGAAACAGCCGTTCCGCTGATCGAAGCCGCTTGGCCCGGCACCAGCGCGGTGGGTTTCGGCCATCTGGGCGATGGCAACATCCATTTCCACGTCCTGGCGCCCGCCGGGGTCGATGCCGCGCAATGGCAGGCAGGCGATGGCAAGGCGATCAGCCGCCAGGTCCACGATCTCGTCACCCAATGGAAGGGGTCGATTTCGGCCGAACACGGCATCGGGCAACTCAAGCGCGACGAACTGGAGCGGCTGGGCGATCCGGTGGCGTTGCACATGATGCGCGCCATCAAGCAGGCGCTCGATCCGCAGGGGCTGATGAATCCCGGCAAGCTGATCTGAAACGGTTCGCCGTGGCCCTTCAAGGGTGTGGATGCGTGGTTACCGGCCTTGCCTCGCCCCGACGGACCGCTTAAAGCCCCTGTTCCCGCCGGACCCGCGGCCCGCCCGCGCGTTTTCGCGAAAGTTTTTTCGGAGAGACCTCATGGCCAGCGCGCCGCAAGCCAACCTTCCGTTGTTCTACAATGACCTGATGCCGCTCAACAGCCGCGATCACGCCACCTGGCATGCCCGTGGCGCGAATGCCGCTCCGTGGCTGATCGACCAGCATGCCGTGCCGCTGACGGTGGAAGAGTTTCCGCAGGCCGCGCGCCATTTTCCCATCGTGTTCTCGTCGGGCGACAACCCGGTGCCGCTGGCGCTGATGGGGCTGAACGAAGGCGTCAACGTGTTCGTCGACAGCGAAGGCAAGGTCGAGCAGCCGGTCTATCTGCCGGCCTATGCCCGCCGCTATCCGTTCCTGCTGGCCAAGCTCGATCCCAGCAGCGAGGAACTGTCGCTGTGCTTCGATCCGTCCTCCGGTCTGATCGGAGAGTTCGAGGAAGGCGACGCGCTGTTCAACGGCGATCAGCCTTCGGACGCGACCAAGGCCGCGCTGGAATTCTGCGAACAGTTCGAACAGGCCGGGATGCGCACGCAGGCTTTCATCGATGAATTGAAGAAGCACAACCTGCTGATGGACGGCGAAGTTTCGATCCAGCAGACCGGTTTGGAGCAGCCGTTCGTCTATCGCGGCTTCCAGATGGTCGATCAGGAAAAGCTGCGTGAAACCCGTGGCGACGTGCTGCGCGGCTGGGCGCAGAGCGGCCTTCTGCCGCTGCTCTACGCCCATGTCTTCTCGCTCGATCTGATGAGCACGATCTTCGGCCTGCAGGCACAGCAGGGCAAGGGGCCGGTTCCGGCGATTCCCGTTCCGGCGGAATGAATCACCAGCCGCAAGCTGGAAACCCGCTTTATTTCAAGAGTATGAATGCGGTGGCCGGATTAGCGTCCGGCCGCCGCATTTTTTTGCGCGCAGTCGCCAAAACGCAGCAAAAATTCCAAACGAAACCACTTGCGCGCCCATGGCGCCTCACCTATCTTTAGTACGTCGCATCGGTGCTCCCCTCATGGCCCGGTGTGACTGGTGCACTTTGTGCACCTCCTCCCTGAACCTTGGCCACCTGGAGCATGTCTCCAGGTGGTTTTTTATGGGGTTTCTGCGAGAGGAGCGCCCGAACCGAGAGCCGGTTGCCCGCTCCGGTTTCCTCCCGGCCCATCCGCGTCGCTGATCTACTCGGCGGCCGCGCGCCACCTTTCGCGTTGCCGATCGCGGCCCAGTTCGGCCACATCGCCGGCCAGCCGCTGGACCATGCCCACCAGCAGCGCGATCGTTTCATCCATGCCCGGCCCCGGCTCGCTGAAGCGGGCATCAAGATAGCAGCGCCGGTCGATCTCGATCTGGATGCAGTGGATGCCTTCCTTGCGCCGCGCATGCCGCTCCAGCACGTAGCCGCCGGCATAAGGCCGGTTGTGCGCCGCCAGCCGGCGCGCCGCCGCGAAGTGCGCGAAGGCCGAAGCGACCAGCGCACCGGCGCAACTCGCCCCGAACCGGTCGCCCAGCACGAATTCAGGCGCAGGCTCCGCTCCGCAATAGGCCGTCAGCGGCGGCATCGAATGCAGATCGATGAGCAGCGCCGCTCCCCAGCGGTCACGCGTGTCTTGCAGCGCATCGCCCAGGGCGCTGTGATAGGGTTCGTGGACCAGCGCGATGCGATCGTCCAGTTCGGCCCGGTCCATCCGCCGCTTCCACAGTTCCCCCAGCCCCGGGAGCCGGCGCGGGATCAGCCCCAGCCCGGTGCGCGCGCGATGGGCAAGGCCCTGCAGGGCCGAAGAGGCATCGGGCGGGGGGCCGCCAACCATGTCCCAGTCGATGTCGTCGGCCGCGCGATTGAGATCGATCATCGCGCGCGGCGCATGGGCCACCAACAGCGAGGCACCGGTCTGCCGCGCCACCGCATCGGCCACGAGGTCGACATAGCGGTCTTCCAGGCGCAGCGCGGCGAAAGCCGGGTGGCGCATCCGGTCCAGCAAGGTCCGGGCATAGCTGCGCCCGGCGTGCGGCACGGCGATGATGACGGGAATCGCGGACGGCTCCACCAGCCTCAGCGCATAGGCCGGCACATCCGGGCAGCCGGGCACTGCCCCACCCTGCAGCAGGCGCGAATCGCCCCCTGGATCGCCTTCGTTACGCATGGAATAACGCTGCAACTGATTCGCGGCTGTGTCAAAGTCGGCCACCGCGAACAAGGGCGCAGAAACTTAACCCAACCCGGTATATATTCGTTTCCTGCCATGCCTTAAACCAAAACGTTACGACATGGCCCGATGAGGCGACCACTCGAATCGCGAAGGTAATCATGATCCGGATTCTACTGGCCGAAGACGAAGAAGCGATGCGCACCTATCTTGCGCGCGCCCTGGAAAACGCCGGGTACAGCGTGGTTGCGGTCGATCGCGGAACGGAGGCCCTGCCCCTGCTGCGGTCGGAACACTTCGATCTGCTGCTGTCCGACATCGTCATGCCCGAGATGGACGGCATCGAACTTGCCAAGCATTGCGCCGAGATCAGCCCCGACACGCGGGTTATGTTCATTACGGGCTTTGCCGCCGTCACGCTCAAGTCCGATCGCGAGGCACCGCAGGCCCGTGTCCTGTCCAAACCGTTCCACCTGCGCGACCTCGTGCTCGAAGTCGAACGGGTCTTCGCCGATGGCGCGCTGACGGGGGCCGGGCCTTACGCCTGACAGCCAGCCAGGCGTGCGCACGGGATAGGGAAAAGAGCCTGCAAAAGTCTCTTGCCAGCATTCCCAAGCGCCGCTAATGGGCTGCCTCCCGCGCCGGAAACGGCCGGGCGCACGATGGTTCGGGCGTATAGCTCAGTGGTAGAGCACTATGTTGACATCGTAGGGGTCGCAAGTTCAATCCTTGCTACGCCCACCATCGAAAAAGCCCGCTAAGCCCCTGGCTTGAGCGGGCTTTTTTCATGGCGATCGCCGACACAAAGCGCCGAATGCCTGCCCCGCTGCGACTAGCACCACCTGCGGCGGCGCAAGTCTCGTTCCCCTCCCGCCTGCGCGCAGGGTTCGGGGTGGGACACGCCCCAGCGGGCATTTGACCTCCCGTCGTTTATTATGGCATCATACGTGCCACAATAAACGACGGGAGGATGCCATGGAGATCCTGCGCACGCCGGACGAACGCTTTGCCGGCCTGGATGGCTTTGATTTTTCGCCGCATTACAGCGAGGTGATCGACGGGCAGGACGGTACGCGCCTGCGAATCCACCATCTCGACGAAGGCCCGCGCGATGCCGCGCCGGTGCTGCTCATGCATGGCGAGCCGAGCTGGTGTTACCTCTATCGCCGGTTCATCCCCGATCTCGTTGCGCGCGGTCATCGTGTCGTCGCCCCCGACCTCGTCGGCTTCGGCCGCTCCGACAAGCCCGCGCAGCGCAACGACTATACCTACGAACGCCATGTCCAGTGGATGAGCGACTGGCTGACGCAGCTCGATCTCACCGGCATCACCCTGTTCTGCCAGGACTGGGGCGGCCTGATCGGCCTGCGGCTGGTCGCCGCCTTCCCCGATCGCTTCGCCCGCGTGGTGGTCTCAAACACTGGTCTGCCGGTGGGCACGGGCGCCACCGACGGCTTCCGCGCCTGGCTCGATTTCAGCCAGAACGTGCCGGTCTTTCCGGTCGGCATGATCGTCAACGGCGGCTGCCACCGCGATCTTTCGCCGGCAGAAATCGCCGCCTACGACGCCCCCTTCCCCGACGAAACCTACAAGGAAGGCGCGCGCCAGTTCCCCACGCTGGTCCCGATCACGCCCGAACACGGCTCGGTGGCGGAGAACAAGGCGGCCTGGGACGTGCTGGCGCGTTTCGACAAGCCGCTGCTGACCGCATTCGGCGCCGAGGACGCCATCACGCGCGGCGGCGAACGGCCGTTCATCGATCGCGTTCCCGGCGCGAAGGGGCAGGCGCATACCATCCTGCAGGGCGCGGGCCACTTCCTGCAGGAAGATGTTCCCGCCGAACTTTGCGCACTCATCGATACACTCATCCGCAGCTGAGGGAGGCCACCATGGAAGTCGTCAACGCCGTCACCCCCGGCCCCGAACAGATCGCCGCCTTCTTCGGCAGCGGCGAGGACGGGCCGTTCGTGATGATCAACCTGCTCAAGTTCAAGCCGCACGCCACTTATGCCGATGGCAGTGAACCCGAACTGTCCGGACGCGAGGCCTATGCCCGCTATGGCGCAGCGGTGCAGGCGTGCCTTGCCGCCGTGGGCGGCCGGCAAGTCTATGCCGGCGCCGTCACCGGCCTGATGATCGGCGAGGTCGGCGAATTGTGGGACATGGCGGCGCTGGTCGAATACCCCTCGCTCGCCGCGATGATGCGGATGATCCAGTCGCCCGAATACCAGGCGATCGAGAAGCACCGCCATGCGGGGCTGGCCGGCCAGCTCAATATCCGCACAAAGCAGATGGGCAGATAGAACGACGGGGGAGGCACGCGTGCCCTCCCCCCGCTTTCACACCGGCGCGAGCGGCTGGTGCGGCCCGGGCGGCAGGAGGACCTCGATGCTGTCCCCCACGGCGATTTCGCCGCCCGATAGCACCACGCTCATGACGCCGGCCTTGCGCACGAGTTCCCCGTCCGGCCGGCGATCGAGCACGGCGGCCAGCAGACCCTTCTGGAATGCCTCGATCTGTGCGCAGGGATTGCGCAGCCCGGTCAGTTCCAGCGCGACATCCGGCCCGATGCGCAAGACGGCGCCCCGGGGCAGTTCAAGCAGCGCGATTCCGGCCGTCACGATGTTCTCGCCAAGGTCGGCAGGCCCGACAGCGAAGCCCTTTTCGCGCAGTTCCTCAAACAGTTCCGCATGGATCAGGTGAACCTGCCGCAAGTTGGGCTGGTCAGGGTTCGCCTTCACGCGGGAGAGGTGCTGGACCTTCTCGCCGGCGTGCGCATCGCCCTCGACACCGATCCCCTGAACGACCTTGATCCGCTCGAAGGCCTGCTTCGAGAAGCCGTGTTCGCCGGATTTCGCCAGCGAAACCACGCGGGCCGGTGCGGATCGCGTCTTGTCCATATCCGCAACGGCTATCGCGCGCAGCGGCCCGAAGCAACGGAAACCCGTGTCCGTTGGCTTATCTGACCGGCCATGTGCGCAGCTCCATGCCCTTGCCCCCCGCCGGCAGGCTGAACACCATGCCGTCCTCGCCCACCGTGATCGTGCCGTCGAACTTCTGGCGCGCGTTGCCGAGATAGGCGGGATACATCGCGCGCGAGGGCAATTGCGGCACGTTGTGGCTGAACACCAGGTTCTTCACGCCCGCCTGCTGCGCCTCGGCGGCCGCAGCGTCCGGCGAGGTGTGATAGCCCGGAATATCGCTCATGATCTTTGCGAGGCCCGGTTGCCCGCGCTTGCGCAGCGTCTGCTCCATCAGGCCAACCAAGCGGGGTTGCAACCCTTCGTGCACCAGCAGGTCCGCGCCGCGCGCGTTGCGCACCAGCAGCGGCGTGGGGGCGGTATCGCCGCTGAACACGATCGAGCGGCCCTTGTAGTCGAAGCGATAGCCCACCGCCGGGTCGACCGGGCCGTGATCCACGCGGAACGCGGTCACCGTCAGCCCGTCGCGCTGGAAGACGGTGACCGGCGTGCCATCCCCCTTTGGCGGCAGCGCGAACGGATAGGCCGTACCGCCCCTGCCCGATGGCGGGGCGATGGCCGGACCGTGGTGCGCGGTGCGATAGCCCCCGTCGATCGCATAGGCCTCGTTGACGCCGGCCACGACGCGCTCGGTTCCCGCCGGCCCGTAGATCGGCAGCGGCACGGTGGCGTTCGCCCCGGTCCAGCGCAGCAGCATCATCGGCCCCAGCCCGTCGATATGGTCGGAATGGAGATGCGTGAGGAACACCGCTTCGACATGCCCATTGGGAATGCGCATCAAGGTCATGTTGCGCGCGCCGCCTTCACCCGCATCGACGACGAAGACATGCTTGCCGGCGATCACCACGCTGCACGGCCCAGCGCGGGTGGGATTGGGCAGCGGAGAACCGGAGCCGCACAAGGCCACATGCAGCCCCTCGGGCAGTTCCTGCGTCGCATCCACGCCGGCGCGCGCATCGATCGCCAGCCGCGCCATCGCCAGTCCGATCGGCGCCGGAAATGCCGCCAGCGCCAGCACGCCGGCCAGCACCGCTCCACCAAGGCCCCACTTCACCGCCGCGTGCATCCGGGTTCTCCCTTCCTGTTTTACGGAAGGATACGCGATATTATGGCATTTACAATGCCGATATATTGCCACACGCCCGGAACGTGGTAGTCTGGCGCAAACAGTGGGGAGAATGTCATGAAAAATGCCATGCGCGTGATCGCCGGCCTGCTCGGCCTGTTCAATGTGGCGATCGGCCTCGGTTTCCTGCTCGATCCGGCTATCGCGGGCCAGCGCTTCTTTCTGGCCTCGCTCGGGACGCAGGGAATGGCCACGCTGCGCGCCGATTTCACCGCGCTGTTCGTGGGCATGGGCCTGTTCGCGCTCGCCGGCGCCTGGAAAGCCAGCCGCGCGCTCGTGCTGGTGCCGGTCGTGCTGTTGCCGCTGGCGCTGATCGGGCGCGGCGTCAGCCTGATCGCCGATGGCGCGCCGGCAACGGCCTTTCCGCCGATGATCGTGGAAGCGGCGATGATCGCGATCCTGGTGCTTGCGGCGCGCAGTTTCGACGAGAAGCGGGGCTGAGCCGCTCCGCGCCTGCGCCCGCGGTGCTTGGCCCCTCCACGCTTGACCGTTGCAATCGATCGCGGGCTTGGTAGGGCGCAAAACGGAAATTCAGGCGCATACTGGACATACGGGATTGCCACAGAAACAGGCCACCATGGACACCGCCGCGACGGACGGACGCCGCAAGCGTTCGGAAACCAGCCGTCAGCGCATTGTCGAGGCAATGATCGCGCTGGTGGGCGAAGGGCATATGAGCCCCGGCGCGGAACAGGTGGCGACGCGGGCGGGCGTGGGCCTGCGCACCGTGTTTCGCCATTTTGCCGACATGGACAGCCTCTACGCCTCGATGGCGCTCCGGCTGGAGCGCGAATACGAGGACTGGCTCGATCCGTTCGAGGGGCCGGACTGGCGCGCCAAGCTGGCGGAAATGATCGAGCGCCGGCTCGGCACCTATGAAAAGCTGATGCCCTACAAGCGCGCGGCCGATGGCCACCGCCATTCGCTGCCCACGATCCAGCGCAACTACGGGCAGCGGCTGGCGATGATGCGCGAACGGCTGGTCGCGATCATGCCGCCCGCGATCGCCGAGGACCCGATCCTGCTGGAAACGATGGACCTCCTGCTCAGCTTTGAAACCTGGCAACGCCTGCGGCTGGACCAGCACCTGCCCCCGCCCCAGGCGCGCGCGGTGATCGAAAGCGCGGTGGCGCGGCTGACCGAAGCGGTCAGTCCCTGACCGCGCGGCGCAGCCCGGCGGCGAGTTCGTCGAGCGTCTGCGCCATTTGCCCCAGCCGCGCATGGTCGATGCCGATCGCCTCGCCGATCTGCGGCGGCACGCAGGCGATATCGACCGCCAGCGCCTTGCCCGCTTCGCTGAGGCTTACGCGCACCACGCGCTCGTCGCGCGTATCGCGCCGGCGCTCTACCAGGCCCGCCGCTTCCAGCCGCTTGATCATTGGGGTCAGCGTGTTCGATTCCAGGAACAGCGCGTCGCCCAGTTCGCTCACCGTCTGCCCGTCGCGCTGCCGCAACGCCACCAGCACCAGGTATTGCGGATAGGTCAGCCCGAACCGATCGAGCACCTGCTTGTACAGGCGGTTGAACGCCAGCCCCGCCGCATAGACGGAAAAGCACAAGTAGCCTTCGAACGGGCCAGCGGCGGTCTGGGAAGCGTCTGTCATTTCCGGAATATAAATCGCACACGATTTAATCGCAAGGGGTTGACGACTCGGTGCGGCGAGTCCATATAGATCGCACACGATTTAATCGTTATCGATTTTAATCCTTCTCAAGCAAAAGGAAGCATCCCATGAGCACCAAGATCCTCTATTCCACCAGCGCCACCGCCACCGGAGGCCGCGATGGCCGCTCGCGCACCGCGGACGGTTCGCTGGACGTCGTGCTCGCAAGCCCCAAGGAGCTGGGCGGCAACGGCCAGGGCAACAATCCTGAACAACTGTTCGCCGCCGGATATGCCGCTTGCTTCCTGGGCGCGATGAAGTTCGCGGCGACGCAGGACAAGAGCCTGCCGCGCGTGCCGGCGGAGGCCACCGTGACGGCAACGGTCGGCATCGGTCCGCGCGCCGACAAGGGCTTTGGCCTCGCGGTTTCGCTGGAAGTGAGCCTGCCGGGCGTGGACCGCGCCGCCGCCGAGGAACTGGTGGCCGAAGCCGACACGATCTGTCCCTACAGCCACGCCACGCGCGGCAACATCGAAGTCACGCTCAGCGTCGCCTGAGACCATTTCCCGGACAACAAAGGGCCGGACCATCGCGTGATGGCCCGGCCCTTTGCGCATTCGGTGCGTGGCAAGCCGCCGCGCGTTACTTGCCCTGCCAGTTCGGCTTGCGCTTCTCGGCAAAGGCCGCAGCGCCTTCGCGCGCGTCCTGCGAGGTGAACACCGGGGTGATATAGGCCTGCTGCTTGTCCCACATGTCGGCCTCGGTCCATTCGTGCGAATCGCGCACGATGGCCTTCGACGCGGCCAGCGCCAGCGGGCCGTTTTCGGCGATGCGCGCGGCCAGTTCCTTTGCCGCCGGCAGCGACGGGCCTTCGACCACGCGGTTGATGAAGCCCAGCTCGTAGGCCCGGGCCGCATCGATGAAGTCACCGGTCAGCGCCAGTTCCATGGCGATGCGCGGCGGAATCTGGCGCGGCAGCTTGATGAGGCCGCCGGCCGCTGCGGCCAGGCCGCGCTTCGCTTCGGGAATGCCGAACTTGGAGGCGGAACTGGCCACGATCAGATCGCACGATAGCGCCAGTTCCATGCCGCCCGCCAGCGCATAGCCATCGACCGCCGCGATGATCGGCTTCTTCGGCGTCCACTGCGAAAGGCCGCCGAACCCGCGCCCGGGAAGCGACGGCGATTCCCCGCGCAGGAATCCCTTGAGGTCCATGCCGGAACAGAAAGTTCCGCCCGCGCCGGTCAGGATCGCGACCTGCAGGCCGGCTTCCGCGTCAAGCCGGTCCATCGCCGCGCTGATGCCTTCGGCCGCTGCCTTGTTCATGGCGTTCTTCGCATCGGGCCGGTTGATCGTGACCACCAGGACGTTGCCGTCCACTTCGGTCAGCACTTCAGGTTCGCTCATCCCCATCACTCCTGCAAAATTCCCGGACCTTTAACCGGTCACTTAAAATTCTTGGACCGGACCGCTTCCCGTGTCCAGAGGGAGCGGCCGGCGGGGATGCAGAAAATTGCGCTCTAAGACGGAAGTCCGGGGCGTCCTTGCCTTGCACCACGGCGCGCCTCTGCTAAGGGGAGCCTAATTTTTCTCCCCCAGACGAGGCACGGAACGGCTATGGCGAAGATCAAGGTGAAGAACCCGATCGTCGAAATCGACGGCGATGAAATGACGCGGATTATCTGGGAATGGATTCGCGAACGCCTGATCCTCCCCTACCTTGACGTCGACCTCAAGTACTATGACCTGTCGGTCGAAAAGCGCGACGAGACCAACGACCAGATCACCATCGATTCCGCCAACGCGATCAAGCAGTATGGCGTGGGCGTGAAGTGCGCCACGATCACCCCCGACGAAGCGCGTGTCGAGGAATTCAAGCTCAAGAAGATGTGGAAGTCGCCCAACGGCACGATCCGCAACATCCTGGGCGGCGTGGTTTTCCGCGAACCTATCGTGATCCAGAACGTGCCCCGGCTGGTTCCCGGCTGGACCGATCCGATCGTGGTCGGCCGTCACGCCTTCGGCGACCAGTACAAGGCTACCGACACCCTGATCCCCGGCCCCGGCAAGCTGCGCCTGGTGTGGGACGGCGTGGACGGCGAGAAGATCGACCTCGACGTGTTCGACTTCCCCTCGCCCGGCGTCGCCATGGCGATGTACAACCTGGACGATTCGATCCGCGACTTCGCCCGGGCCAGCTTCAACTACGGCCTCGGCCTCGGTTGGCCGGTGTACCTTTCGACCAAGAACACCATCCTCAAGGCCTATGACGGCCGCTTCAAGGACCTGTTCCAGGAAGTGTTCGACACCGAAGGCTTCAAGGAAAAGTTCGCCGCTGCCGGCATCGAGTACCAGCACCGCCTGATCGACGACATGGTCGCCTCCGCGCTCAAGTGGAGCGGCAAGTTCGTCTGGGCCTGCAAGAACTACGACGGTGACGTCCAGTCCGACACCGTGGCGCAGGGCTTCGGCTCGCTCGGCCTGATGACCTCGGTGCTGATGACGCCGGACGGCAAGACCGTGGAAGCGGAAGCCGCCCACGGGACGGTTACCCGCCATTATCGCCAGCACCAGCAGGGCAAGCAGACCTCGACCAACCCGATCGCGTCGATCTTCGCCTGGACGCGCGGCCTGATCTATCGCGGCAAGTTCGACGAGACGCCCGATGTGGTGAAGTTCGCCGAAACGCTGGAGCGCGTCTGCATCGAAACCGTCGAAAGCGGCAAGATGACCAAGGACCTCGCCATCCTGATCGGTCCGGACCAGCCGTGGATGACCACCGAGAAGTTCTTCGAGGCGATCGTCGCCAACCTCGAAAAGGAAATGACGGCCTGGAACTGAGCCAGCCGCGTTCCTGACGGAAAAGCAAAAGAGGCTCCGGCATTGCCGGGGCCTCTTTCGTTTGGCGCTTGCATCCTTGGCGGACGATGGGCCGCCGCCCACCCCCAGCCCCTCCCGCAAGCGGGAGGGAAGCGATACTTACGCCGCGCCCCGCGGCGTTAGTCGCAGCGGGGTGGGCCTTCCACACGCAGCGTTTGCAAGCGGCACGATCGCCTTTCATTTTGTTGCTGAGGGCGTTTTCTCTACCGCCGGGGTTGGCAAGGCGGGTTAACGAAGGTTACGGTGCCCCATGGCCGGTTCCCTTGCTCCTTCCGCTGCGCTTTCCGATGCCCTGGTCATTCTCGGTGCCGCCGGAATCGTCATCCCGGCCTTCGCCCGCTTCCGCATCACCCCGATCATCGGGTTCATTCTGGTCGGCCTCGCGGTCGGACCCTATGGCCTTGGCTCGCTGGTCGGGCAGGTGCCGTGGCTATACCACATCACCATTTCCGATCCCGAGGCGATCGCGCCCTTCGCGGAATTCGGCATCATCCTGCTGCTCTTCGAGATCGGGCTCGAACTGTCGTTCAACCGCCTGTGGTCCATGCGGCGGCTGGTGTTCGGGCTGGGCGCGATGGAGCTGGTCGGCGGCGCCCTGCTGATCGGCCTCGCCCTGATGGGGATCATGGGCGAAGGCCTGTACGGCGCGCTGGGGCTGGGCCTGGCGCTGGCGCTGTCCTCCACCGCGCTGGTCCTGCCGATATCGGGCACGCAAGGGCCAGTGGGCCGCGCGGCGCTGTCCATGCTGCTGTTCGAGGACATCGCGCTCGTCCCGATCATCTTCCTGCTCGGCGCGATCGCCCCCACGGCGGCGGCCGATGGCGGCGCGGTGCTGCTCGATACGCTGTGGCGTGGCGGCATCGTCATCGTGGCGCTGCTGCTGGCCGGTCGCTTCCTCCTGCCGAGCCTGTTCGCGCAGGCCGCGCAGACGAAAAGTCCCGAACTGTTCCTCGCCGCCAGCCTGCTCGTCGTCATCGTCGCGGCGCTCGCTACCGGAGCGGTCGGCCTTTCGCCGATCATGGGGGCGCTGCTCGCGGGCCTGCTGATCGCCGAGACCGAATACCACAACGAGGTCGAGGCGATCACCAAGCCGTTCAAGGGCCTGGCGCTGGGCGTGTTCCTCATCACCATCGGCATGGGCATAGACTTGCGCGTGGTGTGGGAAAACCTCGGCCCGCTGGCCGCGGGCGTGGCGGGCGTGGTGGTGATCAAGGCGCTCGTCACCGGGCTGCTGCTGCGCGTGATGGGCAAGGGCCGTGGCACGGCGCTCGAAACCGGCATTCTCATGGCCAGCCCTTCGGAAACGACCCTGATCGTGCTGGCAACGGCCACCCAGGCACAATTGATCCTGCCTCAGACCGCGCAGTTCTGGCAGATCGTCACCGCCAACGGCCTTACCATCACGCCTGCGCTGGCCAAGGTGGGTGAAGCCTTCGCCAAGCGGCTGGAAGCGCGCGAGCCGGCCTCGGCCGACCTGCCGCGCGCGGAACCGGCCGGCGATCGCGCCGTCATCCTCGGCTTCGGCCGCGTCGGCCGGTTGGTGGGCGAAATGCTGGCCGCCCACGATGCGCCCTATATCGCGATCGATTCCGATCCCCGGCTGGTCCGTGAAGCGCGCCTTGCGCGGCTGCCGGTGCTGTTCGGCAACGTCGCCAGCGAAACGGTCATCGACCGGCTCGACCTCGACCACGCCCGCGCGCTGATCGTCACCATGGACGAACCCGTGCTGGTCTCGCGCATCGTCAAGAAGCTGCACAAGCTGCGGCCCGAACTGCCAATCATCGTGCGCGCGCGCGATGCCGTCCATGCTGGCGAACTCTACCGCGCCGGCGCCACCCATGCCGTGCCGGAAACGCTGGAAAGCTCGCTGCAACTGTCCGAAGCGGTGCTCGTCGATCTGGGCGTGCCTATGGGTCCGGTGATCGCATCGATTCATGAAAAGCGCGATGAACTGCGCCAGCAGATCATGGCGGATGGCGATCTGGCGATCGCACCGAAGCTGAAGTCGACCAGCCTGCGCGAACGGACAGCCTGAACCCGATCAGGCGATCGGGCGGGGCTGGAATACCGACCAGCCCGTCCGCTGGGTCAACCGCTCCAGCGCCAGGGCGCCCAGTTGCGAATTGCCTTTTTCATTCAACCCCGGCGACCATACCGCTATCGAGGCGATGCCCGGTGCCACGGCCAGTATGCCTCCGCCCACGCCCGATTTTCCGGCCAGGCCGGTGCGGAACGCGAACTCGCCCGAATTGTCGTAATGCCCACACAGCATCATCAGCGCGTTGATGCGGCGCGCGCGGCGTGGCGAGACGACGCTGAGCCCGGTGGCGGGGTTGCGCCCGTCGTGCATCAGGAACCGTCCCGCCATGGCCAGTTGCCGGCAGCTCATCGCCAGCGCGCACTGGTGAAAATAGACGCCCAGCGTGCGCTCCACCGGGTGCCGGATATTGCCGAACGCCCGCATATAGTTAGCCAGCGCGAAGTTGCGGAAGCCGGTTTCCCGTTCGGCATTGGCCACGTGTTCGTCGATGATCACGCCTTCGTCGCCCGCCAGCGAGCGCACGAAGTGCAGGATGCTGCCGATCGCCTCGCGCGGCTCGTGCCCCGAAAGCAGCACGTCGGCCACCACGATTGCGCCCGCGTTGATGAACGGGTTGCGGGGAATGCCGTGCTCGCTTTCAAGCTGGACGATCGAGTTGAAGGCGCTGCCCGATGGTTCGCGACCGACACGCCGCCACAGGGCATCGCCCACCGCGCCCAGCGCCAGCGTGAGCGAGAACACCTTCGAAATCGACTGAATCGAAAATGGTTCTTCCGCGTCCCCGGCCGTGAACACGTCTCCTGCGGCCGTCACCACCGCCATGCCGAAGCAATCGGGCGAAACGCAGGCCAGCGGCGGAATATAATCCGCCACCTGCCCCCGGTCGGTGGCCTCGCGCATTTCGGCGGCGATCTCGGCAACGATGGCGGCGATATCGCTCACTTCAGATAGCGCTTGTACCAGTCGGCGATCCGCTCGAACCGGTCGCGCAGGAAGCTTGGCCGGACAAGTCCGTGGTGTTCGCCGGGATACGCCACCAGCCGCGTCGGAACCCCCGTCAGCTTGAGCGCCTGATAGAGCTGCTGCCCACCGATCAGCGGCACGTTGTCATCCGCCGTGCCGCCCAGGAACAGCGTTGGCGTCTTGATCCGGTCCGCATGGAGCAGCGGCTCGGAAAGGCGCGTCCACAGCGCCGTGTCCTGCCACGGCGGGCCAAGTTCCTGCACATATTGCTCGATGTACTGGTCCACGCCGAAGAAGGCGAAGATGTTGCCCACCCCCGCCCCGCTGACACCGGCCTTGAAGCGGCTGTCGCGCGCGATCAGATAATCGGTGAGGATGCCGCCATAGCTCCACCCGCCGACGCCAAGGCGCGCGGGATCGGCAATCCCCTGCGCCACCGCCCAATCGGTCGCGGCATGCAGGTCGAGCACTTCCTTGTTGCCCCAATCGGCGGCGATCGCGGCGCCATAGGCATCGCCCCGGCCCGAACTGCCGCGATAGTTTACCGCGAGCACGGCATAGCCCTGCGCGGCGATCCATTGCCGCATCGTATCGATCTCGTGCGCGTCCTGCGCCGTCGGCCCGCCATGAATCCACAGCACGGTGGGATAGCGTTGCCCCTGCACGTAACCGGCCGGGAGCGTCACGATCCCGCGCACTTCGCTGCCATCGCTCGCTGTGGCGGCAAAATCGCGCACGGGTGACCAGGCAATGCCCGCGTTCAGCGCGCGGTTGTGCGCGGTCAGCGCGCGCATCGTCTTGCCCTCCAGCGCATAGACTTCGGGCATCGCGTCATCGCCGCTGGCAATCACCGCGCGCGCCGCCTTGGCATCGCGGCCGCCGCACTGGTCGAACACCGCCAGCCGGGGGTCACCCAGCCGCTGCACGCCGCCCGTCGCCAGATCGAACACGGCGGGAACCTCATGCCGGTCCTCGGCCAGAATCGCGCCCACGCGCCCGCCGCCCAGATCGACGGGCCGTTGCACATAGGTGCCCACCGATGACGCCACGATTCGGGTTTGCCCGGTCGCTAGCGCCGTTTCGGCAAGGCGCGGCTGGCTATACTGGTTGAGCTTGGGCACATCGCCCACCAGATGCGCGATCTTCGCGCCATCGGCGGACCAGATCAGCGATTGCCCCAGCGCCCCGGGAAGCTTGGCCACCACGCGCGGAGCCGCGCCCGCCTTGGCCTCCACCACGGTAAGCCACTGCGTTGCCGGCGCGGCGGGATCGATCCCGTGATTGGCAAGGTAGGCCACGCTCTTGCCGTCCGGCGACCATTCCGCCGCGATGACATCGAAGGAATCCGAAGCCGTCAGCCGCGTCTCGGTGCGCGCGGCCACGTCGAACAGCGCCAGGTGCGTATGGCTCTCGGTCGTGATGAAGCCCTGGCCGTCGTCCTTGAACTTCACGTCGTCGACCACGACCGGCAGCGGCCGCTCGGCATCGTCCTTGGGCGGTTCCGGCGCTGGATCGCTCAAGGTCAGCAGCAACCGGCGCGAATCGGGCGACCAGCGGAAGGCGGCGATATCGCCCTTCACATCGGTCAGCTTCTGCGCCTCGCCCCCCCGCCGGTCGAGCAGCCATATCTGTGCCTGCTTGTCCTTGCCACGCTTCGAAAGGAACGCGATGGTCTTGCCATCCGGACTGAACGCGGGCGCACCGGCGCTCTCTTCGCCGTCTGTCAGCTGCAGCGCGGGCGCCCCTGCCAGATCGGCAAGCCAGATTACTGAACGGCGCTTGTCCGCCTTCACATCCGCATTGCTCACCACATAGGCGGCCTGCCGGCCATCAGGCGCGCAGGCCATTTCCGAGAGCGAGCGCATCGCGAGAATATCGTCGATAGTCACGGCGTGACGCGCCGGGGTGGCTTCCCCGGCCACCGCCAAAGCCGGCGGTGCGGCCAGCGCCAACATCGTCCCACACCGCAGCGCACGTAAAACCTGACGCCATTTCGCGATACCCATCTCTTCCCCCCAACAGACCCTTGAATCGGAGCGTAACCGGGCGGCCCCCTATCGGCAATTGCTCCGGCAAAAAGGGTGGCCGGTGCGCAAACAGCCGGACATGGCATGTAACGCCCGATACATTTTGCGACAAAGCGAACCGTGGCTGACATACCCTGGTTACAACTTTCCTATAACTTTAGATGATGAATCTCTATATCTTCTCTGTCGGGGCAGCCCGTCCTGTGCCCGGGGGAAAGCATGGCCGTTCAGGATCCAGCCAGGGATGAGGGAGCCCACGACGGCAGAAGCGGCGTCCCCGCCCGCACGTCTGTGGGAACGCATTTGCAACGCCCGGATACCATTGTGGGCCGTCGGCCTTCTGAGCCTTTGCGGGGTGATCGTCACCATCGCGTTCGGCGCGATCGTGGCGCAGGCCGATCGCCATGGCGGGCTTGGCAAGGCGGCGATCCAGATCGCCGGTATCCCCAACACGCTGGCCGGCGTCTATCACGGCCTTTTCCCCAACCGGCCGAAGCTGGTGCTCGATTACGTGCCGGAACCCGGTGGGCTGCACTACGCGGCCGGCCAGAGCTTTGTCGATCCGGGCTATGTCCTGCTTACGGAATTCAGCAACGCCCGCCAGCAACGCGTCGTGCGCCTGATGCGGCTGAGCGATGGCAAGGTGCTGCGCGAATACGCGCCGGACGTGCGCGCCATGCTGCAAGGGTCCACGTTCCGATCGGCCATTGTCGACCTGCAACGCGACAAGACCCAGCGGCTCTACTTCCCGATGCATCCCATGCTCACCGATGATGGCGGGCTGATCCTGCACGATACCTCGCCGCTTACGCGGATCGACGCGTGCGGAAAGCGCCAGTGGATGATCGACGGTATCTTCCATCACGCGGTGGAGCGCGCGCCGGACGGCACGCTGTGGGCAGCCGATCGCCAACCCCGCTCGCGCCGCCCCGGGCTTGGTCCGCTGTTCGGCGACGAGAATATCGTGCACCTGCGCGCGGATGGCACGGTGCTGCGGCGCGAAGCCATCATCGCCATTCTTGATCGCAATGGCCTTGGCTATCTCTGGCGCAGCCGGCCCTACCAGGACGATCCGATCCACCTGAACGATGTGCAGCCGGTGCCGGGCGATGGCCCCTACTGGCACGCGGGCGATCTCCTGCTCAGCCTGCGCAACCTGTCGATGATCGCCCTGTACCGGCCGGCGGAAGGCCGCATCGTCTGGCATCGCGAAGTGCCGTGGCGGTTCCAGCACGATGTCGCCGTGATCGACGATCATCGTATCTCGGTGTTCGACAACAACTGGCGTTGGAACTGGCAGGCACCCGAAAAGGTCGAAACCGACGGCCACAACCGCGTCCTTGTCTATGACTTCGCGACCGACACGGTCAGCGATCCGCTGGGCGAGGCCTTCCGCAAGCTGGACATCCGCACCCACGCGCAGGGCAGGGCGATGCCCCTGCCCGGCGGCGATTTCCTGATCGAGGAAACCGAACGCGGCCGGCTTTTCCGCATCGCGCCCGACGGTTCGGTCCGCTGGCGCTACGTATCCGCCGATCCCGACCAGCACCGGTATGAACTGCGCTGGAGCCGGTATCTCGATCCCATCGCCGACAAGGTCGGCATCCAAGCAGCGGTGAACGCCAAATGCGAATGAACCTTCAGAGCATGGCCAGTGGCCTGTCGATCGTTTCCCTTGCCGCCATCGCCCTGATGGCCACGACCGTTCCGGCCCAGGCCTATGTCGGGCCGGGCCTGGGCCTTGGCGCCATTTCCACCGCGCTGGGCGTGGTGGGGGCCATCCTGCTCGGGATTGTCTCCTTCGTGTGGTATCCGATCAAGCGCCTGATCCGCGCGGCGCGGCGCAAACCGGCCGCGCCGGCGCAAGCCGATCCGCAACCGGAAGCGGACCTGTGATTCCCGCCGCGCTGGTCCTGTTCGCCGCGCTGCTGGCCTCGGTGCATCTGGCGCACCGATGGACGCTGCTGCGCCATTTCGGCGATCTTGCGGCGATCGGCCGGCGCTCGGTTCGCACGCTTGCCCGCAGCGGGGTTTCCGACTGGAGCAAGGAACGCGCGACGCGCATTCTCGCGATCCGGATGATGGGCAAATCGCTCGCGGCGGGCGGCCTCCTGCTGATGATCGCCCTGCCCATCGCGGCCGTGCTGGCGATCGGCCCCGTAGCGGGCATTCCAACGCAGGACGCGCTGTTCGATCCCACCGCCCGCCTGTCCATTCTTGCCGCAGGTATCGCCCTTGCCTTCCTCCGCTCCCGCGTCCGCCGCTTTGGCTTACGGCACGCTTGACCGCCTGCTCCACCGCATAGCCCTGGGCAGCGACGCGGTGCTGGAGATGAGCTTCGATCTGGAACGCGCCCGCCATGGCAAGGCGGCGGCGGCGCGGGAACTCGGCCCGCCGGTCTTCGTCACCGGCCTGGCCCGCGCCGGCACGACCATCCTGATGCGGCTGATCCACGCGGCGGACGATTTCGCCGCGCTCCGCTATCGCGACTTGCCCTTTCCGCTGGCGCCGAACAGCTGGTCGCGTATCTCCGACCGCCTGAAACGGCATGTGGAAACGCGCGAGCGGGGCCACGGCGATGGACTGGAGCACGATCTCGACAGCCCCGAAGCGATCGAGGAAGTGTTCTGGAAGCTCCACGATGGCAAGCACTATTGCCGTACCGACGGCCTGGTCCCCTACCAGCCCGATGCCGAAACGCTGACCGCCTTTGCCGATTATCGCCGGCTCGTCTGCCTCCGCTATGGCGCGCGACGCTATCTTTCCAAGAACAACGCCAACGTGCTGCGCGTGGGCGGCCTGGCGCGGAACGTTCCCGGCGCACGCATCGTGCATCCCTTCCGCGATCCGCTGGCGCAGGCCCGCTCGCTCCACCGCCAGCACCGGCAGGCGTGCATGCTGGCAGCGGACGATCCGTTCCGCGGCGCCTTCATGCGGTGGCTTGGCCACCACGAATTCGGCGCGCACCAGCGGCCGTTCCTGCTGCCCGCCGGATCAGCCCCCCAAGGCGATCCCGACACGCTGGCGTACTGGGTATCGACATGGATCGGGGTCCATACCCACCTGCTCGGCCAGCCCGAGGACGTGCGCGAAACGCAGATCTTCGTGGACTATGACGTGCTGGCCAGTGGCGATCCCGAACTGCTGAACCGGCTTGGCAGGCGGCTCGATCTGGCCCGCCCACTCTCGCCCGCCACGCTGCGTCCGCCAACGGCGCTGCCACACCGGGAAGCGAAACTGCCCGCCGACCTGCTGGACGAGGCCAACCGGGTACACGCGGCGCTGCGGAAACGCGCGGCGGCCCTGTAAGGAGCCACCGCCCGGCCTGCCCCTATCCCGCGATCACGGCCTTGACCGCGGCGATGGCATCGGCCGCCTTCGCGCCGTCCGGGCCACCGCCCTGCGCCATGTCGGGACGGCCGCCGCCGCCCTTGCCGCCCAGCGCTTCCACGCCCGCGCGCACCAGATCGACAGCGCTGACCTTGCCGGTCAGGTCGTCGGTCACCGCCGCCGCGATCGAGGCGCGACCATCGTTGACCGCGACGATCACCGCCACGCCCGAACCGAGCCGCTGCTTGGCCTGATCAAGCAACCCGCGCAGTTCCTTGGGGTCCATCCCTTCGAGCACCTGGCCCGCGAACTTCACGCCGCCCACGTCCTCATCGGCCGCTTCGGCCTTCGCGCCGCCACCGCCGAGCGCCAACGCCTTCTTGGCGTCGGCCAGCTCGCGCTCCAGCTTGCGCCGTTCGTCGAGCAGCGCCGCGACCCGCCCCTCGACTTCCTCGGGCGTGGTGCGCAGCAGGCTGGCGGCGTGCTTGAGCGCCTCCTCGCGGCCCACCAGCCACTGGCGCGCGCCTTCGCCGGTCAGCGCCTCGATCCGGCGCACGCCAGAGCTGACCGCGCTTTCGGACACGATGCGGAACACGCCGATATCGCCCAGTGCGCGAACGTGCGTGCCGCCGCACAGCTCAACCGAATAGGGATGCTCCGCGCCGGTGCTGCCCATGCTCAGCACGCGCACCTCGTCGCCGTATTTTTCGCCGAACAGCGCCATGGCTCCGGCGGCGATCGCATCATCCGGCGTCATCAGGCGCGTGGTGACGGGTTCGTTGCCGCGAATTTCGGCGTTCACTTCGGCCTCGATCACCGCGATGTCCTCGGCGCTGAGCGCGGTGGGGTGCGAGAAATCGAAGCGCAGGCGATCGGGCGCGACCAGCGAGCCCTTCTGCGTGACGTGCGCGCCCAGGCGGTGGCGCAGCGCCGCGTGCAGCAGGTGCGTTGCGGAATGGTTGGCGCGCGTCGCATCGCGGCGCGCCGTATCGACCGCCAGCGCCACCGCATCGCCCACCTTGATCGTGCCGGCTTCGATCTTGCCCTGGTGCGCGTGCAGCCGGCCGAGCGGCTTGGACGTATCGCTGACCACGATTTTCAGACCATCGGCCCCCGTGATCGCGCCGCTGTCGCCGGTCTGGCCACCCGATTCGCCATAGAACGGGGTCTGGTTGGTCAGGACGATCACCTCGTCGCCCGCACTCGCCGACGGGACTTCCTGGCCGTCCTTCACCAGCGCGACCACCTGTCCCTCGCCGCTCGTCGCGGTGTAGCCGGTGAACTCGGTGGCGCCTTCGCGTTCGGCGATGTCGAACCACACTTCGCTGTCGGCGGTCTGGCCGGAGCCTTTCCACGCCGCGCGCGCCGCCGCCTTCTGCTGCGCCATCGCCGCATCGAAGCCGTCCTTGTCGACCGCGATACCCCGCGACCGCAAGGCGTCCTCGGTCAGGTCATAGGGGAAACCGAACGTATCGTAGAGGCGGAACGCCGTCTCGCCCGGCAGTTTGTCGCCCTCGCCCAGCTCCGTCGTCGCCTCGTCCAGCAGCTTGAGGCCGTTCGAGAGCGTGCGGCGAAACTGCACTTCCTCGCGCAGCAGCGTTTCCTCGATCAGCGGCTGCGCGCGGCCGAGTTCGGGATAGGCCTGCCCCATCTCCGTCACCAGCGCGCCGACGAGCCGGTGCATCAACGGCTCCCTCGCGCCCAGCAGGTGCGCGTGGCGCATGGCGCGGCGCATGATCCGGCGCAGCACGTAGCCGCGTCCTTCATTGGAGGGCAGCACGCCATCCGCCAGCAGGAAGCTGGTGGAACGCAGGTGATCGGCGATCACGCGATGGCTGGCGCGCTGGTCGCCTTCCGCCTTCACCCCGGTCAGCCCTTCGGACGCGGCGATCAGCGCGCGGAACGTGTCGGTATCATAGTTGTCGTGCTCGCCCTGCAGCACCGCGGCGACGCGCTCCAGCCCCATGCCGGTATCGATCGAGGGCTTGGGCAGGTTGCCGACGATTTCGCCGGCGGCCTGCTCGAACTGCATGAACACGAGATTCCATATCTCGATGAAGCGGTCGCCGTCTTCCTCGGCCGATCCCGGAGGGCCTCCCCAGATGTGGTCGCCATGGTCGAAGAAGATTTCCGAACAGGGGCCGCACGGGCCATCATCGCCCATCGCCCAGAAGTTGTCCTTGGTGGCGATGCGGATGATGCGCTCCTCGGGCAGGCCGGCGATCTTCTTCCACAGTTCGAACGCCTCGTCGTCGGTGTGATAGACCGTGGCGAGCAGCTTGTCCTTGGGCAGGCCCCATTCGCGCGTCAGCAGCGTCCAGGCATGGGTGATCGCCTGTTCCTTGAAATAGTCCCCGAACGAGAAGTTGCCGAGCATCTCGAAGAACGTGTGGTGGCGCGCGGTATAGCCCACGTTGTCGAGGTCGTTGTGCTTGCCGCCGGCGCGCACGCACTTCTGCGAGGATGTGGCGCGCGGCACTGCGCGCGTTTCCAGCCCCGTGAACACGTTCTTGAACGGGACCATGCCCGCGTTCGTGAACATCAGGGTCGGGTCGTTGTAAGGCACCAGCGGCGCGCTGTGCACCACCTCGTGCCCTTGCGAGCCGAAGTATTCGAGGAAGGACCGGCGGATTTCGTTCGTCGACGTCATGAGCCGCCGATTAAGCGAGCGTTCGGCCCGGAACAAGCACGTTTCGCCGATCAATGTGATCGCACATGCTATTCGGCCGTTGCGCGCACCAGCCAGACCGCCGCGGGGAACGAGACGACATCGCCTGAACGGTGGCTTTCGAGCAGATTTGCCAACCGTTCCAGGAAGGCCGGGCGCTCCGCTTCGGGCATCACCCGAATCGCCCGGGCCGCGGGACCGATCCGGCCGAAGAAGGCCAGTGCTTCGGTCACGGCGTCAGGCCCGGCTCCGGCGATGTAGTCGAAATCGACCGGGGTGAACGTCACGTCCCGCCACCCGCGCAGGCAGGTGCGCACATGATCGGGATCGGCGAAGGCGAACGGCCCCGGCGCGACGGGATCAGCGGACGCAGAGGCAGCGGATTCCGGCAGCAGTGCAGCGATCCCGCTTGCCCAGCGATTCTCGCGCGGGTTGCGGAAGCAGGAGAAGACGATTCGCGCGCCCGGCGCGGCTATGGCGGAAAGGTGCGCGAAAGCGGCAGGCGGTTCGGGAAAGAACATCACGCCATGGCGCGAGACATAGAGGTCCGGGGCCTGCTCCGGCTGCCAGGTCGAGGCATCGGCAACGGCGAAACGCACGTTGTCCAATCCGGCAGCCCGCGCCGACGCGGCCGCCACCAGGTCTGCCGAAACGTCGACACCGGTCACCATCGCATCGGGGCGGGCTTGCGCGAGCGCAAGTGAGAGTTCGCCGGCGCCACAGCCGATATCGACGACGCACCGCCCCGGCTCTTCATGGATTGCCGCCAGCAGATGCGGCGTCATCCGGGAAAAGCTGCGGTCCGTCCGGGCGTGCTCGTCCGCCCAGCTCCGGCCCACGCCGCCCTGCCATTCGCCGATATCCGTCATGTCCGTTCGCCTTCTTCCCGATCCCTCCCGACGCCAAGAAACCGGCACCGCTCCTGCCGGGGAGCGTGCCGGTTCTTTGGTCTGGCTGGACGGACGCGAGCGAGAGGAAGATGCCCGCGCCCGTCAGCCTGAAGGATCAGATGTCGTCGTCCGCGTCCGGCCCCGCCATCAATCCTTCGGCAACCTGTTCGGTGCGGCCGCGAATGGCGGCTTCCAGACGGTCGCAAACTTCCTTGTTCTCGCGCAGGTAGTTCTTCGCGTTCTCGCGCCCCTGGCCAATGCGGATCGAATCGTAGCTGAACCACGCGCCCGACTTCTCGACCAGGCCGGCTTTGACCCCGAGATCGAGAATTTCGCCGATCTTGGAGATGCCCTCGCCGTACATGATGTCGAATTCGACCTGCTTGAACGGCGGCGCCACCTTGTTCTTGACGACCTTGACGCGCGTGGAGTTGCCAACGATCTCGTCGCGGTCCTTGATCTGCCCGGTGCGGCGGATGTCGAGCCGGACCGAGGCATAGAACTTGAGCGCGTTGCCGCCGGTCGTGGTCTCGGGATTGCCGTACATCACGCCGATCTTCATGCGCAGCTGGTTGATGAAAATCACCATGCAGCGCGAACGGCTGATCGAACCGGTCAGCTTGCGCAGGCTCTGCGACATCAGGCGCGCCTGCAGGCCGACGTGGCTGTCGCCCATCTCGCCCTCGATTTCCGCCCGGGGCACCAGCGCGGCGACCGAGTCGACCACCAGCACGTCGATCGCGTTGGAACGGACCAGCGTGTCGGTGATTTCCAGCGCCTGTTCGCCGGTATCGGGCTGGGAGACGATCAGCTCGTCGATGTTGACGCCCAGCTTCTTGGCATAGACCGGATCGAGCGCGTGTTCGGCGTCGACGAAAGCGGCGGTGCCGCCGTTCTTCTGCGCTTCGGCGATGACGTGCAGCGCCAGCGTGGTCTTGCCCGAGCTTTCCGGCCCATAGACTTCGATCACGCGGCCGCGCGGCAGGCCGCCAACCCCAAGCGCGATGTCCAGCCCGAGCGACCCGGTGGAAATCGCTTCCACCTGCATGGTCTCCTTCGAGCCGAGCTTCATCACCGAGCCCTTGCCGAATGCCCGGTCGATCTGGGCGAGCGCCGCGTCGAGCGCCTTCTGACGATCCATTTCCTTGTCTTTGCCTTCCTGAATGAGCTTGAGCTGCGCCGCCATGGCTTCTCGTCCCCTTGCTAGAGATGGCTGACCTGAACCGTCAACAGGGACTATGTACCCACTTTGTTCCATAAGAACAAGATGGGAACAGAAATTTTTTCCGCTAGCCGTAGAGAATTACGTATCACATTGAATGGTAACGACCTTATTCGCCCCGCAAAACCTTCTCCACCGCCGCCACGATCTGCGCCACCGAGAACGGCTTGGCGATGAAGTGCATGTTGGGGATGTCGATATCGCGCCGCAGCTGCTCCTCGGCATAGCCCGACATGAACAGTACGGGCAGATCAGGCTTCAGCCGGCGAATCTCCCGCGCCATGGCGGGGCCATCCATCGAGGGCATGACCACGTCGCTGACCACGAGATCGAACGGCCCGCTGCGGCCGATAGCTTCCAGCCCTTCCTCGCCATCGGCGGCGGTGGTCACCTCGTAGCCCTGCCGCACCAGCGCGCGTTCGGCCACGGCGCGGACGGTGTCCTCGTCCTCGACCAGCAGCACGCGCCCGCCGCCGCTCCATTCGCGCCGGACATCGGCCTTCGGCTTCGGGCCTTCCAGGCTGGCTGCCGGATCGTGCGCATGGACCGGCAGGTAGATCGAAAACCGCGTGCCCCGCCCCACTTCGCTTTCCGCGAAGATGAACCCGCCCGATTGCTTGACGATGCCATAGACCGTCGAAAGCCCGAGCCCGGTGCCCTTGCCCTTTTCCTTGGTGGTGAAGAACGGTTCGAAGATCTTGCCGAGCAGCGCCGGCTTGATGCCGTGGCCGTTGTCCTCGACGATCAGCGCCGTGTAATCGCCGATCGGCAGGATATCGCTTTTCATCCCGCGCACGTCGGCAGCAGTGATGCGCCGGGTCATCAGCCGCAGCACCCCGCCGCTCTTGTTGTCGGCCATGGCATCGCGCGCGTTGACCGCCAGGTTGAGCAGCACCTGTTCCAGTTGCACCGGATCGGCGCGCACGAAGCCAAGGTCGCGGTCGTGCGTCACTTCCAGCTGGATCTTGCCGCCCAGCAACCGCTTGAGCAGGGTGGAGACCTCCGCCACCACGTCGGGCAGTTGCAGCACTTCGGGCCGCAACGTCTGCTGGCGCGAGAAGGCGAGAAGCTGGCGCGTCAGCGATGCCGCGCGGTTGGAATTGGCCTTGATCTGCTGGATATCGTCGTAATCGCTGTCGCCCGGCGTGTGGCGCATCAGCATGAGGTCGCAGTAACCGATGATCGCGGTCAGCACGTTGTTGAAATCGTGCGCCACGCCGCCGGCAAGCTGGCCCACCGCCTGCATCTTGGTGGCCTGCGCGATCTCGCGCTTGAGGCGCGTTTCCTCGCTCGAATCCTTGAGGCTGAGCAGCACCGCGCCATCGCCCAGCCCGCGCACGCCGGCAAGGCTCAGCGAAACCGGCTCCTCGGGCGAGGACCGCAGCCGCACCGCGACGTCGCCCGCCGTCGGCGCCCCTTGCGCGTAACGGCGCACGGCATCGGCCAGCGCGCCCTTGTCCTCGCGAATGACGAGGTCCGAAGGGTAAGGTGGCGGCATCGTGTCGTCGTGGCCGGCAGCGCGCAGGAAAGCCCGGTTGGCGAACAGGAAGCGCCCGTCGCGGTCCGTCATGGCCAGGCCCAGCGGCAGCCTTGCGAGCAGCGCCTCGATCTGCGGCAGGCCGGTGCGCGCATCGCCCACCCCGCCCTGGTTGTCGAGCAGGATGAACAGCGAGGCGGTGTGCGAGGGATCGGCATCGATGCCCCCGTCCGGATCGGCTACCGGCATGTGGATGAAGCGCACCGGGATGCCCTTGGCCCCCTCGCGCGCGTAGTAGATTCGCTCCTGCTCGTCCGAGCGGAACCAGGCCACGAACTCGGTCCCGGCAACCGCGCCGTTCTCTTCCCCGGCGGCGCGGCTGGCGAACGCGGTATTTCCGGCAAGGATGCGCCCGTCCGGCGCCACGACCGCGGCCTGAATGCTTTCGCGAGCCAGCGCGCGGCCCACCTTGCCGCCGATATGCTCCACCATTTCCGCCACCAGATCGCGCTGGTTCACGGGGGAGAAGCGCCACACGAGGTAATCCTCGCCCCGCCCTGCGCGGGCGACTTCACCGCTCCAGCGGCCAGTCGCGGTTTCGATCAGGTCCAGCGTGGCGCGCCCATCGCGCCAGGCGGTGCGGGCGGCGGCGTCGAGCGCTTCGGCCTGCGGCTTCGACACCGGCAGGCGCGGCGGGGCGGCGCCAAGGCCGAACCATTCGCTGAACCGCAGGCTGGCGCAGGCCAGCCGGCCGGCGCGATCGGTGATGGCGATGCCCATGTCCGGCCGCTCGATCGCGGCATGAGTCACCGACCAGTCGGGCGCGGCGAAATCGGGCGCGGCCACCTGCGGGCGCAGGCGCAGGGCCAGCCGAAGCGCCCCGCCCAGCAGCAGCGCGCCACCGGCAAAGGCCACCGCGACCACCGGTTCGCCCGATACCGCCCACAGCAGGACGGCCGTCGCCAGCAGTGCCCCGCCCAGCAACAGCCATTCGCGCCAGGGCACCATGGCGTCCTGCGCCACGGGTCCAAGCGCGAGCGGCGATTCGTTCATTCGGCGTGATCCCGCGCGGCCGCGCGCATCAGCCGCGTGCGGCGCTTGTGCCCGGTCCACCAGCGCCAGCCGAGCGCCGAGAGGACATAGCCCGCCACCGCCGCCAGCAACGAAATCAGGAACAGGCCGATCAGCAGCGAAGGCGCGGCGTCGCTGCCCAGCCAGGCAAGCCATTCACCCACACCTGCTCCGCGCGTAACCAGCTCGCGCACCGTCAGGAAATCGGCGTGATAGCCGAAGCTGTTGCCCACCCAGATCGCGCCCGGCAGGAACACGAACAGCGTGGTCGGCGGAATCGAGATGAACGTCATCAGCGCGGCCAGCGGAATGTTGCCGCGGAACGGTACGCACATCAGCGCCGCACCGACGATCTGAACGCCGGGAATCAGCGCGAAGATGCCGATGAACAGGCCCGCCGCCACGCCGCGCGGCACCGATCGCCGGGTGAACCGCCACAGTTCATGGCGCGCGGCGAGCGGACGGGCGAAGCGGTTCTGCTCCATCTGTTCGCGCGTTGGCATGTTGGCCTGTGCCCATTTCACGATCCTGTCGAACATCGCGTCCTGCGTTACACCCGTTTTCCGCCAGCCCACCATCGGGCCGATTTTCGCCGCTCTAGCCCTGCCCCGCTTTCGGAACGGTGAAGCGCGTCAGCCGTGTTCCTTCATGATCCGCGCCTTTTCGCGCTTCCAATCGCGTTCCTTGATCGTGGTCCGCTTGTCCGCGGCATTCTTGCCCTTGGCCAGCGCCAGTTCCACCTTGGCCCGGCCCCGACCATTGAAATAGACCGACAGCGGCACCAGCGTCATGCCCTTGCGTTCCACCGCGCCGTGGAACTTGGAAATCTCGCGCTCTTTCAGCAACAGCTTGCGCGGGCGCTTGGGCTCGTGGTTGAAGCGGTTGCCATGGCTGAATTCGGGCACGTTGGAATTGATCAGCCAGACTTCGCCGCCTTTGACCTCGGCATAGCTCTCGGCGATCGATCCCTCGCCGAAGCGCAGCGATTTCACTTCCGTTCCCGTCAGCACGATTCCCGCCTCGTACACGTCCTCGATATGGTAATCGAAACGCGCGCGGCGGTTCTCTGCGACGATCTTCTTCTTGTCGAAAGCAACGGGAGTCGGACGGGCCATGGTATCGAGCATGTAGGTGCGTGGCGGGCGAATTGGAACCCCGCAGGCAAATAGCAGCCGGTCCCCCCCGAAACGGTGCGAAACAAGGTCGTCGGCGCGGGAACCGCTCTTGCACTTCCTTCGTTGCAGTGCACAAACCGGACCGGGATTTCCTCTGCGGGGATTCGCAAGCGGAGCAGCGCATGGCCAGATCGAAGATCCGGCAATCTGAAGACCGAAATCAGGCGGAAGACGGGGAACAAGTCGTTCTCGTCCTCCAGGGCGGCGGCGCGCTCGGCTCCTACCAGGCCGGCGTGTTCGAGGCACTGGCCGAAGCCGGGCACGATCCGGACTGGATCGCCGGCATCTCGATCGGCGCGGTCAACGCGGCGCTCATCGCCGGCAACCCGCCCGAACGGCGCGCGCGGCGGCTGCGCGAATTCTGGGAACAGGCTTCCTCGCGCGTACCCTTCCCTTCGCCTTTCGCGGAAGGCTGGGGGCGGCGCGTGTTCAACGAGGCGGCGGCGGCGACGGTCGCGCTCACCGGCATCCCCGGCTTCTTCACCCCGCGCCTGACCCCGCCGTGGCTGGCGCTGCCGGGATCGCCCGAAGCGATCAGCCTCTACGATACCGGCCCGTTGCGGCAGACCCTGCTCGATCTCGTCGATTTCGACCTGCTCAACGAAGGCCCGACCCGGTTCAGCGTGGGTGCCGTCAACGTGCTGACCGGCAACTTCGCCTATTTCGACAACCGTGACCGGCTGATCGAACCCGAACACATCATGGCCAGCGGCGCGCTGCCGCCAGGCTTCCCGCCGGTGATGATCGATGGCGAGCCATACTGGGACGGCGGCATCGTTTCCAACACGCCGCTGCAATACGTGCTCGACGAACGAAACGGGCGGCCTCTGCTGGTCTTCCAGGTCGACCTGTTCAGCGCGCGCGGGCTGATGCCGCGCACGCTGGCGGAGGCCGCGCAGCGCGAGAAGGACATCCGCTATTCCAGCCGCACCCGGCTCAACACCGACATGCAGAAGCGGATCGAGGCGCTCGAAGCCGCCGCCGCGCGGCTGGCCGACAAGCTGCCGGAGGACTTGCGCGACGATCCCGACGTGGCACTGCTGCGCGCCAATTCGTGCGACAGCCCCGTCACCATCCTGCATCTCATCAACCGGGGCGAGGACTACGAAACGCAGAGCAAGGACTATGAATTTTCGCGCATGACGATGGAAGGCCACTGGCAGGCGGGCATGCACGACGTGCGCCGTTCCTTCGCCAGCCCGCGTTGGAAGAAGCGGCACCCGCACGCGCGCGGCATCGCCACGCTCGATCTCGCCTGAATCACAGCATCTTTTCGGGGACCGCCCCTAAAGCAACCGGAGCAAGTCAATGGAACTCAAGGATAAGGTCTGCATCGTCACCGGCGCGGCCAGCGGCATCGGCCTCGCCATCGCGAAGCGCTATGCCCAGGCGGGCGGCAAGGTCGCCATCGCCGACCTCAAGATCGAGGCGGCGCAGGCGGCAGCGGACGGCATCAACGCCGACCATCCCGGCCAGGCGATCGCGGTGGCGATGGACGTGACGCAGGAAGACCAGGTCAACGCCGGCGTGCAGCAGGTGGTCGATGCCTGGGGCACGGTGGATGTGCTGGTCTCCAACGCAGGCATCCAGATCGTCAACCCCGTGGAACAGTTCGCGTTTTCGGACTGGAAGAAGATGCTGGCGATCCACCTCGACGGTGCGTTCCTCACCTCGAAGGCGGTGCTTCCGCACATGTACAAGCAGGGTTCGGGCACGGTGCTGTTCATGGGCTCGGTCCATTCCAAGGAAGCCTCCCCGCTCAAGTCCGCCTATGTCACTGCCAAGCACGGGTTGCTCGGGCTGTCGCGCGTGATCGCCAAGGAAGGCGGGCCGAAGGGCGTGCGCACCAACGTGATCTGCCCCGGCTTCGTGCGCACCCCGCTGGTCGACAAGCAGATCCCCGAACAGGCCAAGGAACTCGGCATTTCCGAAGAGGACGTGATCAAGAAGGTCATGCTCGGCCAGACCGTGGACGGCGAATTCACCACGGTCGACGACATCGCCGAAGTCGCGCTGTTCCTGGCCGCCTTCCCTACCAACGCGCTCACCGGGCAATCGCTGGTGGCGAGCCACGGCTGGTACATGAACTGAGGTAGCCTATGCGATCAATTCATCCTTGATCCTCTGCGTGTTGGTCGGCCCTACATTAGCCAGCGGCTTCCAACCCAAAACATATTGGCCACCATTTTCCGCTACGACATGGCTGATATTAGCCATTCGCCGTGCCACCGATCCTTCGTTTCTACCGGCAAGCTGTTTAAGAGCGCGAAAAAGATACACATCTTTCTTTATGTCTTTTTTCGCGCCGCCAGCCTTTACCGCATCAGCGTAGGCTTTGACGCAAATCGCAATTTCCTCGGCGCTCCAATCGTCACCAAGTTTCGCCATTTTACACCAGCCCCGCGTGCGCTAGCGCCGCGTCCACCGCCTTGCGCGCGGCTTCGCTGCACGGCACCAGCGGCAGGCGCATGTCCTCGGTCAGCCAGTCGTGCACGCGGGTCAGCGCATACTTCAGCGGCCCCGGCGACGCGTCCTCGAACATCGCGTAGTGCAGCGGATAGAGTCGGTCGTTCAGCTCGCGCGCCTTGGCGATGTCGTTGTCGGCGCAGGCCTGCTGGAATTCGGCGCAGAGCTTGGGCGCGACGTTGGCGGTGACCGAAATGCAGCCCACCGCGCCCGCGGCGTTGGCCGGCAGCGCCAGCTCATCGTCGCCCGAAAGCTGGCAGAAATGCTTGCCGATGCCCATGCGATGGTCGGTGACGCGCGAAAGATCGCCGCTGGCGTCCTTGATGCCCACGATCTTGTCCGGATAGCGCTTGGCCAGTTCGCACACGGTTTCCGGCAGGATGTCGGTCACCGTGCGGCCGGGCACGTTGTAGAGGATGATGGGCAGTTCGTTGTGCTCGGCCAGATAGCTGAAGTGCGCGATCAGGCCGGCCTGGCTCGGCCGGTTGTAATAGGGCGCGACGCACAGCGCGGCCGCCGCGCCGCTCTTGCGCGAAAACGTCATGTGCAGCAGCGCGTTCATCGTATCGTTGCTGCCGCAGCCCGCGATCACCGGCACGCGGCCCGCCGCCTGCTCCACGCAGACTTCGATCACGCGATGGTGTTCCGCGTTCGACAGCGTGGAGGCTTCGCCGGTGGTGCCGCAGGGAACAAGCGCTTTCGAGCCATTCTCGATCTGCCAGTCGACAAGGCGGCGAAACGCCTTCTCGTCAAACACTCCGTCGCGAAAAGGAGTCACCAGAGCCGGAATGGAGCCGGAAAACATGGACTTTGTTCCTCATTTTGCCGCAAGAACGGCGGTGATCGCCCCGTTGTGGTTGGTTTTGACCGACGAACCGGGCATGTTCAGCGCCTGATAAGGAGCCGTTCCATAGGATGTCCAGCATGGACGTGAAAACCGTGCTTCGCAAATTAGCCTCTACCGCGCTGGTCCTGCCGGGCCTCGCCGCATCTGTCGCCTGCCACGCGAGCGACAATGACGGCAGCGGTTGGGACCAGGCGCGCGCGCAACTGTCCGCCTCGCAGCAGGGGCCGATGTCGTTCGCCGTCGAACGCTGGAAGCTGCTGACCTCTTCCAACCGGTTCGCCTTCAACGATTATGCGGGCTTCGTGCTGTCCTACCCCGGCTTCCCGGACGAGGAAAAGCTGCGCCGCTATGCCGAAAGCGCGCTCGATCGGGATTTCGCGGAGCCAGCACGGCTGGTCGCGTTCTTCGACCGGGAGCCGCCGCTCACCAACCCCGGCCGCGCGCAATATGCGCTGGCGCTGCAAGCGCTGGGCCGGCCCGAGGCGGCGCAAGTGGCCCGGGCGGCCTGGCGCGGGGGAGCGATGAGCGATTCGGCCGAATCCTCGCTGCTGGCGGCCTGGGGCAACACCTTCACGCAGGACGATCATGACGCGCGCATGGACGCGCTGCTGTGGGCCGGCGCGGCAGGTCAGGCCGCGCGCGAACTCGCCTGGGTTTCGCCCGCGCGCCGTCCGATCGACGCGGCGCGCCTTGCCGCGCTGCAGGGAACCGATCCCTATGCCGCGGCCGCCGGCATCAGCGGGCAAGTGCTGAACAGCGATCCCGGCTTCGTCTACCAGCGCGTGCGCCAGTTGCGAAAGAACGGCGATGGCGCTTCGGCGCGCGCGCTGCTCGCGGGCCGCCCGCCGCTCGCGCGCAAGCCGCTGGATCGCGCCAAGTGGGTCGACGAACTGCTGATCAACGCGCGCGGCGCGGCTTCGGCCGGCGATACCCGCAGCACGGTGCGAATCGCGGCGGGAATCGACGATGCGTTCGATCAGGGCGAGGACGTCAGCCAGATGCCCTACGACCTGCGCGACGATTACACATCGCTGATGTGGCTCGGCGGCACGCAGGCGCTGTGGAACCTGGGATCTGGCAGCGACGCGGCCCCGCTGTTCTATCGCTATGGCGCCGCCGCGCGCACCCCGGGCACGCGATCCAAGGGATTCTACTGGGCCGGCCTCGCCTCGGCGCAAGCGGGGCGTGGGCCTGACGCGCAGCGCTATTTCGCCATGGCTGCGCAATATGCCGATCAGTTCTATGGCCTGCTCGCGCTGGAACGGCTGGGCAAGCCGGTGCCGCGCTTTGCCGTGGATTCGACCGCGCAACCGACGCCGGACGAGCGCGCCCGCTTCCAGAACGCGCCGATCACGCAAGCCGTGCGCGAAGTGGCCCGCAATGCCGACTGGCGCACCACCGTCCGCTTCTTCAAGGAAATCGCGGAACAGCAGCAGAGCGAAGGGCAGCACATGCTGGTCGCCGATCTTGCCCGCTCGCTGGGCCGGCGCGATCTGGGCGTGATCGTGGGGCAAGCCGCCGGCGCGCGCGGCTACCTCGATTTCCAGCACATCGCCTTCCCG
This sequence comes from Novosphingobium sp. SCN 66-18, assembly GCA_001725355.1. Lineage (GTDB taxonomy): Bacteria > Pseudomonadota > Alphaproteobacteria > Sphingomonadales > Sphingomonadaceae > Novosphingobium. The sequence continues at coordinate 60,020 of MEGD01000038.1, forward strand.
CTGATTCCCGTGCCCGACAACAGCCGCGATACCTGGACGATGGTCCACGCCATCACCCGGCAGGAAAGCCAGTTCGCGCAGAACGCGATCAGCCACGCCGGCGCGCGCGGGCTGATGCAGCTGATGCCCGGCACCGCCAACGAACAGGCCGGAAAGCTGGGCCTTTCGTTCAATTCGCAGGCGCTGATCGACGATGCCGGATTCAACATCCAGCTTGGATCGGCCTATTTCCAGCGACTGATGAGCTACTACAACGGCAGCTATCCGCTGGCCGTGGCCGCCTACAACGCGGGCGCGGGCAACGTGAACAAGTGGCTGCGCGCCAATGGCGATCCTCGCACCGGCGGCATCGCCTGGGTGGACTGGCTGGAGCGCATCCCGATTTCGGAAACGCGCAACTACGTCCAGCGCGTGCTGGAAAACGCGGTGGTCTATGAAGCGATGAACCCGGACAAGGCCAGCTACACCGGCCCCAATCCGATGAGCCACTTCCTCGGCAAATCGTCTCCGGGCTGATTTGGATTCGCGCAGAGAACGCAAAGAGCGCGGAGATCACGCGCCGACCGGCGAAGCCCCTTTATCATCAAAGGTTCAGGCTTTGGACGGTTTTTGGGGCCTTCGGCCTTTCCCATCTCCGCGCTCTCCGCGTTCTCCGCGCGAACCAATTCTTCTTTCCAGACACGACGCTTCGGCTAATACCGCATCGATGAAACCAGACGGCAATCCCATCACCCCCGCCGGCCTCGCCGCGCTGCGCGCGCGGTACGATCACCTGCTGGGCACCGAACGCCCGCAGATCGTCGAGGTGGTGAGCTGGGCGGCCGGCAACGGCGACCGCTCCGAGAACGGGGACTACCTCTACGGCCGCAAGCGGATGCGCGAGATCGACCGCGAACTGGCGTGGCTGGCGCGGCGGATGAAGGCCGCGCGCGTGGTCGATCCGGCGCGGCAGGAAGACCGTTCGCGCGTACTGTTCGGCGCCACCGCCGAGATCGCGGACGAGGACGACAACCGCAAGGTGCTGACGCTGGTGGGCGATGACGAACAGGACGCCAGCGCCGGCCTGATCGGCTGGAGCGCCCCGATCGCGCGCGCCCTGCGCGGCGCGCGGGTGGGCGATCTGCGCGTGGTGCGGCTGCCCGGCGGCGAGAAGGAGTGGGAAATCGTCTCCATCTCCTACCCCGATCCCGCCTGACCCCTTGGAATGTGTCGCGCTTTGCTGATACCAGCGGCGCATGAAATCCGGCCGCTTCTTCATCATGCGCCACGGCGAAACGGTGTACAACGCCTCCGCCCGGCTCCAGTCCAACCACATCCACACGCCGCTCACCCGGCAAGGATTCGAACAGGCGCTGGCCATGGGCAAGGCGCTGCGCGAGGAACTGGGCGCGCGGCCGCCGGTGGTGCTGCACATCTCGGAAACCGGGCGCGCGCTGCAGACCGCGGCGATCATCGCCGAGGCGCTGGAGCTCGACTGGTTCGAAGCACGCCGGTCGAACGCGCTCAAGGAAATCGACATGGGATCGTGGTGCGAACGCCGCTACGCCGATGTGGAAGCGGAGGAAGGGCCGGTGATCCTGGCCGACCACCTGCTGCGCCCCGCTCCCGATGGCGAGGACTATCCCGCCATCGCCAACCGGCTGGAATGCTGGCTGGACGCCATCGAGTACGAAGGGCTGGCCGACGGGCGCGATCACATCGTGGTGATGCACGGCATCTCCAGCCGCGTGCTGCGCGGAATGATGGCCGGCTATCCGGTCCATCCCGATCATGGCGTGCCGATCGCGCCGTCGCTGGTCCAGGGATCGGTGGCGCTCATCGAAAACGGCCGGGAACGGGTGCTGTTCGGCGCCGAACGCGGCATCGAGCACGCCTGATGGGCGATGTCGTCAACCTGCGCCTCGCCCGCAAGGCCAAGGCCCGCGATGCGGCGCAAGGGCAGGCGGCGTCCAACCGCGCGAAGTTCGGCCGGACCAGAGCGGAAAAGCAACGCGATGCGTTGGAGGCGGCGCGCGCGGAACGCCTGCTCGATGGGGCGCTACGCGACACCGGGCGCGAGACGGACTGATGCGCACCACCCATGACGACGCGACGGTGCGGCTCTACCATCTGGATGGCGGCCCCGAAGGCGGCGCGGCGGAAACGCTGTTCTACGGTCCGCTGGCGAAGGCGCTGGACATCGCCGCCGCGCAGTCCGAAGCGGTGCAGGACGGCCTGTTCCTCGCCACCGACAACGACGTGATCGCCTATCTCGACCTGATCGGGGAATAGGCTCTTGCGCCGCCGTCTGCTCCCTGTCTGGCTGCTTCTCCCTCCCTGCCTTATCGGCCTGCTGCCCGCCGCGCCGGTCACGGCGCGCGACAGCCTGGGCATCTGGAACGACTGGGGCGCTTTCCGCGATGCCGCGGTGCCGCGCTGCTACGCCATCGCCATGGCGCAGCCGGTTGCGGGCCGCCCGCGCGATTTCCAGCCGTTCTTCACCGTCGGCATCTGGCCCCGGCGCAATGCCCGCAACGAAATCCACATCCGCCTTTCGCGCCGGATCGGGCCAAGCGGCCGCGCGGTGCTGTCGCTGGGTGGCCAGTCGTTCGAACTGGCGACCGGACAGGCCGACGCCTGGGCGCAGGACCTGCGCATGGATGCGGCGATCGTCGCCGCGCTGCGATCGGGGCGTGAAATGACAGTCTCTGCGCGCGGGCGTGACGGCCGGCTGTTTCGCGATACCTACCGCCTTGCCGGGGCGGCCAGCGCGATGGACGCCGCCGCGCTGGGATGCGCCGGCCGGTAAGCAGGCCCCGCACAACCTTTCATACATGAAAAAGCGGGCCGGAGTTTCCCCCGGCCCGCCCTTCCCGCCCGCAAGCGGATCAACCTGCTTGCATCAGAAGCGCAGGCCGTAGGTCACCGCGATCTGGTGACGGTCGGTATCCACGTTGAAGCGGCTGCTGTCCGGCGTCTGGCCGCCGAAATCGAACTCGCCCTTGCCGTAGTGCGAATAGCGGTATTCGATCCGGCCGAAGGTCTTCGGGCTGAACGCATATTCCAGACCGCCGCCGACGCGGTAGCCGTCGAGGTCGATCCTCTGGTCCAGCGTGGTCGTGCCATCGCTGCCAAGCACGCCGTAACGGGCGTTGGTGTAACCGCCCTTCACGTACAGCAGCGTCTTGGGCGACATTGCATAACCGACCCGGGCGCCGACATAGACGTCGCGGCCGGCCGAAACACGGCCCAGGTTGAACGTGTTGGGCCGCGCGCCCTGGGCGGTCCACTTCGCGGTGCTGTCGGTCAGTTCCGCATCGGCACCGACGACAAGGTTGCTGCCCAGCGGGACATCATAGCCGATCTCGCCACCATAGAGCAGGCCATCGATCGACTGCTTGAAATTGCGGGTATTGTCGATGTCGACGCTGCTGCCCGACCGGCTCTTGTCGTAGCCCAGCGTCACGCCGACGCGCGGGCCCTTGAAGGTTTCCGAAGGGGCAGCCTCCTGCGCGGACGCGGGGGCTGCCAGCGCAAGCGCGGTGCCGGTGGCGAGGATGGCGCAGATAGTCTTCATTGTTCACTCCATTCGCTTGTTGTCTGTCGGCTTTGCGACCCGACAGGACTTCTCGAATGGATGAAGAGGCCGCTTGTTTCATGAACCTAACACAACGAAAATGCTGCGATATTTTTACAACACTCCGTGCGATGAGCCCCCCTGTGCACGGGACGGACGGGGGAACCCGTCAGCCCCCGTCACGTTCGCGCGCGTGGGGCCGATAATTCCACCGTCGATATTCGCATTTCCCTCAGGACTGGCGATTTCGGGGAAAATCCGTATATGGCCAGCCATGACAGCCACTCCGATCATGCCGATCCCCGGACACGTCGATCCGGTTCCCGTCCCCCGCGAGGTCACGCCACGTGCTGACGGGCGCATCGATCTGATCGGCCTTCCCCGCCCCCGCATCGCCGAACTCTTCGCCGAGGCCGGGCTGGACGCCAAGGCGGCCAAGCTGCGCGCCAAGCAGGTGTTCCACTGGCTGTACCACCGCGGCGTCACCGATTTCGACGCGATGACCGACATCGCCAAGACGATGCGCCCCTGGCTGGCCGAACGCTTCGTGATCGGCCGGCCCGAGATCGTCACCGCGCAGGTCTCCAGCGATGGCACGCGCAAGTGGCTGCTCCAGACGGCGGACGGCCATGACTTCGAGATGGTGTTCATCCCCGATGCCGACCGGGGCACGCTCTGCGTCTCCAGCCAGGTGGGCTGCACACTCAACTGCCGCTTCTGCCACACCGGCACGATGCGCCTTGTCCGCAACCTGACGCCGGGCGAGATCGTCGGCCAGGTCATGCTGGCGCGCGACGCGCTGGGCGAATGGCCCAAGGGATCGATGGCGGGCCTCGAGGAAGACGAGGACGAACGCACCTATACCTCGGACGGACGCCTGCTCACCAACATCGTGATGATGGGCATGGGCGAACCGCTCTACAACTTCGACAACGTGCGCGATGCGCTGAAGCTGGTGATGGACGGCGACGGCCTTGCCCTGTCGAAGCGGCGCATCACCCTCTCCACCAGCGGCGTGGTGCCGATGATGGAGCGCTGCGGCGAGGAGATCGGCGTCAATCTGGCCGTCTCGCTCCATGCCGTGACCAAGGACGTGCGCGACGAGATCGTGCCGATCAATCGCAAGTTCGGGCTCGACCAGCTGCTGCAGGCCTGCTCCGACTACCCGGGTGCCTCCAACGCCCGGCGCATCACGTTCGAATACGTGATGCTGAAGGACAAGAACGACAGCGACGACGACGCGCGCGAACTCGTCCGCCTGATCCGGCAGTACAAGCTGCCCGCCAAGGTCAACCTGATCCCGTTCAATCCCTGGCCCGGCGCACCCTACGAATGCTCGACGCCGGAGCGGATCAAGCGCTTTGCCGAAATCGTGTTCGAAGCCGGCATCAGCGCCCCGGTGCGCACCCCGCGCGGCCGCGACATCGATGCGGCCTGCGGCCAGCTCAAGACCGCCGCGCAGAAGATGAGCCGCGCGGAACTCGACCGGCTGGCGGACGAAAAGCAGGCGGCGCTCGGCTGAAGGAACAGGCCGGTTCAGCCGATCCGGTCTATCTATCGGGTTTGCGGCGCAATTTCCTGTCCCCAATCCGGCTAACCATCGTTAGGCTGCGCCCTCGAACACCAAAATGAGGTCGCCCGCGATGTCGATGCTGCTGCTGGACCGCGTGCTCAGGCGGATCATCCGCCGGGGTACGCTTACCCTGACCGACCATGCGGGCAAGGTCCGCACCTATGGTACGGCGGAGCCCGGCTGGCCCGATCTTGGCCTGCGCCTGCTGGACGCCGGTGTGCCCGGCTATATCGCGCGGCATCCCACGCTGGGCCTGGCCGAAACCTTCATGGACGGCCGTGTCGCGATCGAGGGCGGCGACATCCTGGACTTCATCACCTTCGCGCGGCGCAACAACCCGTGGGAGCGCTCGGGCGATTTCGAGGCCAAGGGACTGGTGGGCCGGATCGCCGAGCGCGTCCTCAGCCGGATCGACCAGATCAACCAGCGCACCGGCTCGCGCCGCAACGTGGCGCATCACTATGACCTGGGCGATCCGCTCTACGACCTGTTTCTCGATGCCAGCCGGCAGTATTCCTGCGCCTACTGGGCGGATGGCGTCACCACGCTGGAACAGGCGCAGATCGCCAAGATGGACCACATCGCCGCCAAGCTGGCGCTAAAGCCGGGGATGCGCGTGCTCGACATCGGCTGCGGCTGGGGCGGCCTGGCGCTGCACCTGCACCGGGTGGCCGGCGTCGAAGTCCACGGCGTGACGCTGAGCAAGGAGCAGATCGCCTATGCCAAGGCCTGGGCCGAACGCGAGGGCGTGGCGGACAAGGTGACCTTCGGCCTCACCGATTATCGCGACGTGACCGGGCGGTTCGACCGGATCGTCTCGGTCGGCATGTTCGAGCATGTCGGCGCGGCCAACTTCCCCGCCTTCTTCCGCAAGTGTCACGATCTCCTGGCAGACGAGGGCGTGATGCTGCTCCACACCATCGGCCGCTCCGATCCGCCCGGCGGCACTGATGCCTTCACCCGGAAATACATCTTCCCCGGCGGCTACATCCCGGCGATGAGCGAGACGCTGGCCGCGATCGAGCCGCACAAGCTGATGCTGGGCGATATCGAAATTCTGCGCCGGCACTATGGCCTGACCATCCGCGAATGGTACAAGCGCTGCGCCGCCAACCGCGCCCGGATCGTGGAACTCTATGACGAGCGGTTCTACCGCATGTGGATGTTCTATCTGGCCGGCGCCGCCACAGCCTTCGAATATGGCGGACTCGTCAACTTCCAGTTCCAGATCATCCGCAACCGCGATGCCGTGCCGCTGACGCGCGATTACATCGGCAGGGCCGAAGCGGAGATGCGTGCCGCACGCGACAGCACCTCCGCCCCCGATCCCTGTGGAGCGTCAGCGCTTCACTTGCCGGAAAGTTCCCTGACCAGCGCCGGAGCGGGGTAAATCTTTTCCAGCGCCTGCTGCACCGCCGCTGTGCTCACCACCACGGTGCGGTTCACGTCGGGCTGGTAGCCGTAGTTACCGCCCAGCGAATGGATATTGCCATCGAACGCGGCGCCGATCACCGCGCCGTCCTTGTCCACCACCGGCGAACCCGAATTGCCGCCAATGATGTCGTTGGTCGTCACGAAGTCATAGGGCGTGGACTTGTCGATCTTCGCTTCGTTGGCGACGAACGCCTTGGCCAGCACGAACGGATCGGCCCCCGTGGCGCGCGCGAACGCGCCGCCCATGGTCGTTACCGGGGCCACGTCCTGCCCGCGCTCCTTCCAGCCCGCGACCTTGCCGTAGCTGATGCGCAGCGTGAACGTGGCATCCGGATAGATGCTGTCGCCATAGGCGGCGAAGCGCGCATCGGCGAGCTTCGCCCCGGCGGCCGCCAGCGGCCCCTGATAGCGTTCGTCGACCTGCTTCTGGAGTTCGCGATCGCGCGCGTCGAGCTGGCGGGCATAGGCGATCAGCGGATCGGTCGAGGCGTCGATCGCCGCCTTGCCGCCCTGCCACAGCGCCTTGCGCACCGCCGGATCGGCCAGCGTGGTGCCGCCCACCAGCCGCGCCGCCAGCCCTTCGGGTGATTCCCGGCCCAGCATCAGCCTGGTTTGCGCATCGTCCGCGCCCAGCGCCTCGCGCGCCTTGGACAGGCTCCATTCCAGCTTCAACTGCTCCAGCCAGGGATAGATCGGCCGTTCGTCCAGCACTTCCTTTTCCAGCAGGGGCAGCTGCGAATCGGTGAAGCCGGGCAGCCGCTCGGCATTGGGCTTGGCCCGTTCGTCCGCCGCGCGCACCAGCGACTGCGCGTAATCGTAAAGGTCGCTCATCGGGTGGATGAAGCGATAGGGCAGGTAGAGATCGCGATAGGCGCCGACGGCCTTGGCGACGTCGCCCCACGGATTGCCGATCGCGGCGTTGCCGGCGGCCTTCGCCTCGAGCGCGGCTTCGTTATCGGCCAGCACCTTGACGAACGCCGGATCGTTCAGCGCCTGCTCGCGGCCGATGAACACCTTGAGGGTGTTCTCGATGCCGAACAGGGTATCGCCACCTTCGCGCTTGCGTTCGGCGCTCTGCTCCATCGCCGAAAGCAGCCGTCCGCGCAGTTCGGAAAGCACGCGGTTGTTCAGCGGCAGCGAAACCGCGCGCTGGAAGGCCAGCTGGTCGGACGTGAACAGACGCTGCGTGGAACCGGGGTTGCCGACCACGAACGTCGCCTCGCCCGGCTGCGGCGCGCGCGGGTTCCACTTGAGGAACGCCGCCACCTTCACCGGCTTGCCGTTCTCGTAGGCCCGCAGGAACGAGGCATCGAGCGCATAGCGCGGATAGTTGAAGTTGTCCGGATCGCCGCCGAAGAACGCGGCCTGGAACTCGGGCGCCCAGACGAGGCGCACGTCGGAATACTTGCGATAAGTGTAGAGCTTGTATTGCCCACCGCCGAACAGCGTAACGACCTGGCAGCGCGTGGTCGCGGTATCCTTGCACCCGGCCTTCTCGATCTCGGCGATCTTGGCGTCGCGCGCCTTGACCAGCGCCTCGCCCGCCAACGCGCCAATCGCGCCTTTGACGTCCGCCGTCACATCGGTGATTGCGGTAACGACCTCGGCCTGCTGGCCGGGGCACTTGCGCTCCTCCTCGCGCCGGGCGGCGATGAAGCCGTTGGCGACGAGATCGGCCTGCTGCGTCGAAAGGTTCTGCGCGCATTCGACCACGCAGTGATGGTTGGTGAGGATCAGGCCATCGGGCGAAACGAAGCTGGCCGAACAGCCGCCGGTCAGCCGCACGGCGGAGGCGCGCACACGGTCCAGCCACTTCTGATCGGGCGCCCAGCCGTAATCCTTCTTCATCGTCGCGGCGGGAAAGGCATCGAACGTCCACATGCCTTCATCGGCATGGGCCGGCGCGGCGAGCAGGAACGGCGCGGCAAGGGCCGCGGAAGCAAGCAGGATACGGCGCATGAGCAGGGGTGTCCTTGTTGGGATGGGCAGCGAAGTTGACGACGTTGACACGGTCCTGCGAAACATCGTCAACCGTCCTCCAGCCGGCGTCGCGGGCGCAAAGCTACGGGTGCGCGCAGACGGAAAAATGGTTCCGGCTGAAATCATGCGCGCAGGGTTGCCACGGCGGACGGGGGTAGGAAAGGGAAATGTTGGAGTGCGAAATTTTCGTGGGCGTACGTCACTTCGGGGTAGGGAGGGCACGAACCTCAACAACCTGCAATCCCATCTTTCTGGGTGAATCAGGCCGGTCGGGAAGATAACCGATCAACAGGTCTCCGGTTTCCCGATTTTGCAACACCTGGCGGCAGTATAATCCTGCGTGCCAGCTCTCCGCAAAAGTTCCTTTGTCAGCCACCACGCAAACCCGATCGTCTTCAATCGACCATCTTCCCGTGAAATAGATCGGCCCCAACCCGGATAGAGATCCACGCCACTTCCCGTCTGGATGGAATTCTT
>MEGD01000039.1 GCA_001725355.1 Novosphingobium sp. SCN 66-18
TGATGATGCAAGTGTCTTGAAAAGAGGCAGGAATCCGCGTCGTGTCCGGAAAGGCCGATTATGACGCAGGGAGGGCGAGAGTCGCCGTCGGCACGCCGGCCTCGGGCCGGCGCATTACGCCGCAATTCCGGTCGTTCAAAGGCCCAGGCTGCGGCGTCGGAACCGGCCATACATTCACACTGGCGGCTTCACTGCTGAAAGACGAGGGCTGGGACATTCCTGCCGGTTGGCTCCGGGGCTGGGAACGTCAGGTTATGCCTAAAGCGGATGTCGTCAGATCAACAGCGAGAGATATCACCAGGTTCATTCAAACCCGCCATTTTGTTACCTCACGACAGCCAGTTTTATCAGGCTAACTGTTCCTGCCCGGTTAAGAGGCGCGAGCCCAGTAACGCATGTCCTAAAGGCAGCCTGCTCATTCACGCAGTGATCTGTGAACGCGCTTCCAAAGTGCTGGGATTTCTGCCCGGCTACTCGTCGTCCCGGCAAGAACATATTCCTTTCTTCGACACCGAACACGGGGTTCGGAACAGAACTGAAAGGTAACGACGATGGCACTCAAGGACATTCTTCCCAGCCAGATCGGCTTTGGCGCAGCACCGCTCGGCAACATGTTTCGCGATATTCCCGAAGAAGAGGCGCTGGCGACTGTCGAGGCGGCTTGGTCTGACGGCATCCGCTACTATGATAACGCGCCGTTTTATGGTGCTGGACTGGCCGAGATCCGCATGGGCGCGGCCCTTGCCGACAAGCCGCGTGATGAGTTCGTAATCAGCACCAAGGTCGGCCGCCTCATTCTCGATGAAGTCGAGGACGTCAGCGCCCGCGATCTGGGCGAGAAGGGCGATGTCTTCAAATATGGCCGCCCGAACAAGATCATGAACGACTATTCGGAAGAGGCGACCTACCGCTCGATCGAGGACAGCCTCAACCGCCTCAAGACCGACCACATCGACATCGCGTGGGTCCACGACATCGCGCAGGATTTCTATGGCGATGAATGGCTCAGCATGTTCGAGCAGGCGCGGCGCGGCGCATTCAAGGCGCTCGATCGGATGCGCGACGAAGGCGTGATCAAGGCCTGGGGGCTTGGCGTCAACCGCGTCGAACCGATCGAACTGCTGCTCGACCTCGACGGGCCGCGCCCTGACGGCTTCCTCCTGGCCGGCCGTTACACCCTGCTCGACCATGATCGTTCGCTGCAGCGTGTGATGCCGAAGGTGGCCGAGCGGGGGTTGGGCATCGTCGTGGGCGGTCCCTACAGCTCCGGGGCGCTCGTTGGCGGGCCGAACTTTGAATATGCTCCTGCCACGCCTGAGATCCTGAGCAAGGTGGCGCGCATCAAGGCAATTGCTGACAGCCACGGGATCAGCATGAAGGCTGCGGGCTTGCAGTTTGCGCTGGCCAATCCTGCCGTCGCCGCTGTGATCCCGGGTGCAAGCCGCCCCGGCCGCATCGCTGAGGACAGTGCCGCGCTGGCCGAGATCGTACCCGTCGACTTCTGGCGCGCACTGCGCAGCGAGGGCCTCGTCAACCCGGCAGCCCCGCTTCCCATCGCCGACTGACGCAGCCCCGCCGCTGCAAACTCGCAAAATTCAAGCACACCCCGGCCGAGGTTGCGCCTCGGTCGGAGGGTCCCCTGCGCGCTGATGGAACATGCGCCGATCAAAAATGGAGGAAATCATCATGTCTGATGCTACGACAATTACCCAGACCGGCCTTGACCGCCGCAACATGCTCCGCGCCTCGGGCGCTGTGCTGGTGGCTGGAACTGCTGGAGCGGCTCTTGCCGCGCCTGCAGTCGCACAAGGTTCCGAGCGCATGTCACCTGCGGCGCGCAATGCGGCCCCGCTCGGTGCGCGGCTGCAGGGGGTGCAGCATTTTGGGCTCACCGTGCAGAACATGGAGCGCGCTTTCGAGTTCTACACCGAGGTTCTTGGCGGCACTGAGGTGTTCCGCCACGGCGATTTTCAGGGCGATACAGTGCAGAACACCCTGCTGGCGGATCAGGAAATTCGCGCCAACGATCTTCACGTCAGCCCGGCCGCCATCGGCGTCCCGAACCTGCGTGACGGCGATCAGCGGCTCGACGTGCGCTTTATCCAGTTCGACAACGTGGTGATCGAACTGCTGCAATATCGCAATGCCGACGAACCACTGGGCGGTCCCAACAGCTTTGCCCCACCGCTGGAGAACATGAGCCCGGCCTTCCCGCGCATGATGCACATCTGCTTTTACGTGCGCGATGATGTGGACTTCAACAAGTTCATCACCGACCTCGAAGCCGAGTCAGCCCGGCGCGGCATGACGCAGGTGCGTGCCAACCGCACCATCCGCCTGCGCAGTGAAGCCGAACGCCGCGCCGCGCCCCAAAGCACGAACACCAACAAGGTGACCGTCGCGCCGTCCGATGGCTGGGAGCTGATCTACTGCAAGGGCCCAGAAGGCGAGCAACTGGAGTTCGTGAAAGCGCTCGGCCCGGTGAAGCAGCGCTTCGCCAATGCCCTGGCCGGACGTCAGCGCAAGCAGGCAGGACTGTGATCGCCGCCGGGACGGAGCCAAGCCTCCGTTCCGGCCACCTGCAGTACCATCGAAAGGAAATCACCGTGGCTATTCCATTCAAAATGATCGGCTTATCTGCCCTGATGCTGGCGACCGCGCCCGCAACCGCCGTCGCGCAGGACAATGCGGCACCCAAGGAGGGCATCCGCTATGCGCAGATCCTTACGGGCGCCTGGTCCATTGTCGCCGAAGTGCATGCAAAACCGGGCAAGGAAGCTGAACTTCGCGAAGCGACGCTGCCGCTGGTGGCTCTGGTCCGCAGCGACCCCAAGAACCTTGTCTATTTCCTACAGGAAGATCGCGCCCAGCCGGGGCACTTCATCTTCTACGAAGTCTTCGCCTCGCGCGAGGATTTCGAGGCGCACAACGCCATGCCTTACGTGCAGGCGTGGTTCGCAAGACTGCCCGACCTCGCGCAAGGCGGCGTACAGGTCATGCGAATGGAAGTGCTGGGACACTGACAGCCCTGAACAGACATGGCCGGTCCACCATTGCGGCGGATCGGCCATACCCTATTTCTGCTCAAGAAACGCTTGCATTCGCGGCACGGTGAAATCCAGGAAGGCCCGGACCCGTGCAGGCAAAAACTGCGATCCTTTGAACAGGGCGTGGATGTCATCCGTCTCGCCCAGATCGCAATCCACCAGCAACTCGACCAATTCTCCCCGCGCAATCTGGTTGCGCAGGTGATAATCAGCCACGCGGATGATGCCGACACCAGCGAGCGCCATGCGGCGAAGTGTTTCGCCATTGTTGGCCAACAGTGAACCGCTGAGCATCCGCTCGACAATGCGTCCGCCCTCGCGCATCGGCCAGACCGGCATCGCGCGGCGGAAATTGAAGCCCAGACAGTTGTGATGGACCAGATCCTCAGGACTGCGCGGTGTGCCGTGGCGGGCAAGATAGGCAGGCGATGCGACGATCCGGCGGCGCGTTTCGCCGATCTTGCGCGCCATCAGGTTGGAATCCGCGAGTTTGCCGACGCGGATAGCTATGTCGGTGCGCTCCATATAGAGATCCGCCACATCGTCCGACAGGGATAGATCGACGACAACCCTTGGATATGCTTCGAAGAAGTTCGGAAGGATCGGTTCGAGCGCTGCCGTGCCGAATGTCACCGATGAAGTAACCCGTACAATCCCATCTGCTTCCGCGCCGCCTTGAGCGATCTGTTGTTCGGTCTCGTCGAGCTGCCCAAGCAAAGCCTGGCTGCGCTCATAATAAAACTGCCCTTCGCCTGTCAGCGCGAGGCGCCGAGTGGAGCGTTCGATCAGCCGCACGCCGAGCCTCGCTTCCAGCCGGGCGATAAGCTTGGATACTGTGGAGGGCGTCATCAGCATCAGGCGAGCCGCCTCGGAGAAGCTGCCTGCTTCCACCACACGGACGAACACCATCATCTCGCCTGCGCGATTATCCATGAGACACCTGTGATCTTCATTCCTAGAACTGAGTGCAGTCTAACTCGTTTTTCGGCCCACGTCGCTCCATCTGTGAACCTGGCTATCAAATGCAGTGAAAACCCGCCGTCTAATCAGGCAAGCGACATTGTGCGATTTCCATCTGCGACGAGTTGCCGGGCTCTTCGAGCTGACCGGCACCAGGGCCAAAGACGAGAAGGAATGTGATATGTCTGACACGCTTGCTGCCGATCTCTTCGCGCCGACTTCGATCGGCGCGATCGATGTTACCAACCGCATTGTGATGGCACCGTTGACCCGTTCACGCGCGGGAATGGATGGTGTCCATGGCCCGCTGGCCGTTGACTATTATCGTCAGCGTGCGTCCGCCGGTCTGATCGTCACCGAAGCGACCAATATCTCCCAGCAGGGCCGCGGCTATGCCTACACCCCAGGCATCTACACCGATGCCCATGCTGAGGCATGGCGAGAAGTGACAGATGCTGTTCACGAATCCGGGGGTAAGATCGTCCTCCAGCTCTGGCATGTTGGCCGCGTCTCACACTTCAGCCTTCAGGAAGGTGGGGCGCCGCCGGTCGCACCATCGGCCATCCGCGCCGGGGGGCGGGTCTATACGCTGGCCGGCGATGATGTACCATCCATGCCGCGCGCTCTGGAGGCGGATGAAATTCCCGGGCTGGTCGAGGACTATCGCAACGCTGCCCATCTGGCCAAGAAGGCAGGGTTCGACGGGGTCGAGGTCCACGCCGCTAATGGCTACCTCCTCGACCAGTTCCTGCGCGACAGCACGAACCGCCGCACCGACCTTTACGGCGGCTCGGTCGGAAACCGCGCGCGCTTTCCCATCGAGGTGGTCAAGGCTGTTGCCGAGATCTGGGGCGCTGATCGGGTGGGAGTTCGCATTTCGCCGCTATCGACCGCCATTGGCGAAACGCCGCTCGATAGCGATCCGCAAGCCACTTATGGCTACTTTGTGCAGCAACTTGGCGGCTTGGGCCTTGCCTATCTTCATGCCGTGGAAGGACAATTGCGCGAAGCCAACGCCGCGTCAGCGCTCGATTTCAAGGCATTGCATGCAGCCTTTGGCGGCGCATACATCGCCAACAACGGCTATGACCGGCAACTGGCTATGGACGCTATCGCATCGGGCCATGCGGACATGATTTCCTTTGGCCGGGCGTTTATCGGCAATCCCGATCTGGTCGAGCGTCTGCGCCGGAACGCGCCGCTCTTCGAGGCTCCGCTGACTGCCTACTATGGCGGCGGAGCGGAAGGTTACACCGACTTCCCGACATTGGCCGACTGAGGCCAGCTCAACGCGCAGGAGATCATCATGAACACGTCAGCATTGCTGGCGACGGGAAAGCTATGCCCCCAAGGCGCGCATCCGGTCGGCCGCCCCCTCGAAAACCGTGGCCAAAGCGCCGGACGCGGCGGAACCATGACGCTTATGGCGCTGGCGCTGGGCAGCTTCGTGATCGGCACGTCTGAATTCGCGAGCATGGGAATTATCCAGCTCTTTGCCGGTGATCTGGGCCTGAGCATTCCCCAAGCTACCAGTGCCATTACCGCTTACGCTTTCGGCGTAGTGATCGGCGCACCGCTGGTCACGCTTGCGGCGGCGCGGCTCAATCGGCGCAAGCTGTTGCTGTGGCTGATGGCGCTATTCCTGGTCGGCAATCTGGCCTCCGCCCTCGTGGATAGCCTTGGCGCCCTGATAGCGGCGAGATTCATTGGCGGCTTGCCACAGGGCGCCTACTTTGGAGCCGGGGCAGTGGTTGCTGCCCACGTCACAGGGCCGGGCCGCGCAGGTCGCGCTTTTGCCATAGTCATGACCGGCCTTACGGTCGCGACGATTGTCGGCTCACCGCTCGCCACGTTCATGGGCCAAACGCTGGGCTGGCGTGAGACCTATGGGGCTGTCGCCCTCCTGGCCGGCCTTTCCATTGCCGCGATCTGGCACTGGGTGCCGAACACCGAAGCCCTTGATGGGGTGCCGGTTTATCAGGAACTGTCGGCGCTGCGCAGGCCTGCGGTCTGGGGCGTGATGCTGGTCGCTGCGGTTGGCGTCGGCAGCATATTCGCGGTTTATACCTTTATCGGTCCGATCGTCACCGACGCTGCGAGCTTGCCAGCCACCGTCATTCCTCTGGCGCTGGGAGTCTTTGGAATCGGCATGACCACCGGCAACCTGCTTGGCGGTCGGATTGCAGACCGCTATCCAGCGCGTGGCATCACCTTGGGATACGGCGGCGCGCTGGCCGTGATGGCCGTTCTTGCCACCCATGGCACCGATCCTCGCCTGCTATTCCCGGCCCTGTTTGGTGTCGGCGCGGCAATGATGCTGGCGATCCCGACAATCCAGGTACGCCTGACGCGGTTCGCACCCGAAGCTCCCAGCCTTGCGGGCGCCATGAACCTCGCGGCTCTCAACGCTGCCAACGCTCTGGGCGCCTGGAGCGGGGGCCTGAGCATCAGCGCCGGCTTCGGCCTTCTGTCGGCAGTGTGGGCTGGCTTCTGCCTGACGTTCGCTGGCCTCACCCTGTTCGGTCTGACCCTCTTGAGCCATCGCCGCACCCCCGGGGTCAGTTGACCTCAAATCCACTTCACAACCAACGTTGAAAGGAAACTTATCATGGCAAAGGCATATTCAAGCATCGATATCGCCCGCAGCGCGGCCGAAGTCTGGGAACTCATCGGCGGTTTCAACACGCTCCCCGATTGGCTGCCCTACATTCCGTCGTCACAGCTTGAAGAGGGCGGCCGCGTTCGCCGGATCCGCAATCTGGATGGCGAGGAAATCGTGGAACGCCTCATGGCCTTCGACGAGGCCGCGCGCAGTTACAGCTACCACATTCTGAAGGCGCCATTTCCACAAGCGAACTATCTGGCAACTTTGCGAGTCTCTGATATCGATGGTGGCCGCGTCGCACGTGTCGAATGGTTCGGTCAGTTTGACCCCGTCGGCGTGACGGAAGACGAGATCGTAAGCCTGTTCCAAGGCATTTACGAAGATGGCCTGGCAGCGCTGGCGAGCGGCGGGTTTCGTTAGAATCCGCCGCTCGTGGTCAACTATTGGAATGGCTCAGTGTGGTCGACTGCCACCGGTCCGCTGTGATGGAAAATGCCGCCTCTATTCCGGACCTTCAGGGACCCAGCTTGGGGCGTCAGAACCCGTCGTTCGTTCACCGTCACTACGGTGCGCTTGAATGACCAGGGCTGGTACACAATCTGCCGATCGAACCATCGTCGGAAGGTCGCACTAGAGCGCATCGAGCCGGTGCGCTGTGATATAAGCGCCCGCATAGCAGCCTAGGCTATCGACCGCCGGCCCCAGAAACGGCGACACCGCCATATCCGGCCTCCGTTCCGCTTCGCTCCACCTCCATCCGGATATGGCGGCGATGGGCTTAATCCACTAACAAACCAATCGGCCCACTCGCTGGGGGCAGATCAAGGACAGGAAGGAGACAACTCCCGATGCTCATTTGGGTCCTGCTTCTCGCGTGGATCGGATCCGTTGTGATCGTCGTCCGCTCCTTTCCGAGGGCAACCAAGGTACGGCGTCGTCTGCAGACCCTATCTTTCATGATCATACCGTGGGGTCTTGCGATTCTCTCGGGTCCTTTCGTGATAGACCACCATGCGGTCGGCACGCACATCCGGGAACGGATGATGATCGGCCAGTATGCGGCCATAGCCCTTCTTTGCTTCATTGCTGCTGTCGGCATCGTTCGGGCGCATGGCGCGAGACTATGCGCATGGGCGATTGGCGTCGCTAATATTATCCCGGTCTTCCTGCTGGTCTCTGTCAGCGTCATTATCCTTGACCCCGGCTCCTGAGCAACGCGCTACGGGCGTTCTGAACCGAGCGCCGCCAACCGTGGCAGCCAGCGCCGATTCGCCCGCGCCGCGCCGACCCGAAGGGCGTACCGCTCGGCGCGAAGCCGGTTGTCATCCTATGTCGCAGTATCCTCCCCTAGGCCGAACGCCCGACAGAGCGGCTCGAACGTCAGGGGCAATCCAAACACCCTGCCATCGTCATCGAAGAGTTGTTGAGCAAGACCACCCGTTTATTGGGAGCCGTGGTCTGTTCGTCCGCATCGGTCAAATCGATCCATCAATTCTTGTTTTTGACAAATATGATGTTAAAAGAGATGTATGAAGCTCGATGAACTCTCGACCATCACCGGCGCCACCATCCGGCAGATCCGTTTCCTGATTTCCGAAGGGTTCGTTCCCTCACCCGAGGGGGGACGCACTTACGCTACATATGGGGACCCACACGTCCAGGCGATCCGGCGCTTCCAGCGGCTGAAGGGCCTTGGTTTCCCCAATGCCGCGATCCGTCTGTTGCTGGACGCGCGCGAGGGCGTGCCGGTGCCGGTGATGGATGGCCTGACCCTCGTCATTGCACCTGATCTGATCGGTCAGGAGGCGAACATCGACGAAATCATCACGCGGACCGAAGCGAGGCTGCGCGAAGCGTTCACAGGGCGCGCGCCGAAAACGCGCAAGCGGGCAGCCGGCTGAACAACGGGGCCGTCAACGCGCAAGGAGGCACGACGATGGACAAGCTGATCGATCCGCTGATGCCACTCTTTAGGCCGGCGGCGGCGCCGCGGCCTCCCATGCTGCTCGACAGGACCGAAATATGCCTGCGTCTCGTTCCACCGATCGCCCGGCTGATCGTCACCCGCACCTTCACCAATCGCGAAGGCGCGCCGATCGAGGCCGTCCTCACCATGCCGCCCGCGCTGACCGACGAGGTCGTCCATGGCGTGATGGTCCGAATCGGCGAGCAACGATGGGTCGCCCAGGCCAGAGCAAGGCGCCGGGCCGAAACGAACTATGACGGGGCCGCCGTCGACGGCAATCGAGCCATCCTGTTGGAGGAACTGAAACAGGGCTGGCGCGCGCTATCGGTGGCGGGGGTGCAGCTGGGCGAGGTCATATCCCTGACCGTCGAGAGTGTGATAGGTCTTGGAGAAGGGGGAGCAAGTGTTCGCCTGTGTCCCGGGGTCGACCCCGATCTTGCCGTCCCTGCCCTGCCCGATCATCTGTCCCCGCGCCAGACCGGCATGGCGCATCCGATAACCTTGAAGATCGAGGGGGCTAACGAAATCGTGGTGCGGTCCGACGGACGAGACCTGCCGCCAATGCAGCGGATCGGAACCGCGCCGCTCACGCTCGATATCGTCATCCCGGTCGGATTTCAGGGGAGAGTAACCGACTGGTCCGCCGATGACGTGCGGGCCGAAATGGGCCTGCGGATGGCAAGGGAGATTGGCGCGCTCGTCGGTTCGGGCGGCCCTGTCGATCGCCAGCAAATCCGCGACCTTGCGCTGAAGGGCAATCTGCTGACCAGCGAGACCAGTCTCGTCTTCATCGGCGCGGAAGGCGAAGCCACCGGCGTGCTTCCGGCGATGCGCAAACTCGCGCTTGTCGATGCCACTCCGGATGTTCAGGCGGTTCCACCTAAGCCCTCGGCAGTCGAACCGGAAGCGATTCCAGAAGCTCCGGAACAGGATTCTCCCACTCCCGGCCGGTCACGCGGTCTCGGGCTTCGTTGGCCGGGCATCAACGCGCCCGCACCGCTGCATATCCGATTGGCCAATTGGTGGCACAGTCGCAAAGTGCTCCGGGAGATGCGCCGCGCGCCAAGCGCGGATCTGCTCCAGCTCGGCGCGCGTCTGCGCGAAGCCGCTTCGCTGGTGCTTTGGCGGCAGGACGGCGTGCTGGCGCTTCGGTCGGGCGATGTAAACCATCTGCCCCATCAGGTGGCCGCGGTGGTCCGGGAGGTTGCTGCTGTGGACGCTGTTCGCCAAACCGCCGCCGTGCTGGCCCTGAGCGCGGATCAGCTGGCGATCGCATTGCTGACGCGGGCTGCCATTCTGACGCAAGCGGCCTCGCCCGACCTGCTCGATCAGCTTTTCCCCGATCGGGCGCCACCGCCGTTCGAGCGGCTGGCGAGCGACATGGAGGTTAGGGCGTGAACTGGCCCATCCTCCTGAGCGCGCTTCTGCTGGGGTCGGCGCCATCCCGTACGGAGGGTCCGTTGCTTGCGCCATGGGGGGATCAGAGCGGCGCCGAATTGAGGCTCGACGTAACACGCGGGCCCTGGGCGCGACGGTGGACGGCGGAGGATAAGGCCGGGCGCACGATGCTCACCATTTACCGGTCGGCAGACGACGCAAGGCGGGTCGCGCTGTTCTCCCGCGGACTGGGTGACGGTCCCGGAGCCGATGACGACGCGGCATTCTTGCAGGGCGCGCTGCCCGTGGCTTGGCGATCGGACTATCGCGCCATCCGCGTGGTGACCTACAGCGAAACCGCGCGCGGCCTGTGCGCGATTGTCGATGCCCAAGGCAGTGGGCGGCCGCTCCGACTCTGCATGGCCAGTCGTCCTGGCAGCGCAGCGGTCGCAACCGCCATGACCCCGCTAGAGCGTGACACGGCGGCGGAAGCGGCCATGCTACTCGCACGCTATGCGGCGCGCCATCCCATGCGCGGGGCCTGGTGACGGCTGGAGTTACTGCTCGTCTTTCAGGCGCTTTTCGAGGAGTGCAGGCGCTTCAGCGCCGAGCGTCGATGACGAGGGATCGCCAACGGGCAAGGGTCCGGACAACTCGCCAGGAGCGACTTCTCCGTCTATTCCCTCGAGCACATTCCCGACCATCGAACCCTTCGGCACCCTGATCGCGCTTTCACCAAGGCCTGCTACGCCGGGTTTGCAGGGAATAGCTTGCGCGCGGGTGCCGTTCATCCAGTGGATGGGCCAGTCCCACCCCGTGACAATGTAGTCGATCGGCCCAAACGATTCCCGCTTGCTGGCATCGACGGCATAACAATGTCTCTCGACCGCCTGTCGCTCGGCCCCGAGGAACCACACGACGCCCAGAAGCGCCAACAACAGCGGAAACAGACGACTGGCGATCCTGGACAATCCGGTCATGAGACCTCCTCTCAAGGGAATTTCGGGCGACCACTGTTCCGCATCTCATGCGTCACTGAACTGTCTTGTCGGTGCCGAAGTCGTTGCAGACGTCACCCGGTTGCAAAAACGATGCGCTGCACGGAGGCCGCAGCACGAACGGAGCGCGATCGCCTCTGCTCGCCGGAGCGCGGGACTGCGCGCGGCGCCGGGCCGCGTTCACCTGCGCCACGCGCCGCTCGTAATCGGCAACGTCATCGCCAAACAGCGCCCGGCAATCGCGTTGCCCGCCTTGCGTCACATCGTAGCAGACGTTGCCCCGGCCGCTGGCGACCATCGGACGCGTAAACACCCACCACAGTCGGGCCGATGCGCCCTCACCCCACCAGCGCAGCACCGCCGGACCATCATCCCGGCCACCTCCGCCAAGCGAAGGCAATGACATGGCGTCGACGGGGATTGCCCGCGTCGTCCCGGTCGCGTCACCCGCGTAGGTATTGCCCGCCGGCAACTCGCCCTTCGCCGGATCGAACAGCATTACCATCGTCGCATTCTTGCTTGGCGAATAGAAGCTGGGCACGATGACGGGACTGGCGAAGTCGCCGTCATGCGGCCGCACCTCCAGCGCGCGCAGTTCCGCGTCCGACGCCCAGGCCTTGGCCACGGCCATCGCCAGCGCGACGTCGGACGTCATGCCTTTGTCGGTGGAGGCAACCGCCCGGAAAACCGTGTCGACCTGCCGGCGGGCATTGGGACCGATCGGACGGAACCAGAGGATTTTCTGCTGCATCATCGCGACCATGCCGCCGCCGGTCACCGGCAACCATTGGCCCTCGTCGTTCCAGTTCTGCGCCGAGACGAAACGCAACCCCTTGTCGCTGACCGCGATTTGTCCGCGATCGACATGAAACGCGTAATTGTCGTCGGCAAGGCCATCGCGGACAATGGCGATGTAGCTGCCATCCCCCGCGATCCGCAGGCCAATGATCCCGGACGGCGTGTCCGCGCCGGGTTGGCGAACGACCACCGACCAAGCGCCGCAGAAATGCCGGATACCGGAGAGGTCACCCTTATCGGCCGGGCGCGCGAGACCCCGGCGCATGCGGTCGATCCAGAAATCGAACTGTCGCCACCGCGTGTCGTCTGCCGCCAGCGCCTCCTGCGTCGCAGGCGTGGCGACGCAATCGTCCACCGGATCGGACACGTCTTGCGACGAGGAGGCGTGTTCGATCGCATTCGGGGCGTTCGTCGCCGGGTCCGCCTTGTTCGCGGAACCGCACGCGCCGACAATGAGCACGAGGGGCATTGCCGCCAGTGATCTCCATCCGAATCGCATCATGCCCGATCCCTTCACGAGCGCTTTAACAGGCACTGTTTCTTTTTACAATATATATGTCATAAAGGCGCGATCACGAGGCATGGAGGACGGGATGGAAAGCGTTCACGATCTGGCAAGCGAGCGTGCCCATCTCTATTTCGTCAGGATCATCGAAACCCGCGCGGCGGTCGGCCTCTTCGTTTCGAGCTGGGGCGGACTGGAACTCCTCCTTCCCTGCTCCATCGACGTCCGGCTTTGCGAGGCAGCGCGGCTCGAGGTGGCAGCCGGCGTGCTGTTTCCCGATGCACCGCGGTTCCGGGATCAAGCCGCTGCGGAAGGCTATGCACATCGCTGCACGCTGACCGAAGGGTTGGCGCAGGCGTTGTTCGACGATGACGGCCGGGAGTGGGGAACGCCCCTGGAGTTCGAACCGCTGTATCGGCCGCTCGACATCGACGCGATGATAGCCGACTGGAGCGACGCGGACTTGCATACGCAATGGTCCGAATACGAGGGATTCAGGAGCCCGTCCGGGGACGATGGGGCGTTGTGCCCCACCGGCCTCGCGATCCAAGCGGAAATGCGGCGGCGCGGACTGCCGCTCGGATGAGTCGTATCTGTCCGATGCCGGCGAAGTTGGCGCTCATGCGCCAGATTTCGCCGGCGGATTTTTGGAATCGGGCTTGCAATTCCAGATGATCGTCTCGGTGGGGGTTTTGGGCAGCAGCGCGGTAACCTCGCTCACGCGCCGGGCTGCCAGCGCGGGATCGCCGCCTTTGCCGCTCGCATCGCAGACCTGCGCGGGCGTCTTCTCGAGCGCCGCCTTCGCGGCCGCGAAAGGCTCGCTTTCGAGCAGATAATTGCGATACTCGAAGCGCCCTGACGCCTTGTCGATCGATGACACCGACACGCTCTCGTCCGCGGTATCGATATTGACGTTTGTCAGGACGGCGCCGTTGCGCGCGAACAGCTTGCGCCCCGACCCGTAACACTGGCCGGCAAGCAGGGAGATGGCAGTCTTCCGATTGTTGTCATCGGTGTCGAAGACGATGCGGCTTGCCTGATCGTCCAGTGCGCAGGTCGCGTCGCCGGTGTCCGCCAGGACGTTGGGTGCGGCGGCAGAGGTCTGGGAACGCTGAACGATGACGATGCCGGCCAGAGCCGCCACCGCAAACGCGCCGAAGATGGCGGCTCCACGCCGATCGTCCTTGCGCCAGCGCCAGGCCGCGAGCGCGGCCACGACGAGAAGCGCCAATGCACAGAGGATCGTCTTGCCGCGCCTGATGCTCTCGGCCGCCTTGTCGGCCGCCTCGGCGTCGCGAAGCTTGGCCATGGCGGCATTGGTGGCGGCGAACATCGCATCGACCTGGCGTTCCGTGGCCTGCCGGTCGCTCAGGCACGGCTGCATGGTGCTGGCATACTGGATACCGTTGGCGCCCAGGAACGCGCGCAGATCCGCGCCGGTAATTGCGAAGCCGAAATTCGCTCCGGATTCCCCCGTCTTCGTACCGGACTCGTTGACGCCCAACACGCGGCCGCAGAGATCGGAGATCGGCCCGCCGGAGTCCCCGGGCGCCGTGGCGAGATCGTGGACCAGGACGCCCTTGTCCACGTTCCAGGGCGCGCCACTGTCGCGAACCGAGGTGATCTGCGCGCGTCGCACTTCGGGCGCGCTCGGGCTCACGGTGCCGTCCGCGCCAACGCTGCGCGCGCGATCGACATTTCCGGGATAGCCAAGGGCGGCAGCCTCGAGATCGCCGCTGATCGAACCGCCATAGAGCGTGGCGCGGGGAATCGTGGCCTCGCCAATATTCACCACCGCCAGATCATTCCCGTCGCGGTCGAAAGCCTTGACTGAGGCGTCGAGCGGCTTTCCGCCGCGCGCCGGTATGACCCACAGCGCAGCCGGGGTGCCTTGTGCCTTGAGCTGAAGATAGTCTTCAACGACATGGGCGTTGGTTACAATGTCGCTCGGGCTGACCGCGAAGCCCGTGCCGTGGCCGACAACGACGACACCGTCCGCTGTCTGCGCGAGCGTGACCACCCGCACGACGCTGCGCTTCAGATGATCGGTTTCGGCAAGCGCGGGGATCGCGATCACCGAAAGCGACAGGAACGCGAGTATCTGCTTGAACCACCGCATTTTCACCCCCGAAAGCGCGCGGCCTTTGTCGGCTTTCCTTGTTTCAACGGATCAGCCGGCGCGCAAGCTGTAATTGCGTGAAGCGCCCTGTTCCCTCTTGCGGAGCACCATGCATTCTTATAACAATATAGTTGTACAAAGAAAATAAGGCGATCGAAATGAGAGTGCATCCGAGCATCGTCGCAATCGCCTTGCTGGCGGGTTGCCACCCCTCGTCCAATGCCGGGAACACGACGGTTGCCGCGAACGAGAGCCATCCCGCCGAAACAGGGGGGCATGGTGTTCCGGCGCCTGATCCCGGCGCGACAATGTCGTTAGGCCAGCTGGACCTGGGCAAAGACAAGGATAGCTACAATCGCACGGTGGACCTTGCCCAGGAAGCGCTCGGCACTCTTGGCGGTTCCTCTGCCGGCGTGCGCCAGACAACCGTCGGGGCGTCGAGCGGGAAGCGTGCCTTCACCGCACGGGCTCTCGCCAGCACGCTTCCGCCGGTGGGCAGCGGCAATGGGGCCGAACGCGTCACCCGGCAGGAAGTGGAGCTCGATCCTCCCAGCAGCGCCGACTGGATCGCCCGTTCGCGGATCGTTTACGCCGGCGCGCCGGCCATAGACGTCTATCTGTACGACACGCCGGTCGTCGCCGCCAATACCGCCCCTGACGATGCCGCAACAATGCTGGAGGTGAAAGCCAGCAAGCTCGTCGATACTCCGATCGGCGTCGCGGCACGAACCGGCAGCAAGGGGGAAGGCCCCGCCTTTTGGTGCATGGCGTTGCCGGTCAGCGTCTCGCGGGACGGCGTCTGTGCGATGACCGCGAACGGCACGAAGCGACTGCTCATGACGACCTATGCTCGCCGCAACGACAACGAGCCGGCCGTCAATCCTGAAGCTGTCCGCCGCTTGTTCGCCACGCTGCGGATCATGTACGCAAAGCGGTGAGTGTCGGCCAAATTGCTCAATCACAGGCTTTCGGGACCCAGCGCCATCCTATTGCCATCTGCCGCCGCGATATCGGACGTTGGCGGTCCACGGTTGGTGCGTCGAAACCGCCCGTTCGTTCATACCATGTATACCGGCCCACCGATCGCCCGATGGGCCGGTACCTCGGTCAAAGCTCCGTTCTCTCAGACAGCGTCAAGGCGTCATCTACGTCGACACCGAGATAGCGGACCGTGTGCTCGATGTTGGTGTGCCCGAGCAGTATCTGGATAGCCCGAAGATTGCCCGTTGCCTTGTAGATTATCGCAGCCTTGGTTCGGCGCATGGAATGCGTGCCATATTCCTGCTTGTTGAGGCCTACAGTCGAAACCCATTCATCGAGCAGGCGGGCATATTGGCGGGTGCTGATATGGCCCATGTAATCCACTCGACTTGGGAAAACGAAGTCGTTCGGAGAGCCTTTCCGCCGCTCCAGCCAAGCCAGCAGGCTCTTGCGCGCTTCAGCCATGATCTCGAATTGAACCGGACGACCGGTCTTTTGCTGAATGACAGTTGCCCGGTTGCGAATGGCCCCGCCGCTGACGAGATCGCCAATGCGCAGCTTCACCAGATCGCACCCGCGCAACTTGCTGTCGATGGCCAGGTCGAACAGGGCTCGGTCGCGCAGCCGCTTGTGCTCATCGAGGTAGAACCGGATGGCCCAAATGTCGCGCGGCCGCAGTGGTCGCTTGGGTCCCACATTCTGCCCGGCGTTCCAAGGGCGCCGTTCATGCACGGCGGGGTCTAGATCGGAATGTCCCATTTGCTTCTCCTGATGGCCAACGTGGCCGGGCTCAGGATACGCCTCTTGAGCAATTCGCGCTCGATGTTATAACAATAGTATGAACGCCAGTCTCAAGATCACCAAGATCGGCAATTCTGCCGGTGTCGTCCTGCCCAAGGAATTGCTTGCCAAGCTGCGTGCTGGCGTGGGCGACACGCTGTATGTGTCGGAAACGCCCGATGGGATCCGGATCACGGCGTCGGATCCTTCCTTCGAGGCCAAGATGGCGCTGGCGGAACAGATCATGCGCGAGGACAGGGATATCCTGCGCGTGCTGGCCAAGTAACATGGCGCAGATCGCCGAGCCGGTCTGGATCGAGACCGAACTTGCGCTAGCGATACATGACCGCCAACTGGCCGAGCATGGCGGGCCGATCGGCGTGCGCGATGCTTCAACGCTGGAATCGGCATTGGGACGCCCGCGCAATCAATGGGCCTATGGCGAAACCGATCTTTGCCAACTTGCTGCGGCCTATGCCTATGGCGTGGCGCGCAATCATCCCTTCACAGATGGCAACAAGCGGACTGCCTGGGTGCTGGCGCGCCTGTTCCTCGCGCTGAACGATGTGCAGATCGGCTTTGCCCCCGAGCAGGCCATCAACATGGTATTGGCGCTGGCAAGCGGTTCGCTGACCGAGGCCGAAGTGGCGGTGTGGTTCAGGGAAAGGCTATCCTGATTTCGTCTGCAATCTCACGATTTCCCTTTCAAGGACGACGGCCCCACCCAATCGGTTTTCGAGCACCGCCAGACCGGCATGGGCGTCGGACGCCGCACCGCAGACGAAGATGTCCACGGCCGCAAGGCCATGCTCCGGCCACGTGTGGATCGAAATGTGGGATTCGGCCAGCAGCGCCACCCCGGTCACACCCTTGCCCGGGCCGAAATGGTGGAGACGCACGTCCAGCACCGTGGCGCGCGCCGCCTGCGCCGCTTCGCGCAGCACGGCCTCGATCAGCGGCAGGTCTCCCAGGCCGGAAGCGCCCGCGATATCGGCTACCAAGTGCAGGCCTCGAACGGACTCGTACTGCATATCAGATCAGGCTTTCGAACGGATGGGCCACATGCGCCATCGCGGCTTCGGCAGCCACGATGCCCCGGTGATGGGCTTCCTCGAACAACGACAGGCCGCTGAGATCGGAATGCGCGTAAAGTATCGGGGGTGGTGAAGAGGCAGCGGTCCTGCGGACCGGATCGCTGAGAAAGCCGGGGACGGGACGAATCATGGCATGGCCCCATTGCCAGATGTCGATCCGTTCAATGGCGTCGGCAAGATCGGGGTTCATGGTCAGCACATCGTCGCGCACCACAGCCTGCCACGCCTGAAGTGGGCGGGACAGCATGATCCTGCGCGCCTCTTGGGGAGACTGGCGCGATAACGGCATGTACCAGGTCAGCACCGTCGGCCCGTCGCCGGCCCCCGACGACTGGTGCGTGGCGACGACGTAGCCAAGCGAATCGCTGCCCGCGGACACGTTGTCCCAGGCCAGCGGCACGCCCTTGCCACGAGGCTGGCGGCTGACGCTGACGTTGGCGACAATCCACGGGGCATAGCTGAAGCTGCCCGCCGGCGTCTGGCTCGGCATCAGGCGGGCAGAAACGAAATGGGGCATGGCCAGGATCGCGCAGCGGGCCCTAATCCGCGTGCTGCGCTGTCGGGCATGGTCGAAGCTGTCGACCAGCACCGCATCGCCGTCGCGCTCCACGCGGAAGACGGAATGCCCGGTGCGGATCGCGGATCGTATGCGGCCGGCCATCAATCCCGCCAACCGCGCGTTGCCTTCGGGCCAGGTCAGTTCGCGATCCCCGTCGCCATTCGCCGCCCACCCGCGCCGTGCGGCGAAATAGTGGACGCCCGCCCATGCCGAAACCTGCTCGGGCTCCGTTCCATAATCATCGCGGCAGCAATAGCGTAGATAGGCCCGCAGCGGCGTGGAGGACCATCCCTTTTGATCGAGCCAGTGTGCAAAACTGATCGTATCGAGCGCGGTGAAGCGCGGATCGGTGCTGGAAAAAGCCATGGGTATGGCGAAAGCGGGGCGGCCGTCCGCACCCGCCGCCGATCGGAATTCGTCCATCGCGCGGTCGAATGCACTACGCTGCGCGCGATCGGCGGCGGAGAGACCCGTCTGCGGGAACAGCCCTTCCTGCCAACCGCCGTGCCAGAGCAGGCGCTCCTCCAGATCCGCGCAGAGCTGATAGGGGTCATAGATCGGCGCACCGTCCGGCGCTTCGCCGGTCATGATCCCAAACTGGCGCAGCATGTGGCGCAGGGCCTTGGCCTCCCGGTTCGGAACAGGCAGATAATGCGCGCCCAGGGGATAGGCGCTGATGGCATTGTGACCGGACCGGGCGTTGCCGCCCGTGGAATCCTCCAGTTCCAGCAGTGCGAAATCGGTCATGCCGGCCTCGGCCAGTCGCCAGCCGGCGGCAAGGCCGGCCACGCCTCCGCCCGCGATCAGCACGCCCACATGCTCTTCCGGTCCTTGCGGTTGGGGGAAACGCCGATCGCGCAGCGCATGGCCGCGCCGCCAGTCCGCACCGCCCAGCTCGCCCGCAAGCGCCGGTTCCCTTGCGCAGCCTTCCAGCGTCAGCGCCCCTGCTGCCGCTGCCGCCGCTGCTCCGGCCATGATCGTACGTCGCGATGCCTTAACCATCGGCCTCAGCCATCGTACCGCCCCCATTCGAGCGCGAAACTACGCACAAGCGCCTGGTTGTCGAGCCGGTTCACCGGGGTCGGCCGTCGCGCCATATCGGGCGGAAAATCGAACATCGCGCGTTCGCTGGCCGGCGTCAGAAAGCGCATCCGCGCCGGCAGCGTCACCGCATCCCCCGGCGGATGGTGCGCGGCCAGCGTAAATCCCCACTCGCCGAAGCTGGGAACGTAGGCATGATATCCGCGCGCGAAGAGGCCCGCGGCCTCCAGCGTGCTGGCCACCGTCCAGTAGGATCGCGGCGCGACCAGTGGCGATGTGCTCTGCACGGTCATGACGCCGGCCGGGGCGAGCAGCCGGGCAACCTCGCGATAGAAGCTTTCCGTATAGAGCTTGCCGAGCGAGAATTCGGTGGGATCGGGAAAATCGACGATTACCGCATCGTAGCGGTCCCTGGCCTGCCGTACCCAGCGGAAGGCGTCCGCATTGACCACCGTTATCCGCGGGGATGACAGCGACGCCCGGTTGAGCGCGACAAGCTGCGGCGTATCGCGGAACAGACGCGTCATCTCGGGATCGAGGTCGACTAGCGTCACGTGCCTGACCCGCGCATCGCTGAGCACTTCGCGGGCTGCGAGTCCATCGCCCCCGCCCAGGATCAGCACTGATTGCGGATCCGCCACGCGCCCCAGGACGGGCCAGACCAGCGCCTCGTGATAGCGGTACTCGTCGCGCGTCGAGAATTGCAGGTTGCCGTTGAGATAGAGCCGCATGTCGTCGCCACGCCTCGTCAGCACGATGCGCTGGTAGGGCGTTGAGCGCGCATAGATCACCGGTTCGTTGTAGAAGGCGACTTCAGACCAGCGCTGGATGCGGTCGGCCAGGACAAGACCCGCGATCAGGCTGGCGACCACGGCCAGGGCGGCGGCCAGATCGCCGCCAATCCGTCTCGTTCCCCGCAACGCAAACAGCAGCGCCAGCGCCACGCCGACATTGGCCAGCCCGAACACGAACCCGGTGCGGATCATGCCCAAACGGGGGACCAGCACCAGCGGAAACAGCAGCGAGGCGATCAACGCGCCGACATAGTCGTAGGTCAGCACGTTGGAGACCAGTTCGCGAAAGGCGAAACGGTGGCGCAGGATGCGGATCAGCAGCGGAATCTCCAGCCCCACCATCACCCCGATCGCGAGCACCAGCGCATAGAGCGCGATGCGGAAATCCTCGACGATCGGAAACAGCAGAAACAGCCCGGCGGCCGACCAGCCTCCCAGCGCGGCTATCAGAATCTCCACCCGGACGAATACGCCCAGCTCATCACGGCGGACGTGGCGGGAAAGCCAGCTGCCCACCCCCATGGCGAACAGATAAGTTCCGATCACCGTGGAAAACTGGGTTACGCTATCGCCCAGCAGATAGCTGGCAAGCGTGCCCGCCAGCAATTCGTAGATCAGGCCGCACGTCGCGACGACCAGCACCGAAACGAGCAGGATTACGGCCAGCGAGGCGGGTGCCTTGGCATCCTCCCCCGTGGCCGGCGGCACATCATCCATGCACGGCTGCAGCGATGATATTCGAGATTCCGATCGCCACCGCGCCGGCCAGCAGAGCCACGGCGGTATTCTTCCGTTCGATGATCTCGCGCCAGAGTTCGCCAGGCGTCAGCTTGTCCACCAGCACGAAGCTGACAATGAAGATCACGATGCCCAGCCCGGCATAGAGGACTGTGGCCAGAAGAATGTCGAGCTTAAGCACTGGGCGGGCTCCTTTGGTTGCGGCTACTTATGCGAAGGGCCGGATGGCCCGGAATGTTGTTCGCGCTCGTCATCGGCAAAGGGCGACCAGGCGGTGAGAGTGGAGGCAACGGCGCCTCCCAGCATGACGAGGCACCACGCGGTGAACAGGAACAGGCGCCTGGTCATTCGCTATCCCCGTTCCGCAGCCGCCACCAGAGCATCATGCACGGTGCCGCGGCCAGCAAGACCACCATCGTCCAGAAATTGCCCCAGGGTACGCCACCTGTCCTTGCTTCTATCCACACGCTCGTCGTTTCCGACATGCCCCAGGGATTGGACGCATCCGGCGCGGGATCGTTTGGCCAGTCATGGGCGCTGGCATCGACATAGACATCGTAGGTGCCGCGCGGCACGTGGGACACCAGCGTGCGCGCATGATGGCTTCCCTCGGTCCACGAACCATCCGAATCCCGGCCGGCATAGAATTCGACCAGCCCATAGGCATCGATCGACTGCTGCGTTGCGCGATTGACCAGACTGTAATCGAGATCGACCCAGCGGTTGGTGAAGTTTTCGGAGTCGGCGGTAATGGTAACGAACTGCCATGATCGGGATACGGTGATCGTGCCGATCTTCAACCCTTCGCGAGTGGCGCCGATGGGCACCTGCACCCGGGTGTACGCTCTGGTGACCGGGCCGGACAGGAATGCCATGACCATCAGGATCATCGCCACTGTGGTAAAGGCCAGCCCCAGCATGGCCGCCAGATCACGTTCATCGCTGGCCGGCATCCGGGCGAAATTCGCGACAGCGCGGGATGCCACTCCCCCGCCGGATGGCGAAACCCGGGGCGGAGTTGCATCATCCCGGCCAAAAGCCTGCCCGATATCGCGACGCGGCACGGGCACCAGATGCGTCCATGTCAGTTCGTCGCCGGTGCGTTCGCCTGAAAGCGTTTCATCGCCACGCTCAAAGGCTACGGCTTCCACTCTGTCCCCCGCCCAGGCGCGCCAGTAGAATTCGCCATGCACGCGGGTAGTCTCGATCGTCTGCGCGGCTCCGTCTCGGGTGAAGCGGGCTCCGCGCCAGGTGACGGTCTCGGCATCGCCATCCGGGCGGTCCACCAGCATTACCCCGAAGGTCCACTCCCCGTCATAGTCGACAAGCCAGCGGTATCCCGCATAGGGATTGAACAGCAGATATTCGGTCCACGCCGCATCGCCGTCGGTCCGCTCGAGCGCGCCGATGGCCTCGTATTCGGTTCCGAACACCATGCCCCGGCTGCCGAGGGGCAGCGACAGGCGGGTCGCGTCGCGATGGTATTCGGTGATCAGGCGGACATCGGGGTGCGCGACATCGAGTTCCGAGCCGCAATACTGGCATGCCACCGTCACGGTGTAGCCCACGGCATGAACCCTGACCGAGCCACCGCAGGACGGACACTGCAGGGTACGTCCGGCGATCATGGAAGAACCTCGGGAACCGTCCACCCCTCGATTTGCCTGAGATGCGTCGGTTCGAGCTGCCCCAGCGAGACGTAGCGGCCCAGCCAGGCTGTCGTCACGCCGCCGGCCTCGCGCTGGAGCGAAAGCGCGCTGCCGTCCGGGGCGCGGAAATCCACGTTTGTCATCACCACATCGGGCAGCGTCGAGAACGGCAGGTCGCCTTCGCTGCCCAGACAATGCGCTTCCTTGATATCCATCGCCGTGAAAGCGGAGCCACCAGCCTCGATCGTCGTGCCGAGCGCGATCGTGCCCTGATCGGCGAAACGACGGACGGCGGGATCATCAAGCAATTCGGCATGCTCGGCGGTGAGCATGAACATGCCCATCGCCTCCCCCAGCCAGCGATGGCTGCCATCGTCCAGCAACAGCAGCCATTCGTTCCACGATCCCTCCTGCCATCCCCAGCGGACACGCCCCACCACCGTGAAGGCCACGCCATCGGCGCGTCCGCGCATGCGCAGTTGGACGGGGGAAACATCGAAGGGCAGTTCCGCCACTTCGCCTGTCCGCCGGACATCGGTGCCCTGCCGCAGCAGTAGCGATCGGCAATAGGGACACGTGGTATAGGGCATTGCCGCGCTGCGCATGGGCACCGCGGCACCGCAGGAAGGACAGGTCAGCACATCCAACCCCTTACCGGCAGCCTAGCGAATCCGCGCGAGCAATTCGGCTTTCTTGGCGTCGAACTCTTCCTGTGTCAGGGCCCCAACAGTAACCAGCTTGTGCAATTTCTCAATGAGCGCGAACGGGTCCTCTTGCGCCTGAGCGCCCGGTGTGGGTGTGGACGCGTGGGAAACCGACTGCGCCATCGCTCCTCCCAGCGCGGTTGCCGTGGCCAAGCCTGCGCCAAGGGCCGCCATGCCTCCATCCTGTTCCGCGGCCTTCTCGATCGCTTCGGCCGTCTGGAACTTGGTATAGCGATCAAGATCGCCCAGCACGCGCATCGAGCTGCCCTTGTCGAGGTGCGCCTGCACGTCTTCGGGCAGCGAAATGCTTTCGACATAGAACGAAAGGCATTCGAGGCCCCATTGCGCAAAGGCCTTGTCGACTTCGGATTTGATCCGGTCGGACAACGCCTGCTGGTTTGCGGCAAGATCAAGGAAAGCGATGCCACTGCCGCCGAGAGCGGTAGCGAGCGACGTCTGGATCGCTGCCCGCAGCTGCGGTTCGAGCGAAGTGACCGAAACCGCGCCCAGCGTACCAAGCACGCGTGAAACGAACGGGGCCAACGTGCTCAGCCGAAAGGAATAGGATCCGAAAGCACGCAGGCGCAGCGCGCCAAACTCGCTATCGCGCACCGTCACCGGCTGGGCCGTTCCCCATTTGAGGCCCTGTTGCTCCTTGAGTGAGAAGAACACCACGTCGGACTTGAACGGGGATTTGAAACCCTTGTCCCAATGCATCAGATTCGTGAGGATCGGCAGGTTCGCGGTTTCCAGCGTATGCAATCCGGGACCAAAATAGTCGGCAAGCTGCCCTTCGTTGATGAAGGCCGCCATCTGCCCTTCGCGTACCGTGAGTTGCGCTCCGTGCTGGATTTCCTGATCCTTGAAAGGCACGCGCCAAGCGATCTCGCCGGGGCTTTCGAACCATTCGATAACATCGATGAACTGCTTTTTCAGGAAATCGAACATACAACCCTCGCGCAAAGCTGGTGCGTCACCTGAAAATGAGCCGCAGGGCAAGGTTAGCCGCTCGACCACGCCCGCTGCAAGGCAAACTCCCTCCGTTGCAATTGTTGGCAGCGCTGCCCGTCTTGGGGCTCTTGCGGCTCAGTGAAGGTGCAGACCGCCGCCGCCTTTGCCTTAACGCGCGCCAGGTTGTTGTGCTGTTAAGTCCGCAAAGTTGGCGTGACCGGATAGGCCGATTATAACACAGGGAGGGCGATAGTCGCCTCTATTGCTGACATTCACGGCCCAAACCGCTTTTGCCGCAATTTGCCATACGTTCAGGCGCCAGTTGTAAATCAAGGGTGCGAAATGCGGGGATCCTCCTGTCGTTCAAAGCCGTTGCGCAGATCGCCACTTCGACTGTAGATCATTCAACATCGTTAAAATGCTTGTCCCAAAATGCCCTGCGGATTTGGCCCAGCGGTTGATTTGCCGCATAAGGGAAAACGATTTTTGGCGCCAATTGCGGGCTGCTGTGCCTCCAAGGATGGTCAAAGCAAAAGGGCGCTTGCGCCATCCGGCACAGTCGGAGATGAAAGCAGGCATTCTCGCGTGACCGATGCCGCAGCAGCGGCAATCCCCTCAATCTTTTTGATGATCCATGCCTTTTGTATGCAAATACTGACCGATTTGGAGATGGCTTGTGAAAACGGCGTTGCGCCCCACCTTCAGGCTGATTGTCCTCCTGGCTCTGTTGAGCGGGGAACTCGCTGCTGCACAACCGCCTTCAACTGACCTGCCGGACGGCACCGCCGGGGCGGCACGACTTACTCCGTCTGCGCGTAAAGCCGTTGTGGTTGCGCTCGCGCGGCGTCTGCGCAGCGATTATGTCTTCCCCGATACAGGCAACTTGCTTGCTGACACGATTACCGCCAAGCTCGCGCACGGCGGTTACGATAAAGCGCTGACCGCGACGGCGATGGCCGATGCCCTGACCCGGGATTTGCGCGAAATCGGCAAGGACGCCCATTTGGGGGTCCGTTTTGCACCCGATCAGACCGACGACAAATCCCCGGATCCTGCGCAGGAACGCCGTGTCATGGCCCGCATGGGCTTCGGCATCAATGCTGTCCAGCGGCTTCCGGGCAATATCGGCTATCTCGATGTTCGGGGCTTTGGCCCCACGCCGCTGGTGGCCGAAGCCTATGCCGCAGCCATGTCTTTGCTCTCCGGCACCGATGCGCTGATAGTCGATATGCGCAGAAACGGCGGCGGCGAGCCGCAAAGCGTTACCGAGCTGGCCAGCTATTTCTTTGCCAAAGATGACGTGAGGCATTTGAACGACCTGTTCAGCCGCACCGATGGCCGGACGGTGGAATATCGAACAAATCCTGATGTGGCGGTGCATTATGCCGGTCCGGTCTTCGTCCTCACATCCCGCTTTACCTTTTCCGGCGGTGAGGAATTTGCCTATGACCTACAGACCCAGAAGCGAGCGACGCTGATTGGGGAGGTCACCGGCGGGGGTGCCAACCCCGGAGATTTTGTGCCATTGCCGAATGGTTTTGCCGCCTTCGTTCCTACCGGGCGCGCCATCAATCCCGTAACCAAGGCCAATTGGGAGCATGTCGGCGTTCAACCCGATCTCGTTGTCCCGGCGAGCGAGGGCATGAAGATTGCCTACACCGCTTCCCTCAAGGCCGTGGTCGCGAGGGCTGATAATCCGAGGCAACGCGAAACGCTCTCCGCCTTGATCGCGAGCGCAGAAAAAGACGAGGTTCAACTGCCAACTTACACACCGCCAACGCGATAACACGCCTGCCTCTGTCACAAGGCAGTGGCTTCCATTAGGCTCGCCATAATGCGGTGAGAGATTGGAGAAGCCGCCTCCAATCCAGACATTCCCGGTCCTGAATGAGGGTATCGAAACCCGCCGTCCATTCACCTCGATCGCGGTACTGTTGAAAGGCGACTAGGGGCGTCGGGGACCGTTCCCAAGCGGCTGCCGCTCCCCATCCGCGAAGAAACGCCCTGTTAATCGGGCTTGTCCTGCTCGGCGGGCTTTGCCGGGGGGGAAGCGGTGCCGGCGAGCATTCCATTGACGGATGCGCCGCTCATGCCGAGTTCGCCGAGGAGTTGGTCGATCAGCGGGCCGCCGACACGGTAGCGCAGGGCAGCGGCGACGGCGGCGTCGGCCAGGTTGCCGGGTTCGACAGCGGCGCCATCGGACACTCCAGCGTTGCCGTGGAGGCCACGTGCATCGACTATGCTGATCTTGTCGATGTTTTCCATGGGCTTGCTGGCTGCGGCGATAATCGCTGGCAGCGCATCAAGGATCGCCTTTCGTACGAGCAGGTTGGTTTGGGCTTCACTGAGGATATTGGTCGCTTCGTTAAGCGAGGCCTGACCGGCCGCATCGACCCGGAAGGCGGCTTCGCGGCCTTCTGCTCGCACCTTTTCGGCCTCCGCCTCTGCCATGGCTTCGGTGCGTAGCGCGCTGGCGCGGGCCTCGGCGGCTTCCTTCTCGGCGGTGGCGGCGACGGTGATGGCGACCGCTTCTTCCTGCGCGCGCTGGGTGGCGGCGATCACGGCGACGTTCTTGTTGCGGTTCGCGATTTCGGTGGCCTTGGCGGTCGCGACGCTTTCTTCCGCACGCACGGCAAGCGCGCGCGCTTCGTTCGCGGCGGCGGTGGCGGTAGACTCTTCTTCCGACTTCTGCGCTGTCTGAACGGCGGTGGTGATACGGGCGATCTCGATCGTGCGGTCGCGTTCGATGGTGGCGGTCTGGATGGCGCCATCGCGGGCGATCGTTGCGGTCTCGACGACCTTGTCCGCCTCGGTCTGCGCTACCGTCTGCGCCTGCTGCGCCGTGATGCGCGCGATTTCGGCAAGCCGGGTCTGCTCAGCTTCGGCCGTTGCAATTGCGGTGGCCTGCTCGGCCCGCAGCGCGGCGAGTGTCTTTTCCTGGGTGAGGCGGGCCTGCTCGGCCGCCTGGGCGATCTCGAGGGACTGGTTGTTCGCCTCGAGATTGCGTTGCTCGATCTCGACGCGGTTGGTTGCAACGATATCGTTCCGGATCTTCTTGCGCTCCTCGATGGTGCGGGTCAGCACCGTCAGGCCCTCGGCATCAAACGCGTTGTTTTCATTGAAGTGTTCGAACGCGGTTTGATCGAAGTGGGTAATGCTGACCGATTCCAGCTGGAAACCGTTCGTGTCCAGATCGGTCACTAGCGCTTCCTGTACCTTCTGGATGAAATCGGCCCGATTGGCGTGGAGGTGCTCCATCGTCATGGTGGCGGCGACCGAGCGCAGCGCTGAGACGAGCTTGCCATCGAGGAGCGACTTCACGGC
Organism: Novosphingobium sp. SCN 66-18; assembly: GCA_001725355.1. Taxonomy (GTDB): domain Bacteria; phylum Pseudomonadota; class Alphaproteobacteria; order Sphingomonadales; family Sphingomonadaceae; genus Novosphingobium. The sequence continues at coordinate 26,991 of MEGD01000039.1, forward strand.
ATCGGGGTTGTTGACGGAATCGCCGAGCGTCTGCGCTGCTGCGGCAATCGACTGCTCGTCAGGCTTCACTTTGATGTGGAACAGCCCGACGACATCGACGCGCAGCTTGTCGAGCGTGATGAGCGCATCCTTGTTGAGGCGGGAGACTTCGAGCTTCACCGTGGTCAGCCGTACCTGCATCAGTTCGTGCAGCACGGGGATGACCATGATCCCGCCGTTGAGCACGACTTTCTCGCCGCCGAAGCCTGTGCGGATGAGCGCGACGTCCTTTGTGGCGCGCCGATAGAGCCGCGTGAGGATGATACCGATCACCACGAACGCAAGCAGAATGACGCCCGCGTAGATCAGGATGTAGAGCAGTGATTCAGGCACAGTGAACTCCAGGTAGGAACGAACGTAAATTCAATCAGATGGGCCGCAACAGAGCATCGCCGTCTGGCAGGACGTAATAGACAGGCCCTTCGCGGCGGACGACCAGAACCGTCTCGCCCGCAGCTATGGCTTGAGAGGCATCGTGCGGCTCGACGAGGATGAAGTGGGCCTGCCCGTGTTTATCGATGACCTTGGTTCGCGCGGGCGAGGCTCGGCGCGCAGTGCCTTCAAGCACCGTGCCGCGCAGGCGGACGAGATCATCGGCAGAGACCACGGTGGTTTCGAACCCCGGCATGATCCGCGCAAGGCCGTTGGCCGCCACGGTGTTGAGCGGTATCGCGACGGCGAAGGCAGCGGGTGAGGCGATCCACCAAGGGAGCGCTGCCCCGCCAATGGCTGCGGCGGTTTGCTGGATCGCAAAGCCGGCCATCGTGAAACAGGCCAGCAGCGATGTGAGCCAGATGAGGATCGGCATATCCTCGCCCAGCCCCAGCCAATCCAGAAAGCCGCCCGAGGCATCGCCATCCACATGGGTGCCGAGATCGAGATGCCCTAGGCCAAGACCCAAGGCTTCGATCAGCCCGATGCCAATCATCACAACAAACGCCAGCGCGAACGGCAGATAGGGCGTCGTGAGGAACTGCGCGAGCATTGGGCAAGTGCTAACATGTCGCTTGGCATGTGTCAGGCGTGTTCGTGGCTATTTTTTATCCATTTCGATCTGCGCTGTCGCCTTAATAGCGGCCGTTCAGAGGACAAAACGGGCGCGATCAAAGCGGCCTTTCGTTCAAGAATGCGTAAAGGTTGAAGCCTCAGCCGGAACCGGTGAGGACCATTATGTTTTCTTCTTTGCAGGCTTCGCCACAGGCTTTGTTCTGATTTGGACATGCCCCGACTCCGTTCGTCGGGCTTCGAAAGCACCGGCCTTCTCGACCAGGTCGCTTAGCTTGGCCTGGCCATAGGTGCGCGGATCGAAGTCCGAGGCGAGCTCGGCTAGGCGCTGACCCACGCGGCCAAGGGGCACCCAACCGCCATCATCATCGAGTTGGGCGATTGCCTTGCGGATCAATGGCACGGCCGCGCTCGGCGCCTGCTTGGCCGCCGCTGGGCGCAAGTCGGCGCGTTCGGGTTCTTCCGTTGTGGGCGCCTCGGGCAACAGGTTCTCGGTGTAGATAAACCGGCGGCAGGCCTGGCGAAAGCTCTCTGGCGTCTTCTGCTCACCGAAGCCGTAAACGTCGATGCCCTGCTCCCGTATACGGGCTGCCAGGCCGGTGAAATCACTGTCTGAGGACACGAGGCAGAATCCATCGAACCTGCCGGTGTGCAACAGGTCCATCGCGTCGATCACAAGCGCGATGTCCGACGCATTCTTTCCGGTGGTATAGGCAAAGTTCTGCTGCGCCCTGATCGCGTGCGTCGATAGTACGTCAGCCCAGGACTTGAGGCGTGTACCGGAAAAGTCGCCATAAATGCGACGGACACTGGCTTCGCCGATTTTGGCAATTTCCTCAAACAACCGGTCTGAAATGCGGGCAGATGCGTTATCGGCATCGATCAGGACAGCTAGGCGCGGAGTGCGTGGTTCATTGGACATCATGCAGGATACCATGCCGCGGTTAAGCCCCCACCCTAAAATCAGCTAAATCAGACGGGTTGGAGACGCGGGTGTGGTAATGCGGACTTCATCCGTTATGAAGCCGCCACCGCAAGCTCAGGCAATTCAAGCAGACCAATGGCCCGCAAACATTCGAAGCACGGCCCTTATGAGGACCTCCATCAGGACGAAGAGGCTCCCGAGGCCGTGGTGCTCTGCTGGCTCTGTGGCCGACCGACCGGCAAGACCATTGTCTGGCACCATCCCGTGCCCAAAAGCCGGGGCGGGCGCGATGTGGTTCCCATGCATCCCATTTGCCAGCAGACGCTGATCACCAATTTCACCAATTCCGAACTGCAGCGCCACGGCATGGAC
>MEGD01000040.1 GCA_001725355.1 Novosphingobium sp. SCN 66-18
CGCGAACACCGCCAGCCCCGGATGGTTGCCCAGCATGACCGCGATCTTGAGCGGCAGGCCGGTACGTTCGGCCGCCATGATCTGCTTGCCCATGTCGTGCGACGGGATGGTCATCAGGGTGAAGCTGTCGGGACCTTGCAGTTGCAGCCGGTAGATGCCGACGTTCTGCTTGCCGAAATTGTCCGGGTCTTCCGGATCGCGCGACGCCACCGACGCCTTGCCGAGGTAGAAGCCGCCATCGAATTCGTTGATGCGGTAGACCGGCAGCACGTCGTAGAGGTTGATCCCGCTTTCGATCCGGCATTCGTGAACCGGCGCCTGGCCTTCGGGAACGGTGCTGATCTGCGCCGCCGCATCGCCCCAGCGCCCGGCGATCTCGAAGAACAGTTCGCGGATTGTCGTTCCCTTGGGGCGGCCGAGCAACAGCGCGATATTGTCCCATGAACCGTGCACGCCGACTGCGGTGCGTTTGCCGGGGTATCCGGCAATGTTGTCAAACACGATCGCAGGCGCGCCGTTGGCGTCGCGCGATGCGGCGACCGCGATGTTGCGCACGTCGGGCTCGGGCATCACCCGCTCGCTCCAGGTGATCGCCTGTCCGGCATCGCCCAGCAATTCGAGGAAGTCCCGCAGCGAGGTGATGGACCGCGATCGCTTGGCCAGATCCTGCATCATCAATTCCCTTCAGTCAGACCAGCTCAATGGCCGCCGTGGCCGGCGGGGGCCGTCTGGACGGTCACCCATTTCCACTCGGTCATGATTTCCAGATCGGCCTCGGTGCCTTCGCGCCCGAACCCCGAAGCCTTGGTGCCGCCGAAGGGAACGTGCGGTTCGTCGTGCAGGGTCGGAGCGTTGATATGGACCATCCCCGCTTCCGCCTGCTGGGCAAAGCGCAGGGCCTTGTCGATATCGCGGGTGAAGATCGACGCGCTCAGGCCGTATTCGGTGTCATTCGCCAGGTCGATCGCTTCCTCGAGCGAGTCGAATGGATAGAGCGAAGTGACCGGGCCGAAGGTTTCCTCGGCAAAGACCGTCATCTCTGGCGTCACGCCGCTCAGCACCGTGGCCGAGCAACAGTTGCCGTTCCATTCGGCCCCCGCAAGAATTGCAGCGCCCTTGGTGCGGGCATCGTCGATATGCCGGCGGACGCGATCGCGTTGGCGTTCCGAAATGATCGGTCCGAGCATGGTGGTGGGCTCGCGCAGGTCGCCGCCCTTGGCCTTGGCCGTCGCGGCGGCGAAGGCCTTGGCAAAGGCGTTGAAGATTGGACGTTCAACGTAGATCCGCGATGCCCCCATGCAGACCTGGCCCTGATACATGAAGATGCTGAACAGCGCGGCACCGACGGCCTTTTCGAGATCGGCATCGGCGCACACGATCAACGGGCTCTTGCCGCCGAGTTCGAGTGTATACTTCTTGAGGTTCCGGGCGGCGATCCCGGCGATGTGCTTGCCGACCCGCGACGACCCGGTGAAGGTTATCGAGGCAACCTTGGGATGGCCGGTCAGGGCATCTCCGATTTCCGCGCCATTGCCGTAGACGATGTTGAACAGCCCATCGGGCACGCCGGCTTCGCGCCACAGGGCGGCGAGCAGATCGGCGACCTTGGGTGCGGCTTCGGACGGCAGGAGAACGAAGGCGTTGCCGGTCGCCAGCGCCATCGCAGATTGCTTGATGCCCTTTATCAGCGGCACGTTGAACGGGGTAATCCCGGCGACTACCCCCACCGGCTGGCGCAGGCTCATGCTGAAGCGGCCCGGCGTGTCGGAGGGAATTGTCTCGCCGCGGACCCGCCGCGGCACCCCGGCGGCGGCGCGCAGGAAGCTCACTGCGAACCGCGTCTCGAACCCGGCCTTGGCAGCGGGCGAACCGATTTCGTCGATCAATACCTCGCTGAACAGCGCGGCGTCGCGCTCCATGATTTCCGCGGCCTTGACCATCCAGCCTTCGCGCACCGCGGCGGGCAGGTCGCGGTGCTGGCGAAACGCCTTGTCGGCGGCCTCGACAGCACGATCGACGTCGGCGGCGGTGCCCGCCGCAACCCTGGCGTAGACGCTGTCGTCGACCGGATTGAGGTCGTCGAAATAGGTGCCACTTCCAGGCGCTACCGCCACGCCGCCAATCCAGTGATCGAGGTTCTTCATCTTGCTGCTTTCCTTGGGTCAGAATCTGGCGCCGTTACGCGCTTGTGCGCATCGCCTTGGGCCAGATGCCCTGCTTGCCCGGAGAGAGAATGCCGTTGGGATCGAGAACATCCTTGAGACGGTGGTGGAGATCCCAGAGTGCGCCGTCGTTGTGTTTGTAGGTCCTGGCGATCTGATCCATGAAGGCGAGGTGCGTGCGGTATTCGCCGAACCCCGCCTCCGCAGCCTCGTCGACCAGCAGGCCGAACAGGTCGTAGGCGCTCTTGCGCATCGTCTCGTCGGCGCGGTCGTACATGATCATCAGGATGTGATGCATGTCGCGCCAGCCGACCAGGAATTCGCCGATGTAGTCGAAGCCGTGATCGTTGCAGCGCTGCTTGATCAGCTTGTATTGGGCAAGTGCTTCGGAACCACTGGGCGCCGAGATCGGCGAAAAGTTGATGTGCCCGCCGCCGCCGATCCAGTTCATGATGCTGAATTCGGTCATGTTCGGCTCGCCGCGCATCAGCCGTACGCGATAGTCCCAGGCCGGATCGTTCTTGCGATCGAAATGGACCTTGGCGCCGGGAATGCTCATCAAGGCATCCTCCACCACCTTCCAGTTGTTCTCGATCACCGGAGGCGGGCCGTACAGCGCACCGTAATAGTTCCACATTCCCAGATCGTGGTCCGAGGCGATCTTGGCACGGATCGACGGCGGCAGCGGGCCCTTGCCATCGTAATAGTGGCGCCGCGTGGTCTTGGCCGAGGCCTCCCACAGCAGATCAACCGCAACCGCCGCATTCGGGATGATCTGGTTGACCTTGAGCGCCCGGGTGACCTCGAAGATCGCCTCAAGATCCTCCTCCTTCTGGTAGGTGATCATGAAGGGCTTGTAGCCCGGCGGTTCCGGCATCAGCCAGATGCCCATCTTGGTCACCACGCCGAAATTGGATTGGGTGAACATGCCGTCGAAATGCGGGCCGGCCACGTGCTTGGTGACTTGCCAATGCTTCGATCCGGCAAGTGCGCCCTGGCCGGTGCGGACGATTTCACCATCGGCCAGAACCACTTCCATGCCGCACTGCATGACAAAATGGTCGCCATAGGGGGTATAGCCGGCGCCATGCTCCAGCGCATTGCCCATCACGCCGCCCCAGGCTGGTGCGGCAGGATCGATCCACAGCTTGCTGCCGATCTGGCGCAGATGGCGATAAAGCTGCATGTAGGACACGCCGGGTTCGACCAGCGCATAGCCGTATTTCTCGTTTACTTCGATCACGCGGTTCATCCGCCGCAGATCGAGCATGACATAGCCGGATTTGCGCGGGGCCGGGCCGCCATAGGCAAAATTGCGGCCGGTCCCGATGGTCCAGACAGGGATCTTGTAGGCGTTTACGACTGCCAGGATCTTCTGGATTTGCTCGACACCGTCGGGCGCAACAGCGGCGGACGGCAGCATTTCGCCATCGGCCAGCGGCGAATAGGCGTCCCGGTACGCCGAAAGCGGAAGCTCGTCGAGGAATACCCATTGCTTGCCGACAACCGCGGCAAGCTCGTCGAGCGCCTTGTTGAAAGTGGATGCGTCGACACCCTGGGGAACAATGCGGCTCAAGACAGGTCTCCCCCGATTTCATAAACCCAGGAGGCCAGCAGTCCGGGGCTGCTGGCCGCGATATCGCACGAACCCGACTGACAGGTGTTCAAGCGAGCTTCGGTTGGCGCGCCGAGCGCGTCGCGAACCAGGTGCGCGACGGCCACCGGCCATGCCGCCGAGGCGCCTTGGAGCAGCTGCGCGGCGCCCTTGGTCCGATGCTGCCAGCGTCCGCCCGTGTAATGGTGCCGCCACAACAACGCCGGGCGGGCGCCGCGCGCGACCAGAACCTGTCCGGCGATCATGGCCGCGGGATCCGACGTCAGGCCAACGATCAGGCCATCGGCATCGTCCAGTTCGTGCAGAAGGACATTGAGCGACCGGTCAAGCCGGATGGTCCGGCCAACCACGCCGCTTTCGGCAAGCGTCGCCGCGAACATCCGGCTTTCCGGCGACGCGCTTTCCTCGATCACCGTCACCCTGCGTGCGCGGGCCGCCGCCGCTCCGGGCAATACGCCAAGCCCGGCCACGGCTGCGCCCAGCGCTCCGGCTCCCAGGAGCTCGCGTCGCTTGATATCCCAAGCCATCATGCTTGCCTTTCGATCTTCAGCGGCGCCGGTTCGGCGACCGCACTCTCGGTGGAAAGTCCCTGCCAGCGGCCCGCTGCGTTGCGATGTATGTCGAAGTGATCCAGCACCCGTGTGCAGCTGTGATCGACGATGTCCTGAAGGCCTGCAGGACGGGCGTAGAATGCCGGGACCGGTGGAAAAATGACCGCGCCCATTTCGGTGCAGGCGACCATGTTGCGCAGGTGAGCCAGGTTGAGCGGCGTCTCGCGGGTCATCAGCACCAGCTTGCGCCGCTCCTTCAGCATCACATCGGCGGCGCGCGTGATCAGATTGTCGGACAGACCGTGGGCCACCGCTGCCAGAGTGCGCATCGAGCAGGGCGCTATCACCATGCCGTCGCACAAGAACGAACCGCTGGCGATGCTGGCACCGACATTGCGGACACTGTGCACCACATCGGCTGCACCTTCGATCAGGCGGCGCCCATCGGGAATTTCTTCGCGGATGTTGAGCAAGGCGGCTTGCGACATGACGAGGTGGGTTTCCCAGCCACCTTGTTCGCGGAGCATCTCGAGCAGGCGCTGCCCGTAAACCGAGCCTGTCGCTCCGGTTATGGCAACGACCACGCGCTTCACGGGCGGACTGCGCCGCCCGCGCGTTTCCTGCGTACTCCCGTCGCAACGTTCATGCCCGAATCCTTCTCCCTCATCCATTATGCAACAAATTGCACTATAAGCAACATTTAAGAGCACCTTGAAGCTATGACCTTTGGGGATTCTCCGCTTCAATTGCGGGCTGCGGCGGCAAGCCGAGACTTATGGCCTTGAGTTCCAGGAATTCGTCGATCCCGTGACGCGATCCCTCGCGCCCCAGTCCCGATTCCTTGACCCCGCCGAAAGGCATGGTTTCCGAAGAAATGATGCCGTTGTTGACGCCGACCATGCCGACCTCGAGACCTTCGGCAAGGCGCCAGAACCGGTCCATGTCGCGGGTGAATGCGTAGGCGGCCAGGCCCGAGCGGGTGCTGTTGGCCAGGGTCAGGGCTTCGGCCTCGGTTTCGAAACGGAAGAGGGGAGCGACCGGTCCGAAGGTCTCTTCCAGCGCCAGCCGCATGTCCGGGTTGGCGCCGGTCAGGACCGTGGGCTGGTGGAACAGCTCGCCGGCTTCATGGCCTTCGCCTCCCGTGACGATCCGGGCACCGCGCCCGACGGCATCGCCGACATGTTCGCGCACCTTCTGCAATGCCGCGGCGGTGATCAGCGGGCCCTGATCGGTCTCGCCTTCCAGGCCGTTGCCGACGCGGAAAGCCGCGACTCTGGCGGCCAGCGCTTCGGCGAACCGGTCATGGATGCCGTTCTGCACCAGGATGCGGTTGGCGCAGACGCAGGTCTGGCCGGTGTTTCGGAACTTTGAAGCGATCGTGCCCGCCACGGCGACGTCGATATCGGCATCGTCGAACACGATCAGCGGAGCGTTGCCGCCCAGCTCCATCGACACCCGCTTGAGCGTCGTCGCGCACTGCGCGGTCAGCAGCTTGCCAACCGTGGTGGAGCCGGTGAAGGTGAATTTGGCAACGCCGGGATGGCTGGTCAGGACCGATCCGATCGCCGGCGCATCGCCTGCGATGACGTTGAAAGTGCCCGCCGGAACACCGGCTTCGAGTGCCAGCCGGGCCAGCGCGAAGGCCGTGAGCGGGGTCAGTTCGGCGGGCTTGAGCGTGACGGTGCATCCCGCGGCCAGAGCGGGCGCGACCTTGCGCGTGATCATCGCCGCGGGAAAATTCCATGGCGTAATCGCGCCCACCAGGCCCACCGGCTGCTTGAGAACCAGGACCCGGCGATCGCGCTGGGCGGGGATGATCTCGCCATTGATGCGCCGGGCTTCTTCCGCGAACCATTGGATGAAGCTGGCCGCATAGTCGATCTCGCCCAGCGCTTTGGCCAGCGGCTTGCCCTGTTCGGCCGTGAGCAGCATTGCCAGATCGTTGCGGTTTTCGCGAACGAGCGCGAACCATGCCTGCAGAATGGCGGCGCGTTCGGCCGCCGAATGGGCCCGCCATTCACCTAAAGCTCTGGCGTTGCTTTCGACGGCGCGGTTCGCCTCGACCGCTCCCAAGAGGGGGATCTCCGTCAGCGCCATCCCTGTCGCAGGATTGATCACGGCAATCGACCTCGCGGCAGTGGCTATGGTCTTGCCATCGACGATCGGCAGGCCGGCCGCGAATTCAGGCCGGAAAAGGTCTGGCTGGGAAACAGGCATGGCGCGGAACCTTGGCGGGCAGGTGAGAAATCCAAGGGATTCAAACGTCACGGGGCGGAGCCGCCGAAGCGGATCCACCCCGGAACCTATGGGGTGACCTTGCGGTCACCCCTGGCAGATCCATCAGTACCTGTATGCGACCTTCAAGAACCATTCGCGCGGCCGCGAATAGGTAGCTTCTGCGACGCCGCCGACGTTCAGATCGACATAACCGCCCTGAATGTAGCGCTTGTCGCCGATGTTGGTTACGCCGGCAGTAACGGTTACATGATCGCTGGGGTCGGTGTACGAGGCGCCGGCCCCGAACACGCTATAAGCAGGTTGATAGAGTTGCGGGCTGTTCACGGCATCCTTGAAGGTGCCGCTCTGGTGGTACCAGTCGCCGCGCAGCACGACCTTGCCTTTGTCGCCATCGTAAACAGTTGCGTTAGCAGCGATTGTTGCAGTCCATTCGGGAACGAAGGCAAATTTCGAATCTAGGTTCACCGGAAAGGCTGTAGGACTGACTGACCGGTAGTAGGCATCGAGGTAACCAACACCATAGTCGATCCTCAGCCAGTCGGTGGGGGCAGCCTGGCCTTCGATTTCGAAGCCCTTGATCCGCCCTTCACCGGCATTGCGAACCTTGGGCGCAATGCCTTCGTTCACTACGATCTGGATATCGCTGTAATCGGACTGGAAAAGTGCGATGTTCATCCGCAGTTTTCGATCGAACAGTTCGGTCTTCAGACCAACTTCGTAGGATTCTACGAATTCGGGCGTAAATGCCGGAGTTACCAGTTCACCAGGGAAAATGCGCTGGCTGAAGCCGCCGTTCTTGAAGCCCTTCGAATAAGACGCATAGCCCATGATGTCGTCGGTGAACTGATAGTTCACCGAGACCGCGGGGGTCCATTCCTTGGCCTTGGCGGACACCTCAACCGCAGGCAGATTATGGTTGCCGCCAGGATTGGTCGCCGACGGAACACATGTCGGGTCGGGGAACCCGTTCGGCAGCAACTGCGGCGCGGGTTGACCCACAAGGCAGCGGCTGTACTGGATGAATACGCCATCGGGATAGGGCGGAAGCAGCCCGGCGGTGTAATCGCGGTAGATCACCTGCGCCGAAGGATCGAAACGCTTGGTTTCGTTAGTGTAGCGGACGCCCGGCGTAATCGAGAGACGGTCGGTGACCTTGTAGGTGAACTGGAGATAGGCCGCATAGCTGTCGTTATCGATTGCCCCGCCGCTGAAGAAATTTGCGAAGCCGAACCGCAGCGGTTCGATGTCGTCGCCCTTTTCCTTCAGGTAATAAGCGCCAAGCGCAAACTTGAGCTTGTCGTCGAACACGCTGCCGTTCAGCTGCAGTTCCTGCGAGGCCTGCCACAAATTGATATTGTTGGTCAGCTGAAGGACTTCGTGCGGGGTCACGTCAAAGTCGTATTCGATGACCGATTTCTGGTCGCGATAGGCGCTGATAGACTTCAGTGTCACATCCCCGAAGTCATATTCGAGGGTCAGGTTGACACCCCACAGGTCGAAGTCCGAACGGTTTGGACCTCCGGCCCAAGTCGTATCGATATCGCCTGTAACCCATCGGGAAGAAACGCAGTTCGGATTGCTGACCGGTGCCAGTTCACCCGGGGCGCCACATTGTCCAGCGCCACCGCCCAGCTTGTTGTAACCGAAGTTTGAGCTAGGGAAGGCAACTTGTCGGCCATCAGGCAGATTCACGATTTGCAGAAGATCGGGTGAGTCCCGGTTTTCGATGAGATAGATGGCTGCCTGCTCCTCGCGGCGAATGTTGACGTCGCCGGCGAGAGTTGCGGTGAAGGCATCAGAGGGCGTCCACTTGAACGCCACGCGGCCGGCGAAGCTGTCCTTGTTGCCCTGCCGTCCGCCATCGAACAGGCGGCGCTGATAGCCGTCGCGGGTTTCGTAGGACGCGACCGCCCGCATGGCGAGCGTCTCGCTGATCGGGATGTTGACGATGCCCTTGAAGTCGGCGCGGTTGAAGCTGCCGGTGGCGGCCTCAAGCTTTAGTTCGAAATCGTTGCTCGGCTGGTTCGTGTTGACGATGATCGCACCACCGATGGTGTTCTTGCCGAATAGCGTGCCTTGCGGACCGCGCAGGATCTGAACGCTGCCAATGTCTGCCATGTCCAGCAGACCACCGACCGACCGCGCCACGTAGACGCCGTCAACATATATGCCGACGCCAGGATCGACGGTAATGTTGAAGTCGGTCTGGCCGACGCCGCGAATGAAGGCGGTCAGCGAAGCGCTCGACCCCGAAATGTTGCCTACCGGCTGAATGTTCACGTTCGGTGCGTAGGAGGCGACCTGAGCGACGTTGGCAATCTGCCGATCCTCGATCATCGTGCCGCTCATCGCGGTAATCGCAACCGGGGTTTCCTGGGCGTTCTCCTCGCGCTTACGGGCCGTGACCAAGATCTCGTCGAGGCCGCCCTGGCGTTCGGCATCCTGGCCGATCGCGCTATTGGTCGTAGCGTCCTGCGCGAAAGCGTTGGTCGGAGCAACGGCAAGGCAAGCAAGCACAAGGCTGCTGCCAGTAAGCAGCCATTGCTTGCCGCTGCCGGTGTTGTACATCATTAACATGCATCTTCTCCCTTGAGTTTGATTTGGATCGCGGTTCCGATCCATTTTTCCACCTCGTTTTAAAACCTGACTTCAACCGTCGCACCGATCTTGCGCGGCTGCTCGTAGAAACCATCGGTCGATAGCGCGCCAGGGCGCATCGTCTGGAACACTTTTTCGTTGGTCAGGTTGGTGGCCCATAGGGAAACCTTCCATTTCTCGCTCTCGGGCGTCCAGCCAATCGACATGTTCGACAAGGTATAGGCACCTTGCGAGAAGTTGTTGGCGAAGTCGTAGTAGAGGCGCGAACTGAAAGAGAGGTTGCCGTTGATGCTCAACCGACCGCCGCCCAGATCATGCCCCCAGTCAAAGCCGACGTTGCCTGACCATTTCGGTGCACGAGTCATGACGTTGCCCGAAGCATCCAGCGTTACGACGGTATTTCCGCCGTCAGCCTGCGGGAGAAAGCCCTGGGCGGCCGTGAAATCCTTGTAGCGCGCGTGGGTGTAGGCTAGCGCCCCGCGCAACTTCAAATCCCTGGTGGGTGCAACGGTCAATTCCAGTTCGCCGCCATAGATTTCCGCATTGGCGGCATTCTGGAGAATGTATCCCGCGCCAAGCGAATCCTTCGACTGCAGTTGAAGGTTTTTGTAGTCGTAGTAATAAGTCGCAAGGTTGACCCGCAGCCAATTGAGCGGATCCGACTTGATGCCGAATTCGGCGGCCTTGATTTCCTCCGGTTCGACCGGCACGTTGCGGGTGCTCGCCATATTGTAGACACCACTCTTGAAGGCGGTGCTCCAACTTGCGTAGACGTTCGTGGTGTTGCTAATTTCGTAACGAAGGCCGACTTTGTAGTTGAACTTATTGAACGTCTTATCGACGTCGTTGACGACTAGGGTGCCATTCACCGTTTGCGAGAACTCGCGTTTTTCCGTGGTGTAACGGCCACCGAGATTCACGAACAGGCCGGGCGTGGCCTCATAGGTCGCGTCCGCAAAGCCCGCGAAGGACCGACCGCCGAGGTGCGGCTCAAGAGTCGGCCCGGCTAGGGGGAGGGTAGGATTCGCGGCCGTCCAGGGCTGGAGGAAGGAACTGCCACCGAACTGGTAGAAATAGCCGCCTACGAGCCATTGGAACGGCCCGGGGTTCGACGAGCTGAGCTTGATTTCCTGGCTGCCGGATTCCGCGTTGAAGATGGCCAGAAAGTTTCCAAGGCGCAGGTTCGATGCATCCGAATCGGTGTTCTGGGTCCAGCGCAAGTTCAGGAAACCGCTGGTGGTTTCCAGGTTGACTGCGCCCAGTTCGAGTTTGGTGTGCAGGGCGAAGGTCCACCGCCGAAGGTTCAGCAGGGGCACCTCGGTCAACGACGCCTGCCAGGGGCCCGTTGGCAGGATGACGCCAGAAAACCGCCGTCCGGCAGTGTTGCCGTCGACCGGCTGGGGCGAATTGGTGGTGCTCTGCTGATCGAAGAATTCGCCGGTCAGGACAACCTTGAAATTGTCCGCAGGCTTGAACAGAACCTTGCTGCGCAGGTCGATGACCCTCTGATCGCCAAGCGTTCCACCACGCACCAGATCGTCAATATAGCCATCGTTCTTGCGGAAGAGGCCAGATAGATCGATCGCGGCCTTTTCGCTGATCGGGCCGGTCACATAGAGCCGCGCGTCATAGTCGCCCGCTTCGCGCCGCATCCGACCGACCCGCAAGGAAGCCTTGCCCCGGAAATCGAAGCTGGGGTCCGGCGTGATCACATTGATCAGCCCGCCCGTCGCATTGCGACCAAAAGTGGTGCCTTGCGGACCGCGCAGCACCTCAACCCGCTCGACCTCGACCAGATCGATCCAGTTTGCGGCAGATTCGGGCTGATAGACACCGTCGATGTAGGTGGCGATATTGGGTTCGTCGCCAATCGAGATGCCGGTTGAGCCGACACCGCGAACCACGGGCTGGAAGACACCCATGTTGCGGCTGCCTACAAAGCCAGGCACCAGCTGGGTCAGCGTCCTTACTGTTGAGACGTCGGCCGATTGCAGGGCATCTCCGCCCAGCGCTGTGACGGCCACGGGCACCTGCTGCAATCTTGCTTCGCGGCGGGTCGCAGTGACGACGATATCTTCGATACCGGTCGTTGCTTGTTCTTCCTCGGATTGCGTGGCGGCCGAATCCTGGGCCAGTGCGACATTAGAAAAAAGCGATTGCGTAAGGACGGCGGTCGCAGTCACGAACAGGCGCAGCTTAAGCTCTCTCATTTTCTCTCCCCCTATGTTGTTTAACTTGATATGTTACGTAAAGTTATATTTTTGTTGCGACAGATACTCTTCCAGAAAGTCAAGGCGATCATTTCCCCAGAATACTTCATCGTCGACAAACATTAATGGTGCGCCGAAGACTCCCCGCTGATAGGCTTGGCTGCGAACCTTGCGGTATTCGTTCTGACCGAGTGGCGAGTCGACGAAGGTAATCAGCCCATCTGGATCGAGCCCGGCTTCTTTTGCGCAGGCGCGCAGCTCTTCGCGGTCGCTTGGATCGATTCCCTGCCCCCAGATGCGATTGTATGCGGCGGCGACGAAAGCTTTCGCCTTGCCCTGTTCGCGCGCGTAGAGCGTGGCGCAGTTCCAGTCGGAACAGGCAAAGCTAGCCGGGAACCGCAAGGGGATGTCGTACTTGCGGGCCCACCGGTTGAGGTCCGCCATCATCACCTTGATTTTTGGAGCCACTTCGCGATTGGACGGGCCATAGTTCCCCGCCGCGATCTTGGCCTCGGGGATGTCGATCGGCCAGTATTCCAGGTCGCAACCAGCCTTGCGGGCGATTTCCGGGAGCTTCAGCTGTGCGAGGTAGCTGAAGGGACTGATGAAGTCGAAATAGAAGTCGATCGTTCGGGTCATTGGGAGGTCCCAAAGCCGACGAGCTTCTCGTAATTGTCCCAGAAGCCGACAATAGCGCCTTCGGTGACAAGGTGGTCGGCATCTTCGGCACGGCCACCGCCCATCGCGATGAACGAGGTTGCCTGCTGTTCGCCGACAATAGCGTTCTGCACGATTTCGACAGCTTCGCCGTCTTCCATCGAGATCAGGCCGGCCGGACCGATCAGGTTGGTCTGCTTGCGCCGGATCGCCTGCATTTCGGCATCGTCGTCAGCGTAACCGAAATGGGTCCAGACCAGCTCGAACGCTTCCTGTCCCTTGGGCACGATTTGCCGCACGGCGAGCGTGTTCTGGATCTGCTGGAGAACCAGGTTCGGGAACACCGCGAGAATAACCAGGGTAATGCCGTCATCGAATTCCTGGCGGCTCTTGAGCAGCGACATGTCCTGAAGCTTGAACTCGGTATCGAATGTCCTGGAATCGCCATAGGCCTGCTTGTCGGCGGCATCGTCGTTGCTGGCGGCGATGGAATAAAGCAGCGAATGCCGCTTCTCGCTGTCCATCAGTGACTTGCCGGTCTGGGTCGACCGGTAGAGCCCGAACGTATTGTGGAACAGGTGCAGAAGGCTGGCGTGATAGGGATCGCGGGTATTCTCGGCATAGAGCTTCCAGTTGCCGTGAACATATTGCCGCTGATCGCCCAGAACCTTGATCGGCTTGTGCATGATCCGTTTGATATGCTCGACAACCAGCGGGCCGAGGAAATCGTTCAGTGGCACCACGCTTTGAGAAAAGCTGGCGAAGACAAGCCCGCCGACGATCCCGACGCGCAACTGCTTGAGGCCATGCTGTTTCATGTCGAAATCGCCGGGCATTCCGCCCTGGCCCTTGAGACCGCGGCGGAACGGCACCCCGATCAGATTGCCGGCGAGGTCATAGGCCCATTGGTGGTAAACACATTCGAGATTGGGGCGATTGCCGCGCAGTTCGCGGCATACCAGGGCCCCGCGATGAGCGCAGCGATTGACCACGACATGAACGGCGCCATCAGCGGCCCTGGTGACGATGACCGGGGTTTCTCCGATGAAGGTTGATTTGAAATCGCCAGCCTCGGGCACTTCTGCCTCGAGCGCGACGAAGGACCAGGTCTCGCCCTGGAAGATCTTTTCCTGCTCGCGCGCGTGATACTCCGGATCGGTGAAAACCCGGTAGGGAACCCGGCGACCAGTTCCGTTTGCGGTTCTCGAGGGATTTTCGTCTAGCAGAGCTGTGTCGGTCATGATCAAAATCCTGGTCGCGAACTAAATCGGGCGAACCATCATCGTGTCGATGAGGTTGGTATCGAAAACGGCGATCTTCGAACGAAACAAGGGGCGCTCGCCCGACAAGTCGATCTCGTCTATATACTTGCCCGAATTGTAGATTGTGGTGTGTCCGTCGGTACGGGTCATAAGGACCGCATAGTTGGTTTGCGTCTTTGCGAGTGCTCCCGTTGCGGAAACCATCCGGGTCGGACCGAGAATATGACGGTAGGCATGCACCGGGTAGATATGATCGTTGCGCAGTGAAACAATGCGATCCACAAGCATTCCGCGGCTGTCGCAATAGATCGCCGCTGAATCCATGTTTCGCTCGAAGTTCTCGCGCGAGATCACGGTATAAACGCAGTCCGAAACAAAGAGTTCGGGCCACTCTTCCAAGCGATCATCGTCAATGAGTTCGGCGTAGAGCGCGTNNCTGCAGCTCATAGCGGGATGGGGTGACGAGGAGCATTCAGGCGCTCTCTTTCGGTTGATCGATGCACACCCAGCCGTCTTCGATCGTGACGGGGTATGTCTTGATGGGGATCTGGCAGGGAAAGGCCTTGGCAGCTCCGGTCGCGATGTCGAACGAACCACCGTGAAACGGGCACTCGATAATTGTGCCGTCCTGGTAGCCATCGGTGAGCATGGCATTGCCATGGGTGCACAGATTGTCGGTGACGAACACTTCGCCATCGACGTTGTAGACTGCAAGCGCAGGCATTTTTTCTTGGTAGACCGCGACCGGTTCACCGTCCTTGACGGCCGCTACTTGGCAAAGGCGCAATTTGTTCGACATGGCGTCTGGCAATTCCAATCTAGGTTATGGACCGGCGATCAAATGGATGATCAGCCGAGGGGAATATCCATTCCGTACCCCGCGGCTTCGTTGCCGTGACCGAATATATCGCGGGTGTAGTATTCCTGCTGGCTCGGGGCCTTGCGGGCACCCCAGCCGAACTCCCACAGCCAGCCCGACGGGTTGGCGCAGTAGAAGGTCAGCGCCTGGTCGTTCGCGTGCTTGCCGAGTTGCAGGGCGACGTCGATCTTGCGCGCCCGCACAATATCATGCGCGAGGCCGAGATCGTCGAGGTCGGTATATTCGAACATCAGGTGGTTGATGCGCTTTTCCATCGGGCCAAGCCCGAAAGCGACCGAATGCTGCCGCTCGTTGCAGTGCATGAAGTACGGCTGGGCCACCATCCCGTTGGGCAGCTGCAGGTGATACTCGACCGATCCGCGCAGCCCCAGCAGTCCGTAGAACGCCGCCGCCGCGGGAACATCGTCCTGACGCAGGATGCAATGCCCGATTCCTTCCGAGCCGGTCACGAACTTGCCGTACATCGGGCGTCCGGGATGGAAGGGCTTGTGAGTGTCGACTTGCGGGCCGTAAAAGATTTCGGTGGGGTTCCCGCCTGGATCGGCGAGCTTGGCGAGGCCAAGCACGCGCCGCTCACGAGCTTCGGTGTCGCTCGCCACTTCCACCGCGATTCCGGCGGCGGCCAGCTTTGCCACTATGGCGTCGAATTCGACCGGACCGGCAACGCGCCAGCCAAGATAGGCAAGATCGTCGGAATCGGCGGCGTGCAGAACGATGCGATGATGCCATTGGTCCATGCGCAGGTAGAGGCGGTCGCCTTCGCCCTCGTCGACAATCTCCATGCCGGCCACTTCGGCAGCATAACTGCGCCATGCATCAAGGCTTGAGACGGTCAAACCGAGGTAACCGAGTTCCGTGACAGCTGCCATTTGCCTTCTCTCCCAGAGGACGCGGCTCGCATCTCGCGGGACCGTCATCGCCGATTGTCTTGCCGCCGGTCTTGCCGGCTGAGTCGAGGCAATAACCGATAGTTCCCCATAGTGCAATACGTTGCACAGGGTAATTTGTTGGCGTAGGAAATGCGCAGCAGAACGTCAAACCAGTGATTCGTTCGCGATGGGCGAACGGCGCGGGGCAGCGTTCGGGAGCACCGCCAAGGTGCCCGGTCATCCAGCGACAGCCGACCGATCCGGCTTTCGCATATTGGGAGTGGAGCGTTATGGAAGCCGCAGAAAAGCGCGTCGGTCGGATTGCCGATTTGCAAGCGATCAAACGGCGACTGAAGTCGTGGCTCGTGAAAGACCAGGCTAGGGGAATCTTCCAGATCGACCGCGCCGCCTTCACCGATGCCGAGCTGTTCGATATCGAGATGAAGTATATTTTCGAGCGCAACTGGATTTTTCTCGCGCATGAAAGCCAGGTCGCCAAGCCCCATGATTTCCTGACGACCAAGATCGGACGGACGCCCGTCATCATCACTCGGGACAGGACGGGCACTGTCCGCGGACTGGTCAACGCCTGCGCGCACCGCGGTGCTAGGGTTTGCCGCGAAAAGGCCGGGAACAGTAAGAACTTCATGTGCCCGTTCCACGGCTGGACCTACTCGTCGGCGGGCGACCTTCTCGACGTCACCGAGGAAGGGGCTGGGGGCTATGCGCCTGGTTTCGACCGTGCCGATTTCGGGCTTCCCCAAATCGCCCGTCTCGAAATTTACCGCGGCTTCATCTTCGCCAGCCTGTCGGCCGATGTCTTGCCGCTCGAGGAATATCTGGCCGGTTCGAAGGCGTTCATCGACCTTTTGGTGGATCAATCACAACATGGTGAATTGGAAGTGCTGCCGGGCGCAACCCGGTACCGCTATCGCGGCAACTGGAAGATGCAAGTTGAGAACGGGTTGGACGGTTATCACGTCAGTACCGTTCACGCGAACTATTTCCTGACGGTGCAGCGCCGGGTGGAAGGGCAATCCAATAACGATACCAGGGCGATCGACTTCGCGAACTTCAATCGACAAGATGGAGGTTCGTTTTCCTTCCACAACGGGCATTCGGTGCTGTGGGCCGACTATGCCAATTTCAGGGATCGGCCCAATTTCGAAATCCTTGACTGGATAGTGGACGCCCATGGCGAGGAAAAGGCGCTGTGGATGAACAAGCGCATCCGCAACCTGCAGCTCTTCCCCAACGTCTTCCTGATGGATCAGACCAGCACCCAGATCAGGATCATCCAGCCGATCTCCGTCGATGAGACCGAAGTCACGACCTATTGCATCGCTCCGGTGGGCGAAAGCCCCGCGGCCCGGGCCCTAAGGATCCGGCAGTACGAGGACTTCTTCAATGCCAGCGGCATGGCGACTCCCGACGACCTGACCGAATTCAACAACTGCCAAGCCGGGTTTGGCGCCGGCGAAGGCCGGATGAACGACATGTCGCGCGGCGCGACGCGTTGGGAGAAAGACGCCGGACAATTCGGCGCGGGCCTCGCGGTGGATGCCGTGATGAGCAGCCCGGCTGTGGCCGACGAGGGACTTTATGTTGCCATCCACGACGAATGGATCAGCCGGATGAACACCGCAATCGATCAGGAGACCGCAGAACTCATTGCAAAGGGCGATTTGGAGTTGGCGCGATGACGGCTACCGATACGCAATGGCTTGCCGTTCACCGCTTTCTTGGCCGTGAGGCAGTTGCGCTCGACGACAAGGACTGGGACACTTGGCTGTCGCTCTATGCCGAAGACGCGGAATACTGGGCGCCGGCCTGGGATGACCGCGAGCGCCTGACCGTCGATCCGCAGCGCGAAATCTCGCTGATCTACTACCACAATCGCGGCGGCCTGGAGGATCGGGTTTTCCGCATTCGCACCGGGCGGTCCTCGGCAAGTACGCCCGGGCCGCGCACTTCGCACGTGTTCACGCTGCTATCGACGGAAGAAGGCGATGGCCTGGTGCGGGCGCGCACATCGTGGACGGTGACATCCGTGCTCGATGGGGCGGTAACCGTCTACAGCGGATCGGCCTTCTACGATCTCGAGCCTGTCGGCGCGAGTTTTGTGATCAAGCGCAAGAAGACCGTGATCATCAACGACCTCGCGCAGACCATGCTCGATGTCTACAGCATCTGACCGGCCCATGGCAGCAACAGCAGACCGGCCCGTCGTCGGGACCATGATCGGCGATCCTGCGGGAATCGGACCCGAAGTGACGGTCAAGGCGCTCGCGGACGGGGCGGTACACGAGGTGTCGATTCCGGTGCTGCTTGGCTCGGCAGCCGCGGTGGAGCGTGCGCTCGACATGACCGGGGTCAGGGCCCGGGTGCGCCGGATGCGTTCGTTCGAACGGCCCAGCGACGATGTCGGGGTGATCGACGTGATCGACACCGGTGCCTTGCCGGACGGCGTTTTGCCGCTGGGCGAGGATACCGAAGTGGCCGGCCATGCCTCGGCGCAATGGCTGGACGAACTCGACGCGCTGGCCCGGGACGGATCCTTTGCCGCGACAATCATGGGACCGATCAGCACCGGTTCGCTCAAGATGGCCGGAAAACTCGACAAGGTCATCAGTCCGACCCCTGGCGAAAGCTATCTGGTTTTGCTGACCGGACCCTTGCGGGTCGCGCATCTTACCGATCACATGTCTCTGCGCCAGGTGATCGACGTGATAACCGCGGACCTCGTGGCCAAGGCGATCGGGCAGGTCAACGATGCCATGCGGTCGTGGGGAATCGCCCGTCCGCGGATCGCCGTGGCCGGGCTGAACCCGCACGCCATGGGCGACGAGGAGCGGTTTGCGATTGCCCCCGGGGTCGAGCGGGCGCGGGCAGCGGGCATTGCCGTCGAAGGCCCGATTGCGCCCGATTCGGTGTTCCGTCAGTGCATCGAGGGGCGCTACGACATGGTCCTCGCGATGTTCCACGATCAGGGACACATTGCCGTCAAGACCTGGGGCTTTTCGGGCAACTGCGTGATCATGATGGGGCCGCCCTATCTACACATGTCGGTAGCCCACGGCACCGCCTATGACATCGTCGGCACGGGACAGGCGGACGCGGCAATGATGCTCAGCGCGATGCGCACCTGCGGCCAGCTCGCGTCGGGCCAGGGCTTTGTGGGAGACGCACAATGAATGACATGGTCTCGGTGGGGGCGCCGTCGCTCCCTACGGCGGTGGACTACAAGGTCTACCACGATACGCAGATTTTCGCCGCCGAGCAGCGCAGTGTCTTCAAGGGTCGCACCTGGTGCTACCTTGGGCTTGAGGCCGAGGTTCCCAACGCCGGAGATTTTCGCGCGACCCATGTCGGCGAAACGCCGGTGGTCCTTGTGCGCGGGCAGGAAGGCAAGATCCATGCCTGGGTCAACCGGTGCGCGCACAAAGGCGCAACGGTATGCCGTTCGCTGCGCGGCAACCAGGCCGACGGCGCGTTTGTCTGCGTCTACCATCAGTGGGCCTACGATTCGGAAGGCACACTGGTCGGCGTGCCGTTCCGGCGCGGCCTCAAGGGAGTAGGGGGGTATGACAAGGATTTCGATCCGGCCAATCACTCGCTCGAAAAGCTCCGGGTGGAGAGTTACAAAGGCATGGTTTTCGGCACCTTTTCAGCCGAGATCGAGCCGCTTGAAGATTTTCTCGGCCCGGTGATGCGCAAGTACATCGACCGCGTTTTTCACCGCCCGATCAGGGTGCTCGGTTATTCCCGGCAATATATGGCGGGCAACTGGAAGCTCTATTCCGAAAACAGCCGTGACAGCTACCACGGCGCCTTGCTCCACCTGTTCTACCCGACCTTCGGCATTTACCGGCAAAGCCAGGACAGCGCCGGAGAACTGGCCGAGCAGGGTTTTCACAACGTCTTTACCGTCTCCAAGCCCAAGGGCGACATCGATTACGGCTCGTTCGGCGATGAAGCCAATCGCGAAATGCAAGGCGCTGCCAAATTGCAGGACGGAAGCCTGTTGCAGTTCCGGCCCGAGATCGAGGACGATGTCGGCCTGCACATCCAGTCGCTGTTTCCCTCGGTCGTTCTGCAACAGATCCAGAACACGCTGGCGACACGCCAGATCGTGACTCACGGCGTCGACAAGACCGAATTGGTTTGGACCTATTTCGGCTATGCCGACGACGATGAAGAGACCACGCGTCACCGCCTACGCAATCTGAACCTTGTCGGCCCCTCCGGCCTGATCTCGATGGAAGACGGTGAAGCGGTCGAGCTTTGCCAGCAAGGGACGATTGGGGCCGAAGGCAAGCACAGTTTCATCGAAATGGGCGGCGACGACGTGCGCGGCTATTACGCACCGATGGGCATGGACGAGAACGCAGTGCGCGGCTTCTGGAAAGGCTATCTGAGCCTGATGGGCGATGCCCTTGCCGTCAGCGCAGAGGCATCGGCATGACCGTGGTTGATCCTCTATTGCAAGGCCTAGTCGATTCTCTGAACGCCGCTTACGGACTGTGTCTGGATGACGGCCGGCTTGAGGAGTGGCCCGAGTTTTTCGTGGACGATTGCCTCTATCAGGTGATCGCCCGCGAAAATGTCGACAACGGGCTGCCGGCCGCGGTGATGTATTGTGACAGCAAGGGCATGCTGGTCGATCGGGTGGTGGCGATGCGCCGTGCCAACGTTTTTCCGGAGCATTTCAGCCGTCACCTGATTTCGCGAGCGGTCTTGACCGGGATCGACGGGGACACCGTGTCAGCCGAAGCAAGCTACGCCCTGCTGCAGACCCGCAACGACGGTGAGACCCGCATCTACAACGTCGGGAAATATGTCGATCGGCTGCTGATCAAGGACGGGGCGGCCAAGCTGGTGAGCCGAATGTGCGTCTATGACACCCACAGGATCGCAACGCTGCTGGCGACTCCGATTTGATGGCCGAACATCGATTTGGCGTCGACAAGGAACCTAGAGGAGAAACACAATGAAACTGTTCATCAGCCCGGGCGCATGCTCGCTTGCCCCGCACATTGCCCTGCGCGAAACCGGAGCCGATTTCGAAGCCGTCAAGGTCGATCTGGCCGTGCGCAAGACCGAAGCGGGCGAGGATTTCCTCACCGTCAATCCGTCCGGCAAGGTCCCGGCCCTGACCCTGGACAGCGGCGAGACCCTGACCGAGAACCCCGCCATCCTGCTTTACATTGCCGACCAGAACCCCGCGTCCGGCCTGGCGCCGGCCGAAGGCAGCCTCGATCGTTACCGACTGCTGAGCCGTCTCAGCTTCCTCGGTTCCGAATTCCACAAGGCATTCGTGCCGTTGTTCGCCCCCGGCACTTCCGACGAAGCGAAGGCGGCGGCCGCGGAATCGGTCAAGAACCATCTCGCCGCGCTCGACAAGGAAATGGCCGGGCGGGACCACTTTGCCGGCAGTGCTTTCAGTGTCGCCGACATCTACCTGTTCGTGATGCTGGGTTGGCCAGCCTACGTCGGTATCGACATGGTCGCCTATCCCGCACTTGGCGCCTATGCCGGCAAGATCGCGCAGCGTCCCGCCGTGGGTGCGGCGCTCAAGGCGGAAGGCTTGGCGTGAGCCGGACCGACCGAATTCCGGCGTGATGCGATGGAGTTGAATCATTCTCCATTTGCAAATGCATTCTGTTTAGTGCAACAGTAACGCGAAGCCGGATGAACGCGAGAGCCGGTAGCGTTGGCTGTCGCGATGAGAGGCAATGCTACCCGCAAAAAAGCGGTTGAAAATCGATTGGGAGAACCATGACTGCTGTTGCCAATGACATCGCACGCCCGGAGGTTGGCAAGTCCATCTCGGTTGACGGAAGCGTCACGAACTACCACGATGTGGGCGATGGCGCACCGGTCCTGCTGATCCACGGATCGGGACCCGGGGTGACTGCCTGGGCCAACTGGCGGCTCAACATGCCCGAGCTCGCGAAGCGCTTCCGCGTCATCGCGCCCGACATGTTCGGGTTCGGCTATTCGGATTCGAAGGGCCGAATCGAAGACAAGCGGGTGTGGGTCGATCAGGTCGCATCCCTGCTCGATAGCCTCGGGATCGACAAGGTCTCGATGGTCGGCAATTCCTTCGGCGGCGGCATAACCCTGGCGTTCATGATCGCGCATCCCGATCGGGTCGAAAGGGCGGTGCTGATGGGCCCGGCCGGGCTCGATTTCCCGATCACGCCTGCGCTCGACCTGGTCTGGGGCTACCAGCCTTCGCTGGAAGAAATGCGCGCCTCGCTCAAGTACCTCGCCTGGGATCACAGCCGACTGACCGAAGACCTGATCCAGTCGCGCTACGAAGCGAGTGCGCGTCCGGAAGCGCACGAGCCGTATCACGCGACGTTCGGCGGGGCTGACCGGCAGCGCAACATCGCGATGCTGGCAAGCCGCGAGGAAGACGTGGCGGCGCTAAAGCACGAAACGCTGATCCTGCATGGCCTGTTCGACCAGGTGATTCCGCTGGAGTCCACCGTTCGCCTGGCCAGCCTGTTGCCACGCGCCGACCTGCACGTGTTCGCGGAATGCGGCCACTGGGTGCAGATCGAACGGATGGCGAGCTTCAACCGCATGGTGACCGAATTTTTCGAGAACGGCCTCAAGGCCTGAAGGGACAAGGAGAACTGAAATGGCGCTGACCGGTGTACTTCGCCCCGGCTATGTCCAGTTGCGCGTCCTCGATCTGGATGAAGCAATCCAGCACTATCGTGACCGTATCGGCCTCAATCTGGTGAGCGTCGAGGGCGGCAGGGCTTTCTTCCAGGCCTTCGACGAGTTCGATCGCCACAGCATCATTTTGCGCGAGGCCGATTCCGCCGGGCTCGACCGGATGGCATTCAAGGTCGCCAAGGATGCCGATCTCGACCACTTTGCCGAACGGCTGCTCGACATGGGGGTCCACGTCGAAATCATTCCGGCGGGCGAGGATCCCGGCGTTGGCCGCAAGATCCGGTTCAATACGCCAACCGCCCACGTGTTCGATCTCTATGCCGAGATGGAGCTGTCCGAGACTGGACCGGCCGTGCGCAATCCGGATGTCTGGATCGCCGAGCCGCGCGGCATGCGCGCGACCCGGTTCGATCATTGCGCCCTCAATGGTGTCGATATTTCGGCGAGTGCGAAGATTTTTGTCGAAGCACTCGATTTCTCGGTTACCGAGGAATTGCTGGACGAGGCTTCGGGCACTCGTCTGGGTATCTTCCTTTCGTGCAGCAACAAGGCGCATGACGTGGCGTTTCTGGGCTATCCCGAGGACGGACGGATCCATCACACCTCGTTCAACCTTGAATCCTGGCACGACGTCGGCCATGCGGCGGACATCATCAGCCGCTACGACATTTCGCTCGATATCGGCCCGACCCGCCATGGGATCACGCGCGGGCAGACGATCTATTTCTTCGACCCGTCGGGCAACCGCAACGAGACGTTCAGCGGCGGCTATACCTACTATCCCGACAATCCGCGCCGGATGTGGCAGGCCGAGAATGCCGGCAAGGCGATCTTCTATTACGAGAAGGCGCTCAACGACCGCTTCATGACGGTGAATACCTGAGCATGAACGGAGTGGCGACAATCCGGTCGATGGGACACGATCTTGCCGCCAAGGCGGTGCAGGTCGCCGTGGCCAAAGGCGGCGAGGCGGGCTGTCCCCTCGTCGCCGCAGTGGTTGGCGCCACCGGGGAGCTGGTCGCCCTGTTGCGCGCAACCGGGGCCCCGTTGCCCTCGTCCCAAATCGCGCAGGACAAGGCCTATACCGCGGCCAGCTTCAAGGTTCCGTCGCCTGACGTTTACAAGATGGTCGCGGGCAATCCCGCGCTAAGCGGAGGTATCGCCGCGAAGCCGGGAATCGCCATGTTCGGCGGCGGGCTGCCGATTGCGATCGCCGGCGAAATCGTCGGCGCAATCGGCGTGTCCGGCGGAACCGAAGAACTGGATACGCAGTGTGCCAATGCAGCCCTCATCGCGATCGGGGCGGCCCAATATTGACGCCTGGCCATAGCGGCATTGAAGCACGACGTTACGGAGAGACAAAAGCCCATGGCAACCGAAAGTACCCCTGCTGTTACCGATACCATCCTGAATTTCATCGCAGGAGCTTATCGCCGTGGAAGCACTGGCAAGACCTTCGACAATTTCGCTCCTGCGACCGGCCTTCGGATCGGTACTGTCCACGAAGCGAGCGAAGCCGATGTGGCCGATGCGGTTGCCGCGGCCAAGGCGGCGCTCAACGGCCCCTGGGGCAAGATGACCACGGCGGAACGGGTCAAGCTCATCTCCGCGGTCGCCACCGAGATCGAGCGCCGCGCGGACGATTTCCTCGCAGCCGAAGTGGCGGATACCGGCAAGCCGCGCCATGTCGCCTCGCACATCGACATTCCGCGCGGTGCCGCGAACTTCCGGATGTTTGCCGACGTCATTTCGACGACCCCGACTGAATCGTTTGCAACGGCAACGCCCGACGGCGGGAAGGCGCTCAACTACGTGGTGCGCAAACCCAAGGGCGTGATCGCGGTGATCTGCCCGTGGAATTTTCCCCTGCTGCTGATGACCTGGAAGGTCGGGCCGGCCCTGGCCTGCGGCAACACGGTTGTGGTCAAGCCATCGGAAGAGACACCGCGGACCGCGGCGCTGCTGGGCGAAGTCATGAACGCGGTCGGGATGCCGGAAGGCGTCTACAACGTGGTGCATGGTTTCGGAGCGGGTTCGGCCGGGGAATTCCTGACCTCGAACCCCGATATCGATGCGATTACCTTCACCGGCGAAACCGGCACCGGCCAGGCGATCATGCAGAAGGCCGCGGTCGGGGTTCGCGACATTTCGTTCGAGCTTGGCGGCAAGAATCCGGCCGTGGTGTTTGCCGACGCCGATCTCGACAAGGTGGTCGAAGGATTGTCGCGTTCGGTATTTCTCAACACCGGGCAGGTCTGCCTCGGGACCGAGCGGGTCTATGTCGAACGGCCGGTTTTCGACGAATTCGTGAAGCGGATGACGGTGGCGGCCAAGGCGTTCAAACCAGGTGCCACCGGCGATCCAGCCTACCTTGGCCCGCTGATCAGTGCCGAGCATCAGGAAAAGGTGCTGGGATACTATGCGCGCGCGGTGGCCGAAGGCGCCACTGTCGTCACCGGGGGCGGGGTTCCCGCGATTTCTGGGGATGAAGCGGGCGGCTTTTATGTCGAGCCGACGCTGTGGACCGGCCTGGCGCACGAAAGTTCGGTGATGCGCGAAGAGATTTTCGGACCGTGCTGCGGGGTCATTCCTTTCGATAGCGAAGACGAGGTGATCGGCCTGGCCAACGACACCGACTATGGGCTGTGCGCGACGATCTGGACCGAAAACCTCTCGCGGGCGCACCGCGTCGCCGCCTCGATGCAGGTTGGCGTCTGCTGGGTCAATTGCTGGTTTCTGCGGGATCTGCGCACCGCATTCGGCGGTTCGGGACATTCCGGGATCGGCCGCGAAGGCGGCGCGCATAGCCTAGAATTCTACACCGAAACCGAAAACATCTGCGTGAAGCTTTGAGACCATGACGACTGAAACCACTATCGATCCCACGGCCATCCAGCAGGCGGCCGAGCAATTGCGGGGCGCGGCTGCCAGCGGCAAGCCGGTGGCGCCGATTCGCGATCTCATTTCGGCCGGCGGGGTGGATGCCGCCTACGCCGTGCAGGAAATCAACACCCGGCACGCCCTTGACAGCGGGCGGCGCCTGGTCGGCCGCAAGATCGGGCTGACCTCGCTGGCGGTGCAGCGCCAGCTCGGCGTTGACCAGCCCGATTACGGCATGCTGTTCTCCGACATGGACGTGCCCGAAGGGTTTCCTATCTCGCTCGATCAGGTCATCCAGCCCAAGGTCGAGGCGGAAATCGCGATCGTGGTCGGCCGTGATCTGCCTCATCCCGATCTCACCACCGCCGAGATGATCCGCGCGGTCGAATATGTCGTGCCCGCGATCGAGATCGTCGACAGCCGGGTCGCCAACTGGGACATCCGGATCTGGGACACCGTCGCCGACAACGCCTCGAGCGGGTTGTTCGTGCTTGGCGCGGTGCCGCGCAAGCTCGAGGCGCTCGACCTGCGCGAATGCGGCATGGTGATGGAAGTGAAGGGCGAGCCGATCTCGGTAGGTGCGGGGATTGCCTGCCTCGGCAGCCCGATCACCGCAGCGCTGTGGCTGGCGCGGGTGATGGCCAAGGTGGGGCGTCCGCTGCTTGAAGGCGACGTGATCCTGTCCGGCGCGCTCGGGCCGATGGCGGGAGTCGCGCGCGGCGATGTCGTGGAAGCGAGGATCAATGGGGTCGGTACGGTGCGGGCGGCTTTCGCCGCCGAAGCCGGCTGACGCAGGTTAACGGGAAGATCGAAGCATGACCAAGATGAAGTGCGCCATCATCGGCTCCGGAAATATCGGAACCGACCTGATGATCAAGCTGCTCAAAGGGTCCGATAGTCTTGAACTGGCAGCAGTGGTCGGGATCGACCCGGCCTCGGAAGGGCTCGCCATGGCCCGCGAACGCGGCGTGATGACGACCCACGAGGGAATCGACGGGCTGCGCAAGCTGCCGGTCTACCCCGAAATCGGCATCGCCTTCGATGCGACGTCGGCCTACGCCCACAAGGAACACGATGCCGCCCTGCAGGCCGATGGCAAGCTGGTGGTCGACCTGACCCCGGCCGCGATCGGGCCGTTCTTCGTCCCGCCGGTCGGCGGGGTGCTTGAAGACAACATTCGCAACGTCAACATGGTCACCTGCGGCGGCCAGGCGACCATTCCCATGGTCGCCGCGGTTTCGCGGGTGACTCCGGTTCATTACGCCGAAATCGTCGCGTCGGTGTCGTCGCGTTCGGCGGGTCCGGGGACGCGCGCGAACATCGACGAGTTCACCCGCACCACCGCGAAGGCGATCGAAACGGTGGGCGGAGCCGGCCGCGGCCGGGCGATCATCATCCTCAACCCCGCCGAGCCGCCGATGATCATGCGCGACACGATCTTCACGCTGACCGATCAGGTCGACGAGGACGCCATCCGCGCCTCGATCAAGGAAATGGTCGAAACCGTCCAATCCTATGTCCCCGGCTATCGCCTCAAGCAGGAAGTGCAGTTCGAACGGTTCGGCTCGAACCGGCCGCTGAAGATCCCCGGATACGGGGAATTCGTCGGCCTGAAGACCAGCGTGTTTCTCGAAGTCGAGGGCGCTGGCGACTATCTTCCCAAGTATTCCGGAAACCTAGACATCATGACCGCTGCCGCCAAGGCAGCCGGCGAACGCATGGCCCAACAACGCCTCGCAAAGGTGGCAGCATGACCTTCAACCCCGAAACCGGCAAGCTCTACATCCAGGACGTCACCCTGCGTGACGGGATGCATGCCATTCTTCACATGTACGGCACCGACAGCGTCCGCACCATCGCCAAGGCGCTGGACGATGCCGGCGTCGATGCGATCGAGGTGTCGCACGGTGACGGCCTCAACGGCAGCTCGTTCAATTACGGCTTCGGCGCCCATACCGACTGGGAATGGATCGAAGCCGCCGCCGACGTGATCAAGAACGCCGTGCTGACCACCTTGCTGGTGCCGGGCATCGGCACGGTCGAGGAACTGCGCCGCGCCTACGCGCTCGGCGTGCGTTCGGTCCGGGTCGCCACCCATTGCACCGAAGCCGATGTCGCCAAGCAGCATATCGGCATTGCCCGCGATCTCGGCATGGATGTTTCGGGCTTCCTGATGATGAGCCACATGATCGATCCCGAGGCGCTGGCGCAGCAGGCCATTCTGATGGAAAGCTATGGGGCGCACTGTGTCTATGTGACCGACAGCGGCGGCGCGCTTGACATGGACGGGGTACGCGATCGCCTGCGCGCCTATGACCGCGTGCTCAAGCCGGAGACCCAGCGCGGCATCCACGCCCACCACAACCTTTCGCTTGGCGTCGCCAACTCGATCGTCGCGGCCCAGGAAGGCGCGGTCCGGATCGACGCCAGCCTGGCCGGAATGGGGGCAGGGGCCGGCAACGCGCCGCTCGAGGTGTTCGTCGCCGCCGCCGACCGCAAGGGCTGGAACCACGGCTGCAACGTGATGGCGCTGATGGACGCGGCGGAAGACATCATCCGGCCGCTGCAGGACCGCCCGGTGCGGGTCGATCGCGAGACGCTGAGCCTGGGCTATGCCGGGGTCTATTCAAGCTTCCTGCGCCACGCGGAAAAGGCCGCCGAACAGTATGGGCTGGATACGCGCGAAATCCTGATCGAGCTCGGCAAGCGCCGGATGGTCGGCGGGCAGGAAGACATGATCGTCGATGTCGCGCTCGATCTCGTTTCCGCACGCGCTGCATAGGCACATGGCGATGGACAAGCTTGAGCGATACGCCGAAATCCTCGACAGCGCCGCCCTGCACGCGCGGGCCACGCCGCAGCTCACCCATTCCGACCCCGATCTGAGCGTGGCGGATGCCTATCGCATCCAGAAGCTGTCGGTCGATCGCCGGCTGGCGCGCGGCGAGCGCCGGATCGGAGTCAAGATGGGGCTGACGAGCCGCGCCAAGATGCTGCAGGTCGGGGTCGACGAGGTCGCCTGGGGGCGGTTGACCGACGCCATGCTGGTCGAGGAAGGCACGGCCATATCGCGGGCGCGCTTCGTCCATCCGCGGGTCGAGCCGGAGGTCGCCTTCCTGATGAAGGCACCGCTGGCCGGCAAGGTGACGGCGGCCGCCGCGCTGGCGGCTGTCGAGGCGATTGCCCCGGCGATGGAGATCATCGACAGCCGCTATGAGAACTTCAAGTTCGCGCTGTCCGATGTCATCGCCGACAACACCTCGTCGTCCGGGCTGGTGATCGGTTCCTGGAACGACCCCGCGATGGATTTCTCCAACCTTGGCGTTTACCTCGAAATCGACGGGGAAGTGACGCAGGTCGGCTCGACTGCAGCGATTCTCGGCCACCCCTTGCGCTCGCTGGTTGCTGCGGCGAGGCTTGTCGCCGAAGCCGGTGAGGAAATATCGGCCGGGGACATCGTGATG
The DNA here is from genome assembly GCA_001725355.1 of Novosphingobium sp. SCN 66-18. Classification (GTDB taxonomy): domain Bacteria; phylum Pseudomonadota; class Alphaproteobacteria; order Sphingomonadales; family Sphingomonadaceae; genus Novosphingobium. The sequence goes on from MEGD01000040.1 coordinate 28,077, forward strand.
GCAGGCGGAATCACCGCCGCACCCAATCTGGCGCCCGGGCAGACGGTGCGTACGACCGTCCAGGGGCTGGGCTCGGTCATGTTCCAGGTGGAGGCGTAAATGCCGATCATCGAGGTCAATATGCTCGAAGGGAGGACTCCCGACGACAAGGAGCGGTTGATCCAGGCTTTGACCGATGCCGCCATCGAAGCGATCGGTGCGCCGCGCGCATCGGTCCGCATCATCCTGCGCGAGATGCCGCCAGGTCATTTCGCGGTGGGCGGAGAGTCCTTCGCGGCCAAAGCGGCCGCGAAGGCAGCCGGACAAGGATAGTACCGTGACCGGCCCCTACCAAATCCGCGTAGTAGACGGTGGCGAGTTTACCTGCGGCGGAGACGAACGCGTCCTCCTCGCAATGGAGCGTTGTGGCGCTGGCGATATCGGGATTGGTTGCCGGGGCGGGGGGTGCGGAATTTGCCGGGTGAAGGTCATCGCGGGCGAATACCGGACCGGCAAGATGAGTGCGGCGAAGATGCCAGACAGTGATCGTCAGGCCGGCTATGCCCTGGCTTGCCGTCTGTTTCCGGCCGGAGACCTGGTCATTGCAGTTGAATGAGATTGGAAGGAGATTTGTAATGGCTACCCAACTTAAGAGCACTGAAAACGAATACGGCATCAAGTCGGAATACGGCCACTTCATCGGCGGCGAGTGGGTTTCGGGCGACAGCGGCAAGACGATCGACCTGATCAACCCGGCGACCGGGGCGGTGCTCACTAAGATCCAGGCCGGCAATGCCAAGGACATTCAGCGCGCGGTCGCAGCGGCCAAGGCCGCTTTCCCGAAGTGGTCGGAAAGCTCTGCCGCCCAGCGTCAGGAAATCCTGATCGAGGTCGCCCGCCGGCTCAAGGCGCGCCACCAGCACTACGCCACGCTCGAAACCCTGAACAACGGCAAGCCGATCCGCGAATCGATGTACTTCGACATGCCGCAGGCGATCAGCCAGTTCGAAGTGTTCGCCGGCGCGGCCTATGGCCTGCATGGCCAGACGCTGGACTATCCCGACGCGATCGGCATCGTCCACCGCGAGCCGCTGGGCGTCTGTGCGCAGATCATCCCGTGGAACGTCCCGATCCTGATGATGGCCTGCAAGATCGCCCCGGCCCTGGCTTCGGGCAACACGGTCGTGCTCAAGCCCGCTGAAACCGTGTGCCTGTCGGTAATCGAATTCTTTGTCGAAATGGCCGACCTGCTGCCCCCGGGCGTCATCAACGTCGTGACCGGCTACGGCGCCGACGTCGGTGAGGCGCTGGTGACCCACGAAGACGTCCGCAAGGTCGCCTTCACCGGTTCGGTGGCGACGGCTCGCCGGATCATCCAGTACGCTTCGTCCAACATCATCCCCCAGACGCTTGAGCTGGGTGGCAAGTCGGCGCACATCGTCTGCGCCGATGCCGACATCGATGCAGCCGTCGAAAGCGCGACGATGTCGACCGTGCTCAACAAGGGCGAGGTCTGCCTGGCCGGATCGCGCCTGTTCCTGCACGAATCGATCCAGGACGAGTTCCTCGCCAAGTTCAAGGTGGCGCTCGAAGGCATCCGCCAGGGCGATCCGCTCGATTTTGCCACCCAGCTTGGTGCGCAGGCCTCGCAGATGCAGATGGACAAGGTCCAGAGCTATCTGCAGCTGGCCACCGAAGAAGGCGCGACCGTCCTCACCGGCGGCAGCCGCAACGAGAGCCTGGCCGACGGGCATTTCATCAAGCCGACGGTCTTCACCAACGTCAACAATTCGATGCGGATCGCCCGCGAGGAAATCTTCGGCCCGGTCACCAGCGTGCTGACCTGGAACGACGAGGACGCGATGATGGCCCTGGCCAACGACACGACCTATGGCCTGGCCGGCGGCGTCTGGACCAAGGACATCGCCCGCGCGCACCGGATTGCCCGCAAGCTCGAAACCGGGACGGTGTGGGTCAACCGCTACTACAACCTCAAGCCCAACATGCCGCTCGGTGGTTACAAGCAGAGCGGTTTCGGCCGTGAGTTCAGCCATGAAGTCCTGCACCACTACACGCAGACCAAGTCGGTTGTGATCAATCTGCAGGAAGGGCGCATGGGGATGTTCGACCAGTAAGGTCACCTAACGCAAAAAAAACGGCTTGAATGGGAGATTGGCATTGTCTGCAAGACTTGACGGACAGGTTGCGCTGCTGACCGGCGGCGCAACCGGAATTGGTGCGGCGGTGGTCGCCCGCTACATCGAGGAAGGGGCCAGGGTCGGCGTGCTCGTCCGCGACGACGAGCAGGCCCAGCTGGTGCGTTCGCGCCACGGTGACAAGGTCACCGTGGTCGTGGGCGACGTCCGTTCCTATGCAGACAATGCCCGGGCCGTCGCCGAGACCGTCGCGGCATTCGGCAAACTGGATGTCTTTGTCGGCAATGTCGGGATCTGGGATTTCATGGTGCCGCTCGAGCAGCAGGATCCCGATCAGCTCGAAAAGACCTTCGACGAAATCTTCGACGTCAACCTGAAGGGCTATTTCTTCGGGGCGCGCGCCGCGATTCCCGAACTGCGCAAGACCAAGGGCAGCTTCGTCTTCACCGCCTCGACCTCGAGCTATTACACTGGCGGCGGCGGAACCCTGTATGTCGCATCGAAGCACGCGGTGCTCGGCCTGATCCGCCAGCTGGCCTGGGAGCTGACACCCGATATCCGGGTCAATGGCGTCGCCCCGGGCGGCACCCGGACCCCGCTCAGCGGGACCGAGAGCGGCGGCTTCTCCGAAACCAGGATGGAGGAGATGCCCGGCCTGGACGACCTCATTTCGGGCATGACGCCGCTCGCGCGGATCGCCGAACCGGACGATCATGCGGGTCTCTACGCGCTTTTGGCTTCGCGCCGCGATTCCGCCTACATGACCGGAACGGTTCTGCTCAGCGACGGCGGCATCGGCATCGGCAAGCGCCCGGACGCCTGATTCGCCACCTGGCCCGGGATCCTAGGGCCCACGGGCTGGAAAGCCTGAACTTAACTAGCAAAGGATCGAGAGCGATGGCTGAAAGGTTCGATTTCAAGGAATTGCTGGCTGTTCCTGGCGTGATAGGTGCGGCTCGCTGGAAGCCAACCCATCCAGGCGGTTCGGTGGCGCCGCCGGAATTGGTCGAATTCGGCGGGCAAATCACCCGGGATCGGGCCGAACGCATGATGGGCCATGCCGAAGCAGGCGGGCTTGCGATCTATGGCATCGGGCAGCTCAGCTACCAGCGGGCGCCGGTCGACAAGACGGTCGTCTACCCGATCGACGCCTATTATGCCCATGGCCAGTATACCTCGGTGATCGTGACCATCAACCGGGTTGCCGTGCTGCTGGACAACAAGGCAAAGGTGGATGTCCAGGACATGGTGCGAAAAATGGTCCTGGTCGATAACTGAGCCCCGGGGCGCTGGGTCGGCTTCGGTCCTGGCCCTGCCACCATGTCAAGGACCGGACCGAAGCTGTCTCCGAAACGTATCTGAGGCTCAGAGTCAGCGCACCGTACTTTTGTCGAGGAAGCGATCTGCCGCGATCAGTCCAGGCAACACGCCGTGTTGCATCAACTGGGCTTCGGCGGCGTCGATCATGGCTGGTGGTCCGCACAAATAGGCTTCGGAACGGGCCTGATCGGGAAGCCGGGCGATCGGCTCGGTAACCAGCCCCCGGGCCCCGGCCCAGGCGCTGTCCACATCCTCTTCCGAAAGTACTGGAACAAATTCGAATGGCGCCTTCCATGCCGCGCGGAGCGCCTCGATTTCCTCCAGGCAATAGAGATGCTGGCGGGTCCGGGCACCGTAAAGCAGGGTTACCGGACGGGTCGCACCCATGGCCCGGGCTTGTTGCAATATCGCCATGATCGGGGCAAGGCCGCTGCCGCCTGCCAGGCACAGCATCGGCGCGGCGCTGTCTTTGAGGCGAAATTGGCCGAAGGGGCCAGACAGGCGTAGCTCCTGACCCGTGCGGTCCTGGCCGAACAACCAGTCGGTGAAGAGGCCGCCAGGGACATGCCGGACATGGAATTCGAGCCGCTGTGCCTCTCCTCGTTCGGGGGCGAATGCGAAGGAATAGCTGCGCGGTCCTTCGATGCCGGGTGCGGTGAGATCGGCGTACTGCCCGGGCGAGAAGGGCAGAGGACGGTCGAGTTCGAGGGTAAGCCCGATGATGTCTTGACACAGCCGGGGCGCAGCAATGATCGTCCCGATGTAATCTTCGACTGTGGACTGCATGGCCAAGGGTGCGTTGAGCGCAATGGTCAAGTCCGATCGAGGCATGGCCTGACAGGCCAGCCGGTATCCAGCGGCGAGTTCTTCACGTTCCAGTACGAGCGCGGAAGGGCTCAATTCCCCGATCTTGCCGTCCACCAGTTTGAACCGGCAAGTGCCGCATGAACCGACCTTGCAGTCGTGCGGCATGGCCAACCCCTCTGCCAGCATCGCTTCAAGCAGCGTCTTGCCCCGTGGGACCTCCAGTATTGCTGGTTCTCCGGCAATACTGACCTTGCTTGATCGCTGCTTCTTGAGGAATGAGAACATTGAATGGGTGGCCTTTCTTGGACATGAAGAAATTGTGAAAAAGAAGCGGGATCCCCGTTAAAGGGATCCCGCCAAAGGTTACATGGGGGCAATCGGAGAGGAAAACCCCCATGCGGGTGGAACCGTCAGTCGGTGGTGGCCCAGGCGGGCCAACCAGCCTGGGCGTTGGCCGCCATCGCTAATTTGCGCTCGCTTGGCGAAGCGAAATGCAGATCCCAGTCTTTCAACCGCGGCTGTGCGATGAACCGGTGCCAGACGGGCGGGACAAGGCCGCACAGGAAGCAAAGGAACAGCGAAGGCATCTGCGGCGCCTTCGGCTCGGGCTGAAGTTCGTAGAAGGGAATGTGGCCGTCGAGATGGTGGTTGATGTGGTTGGTAATTTCCACGCCGATCGGACGCACGATCAGGCCAAGATGGTTCCAGGCGTGGTGTTTCGCGATGGGATCGCCTTCCACGCGCAGCAATCCGTAGTGCTGGAAATAATTGAAGCCTTCGACGAACATCTTGGCAAAGAACATTGCGCCAACAGTAGCGAATCCGGCGATCGGCCCTGCCGCCGCGGCAACCCCCAGGATGATCGCGCCGACCAGCACCAGCTGGAGCCACATGGCATTGCGCCAGCTCCACGGCGAATGTCCGAGACGCGACAGGATTTCGCCCTGCTTTTCCCAAGTGTCCTTGTACGAACCCCAGGTCGCCTGGAACACGAAGCTGTATATCGTTTGTCCGCGTAGCGGGGTGTCGCTGTCCTTCGCGGTGTCAAGATGGACGTGGTGGGTGACAATATGAGCAACATCACGGTTGGGATCGCCGTAAAAGGCGCTCAGGCCCTTGGCCACGGCCCGTGGGAACCAATGGCGGCGATGCATCAGCTCGTGCGCCACTGGCAGGGTCGGGACAGCCGACAGCCAGGCCAGGCTGGCGATCGAACCGATCAATTGCCATGCCGAACCATCGGTTCCCCAGATCGGGTTGGTTCCGGTCGCCACCGAATTCGCGAACGCCAGATAGAGTGCAACCATCAAAGGGAATTGCAAGTAAATCGCGATATCGGCAACCAGTGCAATCCCGCGCGAGCGCGTCTTGTGATCGCTCGGCAGGACGATATCCAGTAGCATCAGCACCGCGAAGGTGGCGATGCCAAGCCAGACGAACGGGCCGCCGAGGATGAAACCTGCAACGCCGGTGAGGGTCATGGCGGGGACCAGAAAATAGCGCAGAGCATCCATGGCTTCTCTCCGATTTTGGGCACCTGCCCGCGGATGCGGGGAGCGTCCGATTGTCTTTTGATTGAACGGCGCGACAGACGGGTTCACCCGATGTCGCGCCGGGAATTACTAGAGGTAGATGTTCAGGTTCTTGCTGAGCATCACGTTGTGCTTGAGGATGATCCGGCGCTTGACCAGCTGATAGGCACCGCCAGTCTCGCGCCAGATGTCGATCCGGCTGCCGATCAGCGAATCCTCGTCACGTTCGTTGCGGTTGCGATAGGCGTAGAAGTTCGAGAACACCCTGAACTCATCCGCCTTGTCGGTGTGTTCCACTTCGACATTGGTGACAATGTGGGTGTAGCGCGTGGCCGGATCTTCCGACCATGCCGTGCCCGTTTCCAGGCGCGTGAGGCGTTTTTTGATCTCGTCGAGGCTGTCGTTGTAATAGGCCATCCGTGTCAGGTCGGTGACCTGATCGGTCGTATCGCGGCGATAGCGGGTCTCGATCCCCGGCATGTGATAATGCAGGTCGTCAGCGAGCATTGCTACCCAGCCGACATAGTCTTCATCGTCCAGGCAGCGCGCTTCGCGATAAAGCGTCTGGGTCAGCGCATGGGTCAATTCCAGCGAAGCGGTTGCGCCAGTGCGGGGGCGTTCGAGAGTGGTGGTCTGGTTCATTGTCAAATATCCTCTCAAAGCGCGAACAGGCCGGGAAGGTCGCGCGTTTCGGCCACCCCGGTCAGGCGGGGTTCGGGCCGCGGCGGCATCGCGCCGAGATCGGTGGCCTCCATCATGTCCAGCCACCGCTGGTAGAAGCCGCGCTGGTTGGCGTCGTTGTACTGGCCGCGATAGACGATTCCGGGCAGGGTATCGTGATCGATCTGGCGCCCAATGCCGCAGCGGTAGTGCAGCCTTTCGTGGCGAGTGACGACGCCGCGGTTGACCGTGGTGCAGTTCTCCCAGTTTTCGCCATCGTCCATCTCGAATGTACCGCCGGGGCCGAAGGTCTGCATCACGCCCTTGGTCACTTCGTCCTTGATGTCGTCGGGCATCGCCTTGTTGACGATCACCCAGGTTTTGAGCTCGAACTGCATCGGACCCTTGGGCTGCCATTGCCGGAAGGTTGAAATGCCCGGCAGGAACGAGACGTTCGGGAAAATCGAGGCGGAGGCCACCGAGCCGAAGATCTGCGAGCGCATCGTGCCCAGCCGATCGGCCATCTTCGGGCGGATCTTCTCGTAATATTCCATCACCTTGGGGCGGCCGAGCAGGAACAGGTCGCCCACGCCCTCGGTGCCGAATTCCCAGCCGTGGCCATTGACGCTGGCATGGTAGGAATTATCCATGTCGATCGGCGGGAAGGGCTGGCCGTTGTTCATCGACCGGCAGCCCGAATCGTGGGTCCAGCCCGCGTGGTAGGCATCGCCGATGAAGTTCTCGACCCCGAACTTCCAGTTTGCGCTGATCACCGACTTGATGCAGCCGCCAATCAGTTCGGTGCCGCCTTCCTCGTTGTCGAGCAGCATGTCGAGGTACCAGCGGAAATCGCCGAGCCAGGCGTCTAGGCTGGGGCCGTCCTCGGCAAAGGTGGCGAACACCAGCCCCTTGTAGCTGCCGACCCGGGCGACCTGCCGCAGTCCGTTCTTCTTGCGGTCGATGTCGCCTTCGTCGTAGCAGTATTCCTCGTGCATGCCCTGCAGTTCTCCGGCGGTGTTGAAGGCCCAGCCGTGATAATTGCAGACGAACCGGCGGGTGTTGCCGGCATCCGCGAAGCAGACCTTGTTGCCGCGATGCGGGCAGGAATTGAGGTAGACCTTGATCGAGCCGTCAGGCTGGCGGGTGACGATCACCGCGTCCTCACCCATGTGTGTGGTCAGGAAATCGCCGGCCTTGGGCAGCTGGCTTTCATGGGCGACGAACAGCCAGGATCGCGCAAAGATGCGGTACAGCTCTTCCTCGTAGATTTCCGCGTCGCTGAAGATGCGGCGGTCGAGCCAGCCTTCCTTGAGGTCCATGTAACGCGAAAATTCCGGCTCGCGGCCGATCCGTTCCAAACGCATGGTCATCGTCTCCCGTTGTGTTGATTTAGAAAAATACGTTGACGTTGCTGTCGGGCAGCACCGAATGGTCGAGCGCGATTTCGCGCGCAGCGAGAAGCCAGCTTTCACCGCCCTTGCGCCAGCGATCCGTGCGTCCGGCGGTGAGCAACCGGGTCTGCCCGTCGATCCGGTTGCGATGGATCACAATCACCGAATGCACCACCGCTTCGTTCGGCTCGTTCGCGGGAATAACCTCGACGTTCGAGACCACCCGGCGCACGAAGTTCGGCGGATCCTCCGCCCAGACGAAGCCGGAGCGCAGGCGGTCGATTCGCAGCTTCAGCCGGGCGAGATTGTCGTTGAAGACATTCCCGGCGCCGACCGCGATCGGGGCGGAACGATCGGCCCGGAAGCGACGGCTCTTGAGCGCCATGTGGTAGGACACGTCCTCGCACAGCAGCTCCAGCCACTCCTCGAAGCGCTCGTCGTCGAGCAGCCGCGCCTCATGGAAGAGGCGCTGGGTAAGGGCGGTTACCGTGTCATGCAGGGCGGGTTCGGGGCGTACGTCAAGCATCGACGGCCTCCCGCGATGCCAGCGAATTGAGATTGTAGGCGGGAACGTCGCTCCAGCTCGAGGCCTGCATGTGTTCTTGCCAGCGGCGGTAGAAGTAGCGCTGGTTGTGTTCGCTCACCAGGCCGGCGGCAATGTCGCCCGGAAAGCCATCGCGCGCGCCGGAGCGGCCAAGGGCCATGTTGGTGTAAACGTCCATCTGCGCTGTCTGCCAGCCGCGTGATTGTTCTGTGCAGGCGGCCAGATTGTCCCCATCGTCGTTGTCGAAAAGGCCGGCCAGCCCAAAGGTCAGGCACTGGTTGTCGAGGATGGTGGCCTTGACTTCCTCGGGCATGTCGTTTTCGACCATTGCCCAGGTCCATTGTTCGATCTGCCCCGGTCCCTTGGGATGGTAGACGCGGAACCAGTTGAGGCCGGGCAGGAACTGGAGGTTGGGAAAGATCGTGATGTTGATCTGAGAGCCCCACAGCTGTTCGCCACGGGTCTTGCCGAGCCGCTCGATCGCGGTCGGCCGGTTGGCCTCCAGATAGTCGAGCATCGGCTTCGGATCGGGGTAGAAAGCATAGCCGGATACTCCGTCGAGCGAGGTCAACGCCATGTGGCCGTTGAGCCCGGCTACCGACAGCCCGCCTTCGAGGTTGGCGCTGGAATTGCCGACACTGAGGCCGGACAGGTCCATCGACTGCACCGCCATCATCGCCCCGGCATGGGCCCAGCCCAGATGATAGCCATCGCCGCAGACATTTTCGACTGGCAGCTTCCAGTTGGTGTTCAACACCATCTTCTGGGTTTCGCCGACCAGCGAGGTGCCGCCGGGCAGAGCATCGAGCCAGACGTCGAGATAGAATTTGGCATCGCCGAGATAGTCTTCGAGCGACGGCGCGGCGGGATCGAAATTGCCGAAGATCAGCCCTTTGTATTCGGCGACCTGCGCCACCGGCACGAGCCCGAATTTGCTGCGGTCGAGTTCGCCAAAATAGGCCTCGTTTTCAAGCGGGACCCCCGCCAGCGCGCCATCCGGGGCGAACGACCAGCCGTGGTAGTTGCAGGTGAAGGACCGGGCATTGCCGCGATCGGCGCGGCAGATGCGGTTGCCGCGGTGAGTGCAAGTGTTGAGGAAGGCCTTTACCGAGCCGTCCTTCTGCCGGATGACGATGACGTCGTCTTCGCCCATGTAGGTGCGGAAGAAGTCATTGGGTTGCGGGATCTGGCTGGTGTGGGCAAGGAACAGCCAGCATCGGCCAAAGACGCGCTCAAGCTCCTGGCGGTAGATCGGCTCGCTGGAATAGATCGAGCGTGATTGGCGTCCTGTGCTCGTATCGACCAGATCTGCAACATCCATATTGCCCTTCTCCTCTCCTCCGCTGGACCTCCCGGCTTGGAGCGGGCGGTTCCACGTAGCCATGGATAAAGCAAAGATCATGCCAAGGTGAAAAATAGCGCAAACATGCTCGATAAGGGGGATCGGCTCACGCTCGATTGCGTTCAGGGATTGTCATTTTCGTCAATTGTTCAGAAAATCGTGGTGCAGGATTGACATTTTGGTAAAAGGGATGGCGATGAAACAGCTTCCCGGCTACGCCGACCTTACCAAACGCTTGCGCTTTTCGCCCGAGCAGGGCCGCATCTGGCGCGACAGCGAACGATGCGTGCTTTTGAGCCAATCGGCGCTGACCACGCTGCGCAGCCAGCTGGTGGCGCAACTCGGACTGGCGCGGGCGCGACGCCTGTTCTGGGACATGGGCTTTGCGGAAGGCGCGAGGTGCGCGGTCGAGGCGAAGGAACTGCGCCCCGATCGCGGGTTTCTCGAAGCCTTTGCGGTTGGGCCCCAGGCCCATGCGCTGACCGGGTTTGGCTGGACCGAGATCGAGACCTTGGACAGCGATTCGGCGAGCGGCCATTTCCACGGCAGCTTTGTCGTCCACGATTCGATCGAGGCCGCGGTCCATCTGGCAACGGATGGCGTCAGCGCCGATCCGGTCTGCTGGTTGCAAACCGGCTTTGCGAGCGGCTTTGCCAGTTCCTTCGCGGGCCAGCCGATCGTCATGCGGGAGATCGAATGCCAGGGGATGGGAGACGGCGCCTGTCTGCTGCACGCCAGGCCGGAAGCGGAATGGCCCGAACTCGACGACGTCGAGAAATCGGTGCCGCCGCTGATGTTGGCGAACTCGCAGGCCGATCGGCACGAATTCGTCCCCGGCGTTTCAGCCGGGTATCACGCCGTCCGGAACATGATCGAACGCGCCGCCGGGACCGATGCCAGCCTACTGTTCCTGGGCGAGACCGGCGTCGGCAAGGAAGTGTTCGCCAAGATGGCGCATCGCGCCAGTCTCCGCAAGGATGCGCCGTTCGTGGCCCTCAACTGTGCCGCCATACCTGAAGGGCTGATCGAGGCGGAACTGTTTGGCGTGGCGAAGGGTGCCTACACGGGCGCGGTGGCAAGCCGCCCGGGACGGTTCGAGCTGGCGCATGGCGGCACACTGTTCCTTGATGAAATCTCGATGCTGTCCCCGCTGGCCCAGAGCAAGGTTCTGCGGGTCATTCAGGAGGGCGAATTCGAGAGAGTCGGCGATACCAGGACCACGAGGGTCGATGTGAGGTTGCTCGCGGCGTCCAACATCGACCTGGAAACGGCAATGGAAGCAGGCCATTTCCGCGCCGATCTATTCTTCCGGCTCGCTACCTTGCCGATCCAAGTTCCTCCCTTGCGTCAGCGCCGCGAGGACATTCCCGGCTTGATGGAACATTTCCGCGCGAAGTACGCCCGGCGCCATCAGCGTGAGGTCGCCGGCTTCACGGCCAGATCGATCAATGCCCTGCTGATGCACGAATATCCAGGCAATGTCAGGGAACTCGAACGAATGGTTGAACGCGCGGTGTTGCTGGTGAACGATGGCGAGGCGATCGACCTTCGGCACCTGTTCCTCGGCTCGGATCGCATGCGCATCAGGGCCGGCCTGGCCTTGACCAACGATGGACGGGTGTCGGGCGCCGAGGTCGGTAAAGAACAGGATCAGTCGATCAGTCACTTGGTCGGACTGTTGCGGCAGAAAGGGGTAGGGCTGAAAGCCGTTGAGAGCATGATCGTCGAAGCCGCGCTGGAAGCTGCGCGGGGCAATGTCGCGCAGGCAGCTCGAGACCTGGGCCTGACCCGGCGGCAGCTTGCATCGCGCCTGGAAAAGATCGGACGGTAGCGAGAGCCTTGGCATCCATCACTTGAAATGGATTGTATAATGTGCAACGAAAACCGCTGATTTGGGGATGCGGCGAGCAGCCCGGACGTGGCAAACAGAAAGTGGGGAGAGAACCTAGTGCGCTCGATTGCGATTGTTGGTGCGAATCTGGCGGGCGGGCGCGCAGTCGAAGCCCTGCGGCAGGCAGGGTTCGACGGGCGGATCACCTTGATCGGCGAAGAACCCTGGCGTCCCTATGAACGTCCGCCGCTGTCCAAGGAAGTGCTGTGGGACCCGGCCAACGTCCCGGACAATTTCTTCCTCCAGGACGAGGCCTGGTACGACGACAACCGTATCGACATGCGCCTGGGCACCCGCGCCGAAGCGATCGACCTTGCGGGCGGCGGGGTGCGTCTGCCGGGCGGCGAATTGGTTCAGGCGGACCGGATTCTGCTCGCCACGGGCGGCCACGCCCGCAAGCTCAACCTTGCCGGGTCCGATTGCGCCAACGTCCATTATCTGCGTACGCGCGACGATGCGACCCGCATGGCCCTCGACCTGCGCGAAGGGGCCAGCATCGTGATTGTCGGGATGGGCGTGATCGGCGCCGAAGTCGCCGCCAGTGCGGTAAAACTCGGCTGCAAGGTCACCGTCGTCGAGCCGATGCCGGTGCCGATGGAGCGAGCGCTCGGCCGGCGCTTTGGGCAATGGCTGGGCGAGGAACATCGCAAGCGGGGAGTAGCGACCCATTTCAACTGCGGCGTGACCGGCTTCAGGTTTGCCGGCAACCGTGTCAGCGCGGTCGAGGCGGACGATGGCACCGTGATTCCGTGCGATGCCGTGATCGTGGGGGTGGGGATCGTGCCGGCCACTTCGCTGGCCCGCGATGCCGGGATCGGGGTCAACAACGGGATCATCGTCGACCGTCGCTGCCAGACCAGCAACCCGGCGGTTTTCGCGGCGGGCGACGTGGCCGAGCAGGACGGGTTTTTCGGCGGACGGTTCCGGCAGGAAACCTACCAGAACGCGGCGGACCAGGCGCAGGCGGCTGCTCTGGCGATGCTGGGGCAGGAGGTCTCCTACTGCAAGCCGATGTGGTACTGGAGCGACCAGTTCGATCTCAACATCCAGTTCTGCGGGCAGATTCCGGTGGATGCCGAGGTGGCGATCCGCGGCGAGATGGACAGCAACGCCTTCGTCGCCTTCTTCCTGGCCGGCCAGGCGATCGAAGGTGTGCTGACAGTCAACCGCGCGCCCGACATGGGGGTGGGAAAACGGCTCGTTGAACGCCGGGCCCGCGCCAGCGCTGCGAGCCTGGCCGACGCAGGTGTGTCCTTGCGGGATCTGCTCAAGCAGGCGAGCTGATTAGCCCGCGGCGCGGTCAGCCGATGCCGCCCCCGGCGACGAAAAGTGTCTGGCCTGTGACGTAGGACGCATCGTCGGAGGCGAAAAAGCAGATCGCCGCGGCCAGTTCCTCGGGCTCGCCAAAGCGGGCCATCGGCGTATCGCGCAGCGTCTGTTCGATCACCTGGCTGAAGCCCAGGCGATCCGCTTCGGTGGGCGCAGCCGGATTGCGGGGGGTGACCCTGGTCACGTTGACCCCGCCCGGCGCGACGCAGTTGACGCGGATGCCGCTGGCTTCGAGCTCAAGTGAGAGGGCTGCGGTCAGCGCGGCGACCCCGCCCTTTGCGGCGGCATAGGGGACCCGGTTGACGCCGCGTGTCGCAACCGAGCCGATGTTGACGATCGCCCCGCGCCCTGCCGCCAGCATGTGGGGCAGAACCGCGTGGCAGCACCACAGGGTCGGCCACAGCGACCGGTTGATTTCCGCGGTGATTTCCTGCGGGGTGTAGTCCCAGTAAGGCTTGGCCCAGATCGTGCCGCCGACGTTGTGGACAGCGACGTCGATTCGCCCGAAGCGATCAATGACCGTCTGATACAGCTCGACAGCGCCTTCGCAATGTTCCAGGTCCACCGCGACTGCCAGGGCATTGCTGCCTTCCGCCTTGAGCTGTGCAGCCGAAGCCTCGGCCGCCTCCGCTGCGCGGTCGGCGATCACGACGCTGGCGCCTTCCCCGGCCAGGCGCCTCGCGGTCGCCAGGCCAATCCCTTGCGCGCCCCCCGTGACCACCGCCACCTTGTCATGGAATCGATTCAGCAAAGTCACGTCCACATCCTCCCTTCGTTCGTCCCGGCGAAACGAGACCTGTTCGATCTTCGGCAAATCCTGCCATTAGCGGCAAGAGCCCGATATTAGGACTTGAAGTGACATAAGGAAAAGCATTACACAATGGGGAACGTCCCGCTTTAGGCGGGCTATATCCAATGGGAGAGCATGAGCCATGGCAAAGACTTTGTTGAGCGCCACCGATGTCAAGGGCGCTTGGGCAATCATTCCGACCCCGTCCAAGGATAACGCGTCAGACTGGCGTGCGACCAAAACCGTCGATCTCGATGAAACCGCTCGCGTGGTCAACGGGCTGATCGATGCCGGGATCGACGGCATCCTGAGCATGGGAACGCTGGGCGAGGCCGCGACCATGACCCATGACGAAAAGCTGGATTTCATGCGTGCGCTGATCGACGCGGCGGCCGGCCGGGTCCCTGTTTTCGTCGGCACGACCTGCATCAACACCCGCGATACGGTGGCGCTGACGCGCGAAGCGCTTGCGCTCGGTGCCGACGGCACGATGCTTGGCGTGCCGATGTGGTGCGCGCCCAGCCTCGACGTCGCTGTCCAGTTCTACAAGGACGTTGCCGAGGCCGTGCCGGAAATGAACATCGCGATCTACGCGAACCCGGAAGCCTTCAAATTCGACTTCCCGCGTCCGTTCTGGGCCCAGGTGGCGGAAATTCCTCAGGTGGTGACCGCCAAATATATCGGCGTCGCCAACCTCTTGCCCGACCTGGCCGCGATCCGCGGTCGGATCAAGCTGCTGCCGATCGACTTCGACTATTACGGAGCGGCGCGGATGGATGATTCGATCGACGCTTTCTGGTCGAGCGGGGCGGTCTGCCACCCGCTGGTGACGACCACCCTGCGCGACCTGGTCGTCCAGGCGCGCGCAAGCGGAGACTGGAGCGCGGCCAAGGCGTTCATGGGCCGCCTCGGCCCGACCGCGGCCCCCTTGTTCCCGAACGGCAGTTTCAAGGAATTCTCGACCTACAATATTGCGCTCGAAAAGGCCCGGATGGACGCCGGTGGCTGGATGAAGGCGG
>MEGD01000041.1:0-32508 GCA_001725355.1 Novosphingobium sp. SCN 66-18
AAGGACCGCAGACTATCGACAAACACCACGGTTGCACGGCCGACCTTGGCTGCCTCGATGTCGCCGGAAGCGATGAGCTGGTAGATCTTGGATTTGCTGAGCCCCGTCATCCGTACTGCGTCGGGAATGCGAACGCTTATCGGCCCAATCGGGGGCGCGTCGTCGCCATTCGTTGCAGGCTGCCGGGCCGACATCGGACTATTTCTTACGTGCCCGGCTGAACGAGCGGTCGCTCGCCAGGAAGCCGCTAAGCATGAATGGAATGAGGTCCGGTACGGACTCGCGTCGGCCGTAGGCCGCCTCATAGGCCTCGGCGTAGTCGTTCAGCGCTTCGATGAGATCCGGCATGACGTTGATCGTGATCTTAGCCGGCGTCCGATCGGGCAGCCTTGGCAGCTTCAAATCAGCCATGACGGCCTCCCCAGGGTCCGGGCAATATGATGTCTTTGTGCACGACCACCCGTAGCGGCCAGCCGGGACGCACGCGCAAGGTCGGCTGGATATTGAGATTGCGCGTGACGAGCTGATCGCCGGCGCGCGCGCCGCTCTGCTGCGCTGACTCGCGGATCGCCCGGACAAGGTCGCTTTCGGTGCTGCCGAAGCTCAATTCAGTGCCGACGCCCAGCAGTGTCGACAGGGCGACGCCCTTCAGAAGTTGCCAAGTATGCCGGTCGATCCGGTCGGACAGACCCGCATAGCCCTGCGTATCGGTCGCCGGCACATTGTCGATACGAATCGACGAGCCGTCGGGCAGGATAATCCGCTGCCAGACGACCAGCGCACGGCTCTGCCCAAACGCTACAACGCTGTCGTAGCTGCCGATCAGCCGCGATCCTTGCGGAATGAGCAGACCGCGCCCGGTCACACTGTCATAGACGTTCTCCGTGATCTGCGCGGTGACGAGCCCGGGAAGATCCGAGTTGAGCCCGGTTATGAGGCTCGCGGCAATGATGCTGCCGGCCTGCAAGGTCCAAGGCGATACGGACTGCGCCAGCGCGTGCGGATTGATGTCGTCGTCGCGATTGGCGTGGCCGACCAATTCGTTCTTGCGCCCCTGGGCGTTAGGATCTCGGTCAGGGTCGAGGAGCGGCTTGGCAGTCTCGGCCGATGCTGGCGGAACACTTGCATCGGTAGTCACCGGTGCAGGGGCGGCGGCGCGACCGCCGCCCGCCAATTGCAGCATGACGCCAGACTCGCGTGCGGCCTTCTGCTCAGCGGCGATGCGCTGGCGCTCGGCTTCGGCTTCCTGCGCGGCCCGGCTCACCGCATCGGCAGCGGGGTCAGGGGGAACCATCCCGCCAAGCTGCCGCTGGCGCTCGAGGATCGGCCGCCCGAGATCACCGGGAAGCGGTAGCCCGAGCTTCGGCACGTCGCCATAGCTCGTCGGCGCGCCCGCGAGCGCATCAGGCGGCGCCTTCGCGCCAACCAGCTTTTCATCGCTTCGTGCGATCAGGCTCAGGGTCGCGGGCTTGAGCGCCAGCCAGGCGACGCCGATGATCGCGGTCGAGCCGGCGGCAGCGATGGCGACGATCGCACCGCGGCGAAAACGGGTGACGCGGCCCGGCGCCGCGCGCAGAACGAGCGTTTCGGGGTCGGCTTTGGGCGCCGCGATCGGCGCGGAAGAAGCGGTTGGATCGGTCACGCGCCCCTCCCGGCCTTGCGCTGCCGGCTCTTCGGCTGGGCGGCGGTGATACGGACAATCTGCTGTTTCTTGCCGCCAAGGCGCAGCTCGGCGACACCGAACAGGCGGTCGACCACATAATAGCGGCCGGCGACGCGATAGTTGACGAGCTGGGCCTCGCCATCCTCGCCAATCACGAACAGCGGGGGCGCCTCACCCACGGCGATCGCAGGCGAGAACTCGATGTAGGTCTGCCGCCCATCGTCGAACGCGCGCAGCGGCCGCCAGGCCGGCTTGTCGCCCGAGATCGCATAGTTGAAGTTGAGGCTTTCGACCGAGAGGCCCGACGCGATCGGCGTCGCCGCCACGGCTGCATCGCGCTGACGCCGGAGCGCGATCAGCTCGTCATGTGGATAGGTCCAGGAGATCGCCGCCATCGCGGTCGCGGGCGTGCTTTCGAGCTGGAGATGGTAGGTCCGGCGATCGGTAGCAATGACAAGGTTTGTGCGTAGGCCCGCCGAAAACGGCTTGACGAGGATGTGCACGCGCTTGCTTTCGCCGATGCCGCTGGTGGTATCGCCGACAGTCCAGCGCACGGTGTCGCCGGCGGCGACGGACACAATCGTTTCGCCCGGCTGCAAGGCAATGTCGGTGATGCGCTCGGGCGCGGCATAGAGCCGGTAGAGCACGCCTTCCGCCCAGGGATAGACCTGGACGGCATATATATATCCCGCGCTCGACGGCTCGCGCAGTGCCGCCCGGTTGGCGGCAGTGACGCGCGCGGTGGGTGACGCGGGTTCGCGGCTCTGCGCAGCGACGCCCATGGCAAGCGCCATCGCGCTCGCCGCCAGGATGAGGGCACGGATCATTGGTCGGTCCTTTCGGGGGATGGTGCGGCTGCGGGTTGAGCAAGGGTCGGATCGAGCGGCGAGCCCAGCGGAATGTCGGTGGGCGGCGCGACCGGGAGTGATTGTGCGGGATCGGGCACGGCCGATGGTTGCGGCGAAGGCGGCCGGTCCTGAGGCGTTTCCAGTTCGCGGCTCCAGTCGATCGCGTCAACATAGAGACCGAGCGGGTTTTTTCGGAGCACATCGGCCAAGCGCGGCGGCTTGATCTTCACCGTGAGCATCGCCGTCCAGCGTGACGTGCTGGCGAGGCTTCCCCGCTCATATTGCTGCTCGGTCCATTTGACCTGGAAGCTCGTATCCGACGCGCGGACGACGCTCGTCACCTGCACCGAAACCGTCTTGCGCCCGACATCGGCGAACGGATTGGAGGTGCGGGCATATTCGCCGAGGAACAGTGACGCACGTTCGGTCGCGAAATCATAGGCTGATAGCCAGTTTTCACGCATCAATACCGGATCGAGCGAGCGCGCTCGAACGCCGGTGATGAACCGGCCGAGGAACCATGCGATCTGCGGATCGGTCGGCCGATAGTCCTTGGCGGCAGGCGCGACGGCCTGTGCTTGCCCGAGTGCATCGACCTCGACCACATAGGGCACGACGCGGCTTTGCATCGATTGCCAGACCAGCGCGCCCGACAGACCAGTGGTCAGGAACAGGCCGCCGAAGGCCATCAGCCGCCAGTTCTTCGCCTGTGCGCGAGCCGAGCCGATACGCTCATCCCAAAGCTGGCCCGCTCGTTGGTAGGGTGTCTCGGGTTCGGGCGTTCGCCCATAGCGCTGCAATGCGCGTCGAAATTTCATCGCTCAGTCCCTTTCCTTGATGTCTGGAGTGGCGCCAGCGCCGCCGCGGTCGCCGCCCTGGATTGCGTGGATCGCCATCTGGCGGCGGTGGCGAGCATTCTGGCTGGCATGAAGCTTCTGCGCCCAGGCGGGTGTTCCTTCAGCTGCGCCTATCGGCGCGGCTGCGGGGGCGGCGCCGCCGGCACGGGTGCTTCCTGCTTCCCATGCGGCGCGCTGCCCACGATCGGCGGCAGCGCTAACGCCGAGACCGCCGCTCATCCGGTTGGCAGCCGCGCCGCGCATGGCGGTCGCAACGCCGCCGAGGCCCGCGCCGACGCTGGTCGAGCCCGAGGTTTCCTGCCCGAGCTTGTAGGCAGTGGATGCGGCAGACCCCATCGATGTACCGGCGCGGATCGCGCCGAGACCGGCCCCCGCGAGACCGCGTGCCGCGCCGACGGCGCCAGCGCCTGCCATCGCAAGACCTCCGCCGGCAAGCACGGTAGTGGCGATCACCGATCCGGCGCCGAGCTGCGGCGCGCCGGCGACGAGGCCGGATGCGATTCCCGGGCCGAAGATGGAGAGGCCAAAGATCGCGAGGCTCGCGAGCATCAGCGACACGGCCTGTTCGATCGACACCTCGTCGCCGGTGATCGCACTGGTGAAGTCGGCGAAATAGTTAGAGCCGATGCCGACGATGACCGCGAGCACCATGACCTTGATGCCCGAACTGACGACGTTCCCGAGCACCCGTTCGGCGAGGAACGACGTGCGGTTCCACAGCGCAAAGGGCACGAGCACGAAGCCGGCGAGCGAAGTAAGCTTGAATTCGAGGATTGTGATGAAAAGCTGGATCGCGAGGATGAAAAAGGCGGCGATGACGACGACCCAGGCGATCACCAGCACGGCGATCTCGATGAAATTGTCGAAGAAGGCGAT
This sequence comes from Novosphingobium sp. SCN 66-18, assembly GCA_001725355.1. GTDB lineage: Bacteria > Pseudomonadota > Alphaproteobacteria > Sphingomonadales > Sphingomonadaceae > Novosphingobium. Next base: position 4,245 of record MEGD01000041.1, read on the forward strand.
CGGGCCAACCAACTCCTTCGCCTGCTCGAGGAGCGGCCATGCTGCCTCGAAGCCGGTCCCGGCCAGCTTGCCGGGTCGCAATAAATCGTCAGCCGTAATCGCGCTGCCCCCTGCGGTGAGGCCGAGGCCGGCGAAGCTGCGAAAGATGATATCGGACAGTGTCGAGAAGCTGTTGAGGATCAGGGCGAAGACGCCGACATAGAGGATCTTTTTGAGGAACTTGGCGATGACGTCGTCTTCGCCGCCGAGCGCCCAGAACAGCCCGGCGAGCGTGATGTCGATGCCGATCAGGATCGTGGTCAGGAAACCGACGTCACCGCCCAACAGGCCGAACCCGCTGTCGATGTAGGAGGCGAAGGCCTCCATGAACTGATCGATGACATTCAGGTCATCCATATGGGCGGGTTCCTGCTTGAAGTTGAAAGGTGTCGCGGGGACCAGGGGCAAGCCCTACGGCCCCCGCGACGAGACAGGTTCGGACCCGGGGGGAGCTGGGGGCGCGGTCCTCGCCTGCCTCAGCTCATTGGCGTGGCGTGTAAGCCTTGCCGTCGCCGAGGAAGCGGCGCGTCGACTCGCGTGCCTCGCGCGCGATCTGGCCCCGCTGCGCCTGCTCGACCGATTCCGCCCGGAACTGCGCCGCCATCATTTGCTGAAGCTGGAGCTGCTGCTTGGCGGTGAGCGCGAGAAGCTGGTTCGTGGCCTGCTGCGCCTGAAGCGAGCCTTCCGCGCCCTGGCTGCGCGCGACGATGTCGGCGAGCGCCTGCGTGTCGCTCCGTACGTTGTCGACGATGCGGTTCTGGACCCCCATCGTCTGGCGAAACGCGGACATCGCGGTATCGAGTTGATCGCGTGCGCGAGCCACACGCTGATCGCGGCGGAACACCTGATCGAACTCCTGCGGGTAGAGCTGGCGGAAGCGCTCGTCGAGCTGATCGATGCGGAAGTCGACGCCCTGCGCCTGGCCCATGAGCTGGTCGATCTGCTGGAGGCGCTGGCGAAGCTCCTGAAGTTGCGGGAAATCGATCCGGGACAGGTTCTTGCCCTGGTTGATCAGCATCTGCGCTTCGTTCTGGAGACTCTGGATCTGGTTGTTGATCTGGGCAAGCGTGCGCGCGGCGGTGAGCAGGTTTTGCGAATAGTTCGATGGATCGAACACACTGAGCTGGGCCGCGACGGGCGTCGAGGTCAACGCGATGCCGATACCGAGCGAGCCGACGGCGCCGAGCGCGAGAGCGGAGAGGCACGCATATTTGCGGATAGGGATACGGGGCACGGGAAATTACTCCTTGTCTTCTGGGGGGCGGGCGGCAGGGTGACGCCCAAGCAGGTCGGCCGCCCAATCGAGGCCGGCTTGGGAGAGAAAGGTCGCGGCGAAGTCGGCCTGGCCCTTTTCGGCCAGCACCGCGTCTATGCGCTTCTGGCTGTCGGGATCGGACGCGCCGCACAACGCCAGCGCGATCGGGCCTAGCCCAAGCTCGAACAGCCGGTTGCCGCGCGCTGATTGCAGATAATATTGCCGCTTGGGCGTCGCGCGGCTGACCAGTTCGATCTGGCGCGCGTTGAGACCGAAGCGGACGTAGACCGTCTGGCCCTGCGGCTCGATCGCCCGATCATTGGGCAGCAAGATGCGCTGCGGACAGCTTTCGATGATGGCCGGCGCGATCGTGCTGTCGGCGATATCGGCTAGGCTCTGTGTCGCGAACACGACGCTGACGTTCTTCTTGCGCAGCACCTTCAGCCACTCACGGATGCGCGCGGCGAACAGCGGGTGGTCGAGGAACACCCAGGCTTCATCCAGTACGAGAAGCGTCGGCCGCCCGGTGAAGCGCTCCTCGAGACGATGGAACAGGTAGGTCAGCACGGGCGCAACGACGCCCGCCTGCCCCATCAGCGCTTCAGTCTCGAAGCACTGCACGTCGGCGATCGCTAGATCGTCTTCGGCGGCGTCGAGCAGGCGGCCGAACGATCCTTCGAGCGTATAGGGCGCGAGCGCCGATCGCAGCGGTGCCGATTGCAGCAGCAGCGACAGGCCGGTGAGCGTGCGTTCCTCGATCGGGGCGGTCGCGAGATTGGTGAGCGCCGACCAGACGGCCTCCTTGATCTCGGGTGTGACCAGTACTTTCTCATGGGCGAGCAGCGCGCCGATCCATTCGGTCGCCCAGGCGCGTGCGTTGGAGCGATCGATGTGGCGCAGCGGCTGGAAGGCGATCGTTCGCCCGCCCACGTCATCGGCATGACCGCTCTCACCGCCAAGCCCGAGCGCGTGATGCGCGCCGCCCATCGCCAGCACGGCCGCGCGCGCCGAAAATCCCTTGTCGAAGACATAGACCTGGGAGTCTGGATATCGCCGGAACTGAAGCGCGAGCATTGCGAGCAGCACCGACTTTCCGGCCCCGGTGGGTCCGACGATCAGCATATGACCGACGTCGCCGACATGCGTGCTGAGACGGAACGGCGTCGAGCCGCTGGTTTCCGCATAAAGCAGCGGCGGACCGTCGAGGTGCGGATTACGCGCCGGTCCTGCCCATACCGAGGACAGCGGCATGAGATGCGCGAGATTCAGGGTGTGGACGATCGGTTGCCGGACGTTCGCATAGACATGGCCCGGCAGGCTCGACAGCCACGCCTCGACCACATTCATGCCCTCGCGGATGCAGGTGAAGCCGAGCCCGTTGACGATGCGCTCGACCGCGCGGACCTTTTCCTCGACGCGGGCGCGGTCGATATCGGCAACGGTGATCGTCGTCGTCAGATAGCCGAACGCGACATGATCGCCGCCGAGCGCCTGCAAGGCGAGGTCGGCATCGACCACCTTGTTGTCGGCATCGCTGTCGAGAAGCTGGACCGGCTGGTTGTAGATGACTTCGCGCAGCAGCGCGGTGATCGACTTGCGCTTGTTGAACCACTGCCGCCGCAGGCGAGTGAGCGCTTTGGTTGCGTCGGTCTTGTCGAGCGCAATGAAGCGCGTCACCCAGCGATAGCCAAAATCCTCATGGTTGAGTCCGTCGAGGATGCCGGGACGGCTCGCGTTCGGAAATCCGAGGATGGTGAGCGTCCGCAGATGCTCGTCGCCGAGCATCGGTTCGAGCCCGCCGGTCAGCGGCGTGTCGGCGAGCAGCCCGTCCAGATAGATGGGCGTTTCGGGCACGGCGACGACATGGCGGCGCGCGGAGATCGCACCGTGGAGAAAGGTCAGCATTTCGCTGTCGCCGAGCGCGCGCACCTCGGGCATGAAGCCTCTGAACAGGTCAAGCGCACGATCCGTCTCGGCGATGAAGCCGGCAAGCGCTTGTCGCCAGTCGCGGCCCTTCGCGTCGTCGCTGCGCTCGATCAGCGCTCGGCCCGCCGTGTCCGCCTGATCGGGCGGAGGCAGGAGGGTGAGCGTCAGATAATAGCGGCTCTCGAAATGCGCGCCCGCGCTTTCGAACGCCGCGCGCCGTTCCTCATCGACCAGCCACGACGCCGCATCGGGAAAGCTGCTGTCGGGATAACCCAGCGCTTCGCGCCGCTCGGCCTCGAAATGGAGTGCCCAGCCCGAGCCGAAGCGCTTCAGGACATTGTTCGCCCGCGCGCAGGCGGCGACAAGCTCGGCTTCGGTGGCGGATTCTAGATCGGGGCCGCGGAACCTGAGGACGCGCAAAAAGCTGCCGTCCTTGTTGAGCACCACGCCGGGCGCGACAAGCGCCGCCCATGGAAGATGATCGGCGAGCCGGTCGGCCTTCTGACGGTATTCGCGCAGATTCAGCATGACAGATGCCCCTTCTGGCGAAGGTGGCGGACAAGGACCGGGGCGAAGTCGGGATCGCGCTTGGCGGCGAACACCGCGAGAGTGTGCCCGAACGCCCACATGGCCAGCCCGGCGATCCACTGCTGGAGACCGAGTCCGAGCGCGGCCGCGATCGTACCATTGACGATCGCGATCGCTCGCGGCGCCCCGCCAAGCAGGATCGGCTCGGCAAGCGCGCGGTGCATCGGCGCCTCGAACCCCTCGATATGGCTGGCGCCATAGGAATTTGGCGCGTTCACGAGATGAGCGCCCCGCCGCCGAAGCTGAAGAAGCTGAGGAAGAAGCTCGACGCCGCAAACGCGATCGACAGGCCGAAGATGATCTGGATGAGGCGCCGGAACCCGCCTGCCGTCTCGCCGAACGCGAGCGTCAAACCGGTGACGATGATGATGATCACCGCGACGATCTTGGCGACAGGACCCTGGACCGATTCGAGGACCTGCTGAAGCGGTTCCTCCCACGGCATGCCCGAGCCGGCGGCCTGCGCGGTGGCGGCGAGCGCAAGCCCGAGGCCGATGGCGGCGCCGGTGAGGAAGATGCTCCGACGATCGGGAATACGGGCAGGAATACGGGACAAGCGCATGGTCATTCTCCTTGGGGTTCGAGGGCGTGGTCGGGAGTAAGGTCGAGGACGGCGTAGCCGCCGTCGGGATCGAGGCCGGCGACGCGCGCGATCGTGTCGACGCGGCGCGCGAGGCCGCGCCCGGCGATGAACACGATCATGTCGATGGCGTCGGCGATCAGCCGGCGCGGAACGGTGACGACGCTTTCCTGCACGAGCTGCTCGAGCCGGTAGAGCGCCGACACTGCCGAATTGGCGTGGACGGTTGCGATGCCGCCCGGATGCCCGGTGTTCCAGGCTTTGAGCATGTCGAGCGCTTCGCGCCCGCGCACCTCGCCAACGACGATGCGATCGGGGCGGAGCCGCAATGTCGAGCGGACAAGATCAGCCATCGTGACGCCGCCGGCTCCGGCAGTGCCAATCGTACGCGTGCGCAGCCCCACCACGTCGGGCGCGGCGCATTGCAACTCACGCGTGTCTTCAATGATGATGACGCGTTCGTCGAGGTGCGCCATCTCGGCGAGCAGCGCGTTGGCAAGCGTCGTCTTGCCCGAACTGGTGCCACCCGCGACCAGGATGTTCTTGCGCTCGACCACGGCCATCGACAGCAGTCGCGCCGTGTCGGCGGGCATGATGCCGTCCCGCACATAGTCGAGCAAAGTGTAGATGCGCGCCGCGGGCTTGCGGATCGAGAAGCACGGCGCGAGGCTGACCGGCGGCAGGATACCCTCGAACCGCTCGCCCGCGCCTTCGCCGTGCGGTGGCAGCTCGGCTGACACGATCGGCGCATTGCCATGAACCTCTGTCCGTGCGTGGCTGGCAACCAGGCGGATGATCCGCTCGACCTGCGCGGGCTCATATTTGGTGCCGGTATCGATCCGGCCTTCGCCGAGTCGATCAAGGCGCAACACGCCGTCCGGGTTCACCATGATCTCGATGACCACCGGATCGGCCAGCGCTGCGGCGATGGTCGGCCCCATCGCGGTGCGCAGCATCGCGCGCCGACGCCCTGCGGAATTATCGGAGCCGAAAAGCGTGTCGCTCATCGCCCACCTCCATTGTCTTTCGCGGAGGCAGCAAGCGTGCGCTGGCCGCTGGCGAGCGCTTCGCCGACGCGGGCAATGAACGCCTCGAAGCGGTCTCGGCCGATCGCACGCGCCGCTTCGTCGGCTTCGGCCAAAGGGGCCTGCACCATCAGTTCATAGCGGATGAACAGCGCCAGGCTCTCGAGCAGCACATGCCCGTCACGCTCGACACGCCCCAGCGCGAGCGACATGCGATCGAGCCGCTGGCTGAACTTGTTCTCCAGCTCGCTCGCCGCCTGCCGGTTGAGCCAGGCGGTGAGCGCGTCGGTGAGGATCGCCGATTTGGACGCGCCGGGCTGGCTCGCCAGCGCCTCGAAGCGGTGGCTCAGATCTTCGGGCAGGAAGAGCTGGTAGCGGACGCGGTTGGGTTTGATCGCGGCCATTGTCAGAAGTCCGGCAGCATGTCGGCGCTGCGACCCTGATTGATCGCGTGAGCGCGGATCAGCGTGCCGGTGGCGCCGGCGCGGTCCATCGCGTGCTTGTCGGCGATCGTGTCGGTGTCGTCGCTGTCCAGGCCGAGCAGGTCGAGCTGCTTTGGCGGCTCGGGTTTTTTGGCGGGTTCTTCGCCGAGGCCGGGGTGGCGCTGCTGTTGCAAGCCGCCGTCCTCATCCGCCTTCGCATCGTCATCGGGCTTGCCGAGCCGGGTATCGGGCGCGCGGACCAGTCCGCTCCAGTCGTTGGGGCGTGCCTGCGGCCGGTCGGGATAGTCTCCGGGCGCGGGCTGCGGCGGCGGTGCGATCCGCTCGCGGAAATTGCGGTCCTCGTAATAGCGCAGCTTCCTCGCGCGGATCGGGGCCATGCCGGAGACAAGGACAAGCTCATCCTTGGGCGGGAGCTGCATCACCTCGCCGGTGGTCAGGAGTGGCCGGGCGGTCTCCTGCCGGCTGACCATGACGTGCGCCAGCCAGGGCGCGAGCCGGTGGCCGGCATAGTTGCGCATCGCGCGCTGTTCGGTGGCGATGCCGAGCGCGTCCGAAATCCGCCGCGCCGTGCGCTCGTCGTTGGTCGCAAACGCGACGCGGACATGGCAGTTGTCGAGGATCGAGTTGTGCTCGCCATAAGCCTTCTCGATCTGGTTCAAGGACTGCGCGATCAGGAAGGCGCGCACTCCATAGCCCGCGAGAAAGGCAAGACTGGTCTCGAAGAAGTCGAGCCGCCCCAATGCCGGGAACTCGTCGAGCATCATCAGGAGCTTGTGCTTGCCCGCCCTGGCGGGATCGGCATCGAGCTTTTCGGTGAGGCGGCGGCCGATCTGGTTGAGCACCAACCGCACCAGCGGCTTGGTGCGGCTGATGTCCGATGGCGGGATGACAAGGTAGAGCGAGACCGGATGGCCGGCCTCGACGAGATCGGCGATCCGCCAGTCGCAGCGCGATGTCACCGCGGCGACGGTCGGGTCGCGATAGAGCCCGAGAAACGACATTGCGGTGGAGAGGACGCCGCTGCGCTCGTTCTCGCTCTTGTTGAGCACCTCGCGCGCCGCCGAGGCGACGACGGGATGGATCTGCGGCGCATCCTTCGTGCCGAGGTGATTGGTGGTCATCATCCGCCGGAGCGTGGCGGTGAACGGCCGCTGCGGGTCCGACAGGAATGTGGCTACCCGTGCGAGCGTCTTTTCTTCCTCCGCATAAAGGACGTGGAGGATCGCGCCGACCAGGAGCGAATGGGAGGTTTTCTCCCAGTGGTTGCGCCGTTCGAGCGCGCCTTCGGGATCGACCAGGATGTCGGCGATGTTCTGGACGTCGCGGACCTCATGCTCGCCGCGCCGGACCTCCAGCAGCGGGTTGTATTTGGCGGAAGCGGGATCGGTCGGATTGAACAGCAGGACGTGGGAGAAGCGCGCGCGCCAGCCGGCGGTGAGCTGCCAGTTCTCGCCCTTGATGTCGTGAACCACGGCGCTGCCGGTCCAGCCAAGCAGTGTCGGTATGACCAGCCCGACGCCCTTGCCCGAACGGGTTGGCGCGAACGCCATGATATGTTCGGGGCCGTCATGCCGGAGATAGCGGCCGCGCGAGCGGCCCAGGAATACGCCGGCATCACCGTAAAGGCCGGCCCGCTCGATCTCGTTCGGCCTGGCCCAGCGCGCCGAACCATAGGTGGTGACGTGACGCGACTGCCGCGCGCGCCAGAGCGAGCCTGCGATCGCCGCGCCGCAGCCGATGAAACCGCTCGCGCCGGCGAGCGCGCCGGCCTTGTCGAAAACATGCGGCGCATAGGCATCGTAGTGATACCACCAGGGGAAGAGCGCCCAGGGACGATAGACCGGCGTGCTTCCAGCCATGAACCAGGCCGGACCAAGTTCGGGCTGGTAGGCGAGCATCGCCGCCGCCCATTGGGTCGCCGCCCAGAGGCCCGCGATCACGATTGCGAACACGACAAGGATCTGGCCGATGAGCAATTTGGTCGGGGTCACGTTGAAGCTCCCGCCCATACCGCCGGATGCGGTCGGGGCGCGGCTTCAAGACTCGGCTATGGGCCGCCCGAAATGAACGGAGCCGCTGGGGGCTGGTGGGTGACCGAAGGAGATCACTCGTCGGCGACTGACTCAATATTCCAGCTCTGTTCTTTTGATCGAGCTATGACCCGAGTTGATGATTCTGCCCTGTCGTTGTCCCTCGAGGTGGCACTGACCACCACACCGCACCGCCGATGACCCGCTACACCCTGCAAAAATCCGAGCTGCAAATTCGGGCTTGCGTGTCGGATTATCAGACATTATATCGCATTTAATGTAGTGAAATCGTGCGAGGCATGCATGGCGACAATCGCTCCTCCGCAGCCCGCGGCAACCGCGTTTCCCAAAGCCGACGCCATTAGGGCGTTGGTCGACGAACTGCTGCAAGTGGCCAGGGCTGAGGCACAGGTGCGCGGAATTGCCCTGCCTCCGGAAAACCCGAAGATCATCCAGGCGCCCGTGCCACTCGACTCCTTGTCCGTGGTCGACACGCTTTGCGCGGTGGAGCAGGTCCTCGACATCGAGCTTCGCGACAGCATCGTCCGCACCGGCGGCTACAATTCGATCGAGAAGGCGATTGACGACCTCCTCCCTAAGATCGAACGCGTCTGGGTTAAGAAGAAAGGGTCGAAGCCATGACCAATCTCGCACTCCGCCAGGAAGGCGACGAGCAGGAGCGGCGGCGCTTGGGCGACCGTCTGCGCGAAGCACGGAAATATCTCGGCCTCAAGCAGGAAGAAGTTGCTGCCTATCTCAAGATTCCCCGGACCGCGCTTACCGATATCGAGAATGGCCAGCGCCGCGTTGAAGCGATCGAACTGACGCGGCTTGCCCGTCTTTACCGCCAGTCGGTGGCCTATTTTACCGGCGAAGACGAGGCCTCCGCGAGCCTTCCCGCCGATGTCGCCCATCTGGCGCGACGCGTTGCGGCCTTGTCGACTGAGGACCGGGCCGAGCTGAGCCGGTTTGCCGAATATCTCCGCTCGCGGTCTGGCGGCGAACGGAGCTGATCGATGGCGTCGGATTATGCGAGCGCGGTTCGCGCTGGTACGATGGCAGCGGGCCGCCTGCATCGCGAACTCGATACGCGCGCACTGATCGAGACCCAAGGCGGCAGCGTCGATGTCTTCGGCGCGATCCATGCCGTGGGTCTACCCTTGCTGCTTCGTCCTCTGAAAGGCCTGCTCGGCGCCTATCTCAGCGCACCTGCTCCTGGCGTTCTCGTCACGACGGAACGACCGATGAGCATCCAGCGCTTCACGGCCGCGCACGAACTCGGGCATTTTTCGATGCGACACGAGCCGAGCCTCGACGATGAGAGCATCCTGCGCCGGATGCCGATGTCGCCCGAACCGGGAAACAACTTCGAGGAAACCGAAGCCGACGCCTTTGCGATCGCCTTCATGATGCCGAAATGGCTGGTGCTCGCGCACAGCGCGCGACAAGGATGGCAGATCGATCATTTCCGGCGCCCCAATGTCGTCTATCAGCTCTCGCTGCGGATCGGCGCCAGCTATGAGGCGACGTGCCGCACCCTGGTTCGCTACAATCTGATTTCGCCATCGGTGATGACCGACCTGCTCCGGACGCAGCCGCGCAGCCTGAAGGTCGATCTCCTCAAGGACTATCGGCCCGACAACTATCGCGGCGACGTCTGGCTGCTGACCGAGCGCGATGCCGGCTCGCGGATCGATGGCAGTCGCAATGATCTTTTCGTGCTGCAGCTCGAAGAACATAGCGGCGGTGGGTATCTCTGGGATCTCGACCAACTGATCGCCAGCGGCTTCGCCGTCGTTCGAGACGAGCGTGAGGCAATCGACGGCGATGGCATCGGTGGTCCCGTTGTCCGCCGTGTCACCGCGGCGCCCGATGCGCCGCGGCGCGGCCGCATGTCGCTCGACGAGCGGCGGCCGTGGCAGCCTGCGCCGGCCCTCACCAGCCTGACGCTCGATTTCGACCTCACCGGCCCGGAACAGACGGGCCTGTCGCGCGCCGAACGGCGGCACCTGCTCGAGGCCGCCTGACGCCCCATGATCGATATCGTCCGTGACCTTCGGCCGCTGTTCGGGCCTGCGCGCGATCAAGGCGCGCGGCCGACATGCCTCGCATTCGCCGCGAGCGACACCCACGCCGGGCTTCGCGACGGCTGGGCACCGCTGTCGTGTGAATTCGCCTTTTATGCCGCGCAGAAACGGGCGGGCAGACCGCCGACGAGCGGCGCACTGCTATCCACAATGCTGGACGCGCTACGGCTCGATGGCCAACCCGACGAGAAAGGCTGGCCGTATCTGGCAGCGGTTCCAGCCGATCATCGACTGTGGACGCCGCCGGCGACCGTTGGCCCGCTCTATGGCCGCAACGGACAGAGGGATGGAACCGACCTGTCATCCATCCTTGCCGCGCTGGATCGTGACACGCCGGTGCTCATGCTGACGATGCTGTCACGGTCTTTCTTCCAGCCGCGCGGTGATGGCGTCGTCGATCCGGCGAACGACGAACTCCCCGAGCCAGCGCAACGGCACGCGGTCGTCGCGGTCGGGCATGGAACCGTGGACGGCACCCCGGCCATTCTCATCCGCAACAGCTGGGGACCAGGTTGGGGCTTGGAAGGCCACGCCTGGCTTACTGAGCGCTTTCTAGCGCCGCGCCTTTTCGCCACGGCAAATTTGACGGAGGAAGTCGATGTATCTTCCCATACCGCCGCAGCCTGACTGCGTTGCTGGCTGGCGCGAGGCGGTCCGGCTCGTCGACCTCGCCACCGGACACCAGGCGCAGAATGTCGTCATCTCCGTGGCCGAGCCGACTGCGCGCGCAACACTCGCCGATCCCGTCGTGGCGGAAGTCGATGCCTTCCTTTCGGGCCATGGCAAGAAGCCCATCGAGACGGTCGCCAACACGATTTTTCCGGCAGCGCTGTACAGGCGCTACGGCGCGCCGCAATTCTTCGACCGGTTTCGCGACAACGTGCTGCCGAAGGTCCGGAGGTCGGGCGCTTGGTCGGGCTATTATTTCGAACGGATGATGGAATTGCCCCGCGCCGACGGCCAGCCAATCAATCAAATCTGGGGCATCGTCGAGCGCCTGCGCAACCCGAACGTCCGAGCGCTCAACAAATTCGAACTGCTGATCTTCGACCCCGCCCGCGACGTGAATGACTCGCCCTACGGCGGTCAGTGCCTGAGCTTTGCCAGTCTCAAGCTGATCGGCAAGGGCGACGATCGTCGCCTCGGCATGACCGCGCTCTACCGCAATCACTACTATATCGAAAAACTGCTCGGCAATCTGATCGGCCTCGGCCGTCTGCTCGAATTCATCGCCAAGGAAGGCGGGGTCGCGCTGGGTCCGCTCACGATCGTCTCGACCAACGCCACGGTCGACACCGCCAACTGGAACCGCGGCGATCTTAAGCAACTCTTTGAACGCTGCGATCAGGCGAGCGCACATCTCCGTGCTGCGGCGTGAGGCGCGCCCAACGGCAGTTCTAGCGGCTCATCGTTGTCATCCGCGACACCGTACAGGCTGAACATGCCCTCGATGAACTCGCGCTGCCCGCCGTAGCTCGGATGGCGGACCGCGGTGGTCGGAATGTCGAGACCGTCCAGCGCCAGGTGAGCGTCGCGCCCGATCGCGACGATCTGGCGGGGCCGGATCATTGACACGAGGGCTTGCAATATCGGCCAGGTCGCCTCGCGCTCGCTTCGCGTGTGGCATCGGTTCGACATCGGATCATCCGCTTCATGGGGATGGAACGGGAAAACGTTCCAGAGCATGACAGGCTGACCGATCCGCTCTAGCACACGCCAGACGATCGCCGCGGTGCGCTCCGCCACGGCGGGTCCCTGCGTCGCACGTTCAAATGCGATGCCGCCCATCAGCGTGCCGGCATGTCCGAGGTGAATTTCGTCGGTCAGCGGTACGCCCGTACGCCGCCCCCCGCGATAGCCGAGATCACGCGCGATCCAGATCGTTTCGACGCGATGATCAAGCGCCGCGGTGAGCAGCATTTCGAGATTGTCGCGGCGCCGGGCGGCGGCGTCGCTGCGGTCATGGACCGTGCAGCGATCGCGCCAGGGATTGAACACTGAGGGAAGTTCGGTCGCCGCCAGGGTGGACACAAAGGATTTCGGGGTCATGACGGCAATTCCTTGATACGCAGGCGGCGATTGGCGAAGTCGATCAGGACGCGGCCGCGCCGATGCTCCTGAAGGAAGCGGAAAGCCGTATAGCCCTGGAGGATCGCTTCCTCCCAAAGCCACAGCGGACAGCGTTCTGATTCGTAGCCGGCGACGAACTGGCGGACATGCTTCAGCATGTCCAGCGGAAGGCCACCGCGCTTCACGTTTTCAAAGTACCGGAGTTGCTGCGCTTGTCCGAAAATCCAGGAAGTTATGCCCTCTTCGATGAGAATCGCCCGAGCACCGTCTTCGGCGTCGTCGAGTTTCGGATCGCTCTTGCGCTTGAGACGGAGCAGCGCACGCAGCACTGGCGACCAGCCAAGCACCGCGACATAAGCGTAGTGAAAGACATCGTGGAAACGATAGTCGTCGGGTTCGAGCGCGTTGTCGGTGAGCCGGTCGCCGACATACACACCGCTTGAGCGTTGATACACGAATGTCTGCCCGCGAACGGTGCGTTCATAGACGTCGATCGCCATCCGCCGCGGCAATTGCTCTTCTGGGTCGAGCGCCGCATCGGTCGGCGCCGGATAGATGCGCTCGCGCGGCCAGCGATCGAAGATCTTGTGAAGATTCTTCACGGCGGCAGCCTCGATGGTAACACCGGATTCGTTTGCCGCCTGGATCAACCGGCGCATGACCGCGACCAGCCGGCCCGCGAGTGCTTCGCGGTCCTTCGCAAGACCGCCCGCCTGGAAATCGTTGATGAGCAGCCCAACGTCGCCTGCCAGCGCGAGCAGGCTATGCTCGAACTGCGGCATCGGTGCCTTGGCAAGCGGAATGTGCTGCGGCTGCAGCGCATGGAAACTGAGCGTTTCGTTGCCGCCCGTCTGCCATTGTCCGCCGTTTGTCGCCGCGGCGGCAGCGATGTCGCTGAGCGCCATGCGGCTGCGCCGTGCGATCGCCGCCAGATACCAAAGGACGTCACCAAGCTCTTCCGCGACGGCGTGAGCGTAACCCAGGTAGGAGGCATCGTCGCGCTGCTTTTTCTTGGCCTCACTGAGCAAGCTGCCGACTTCGCCGAAAAGGCCAAGCATCGAGAAGCCCAGTGCGCGGCCACCGCTGCGTTGATCAGTCCGCGCGGCCTGCTTCGCATAATCCGCAACAGTGAGAGCTTCGAAATCCTCGCTCATCGCCTGCCCTTCCGGCGATCCGATATCGCGTCTGCGGGGACGCTCACGCCATAGGCTTCAAGTGCCCGCAGTACGATCATCCGGATCGGCTCGCGGGAATCGAGCGACCGTTGACCGAGATCGCGTTTCGTAACGGCAGGAATCTGCACCTGAAGATGCTCGTCGCCGACATCGGTTTGCGCTGCGATATTTTTCATGAATCCATGAAAACATAATTTCATGAAAATAGAAAGCCCGAATCCTCCGGATCAGGAGACGCTCGGCCCGCTGCGCTGCCGCCCGAGTGTCCAGTTGATCCCGCCGTCGCGCATGATGCCCGAGACCGATTTACCGACATGGCGATCGAGAACAGAGCGCCACGGCACCAGCGTGAAATCGCGCGACCGTTCGATGAGCGCATGGCGACCACTCGTCATCTCGACTGCGCGCACGAGCCTGCCTTGAACAGCCTCCCCCTCTCTGGCCTCGGCGAACGGAACGCCTAACTTGTCGGAGAGCTGGCGGGCGACACGCAGCAATTCTCGCCGCTGGAGCGCGGCGAGCATCCCTCGCCGATAGACCGTCTGCCCATCCTGTTCGTCTGCAAGCTGTTCGGTGATCAGCCATTGCCGTCGCATCGCCTGCGCTGAACGAACCTCGTGCCCGAACCCAGCATCGCGCACTGGCACCGGCGCTTCGGCGACCAGCTCGCGATCGAGCCAGGTCGCGGCATCGGTTCCCGGTAATTTGTCGAGCGGGATCGCCGACAGGGTTTCAATGGCAACGGGGTGGTCGCGGAACTGCATGGCTTCGAACCTCTCGACCCTGGCGAGATGGTCCGGCGCGATGATCCAGCTTCCGTCGGGCTCGCGCTCGACGACGCCCGAGATTTTTCGCATCGCTTCAAGCCGCCGGACATGCGTTTCGGCGAAGCGTTCGCTGGCGGTCGGATCGTGCTTCAGATGGGCGTCGATCGAATAGCGCCCGCCGTTCGCCGCCGCGATCTCGTCGATCGTCCGATCGACGGCGCGAATGCCGCCCTCGCGTGGCGCGATCCGGACGATGGCATTTTCGGGGATCGTGTCGACCAGCTCGCCCTTGCCGATCTCGGCATAATGGGTGCGCCCGTCGATGCCGTCGACCAGCAGATAATGACGGTCTTCATGTTCGTCGGCGAGCCCGCGCATCACGACGCGGCCGATGATCGGCGTCGCCTCCTTCGCGACCGGGTCGTAGATGACGCGATCGACCGCAGCACGATCGAGCTTCCGCGCGGTCAGCTCGCGCTGCATGGTGCGGATGATGTCGCCGCGCTCGCCGATCTGGCGCAGTGTGTTCGCAAGGTCGGGCTCAAGCCGCCAGGTGCCGTTGCCGACATGCGAGGCGAGTCCCATGCGCCCGAGTTTCTGCAGGCGACCGACGCGAAGCGATTGCTGGAAGGGATCGCCATCGCTCGCGCTGACCAGCCGCGCGGTATCCATGTCGCGGATCAGCCGTCTGTCGATCGCGGTCAGCCGCTCGGCACCCGTATCGCTGCGAAGCCGCTCTTCGATTTCAAGGTCGGTGCGCGGCCCCAGGTCGAGGTTGACGATCTCGATCGCCCGCTGCCGGCTCCCGTGCGAGATATACTCGCGCGCGATCAGCAGATTCTCACCCCGATCGTTTACGCCGCGCACCACGATATGCGTGTGCGGATGGCCGGTATTGAAATGGTCGACCGCCACCCAATCGAGCTTTGTCCCAAGATCCTGCTCCATCTGCGTCATCAGCCGGCGCACGAACGGCTTCAAGTCGGGATACTGGTCGGCGTCCTCGGCCGACACGATGAACCGGAACTGGCGGCGGTCGCCGTCACACCGTTCGAGGAACGCCTTGCCATCGGCGACGTCGCTGTCGGGCGAGTAGAGCGCACCAGCCTCGCCCTCACGGGTCACGCCGTCGCGCTGAATATAGCGAAGGTGCGCCTTCGCACCGCCCATGCCTTTCCCGCCAAGGCCGACAGGCCGTATCTTGACGATCACGCGGCGCGACCGGAACGCGCCCAATCGGTCGCGCGATCTGAGCACCCGCGCAACACTCGCGCCGCGCCCGATCCGGCTGCCGTCGAAACGGCCGCGCCTGCCCGTTTTCATGCCGGCCCGCTTTGCCGCTTTCACGACGCGGCTCAGGTAGCGCTGCTCCTTGCCCCGGCCGCGCATCCGGCCCAGCTGCGGTTCGAACTCATCATCGCGCATAGCGGCGTCCTTCCATGCCGGAATGACGCTCCCCGCCGATAAGAATGGCGCGTCCTCGCCAGAGCGCAAGGAGTCTCGCGATTGGGATCGGAAAAGCCCAGAAAACCGCCACTCCTGGTAACCCTGTCTCGCACTCAAAGGGCGAGTCTCGCAAAAGCCTTCAAAAAACGATGTGCAGACAAACACTTACAAAATCGCGAGATTTTGCCTCTATCTTGCCATCGAGCCCGACTGCCACCTGCCGCCCCAGACGCCCGCTTTGCCTTCCCGCCTTCCCGATCAAAAAAGGGGAGCGGCGCCATGCGGCACCACTCCCGCGAACCTGCCCCTTCAACAGCGCATCGCCTTATTGCCAGCCTGCCTGTTCGGCCTGACGCAGCGCCCGATTGCACCGCTTCAGCCTCTTCTCAGCGGCCCTTAATTCGGCTTCGATCTGCCGCCGTTCTCCCGCGTCATCGCACCATGAAAGCTCCGCGCGAAGCTCCTCGATCTGTTGTTCAACCGACATCTCATCCTCCTGATACAAGCGAAAGATGAGCCATCGCCCGGCGGGGAGCGGGCGGGGTCAACCACCGCGCAGCGGCCGCGAAGCGGGCGACGGGGGAGCCGATTTTCTCGTCGCCGGAGTGGAGCGAAGCGGAACGCAGGTGGCGTGAAAATTGGGGGAACCGTCGATGGTTGAGGCGGTCCGTTCGCCGCCGGATACTCGGTGCTTGCTGAGCGGATTTCTTCCTCTCTGCAGGCCCGCAAGCGCGTTCCGGTGCAGGAAAAGGCCCACGCCAAGCCCTCAAGGCATGAGGAAAGCCCCGCGCCGGGTGACCGGCGCGGGGCCGATCCGGCTCAGTCGCCGGGGTTCCAGATAACGGCGAACGCGTCGTCGTCGTCCTGCCCGGCGGCGCGGCCGAGATTGGCGTAGAGGGTGCGGCCGCCAAGTTCGGGGGCCGACATGGCGAGGCGGACATATTCGCGCTGGCTCACCTCGCCGGTGCGGATCCAGCCGCCGCCCAGTTCGACGCCGTTCGACAGCACGCGGTAGTCGGGCTGGTCCCCGGTCTTACTGCGGTTGGGGATGATGGCGATCTCGGCATTGACCGAAAGCGTCTTCAAGGCGCCCCGGAACGAACCGTCGTTCTGGCGCTGGACATGACCGATTGAGGGCATTTCTCGTCTCCTTGCACATTCGCCCGACCCGATGCCGGGCGATGGGCGGACCGAAGGGACGGCCCTTGAGCGCGCTGCGAACCGCAGGCCGAAGCGAAGCGGAGGACCGGAAGCGCGGGGCTGATTTGGAGCGAAGCGGCCGCGAGGAGCGCCGCCAAAGCGGCGCGGGGAAATCAGTTCCGCGCGATGGTTTCGCGAGGCGCGCGGCCGTCCCAGGTCATGCGCCCAAGGAGCCGGCGACGGGTTGGTGAGACACGAAAGGACGAGATGCGCGCGCGGACAGGAAGCCCAGTCCGGCGTCTTTCCGGGAAGCCATGATTGCTTTCGCGGCCACGAGGCCGCGGCTATAGCCTCACGGCGATGAACGAAGGAACGACGATTGCGGGGCAGATCGAACGGCTGATCGTGCGGCTGGACGGCGCGGCGGTGTGCGATGCCTGCGTGACTGACCGGCTCAACCTGTCGGTTACCGCACAGGCCAATGTCGTCACCTGCGCGCTCGGCGGCACGCGCGGATTCGAGCGGCAGAAGGACGAATGCACGTTATGCGGAAGCGCCCGGACGGTGATCCGCCGCACCGCCCGGTAGGTCAGGCGGCAGGGGTTTTCGGCACGCGAGCGCGCAGTGCGGCGCGATTTGGGCTAGTTGCCGTCGCCCGCGAGCGCGCGCGACAGCGCCTCGTTGGTCGCGTCGATCTCGATGCGGTCTGCGAAAATCGCGCACCAGCCGCCACCGAACTCCCCGATGCGGGGCTTGGAACAGGTCATGGCCCATTCAAAGCCGATCGGCCCCTTGGCGAGCGTTTCGGGGCAACATCGCTGGATCACCACCGCGATGGCAGCGGCATCGAAATCGTCCATGCTGGCGAAACACACGATCCGCGCGGATGGATCGTCGGGGCAGGTTTCAGCGATGAAATCGGCTCCGATGGTGGGAAATTCGGGATCGTTGAACGCCTCGCGAAACCCGCTCCACCGCGCGTTCGCATCGTCCGGCGGAAAGGCTGCGAGCAGCGCCGCGCTCGGCGGATCGGGCGCGTCGTCATTCGCTAGCGCGTAGCCAGCGTTTGCGACTTCCTCGATCAGCGCGCACTCGGCGGCGGTGCAGCGAAAGGCGAAGCTGCCCTGAATCCAGATGTCAGCCATTGCTCGCCTCCTCCCGTTCGGGCGTGATGACAAGCGGGGGCACCGCGAAGTCGGCCGCATCGAAATGCGCGATGATCGCCGCATAGCTGCCCAATCGCTCGGCGGTGCAGCGCCCCATGAGGATATAGTCGTCCTCGTCGGCAGCGTAGCTTTGCGGTTCGCCGCTGCCGGTGAACACGGTGCGTTCCGCACCCCACTGGCAGGCATAGGCGCCCGACCAGCGCGCGAAGAAAAGCCCATGCGCGATGCAGAAGGCTTCGAGTCCCTCGAACCGCCCCCAGGCGACCTCGTGCGCCATGAGCGCCAAGGGCTCGCCCTCGGGCAGATCGCCGAGCGCGAAGGGTTCGCCGTCCCATTCGGTGGACAGCCCTTCGTTCGCGATGGCCTCGGCGAAGGCGGGAAGCTGGCTGGCGGGGAGCGTCCCGCCGATGGTGATGGATGCCGAAACACGGTCGGCCATGACAAGTCTCCTGTCTGAAATCCGCGCCGCGAGGGCCGCTTGCGGCCGAGCGGCGCGGCGATTTTATGGGGGACGGAACGGGCGGCGGGTGCGCCGCCGCCCGTCCAGTTTCATGCGGCTTCGCGCTCGGGCTGTTCCTGCGGCTCGGCCTTGGCAGGGGCCGGAAGCGCAATCACCGCGCCGGGGCCGGTCGGTTCCGGCTCGCGGTCGGGGCGCGCCGCGAGCACCTTGGCATGAGCCGCGACGGTGCCGACGCCGCCGCGCGCCGTATAGGTAGCGGGCGGGAACGCCATCCATTTCGGCACCCAACCCTCGACCTTGGGCCGCCCGTTCGCACCCTCCAGATGGTCGCGGACGATGCGCTTCAAGACCTTGCCCGGTTCCTTCGCATTGGCGGCGGCGACAGGTTCGCCCGCCACCTCGGCGACGATGCGGGTCAGCACCTCCTTGTCGCGGACACACTCGAAAAAGGCGTCGTCGGCCTGCCAGTAGCGGGCCATATCGACGCCGATCTCGCCGCCGACCGCCTCGATGGCGGCGCTGCCGCTGGCGAGCGTTTCGCCCATGACGATGACGATCACGTCCATTACGGCGCGGTCGGGCACGTCGAGCAAGCGCAGGAACACGCCGACCAGTCCGAAGTCGTCGCCGTTGCCGCCTGTGACGGTCGGTTCCTCGGGCGAGAAGCCGAGAAGGTCCAATACGGCGCGGCGCTTCGCGTCGAAGTCGGTTTCCGCGCGGCAAGTTTCGACGCTTTCGCGCACATCGTCGTTGCGCGCGGTCTGCGGCTCGGGCTTGACCGTCCACAGTGGCGACCCGACGATGACATGGGCGACCATCAAGCGCAGCGCGACCTTGGGATGACGGGTCAGCGAGGCGCGGACAGCGGCATGACGGTGCAGGTTGATATAGGTCTGCATCGTGCTCGTCACTTCGGGGCGCGGCACTTTGGGGCCGGTTTCGATTGCCTCGCCGCGTTCGAGCCGCTTGGCCTCCTTGCTCGTCACATAGCCTTCGTGGACCTCGACCTCGCCGCTTTCGCGCACATCTATATACACGCGCCCGCCCTTGCGCTTGGGTGCCTTGGCGAACTCATAGCGGTAGAAATATTCGCCGGGCGGGACGATCACCACGTCGAACCATCCGGCATCCAGATAGTCCTCCTTGCGCGCGTCGATTACGGCGTTCTGCGCGGTCCAGAACGCGTCGGCATCTGCAAAATAGCGGTCTTCGCCGAACAGATCGGCGACGATCGCAAGGCCGCTCGCATCGACGTCGAACAGGGCATGTTCGACCTTGATCGACTGCCCGCCGAACAGCCATGCCTTCAATTGCTGGCCGGTCGGGCAATAGGCGTCGTCATCGTCGTAGAGCGCCAGCCATGCCTTCTGCTGCTGCTTGCTCGCCAGCGTCAGATGCCGGACGGTCGCCGCGTTGATCTTCTCCTTGCGGTAAAGATCGCGGATGCGCGGAAGCAGGTTGCCGAGCGCTAGGATACGCTTCACGCCAAGCTCGGGAATGCCGAACGTCGCGGAGATATCCGCAATGTCGCGGCCCTCCTTGACCAGCCGTGCGAAGGTTTCCCATCGCGTCACCTCGTCGGGATCGAGCCGGGTGTTCTCGAGAAGCGATGCCTCGATGGCGTCGGCGTCGTCCCCGGCGTCGAGGATGGCGACGGGAAGCGGGCCGTGGTCGATGCCCTCGACAAGCGCGATGGCGTTCGCCGTCCAGCGCCGCCGCCCGGCGACGATTTCGTGGACGCCATTATCGTTGCCCGCCTGCGGGCGCACGATCAGCGGCACGATGACACCGCGCTTGCGGATCGAGGGCAGAATGTCGCCCACGTCCGGGGGCTTGGGTCCGTGCCGCATGTTCACCTTGGACGGAACCAGCTTGCTATGGTCGATAAAGTCGAGTTTCATTGGTCTGCTCCTTCTGGAGCGCCGGTCCCGTTTGTCTTGCTGGATGGGCGGGACCGGCACTCAATGCGGCGAAACGCGCCGCGCGTCATCCGGCCCCTCGATCATCAAGAGGCGGCGGAAGCTCGTTGCCGTTCCGGCTATCGGTGATGCGGCGAAGTTCGGCTTCGGCCAGAACGATTGCACCCATGCGCCGCGCGGTATCGGACCATAGCGAAAGCGGGGCCAGCGGCTCGAAATGCTCGTCGCGCTCGATGAACAGGCCGAAGGGCAAGCGGACGCCCGCAATCTCGGTAAGCGAGAACACGCCCATTTCCGGGCATCCGAACCCCAAGTCGGCGAGGCCGAACAGCGTGTCTCCATCGTCGTAAAGCTCGGTGGCGATCCACGTCGCCGCGCCGACCGGATTGAAGAATTTGACCACCGGGAACGGGTCGAACCGTTCGTCGCGCTGCTCGTGGAGGCGGCTGGCGCGCGCATTCGCGCGCAGCGCCGAAAGGATCGCATGGGGGAGCGTAATCATGCCGCTTCCCTCCCTTCGTCCTGCGTCTCGGCGTAGCGGGCAAGCAGCCAATCGGCGGCCTTGCTCGCCTGACTGGCCGCGCGAAAGATCGCGCGATTGTCCTCGCGCAGCACGTCGAGCCATGATGCCAGATAATCGGCGTGACGAACGGTCGGCACGATGCCGAGCGCGGCGCAAAGGAAGGCCGATCCCATCTCGGCGATCAATTCTTCGCGCGCATAGTCCTTGCTGCCGAACGCATTGCGCAGATTGCGATTGAGGCGCGACGGGTGGCCGCTGGCATGACAGAGTTCGTGCAGCGCCGTCCGGTAGAAATTGATCTGTTCGTGGAAGGCCGGTTGCGGGGGCACCTGCACATAGTCGGCGCTCGGGACATAGTAGGCCTTGTCCCCACCGATGCGGAAATCGACGCCCGATGCCGCAATGACCGCTTCGGCGATCGGCACGACTTGGCGTTCGGGAAGCGGTGCGGGGTCGGTGGCAAGGCCGGGGCGCAAGCCTTCGCACTGTGCGACGTTGAACACGGTGAAGCGTTTGAGGAACGGCACCGCGCGGGCTTCGCCGCCGGTCTGGCGCGCGCGTTCCTTCTCGGCTTCGGGGGTGAAGCGGTCGGCATAGACAACCCTTGTCCCGCGCTCGCCTTTCCTGACATTGCCGCCCGCCTCCAAGGCTTGGCGGAAGGTCAGCCACGATTGCGACGGATAGCCGTTCTCGATCACTGCTCCCCACAGGATCAGGACATTGACGCCGCTGTAATTGCGGCTGGTGAGCCCGTTGCGCGGGAGGCCGGGGGCGGCGGAGAAGCCTTGACCATTGGGGCGGCCCCAAGGCTGGACCCAAGGGAAGCGGCCCGCCTCAAGTTCGGAAACAATGCGGCCCGTCACCTCGTCGTAAAGATTGGCGCGCTCCGCCGGGGGCTGGCGTTTGCTGCCCTCTGCGCGCGCGCGTTGGCTGCCGGTCTGGTGCATGGCTATCCTCCAATGCCGCCCCAAAAACCCCAGGGCCTCCCCCGGAGCGGGGGTGGGCGGCGAATTGCGACCTGCCGGGCGCGGCCAGGAGGCGGTCCGCACCCGCAGGGCCGAAATGCAATGGAGGAGCCGGACCCGAGCGCAGTCGAAGGCCGGCTTGCGGGACGCCGGGCCGGGCCCAGAAGGGAGCGCCGCCCACCCGCGCGACGAGGGGAAGGCCCAACGAAAAATGCCGCCGCGCCGGTCAGGCGCGGCGACGACAGGCCGGAGCAAGGCTCCGGCATCCCGCCAGTCCGATCGTCACCTTTGGCCGGGACGCGCGAAGCGTGGCCCGGTGGAGCTTGGCGAACGGATGTGAGCCTAGCGGAATAGAGCGGCGGTCGCGCCGCAGGCGCGAGGCGCCTGAAAACCCGGATGCGTCAGGTCAGACCCTGCCGTCTTGAAGCACTCTCGTCGTGGTCGCCATGCGCGCGGTGACACGAGGAGCGAGCACTCGGCCCACTGGCCCCAACAGATCAACCGTGCAGCGGGGATCCGTTCGAACCGGTGCAAGCGGTCATCGCGGGCAACAGGCTCATCATGGCGGCACCGGCGATGATGATCGCGCCGACCGCCGCGGCGATGCCGGTCGCGGTCGGCCCCGCACCGCCGAGCTGCATCAGGCTGGAGACGACACTGCCGCCGGCGATCCCGGCGGGCACGGCGAAGAGAAGCGCGATCGCTCCGCGAAGCGGAACGGGCAACCGCGACGCGATGAGCATGCGTCCGATCAGCAAGACCGCGACGCCGACGACGAGGCCGAGAAGCAGACCGAGCAACGGCCCCAGTTCGCCACCCCCCGCCCACAGAAATGCGGCCGCACCGAGCCCGACCGGGAGTGCGAAGACGGCGAGCCGGAACATCGCCCAGGCGAAGAGGACGATGCCGGTGGCGGACAGGATCAGACCGAGCAACATCACGACCAACTCCATAGGCTCGGAACATAGCAGAAACACGATTCGGCATGAAGCCCCGATCGGCTCGCACTATGGGCGGTCTGGCGCGTTCTTCTCGGGCGACGTCGATCGCAGCGCGACGAACAGCGTGGCCGCACCGGCTTCGCTCCGGCCGGCAGGGGGCCGGTCGCCGATCGCGAAGAAGATGGCATTGACGGTACGCGGCGTTGCACTGGCGGCCGTGACAGCCGACCGGGAATTGACGGGCACTCCGGCGACGCTCGCGAGATAGGCGCGGGTCTCACCGGGCAGCGCGCGGCCGGTCCGCACGTGCTCGGCATAGCGTGCCGGTCCCGCGTTATAGGCTGCGAACAGTCCGGGATAACCGAAGCGGTCATACATCAGACGAAGATAGAGCGTCCCCGCCAATATGTTGTCGCGCGGGCTATGGGGATCACGTCCGAGCCCGAGCCGCGCGCGCATTTCGGACCAGGTGCCGGGCATGAGCTGCATCAGTCCCATCGCGCCGGCGTGGCTGGTAATCGGGCGCCCGTCCAGCACCGTGCGCCCGCCGCTCTCGGCGCGCATGACGCGCTCGATCCATTCTACCGGCACGCCGAAACGCGCCGAGGCTGCCTCGATATAGGGCCGCCAGTGAACGACCGACTGCGCGTCAGCCGGTGCCGCCGCCAGCAGCGCCAGGGCGGTGATGGCGACCCTCAGCCCAGCCACAGCAGTCGCACCTCGCCGATGACGTCGCCGCGCGATGTCGGTCCGAAATAACGCCCATCGAACGAATCCGGGCTGTCCATCAGCAGGAACAATGCGCCCGAACGCAACATCACGCAGCCATTCCACCACGGCATCGGACGGTCGCGGCCATCGGCTTCGCGGCGTTCGGCCACCGGGTGGCCGTTGACATAGATCTCCCGCCCGCGCGCACAGACGCGATCGCCGGGCGCGGCCGCGACGCGCTTGACCAGCGGGATATTGATCGGAATGTAGCGCCGCTCGGCGGCGAGCCGGCGCCAGCGGTCGGGCACCCGGACCAGCACCATGTCGCCCGATGCGATGTCCTGCCGTCCGCTGACGGCATAGAGACCGATCGGCGCGCTGGCCGATGCGTTCCAGACCAGCCACGGCGTTGGCGGCAGCGCGATCGTGGTCGCCAGCGCGGCCGCGCCGAGACCGATCAGCGCGGTGGGTTTAGCCGGCAGACGGGAGGGTAGCAGCCTAGCCATTGCCTCCCTCCCGCATGTTCGCGCGCGACCAGGCCTCGATATCGTCGATATGGTAGCGCCAGACGGTGCCATGCTTTCGGCACGGCGGGCCGCGCCGCTCCCGGCGCATCTTCTTGAGCGTGTCCCCCGCGAGACCGAGATGGAACGCGGCCTGCTTGGTTGTCAGAAACGGGCAATGCTCGCGTGCCCGCCGAGCGCGCTCCGCGGCCGACGACGCCGTGGCTCCACCGTCCACAGCGGATGAATCCGCCTCGATCCGTGTTCGCGCGCCGCCGCCTGCTTCGGGGTTTGGATCGTGTGTCATGAGTGCAGCGCCCGGTCCGACGAACCCGCGTTACCCGCCGATCAGGCCCGCACGCGCGGCTTCCTGTTCGGCGACATAGGCATCCAGCATGTCGGCCTGGCCGGGGAGCAGCGCGTCGATCGCAGGGAGGCCGTCGATATCGTCCCGGTGAAGCAGCACGGACGGGCACTGGCCTTCGACATTGCCGAGATTGGGGCGATGCTGGGCATAGCCGATGAGCGCGGCCAGATCGGGATCGAACGCTCGAGCGATGGCGGGCGGATAGACGAGATACTGATTCTCGAACGTCCGCAGCCATCCGAGGCAATAGGAGGTGATGACCGCGCGGCGCACATGATCGGACTGGTTAGCGCCGGCACCATGCAGGATCGATCCGAGGAACAGCAGCGCGGAGCCGGGTGGCATTTCGGCGGCGACCGGACGTGCATCGCCCGGTTGCGATGCCGCATCGTGATGGCTGCCCGGCCAGACCAGCGTCGCGCCACTCTCCAGCGTGAACGGATCGATCGGCCAGATGACGTTGATCTGATAGTGCATCCCGGTCTTGACGCCGCCCCAGAGATCCTGGTCGCGGTGCGGCACCTGCGCGAGCGCGCCGGGATGGATTTCGATCGCCTGGGTGAGGTTGAGAACGATACGATCGCACCATTCCCCGAGCACCGTTTCGGCGATACCGCGGATGATCGGGTGCAGCACAAGGCCGGCGATATGCCGTGAACGCCGCAACAACGCGCCAAAGCGCTTGGTGCGGGCTCCGTAGAATCCGCCTTCGCAAAAGGGCGTGGCGACGAAGCGCGGTGCGAGTTCGGCTTCGAGCGCGGTGATTAGCTCGGTCGGCACGGCGTTATCGACAATGACATAACCGTCGGCGAGCAGCATCGCGGCGAGGCGGGCGGGGTCGTGCATCGCCATTCCCTTCACGCGGCTCTTGCCGCCGCATCGGGAGTGATCGCACCCGGTACATAGATGCCGTTCGACGCCAGCAGCGCAGGCGTACCGGCGCAGATCTCGATGCGGAACGCTCCAAGGAACGCGCCATCGATGCGGCGCGCGGGGCCGAGCGGCGCTGCGCGCCAGCCCATCGCCAAAACCTCCTCGCGAAAAGCAGCGGTCACGACGCCGGTTAGCATGGTGATTCCGCTGCCGAGCGCATGATCGACCATCGCCGAGATGAGCCGGTTGCGGACACGCAGGCGTCCGGGGGCGCCCAATCGTTGCGGCAGGCAAAGTCGCGTAATCTCGCGAACCTGCTCCCCCCGGGGCGCATCGCACTCGCAGAGCGACGCGAAACGATCGGCGAGAAGATGTGCGCCCTCTGTCGATAGCAGCCGCATCGACCCCTGGTGAATGCAGCCATCGTCGGTGGCGATCAGATAGACCGCCTTGTCGCCGTCATAGCTGTCGATTTCATAGCGGCCGCCGACGACCGGAACATCCCAGCCCAGCAGATCGACGAACAGGGTCTTGCGGTCCTCGAACATCGAGGCGGCGCGCGCATCGGTAAGCGAGCACCCTTTGACAATATGGATCATGGCAGTAGCTCCCGTTCAAATTGAACAGTCGCGAAGGGAGCAGAGATGAAGGGCTCAAACAGTCGTCAATATTGAGGATGCGGCGATCCCGCTCAGAACCGCGGGACGATCTCCTCGATGCAGACGATTCCGCAGGCGAGCGCGATCGCCGGGAGCTGCGCGCGGGAATAGATTCCGAAATGTTCGCGCAGGTCACGCATGTAGGTGCGCACTGTCGTCGGGGCGATGTTCATCATGATCCCGATCTCGACGTCGCTCTTGCCCATCGCCGCCAAGCGAAAGCATTCGAGCCGCTTTGGGCTGAGATGGGGTAATTTCAGCGGGCGCGCCGGAAAGCCGTGCAAGCGCCGCGCCTCGGTAAACGCCTCGCTCGCCATCAGCGTCGCGATCCGGCAGATATGCGATGGCGGCAATTGCCCGTCGCGCGTTGCGAACGTACAGCATCCGGGCGGCTCGCCGGCGACGCCAATCGGAACGGTGAGGCCGTTGCGCAGGCCATGACGCGCGGCTTCGCGCACGATGCGCGCCTGTCGCCGCGTGAAGCCGCCCAGCAGTCGCTCCATTTCGTGCCAGCAGAACGCCCGGCTTGTCGAGCGCGCCGCGAGCAAGGCGGGATCGTCGCGGTAATAGCCTTCGGCGACGAAAACGTCGCCCCAGCTCTGGAAATTGTCCATGCGGAAATATCGCCCACCGGGCTGAAAGAAGGCCATGCTCTGGACGATCGCGAGCCATGGGAGGCCGAGCTGGCGTGCGGCGGCCTCGCTGCAACTGAACAGCTCGCGATCACTGTTCGCGCGCCTGGCCTGCTTAATATAGGCATCGAGGTCGCGAAACGGCACCGAGGGGCACTCCTTTCGACGCGCGCGTTGCGGGCGCGTCTATCGGGCGCGTGGTTCCAGCCCACGCGCGTGCAGCCCCCGATGATTTACTTGGTCTTGCTCGGCCGCCCCGTCGGCTTGTGCGGATGGCGCCGGAGCGTCACCGCCGGGCGCGCCAGTATCGCGCCGATTTCCAGTTCGTCGTCCGAAACGATCGAGATCGATATCCGGCCGGACAAGAGATAGACGGCATTAACGCCGAGTGCCTTCGCGAGCCATTTTCGATCGCACTCAGATAAGAGCTGCTCGTGCCCGCATCATGGGCGAGCGCTTCTTGCGTGATGCGCATCGCAAGCCGCAATTTCCTGAGATTCAAACTGAAGGACTTCGACGCATCCATAAGGGCGTAAGTTCACGCCCTGCGACCATTACTCCACACTGGATACAGGTTGGAGTTATTATCTATATTATTACGTTTTTACAAATATTTAAATGAGATTCCCGAACAACGCGCACTCAACTCTGATGCGGATTCTCAGGCGCGCCAAAAGACCGCATTCGGACGGTCGAATCGGTCGATGACCGAAGCCCTCACGCCAGGACATTGGCCGTGGACGCCGCAGTGGAAATCCCATCGGCGTCGTCACATCCGGGGCGAGCATTGATTTCAAGCGCCGAGCGAATCACGATGCGAACAACGTCCCGTGGACACGTCCGCAATCGCCGTTCCGGCGTGGCGTACAGGAATCATCGGATAGTTTGACGTGCCTGTGTGTCGTTGTCTCCTTTGATTTGAATGCAGCGCAGCGAAGCGGAGCGTCGCATTGGTTCATAGTTATGAAATCACCGTTCGTGTCGGGCCGCTGGCCGCCCACCATGCCAACCGACTACTCGCAACAGTCGGTTCTGGCGGTAATCCCGCAGCGGTCCGGTTTGCTCCAGCCCCGCCGAATTGTACTCGGATCTTCATGATGCAGCGGGATCGGTCCGGGGATCGGTAGTGACGAGCCCGAAAAACGTGGCGCCGGCATTGCCTGGAGGATATTGTCGATCTCCCGATAGACGCCTCGCGCTGCCATATGAGGATGGCGCGCCGCTTCGTCCGGATCAAGCACGGGGGCAAAGCAGGCATCGCTGCCTTCCAGCAGTGTGCGCCATTCTTCCCGTGTCCGCATGGCGAATATCTCGCTAAAACGCTGCTTGAGCTCGGGCCAGGCATCACGATCATAGCCGTCGTCAAAACTGCTATCGCCGGCCAACCCCAGCTTTTTGCAAAGCAGCGCATAGAACTTGGGCTCGAGTGATCCGACTGAGATGAAATTCCCGTCGGCGCACCGATAGGTCGAGTACCAGTGAGGGCCGTCAAGGATGCTGCAGCCGCGTATGCTGGCAACCTGGCCGGCGGCCTTCAGGCTCAGGAGCAAGTTCATCATGTGAGCGCTCCCATCGACGATCGCGGCGTCAACCACTTGCCCATTCCCGGTATCCCGCGCGTGCATTGCCGCTGCGAGGACGCCGATGGCCAAATAGAGCGCTCCACCCCCAATATCGCCTACCAGGCTTGGCGGCGCCATTGGCGGTTCACCGGGATGCCCAGCATACCAAAGGGCTCCTGACAGCGCGATATAGTTGATGTCATGGCCGGCCGCTTGGGCGAGAGGTCCCTGCTGCCCCCAACCCGTCATGCGACCGAATACAAGGCGGGGGTTACGCGCTAGGCAAACCTCGGGACCAAGGCCGAGCCTCTCCATCACCCCAGGCCGCATGCCTTCGATCAGTACATCGCCCCTTTGGACGAGATCCAGGACATGCGCGACGCCTTCGGGGGACTTCAGATCCAAGGCAAAT
>MEGD01000041.1:32524-34473 GCA_001725355.1 Novosphingobium sp. SCN 66-18
TTTCCCGCGGTTCACAATGGCGCCGCTGCCAAGATCGATATTTTCGGAGTTAGGGCTTACGCGTTCAATGACGACGACATCGGCGCCAAGGTCGGCCAACAGCATTCCGCAAAACGGCGCCGGGCCGATGCCCGCAATTTCGAGTATTTTGAGGCCTGCAAGCGGACCAGTTTTCGTCATTCAGGCATACCTGCGTCTGAGACCTTGGCGCTTTGATCCAGGCCGTTTCGCCGCTCCAGATTTCGAGACGGGTTGCAGTCGTGCTGGGCGGCAGTGTCGAAAGTAAGATTGGCAAAATGACCTTGATTCGCCTAATTCATTCTCTGGAGCAATTATTCCTGTGGGGCATGTCCATGCTCGATTCTCGCCTCAAGCATGCCGTCGCGGTTGGTCAGCTTCGTTCCTTCTCCAGGGCAGCGGATGCGGTTGGTGTCACGCAGTCGGCGGTGACCAAGAGTGTCGCTGAACTCGAACGGCATCTTGGCTATTCCCTTTTCCATCGGACCTCACGGGGCGCGATGCCGACAGAGGAGGGACGCGAATTTATTGATCGCGCAGCGCGCTTGCTTGCCGACGCAGCTGAACTACTCGGAGATACAGCCCGCCGCGCCGACGCCTATGCGGGCCCGCTTCGAATCGGACTGTTCCCAGGGTCAATCGACTGGTTGCTCACCCAACCTCTGGTTTCTTTGCTGCGGCGCCATCCGGCAGTGCGCGTCGAAGTCGTTTCGGGCAACAGCGAAAGGGGCGTGCGACTCCTGTCGCGCGGCGATATCGATGTCGCCTTTGGACTTGAAGCGGCCTTTGCACGCTGGCCGGAATTCAAGTGCGAGCGGGTCGCCTCGATCGAAATACTGCCTTTTGTGCGGAACAATCATCCCATTCTGGGGATAAACCCGACCAGCAAGGAGCCGCTGGTCCAGTTCGAATTCGTAGTGCCCTCATCTTCCGAACCCTACACATCGATCATTCAGCAGATGTACGAAAAAAGCGGTAAGCGTCCCGCTGACTGGATCCACATGACAGACTATTTTCAATTGGTTCGACGGATCGTTGCCACATCCGATGCTATCGGGATGGTTGCAAAACAGTTCACCGAGAACTCATGGTTTCGCGCCAATTTCGTGGCCTTGGAGGGAATCGGTTTATTCGATCCATTGACGCTTTGTTATGCTGTGCGTAGCCGCTGGCAGGTAAAACCGGCTGGCCGTGCGCTCGTCAGCCTTGTTCGTCAGGCATGGCGCACCGCATCATCGGATTAACGGCAAGGGGGCGGGGTGCGATCGGAAATCCGCTGCATCCGTCGCGATCAGCTAGAGCATTTCGCGCAGAAGTGGGAACCGGCTTTCCGGCAGGAAATGCTCTAGCAAATTGATCTTGGGCATTTTCCGAGTTGGCGGGTGATTCCACTCGCCTCGAAAATGGCCTAGAAGCTAATCGCCACTTCTCCGCCGATGACGCGCCCCCTGTTTAGCGGTGAAAGGCTTGCACCCGTGCCCCCGAAGGCCGCCGGCAAAGGTGTATCGCCGCCAATCGTCACCTCATTCAGGAGGTTTCGGCCATAGATGGAGAAGCGCCAGTGCTTGTTGTCGGTCGCCAATGTGAGGCTCGCATCGAGCATATCGGCGCCCTGAAGGAAGCCGACGTTGTTGTCGGTGAATGCCGCCTTGTCGCGATGCGTGAAGCTGACACGCGCCGTTGCTGTCCCCAATTCGCCAAGCTGCTGATCATAAGTCAGCCCCACGCCATAGGTCCATGGCGACAGCCTTGGCAATTTGAGCGCACGATCCACATCGTTGATGACGCCATCACCGCTGAGGTCGAACTGGACGTTGCGATACTGGCCATTCACGTAGCCGAGCTGACCCGAAATCACGAGGTTGGACAAAAGAAAAAACTGCCCCTCGGCCTCGACGCCTTTGATTGTGGCGTCGGCGGTGTTCCGTATG
>MEGD01000042.1 GCA_001725355.1 Novosphingobium sp. SCN 66-18
CGTGCTGACCATGGCCAGCGACCAGGGCCTGACCGATGCGGGCCTCAAGATCCGCACCATGCGCCTGCCCGACGTGTTCCAGGACCAGGACAACCCCGACAAACAGTACGACGAAGCCGGCCTCAACGCCCCACAGATCGTCGACACCGTCCTCACCGCCCTCCGACACAACTCCACCGGCGTTGCGCAAAACACGCTCGAAGCCAGGGCTTGAGGAACGCGTGCGATTGCCCCGTCCCTTCACACGCGGAGCCGTACTGGCGGCGAGCATCGCCGGGCTGGCCATTCCCGTCACGGCGGGATCGCAACAGGCGGAGGGCGTGCTGACCATCGACGTCGGCAACGTCCGCGTCGCGCGTGGCACCGTGCATATCGACATCTGCCCGCAGGCGCAGTTCCTCAAGGACAACTGCCCCTGGGCGGCGGACGCGCCCGCACAAGTGGGCGTGACCCGGCTGGTGGTGCGGCACCTGCCGCCCGGCCGCTATGCCGCGCAGGCCTTCCTTGACGAAAACAACAACAAGGAAGTCGATCGCGCGCTGTTCGGCATCCCCAAGGAAGGCGTCGGCTTCTCCAACGACGCCAAGATCGGCTTCGGTCCGCCGAAATTCGCCGACGCGGTGTTCACCTTCAACGGCCCATCGCAAGCGATCCGTTTCAATCTCCGCTATTTCCTCGGTGCCAAAGGCCCGCCGACAAAACGCTGACCATGCGCCCTACCCCCACCTCCCTCGTTGCGGCGAGCGTTCGCCGGCCCTGGCTCACGCTTGCGATCGGACTCGTGCTCACGCTCGGCGCGCTGTTCGTCAACGCCCAGCGCATGGCGATGACCACCGACACGGCTGCGCTGATCTCGTCCTCGGTGGAGTGGCGCCAGCAGGAACAGCGCATGGAAGCGGCGTTCCCGCAATTGCGCGACGCGATGCTGATCATCGTCGATGGCGACACGCCCGAGCGCGCCGAAGGCGCCACGGTACAACTCGCGGCGAAGCTGGCGGAAGACAGCGCGCATTTCCGCCGCGTCACGCGGCCCGACGGCGGTGATTTCTTCGCCCGCGAAGGCCTGCTCTACGGTTCGACCGACGAAGTCCGCAGCGCCACGCGCGCCATGGTCGATGCCCAGCCCCTGCTTGGGCCCCTGGCCGCCGATCCCAGCCTGCGCGGCGTTTCCGGCGCGCTTTCGACCATGCTCGATGGCGTCGATGCCGGCGAGACTTCGCTCGCCCGCGTCGGCAAGCCGTTCAAGGCGCTGGCCAGCGCGATCGACGGATCGCTCGATGGCAAGAACCCCGGCTTTTCGTGGCAGAAGCTCTTTGCCGAGGACGGCAGCGCGGTGGCGCCCCCCACGCGCCGCCTGATCCTGGTGCAGCCGGTGCTCGACCATTCCGCGCTGATGCCCGGCGAAGCGGCGAGCGAAGCCGTGCAAGCCGCCGCGAAGGCGCTCTCGCTCGACGCGGCGCATGGCGTCTCGATCAAGCTCACCGGCGAAGTGCCGCTGGCGGATGAGGAATTCGCCACGCTGCAGGAGAACATCGGGCTGGTCGCGATCGTCATGCTGGGGGCGATGCTGCTGACGCTGTGGCTGGCCGCGCGCTCGGTCAAGCTGGTCGCCGCGATCATGATCACGATCATCGCCGGGCTGATCGTTACCACGGCGGTCGGCCTGCTGGCGATCGGGCGGTTCAATCTGATCTCGGTGGCCTTCATCCCGCTGTTCGTGGGGCTGGGCGTCGATTTCGGCATCCAGATCTGCGTGCGGTATAACGCGGAGCGGGCCGCAGGCGCCGAACCGGCCGCCGGGCTGCGCCAGGCCGCCGCCGCGCTTGCCGCGCCCCTGACGCTGGCGGCGGGCGCGATCTTCCTGGGCTTCGGCGCGTTCCTGCCCACTGCCTATGTCGGCATCGCCGAACTGGGCGTGATCGCGGGCCTGGGCATGGTGGTGGCCCTGCTGTTCAGCCTGACGCTGCTGCCCGCGCTGGTCCTGCTGCTGAAGCCCGGCACCCCGCGCGGCGATGTGGGGTTCACGCAGCTCGCCCCGGCCGACCGCTTCCTCGAACGGCGGCGCGGCGCGGTGCTGTGGGCGTTCGCGCTCGCCATGGCCGCCAGCATCGCCACGCTGCCGTGGGTGGTGTTCGACTTCAACCCGCTGCATCTGCGCGATCCCGAAGCCCCCGCCATGCGCGCGCTGGGCGACCTGACGCGCGATCCGGACCGGACGCCCAACACCATCGACGTGCTGGCGCGCAACGCAGACGAAGCACGCCAGCTTGCGCAGAAGCTGGCCAAGCTGCCCGAAGTGGCGCGCGTGATCTCAGTCGACAGCTTCGTGCCGGAGGACCAGGCTCCCAAACTGGCGCTGGTGCAGGACGCATCGACGCTGCTCGATCTCACGCTCAACCCGTTCGACATCGCTCCACCGCCCGATGACGCCGAGATGCAGGCCGCGGTCTCCGCCACCGCACAACGCTTGCAGGCCGTGGCCGCCGCCCATCCCGGCGCCGACGGAACCGACGCGCGCGCGCTGGCCAAGGCCTTCGATCGGCTGGCCAAGGCCACGCCCGCGCAACGCGAACAGGTCAACGCCATGCTGTCGCAACCGCTCGGCGTGATGCTCGACCAGATGCGCCTGGCCTTGCAGGCCGCACCGGTCGACCGCGCCAGTCTGCCCGAAGAGATCACACGCGACTGGATCGCGCCCGATGGCCGCGTGCGGCTCCAGGTATTCCCCAGCGGCAACGCCAACGACAACCGCGTGATCCACCGCTTCCGCGATGCCGTGGCGGCGGTGACGCCGGCGATCTCGGGCCTGCCGGTGGCGACGCAGGCCGCCGCCTCGACCGTGGCCGGCGCGTTCGTGCAGGCCGGCGTGATCGCCTTCCTGCTGGTCAGCGTCCTGCTGTTCCTGGTCCTGCGCGATGCAAAGGAAGTGGCGTTCACGCTGGCCCCCGTGGTGCTGTCGATCTTTCTCACGCTGGGCAGTTGCGTGGTGATCGGCCAACCGATCAACTTCGCCAACATCATCGCCTTCCCCTTGCTGTTCGGCGTGGGCGTGGCGTTCCATATCTATTTCGTGATGGCCTGGCGCGATGGCGCGACGGGGCTGCTGCAATCGAGCCTGGCCCGCGCCGTGCTGTTCAGCGCCTTCGCCACCGGCACCGCCTTCGGCAGCCTGTGGCTTTCGCACCACCCCGGCACGGCGAGCATGGGCAAGATCCTGATGATCTCGCTGATCTGGACACTGATCTGCGCGCTGGTGTTCGAACCGGCCCTGCTCGGCCCGCCGCGCGCGAAAGCGAAACGCGGCTAGGGCTGCGAGGCGGGCGCCGGCGTTTGCATCGCGGATGACCCTGCCGGATCATCCAGCGGATCGCGCAATTCGGGTGCATCGGACTGGGGCGGCAGCGGTTCGGGCTGCGTGCCGGTCAGTTCCGGATCGTTCAGCGGATCGGTCAGTTCCGGCGCGGCCTGCTGGGGAGCGGTCGTGGCATGCCCCTTGGCTTCCTCGACCTCGGCAGCGCGATTCTGGAGATAGACCGAACGCAGGGTGGCATAGGGATCGACCGCGCCATCGAACAGCGCGCGCAAATCCGCGTCCGATTCGGCGCGCAGGTCCAGCCCGCCAATGCCGCCGGTGATGAGCTGGTACTCCATCGAATTGAACGGCTTGCCCGCGACCAGCGGCAGGAGCGCGTCGTCGGCCGAATTGCCCAGCAGGTCGCGCAGCGTGGTGGGGCCGATGAACGGCAGGAAGATGTATGGTCCCGGACCCACGCCATAGAACGCCAGCGTCGTGCCGAAACCGTTCGGGCGATGCGGCAGCTTGAAGTCCTTGGTCTTGGCCACATCGAACAGCCCGCCGACGCCGAACGTCGAATTGACCACGAACCGGCCGAGCGTTTCAACCGCCTTGCCCGGTTTGCCCTGAAGCAGGAAGTTCACGAAGATGAAGGGTTCGGTGAGGTTGCTGAGCGCGTTGCGCAGGCCCGATCGGACCGGCCGGGGCACCACCTGCTTGTAGCCCATGGCCGCGGGACGGAACACGGCGTGATCGATCCCCTGGTGGATGCCGAACATCGTCCGGTTGAAGCCTTCGAGCGGATCGCCCTTGGCGTGATGGTGGCGTTCTTCAGCGGGTTGCGTCGCCGGGACCGGTGCATCCTGCCGCGGTGCGGGAGACGCGAGAACCACCGGAGACGCGGACACCGGGTCCGCCGCGCCCGCTACCACCGGGCCGGCAATCGCCTGCTGCGGCACCGGCATCGCCGGCTCGGCCGTAACCGGCGCGAAAGCCAGCGCCGCGGGAACAAGCAATGGCGAGATCAACTATTTATCACCTCTGGCAGCGATCGCATCCATGTGCGCGACCAGCGAACGCGCGCCCCCGCGTTGCAGGATGGAGGCAAAATCGGAACGTCGCGTCGCGATCTGGCTGATTGCGTTGCGATAGAAAACATCGACGATCCTCCAGCTACCGCCATTCTGCCGCAGCCGGTAGCTGATCGCGATCGGCGCCTGCTTCGGCGCATTCAGCGTCGTCCGCACCAGCTTGTCGGTGCCCCGCACCTGAACATTGGGATCGATGGTGAAGCTTTCCCCGGACCAGCTATCGAAATTGCGGGCATACTGCGCCACCGTCATGCGGCGGAAAGCCGCCGTCAGCGCCTGCTGGTCGGCCGGCGCGATGGAGGTCCAGGCCGGGCCGACCGAAAGGCGGGTCATCAGCGGAAGGTCGAAGGTCCGGTCCACGACCGGGCCGATTGCCGCCGATCGTGACGGAATCGTGCCGCCGCCGCGCATGATTCTGATCAGTCCGTCGTTAAGCTGCTGCACGGTGGCGCGCGCCGGATCGACGGACTGGGCCGAAGCCACGGCCGGCAGCAAAGGCGCGATAACCAGCGCAGCAAGGATCGGACGATGCATTTTGAACTCCTGATATTCCGGTTCGCTTATCGCGTCAGCGCGGCAGCCGTCTACCGCGAACGCACAAAGGCGGTACCTTTCTGCGCAAGAACGCTCTATGAACGGTTCGGGACCACTTTCGCGAGCTGCACCTAAGCATTATCATGTTAGCAGCTGCACAATGAATAAGGCTTTTCCGGATAATCGAATGCCAGGTCCCGTCCATTCGCTGAATATCATTCTCGCCAATCCCCGCGGTTTCTGCGCCGGGGTAACGCGCGCCATCGACATCGTGGAGAAGAGCCTCGAACGCTTCGGCGCGCCCGTCTATGTGCGGCACGAAATCGTTCACAACAAGCACGTGGTGGAACAGCTCAAGGCCAAGGGCGCGGTCTTTGTCGACGAACTGTCGGACATTCCGGCGGGTGCGATGACGATTTTCAGCGCCCACGGCGTCGCGCGCACGGTGGAGGAAGAGGCAAAAGTCCGGCAGTTGCCCGTGATCGACGCCACCTGCCCGCTGGTGACCAAGGTCCATAGCCAGGGCCGCCGCTATGCCAGGGCCGGACGGACGCTGGTGCTGATCGGCCATGCCGGGCATGCCGAAGTGATCGGCACGATCGGCCAGATCGATTCGCCGGTCCATCTCGTGTCGACCGCAGACGACGTTACCGCACTGCCGATCGCCCAGGATCAGCCGATCGCCTACATCACCCAGACGACGCTGAGCGTGGACGATACGCGCACCGTCATCGCCGCGCTGCACGAGCGCTTCAGCGATGTCGCCGGGCCGGATGTGGACGACATCTGCTACGCCACGCAGAACCGGCAAACCGCGGTGCGGAAACTGGCCGCGCTCAGCGACCTGCTGATCGTGGTCGGCGCGCGCAACAGCTCCAACTCCTCGCGTTTGCGGGAGATCGGCGCCGAACTGGGCGTGCGGAGCTACCTTGTCGACAACGGCGACGATATCGATCCGGCATGGCTGGAAGGTGTCGGAACCGTTGGCGTCACCGCCGGCGCTTCGGCCCCGGATGTACTGGTGGACAGCGTGATCGCGGCCCTTGGCCGGTTGCGCCCCGTCACCGTTTCGCAACTCGATGGCGTAAGGGAAGACATTGAGTTCAGTCTGCCTTCTGCGCTACGACGTCCCGCGCCCGCGATCCCCAGGGCCGCTGAATAGGAATATTGATGAGCCTTCCGCTCTCCCAGGTCGCCCGTATCGGCGCCTATACGCTTCGCCAGCACATCAAGGGTGGCAAATACCCCCTCGTTCTCATGCTGGAACCGCTGTTCCGTTGCAACCTTGCCTGCCCCGGCTGCGGCAAGATCGATTATCCGGATGCCATCCTCAACCAGCGGCTCAGCTTCGAGCAGTGCATGGAAGCGATCGAGGAATGCGGCGCGCCGGCGGTGTCCATCGCCGGGGGCGAACCCCTGCTGCACCGTGACATGCCGCGCATCGTCGAAGGCTATATCGCGCGCAAGAAGTTCGTGATTCTGTGCACCAACGCGCTGCTGCTCAAGAAGAAGATCGACGACTACAAGCCGTCGCCCTTCTTCACCTGGTCGATCCACCTCGATGGCGACAAGCAGATGCACGACCATGCGGTCGACCTGCCCGGCACCTATGAGGTTGCGCTCGAGGCGATCGAACTCGCCAAGTCCAAGGGCTTCCGCGTGCAGGTGAACTGCACCGTGTTCGACGGCGCCAATCCGGATCGCCTGGCCGCCTTCTTCGACGAGATGAAGAGCCGCGACGTGGAAATCACGGTTTCGCCCGGCTACGCCTATGAACGCGCGGCCGACCAGCAGCACTTCCTCAACCGCGAACGCACCAAGCAGTTCTTCCGCGACGTGTTCAGCCGGGGCAACAAGGGCAAGAACTGGGCCTTCACCAATTCGCCGCTGTTCCTCGACTTCCTCGCCGGCAACCAGACCTACGAATGCACGCCGTGGTCGATGCCGCTGCGCACCGTGTTCGGCTGGCAGAAGCCCTGCTACCTGCTGGGCGAAGGCTATGTCGACAGCTTCCGCGAACTGATGGAAGGCACCGACTGGGAAAAGTACGGCGTCGGCAAGTACGAGAAGTGCTCGAACTGCATGACGCATTGCGGGTTCGAAGGCACCGCCGCCACCGACGCGATCCGCCATCCGCTGAAGATGCTGCAGATCGCGCGCAAGGGCGTGAAGACCGATGGGCCGATGGCGCCCGAGGTCGATCTCTCGAAGGCGCGCCCCGCGGACGACGTCTATTCAAGCCACGTCGAGCGCGAACTCGCCAAGATCAAGGCTGAAAATCCCGCTGCGGCCAAGCGCGTGGTGAACGCGGCCTAGCGTCCGGAACGCCAGCCCGGCGTGGCGGCCCGTGCGGATCAGCGCGGGCAGTTGCGCCGGGTTCCGGGCCAGCGACGCCAGCACCGCGCCCAGGGCCACGCTTCCGTCGGGCTTCATGCCGATCCGCGCCGCCGGTGGCAGCGCTTCACCCGCACCATCGGAAATGATCCGCACCGCCGCGAATGGCAGCCCATGCCGCGCCGCGACGCGCGCGGCGACATGGCTTTCCATATCGACGGCCAGCGCGCCGGTTTCGGCCCGCAAGGCGCGTTTGCCCGCCACCGTCGGCGTCATGACGTCACGCCCGGCCACCGCACCCACCACCGCATCCGGCAGGATCGCGCGCAACTTTTCAACCACCGCCGCATCGCCATCGAGCACGATGTCCCCAACCTTCAAAGCTGGATCGAGCGCTCCGGCAATGCCGCTGGACAGAATCACGGCGGGGAACATCTCCGCCACATCGTCCAGTTCGCGCTCCAGGCGGACGCTATCGCCGCCGCCGGCAACGATGTAAAACGCCCCGCCGCGCCGGATCAGGTCCGCTTCGCGCTTCAGGCCGCAGGCGACGATCCAGTTCATGCCAAGGGAATCACGCCGGCCGGATCATGCCCCCGTCTCCGCTCGTCCTGAGCGGGGGTGAATGTCCGGATGATGGCCACCGTGTTCAAAACCGTTCCGTCACGTCCCGCCACGTCACATCCCGAACGCCACCTGCCGCGTGTTCGAACGCTTGAGGTTGCGATAGCGGGCCACGGCCCACAGCGGGAAATACTTCGGATATCCGTGATAGCGCAGGTAGAACACGCGCGGGAAACCGCCGCCGGTGTAGTATTCCTGCCCCCACAGGCCATCGGCCTCCTGGTTTGCGACGAGCCAGTCCACGCCGCGTTCCACGGCGTCCGAATCGGCCTCGCCCGCGGCCATCAGGCCCAGCAACGCCCACGCGGTCTGCGAGGCGGTGGACGGCGCGGAAACATGGCCCTTGCGATCGAGCGCGTAGCTGTCGCAATCCTCGCCCCAGCCCCCGTCCGGGTTCTGGATCGCCTTGAGCCAGCCGACGGCGCGGGCCACGGCCGGGTCATCCGCCGGCAGGCCCGCCGCGTTGAGCGCGCACAGCACCGACCAGGTGCCGTAGATGTAGTTCACCCCCCAGCGGCCGAACCAGCTTCCCTCCGGTTCCTGTTCCTTGCGCAGATAGGCGATCGCGGCGGCCATGCGCGGGCTGTCCAGCCGCTCGCCCAGTTGCGCCAGCATCGAGACGCAGCGCGCCGAAACGTCGGCCGTGGGCGGATCGAGCAAAGCCCCATGGTCCGCGAAGGGCAGGTTGTTGAGGTAATCGTAGTCGTTGTCCGCGTCGAACGCGCCCCAGCCGCCGTTCCGCGATTGCAGGCCGACGGTCCATTCCACCCCGCGATCGATCGGCATCCGGTCGGTCACCTGCGCGCGGTCCATCGCCATCACCACCACCGCCGTATCGTCGAGATCGGGATAGTGCGCGTTGTTGTACTGGAATGCCCAGCCGCCGGGCCGCACGCCGGGGCGTTCCTCCGCCCAGTCGCCTTCCAAGTCGAGCACTTGCCGGGGCTTGAGCCAGTCGAGCGCCGCTTCCGCGCGCGCCACGTTGTCCGCGCCGCCCGCTTCCAGCATCGCGTGCGCGGCCAGCGCGGTATCCCACACCGGGGAAACGCACGGCTGGCAATAGGCTTCGTCCTCATGGATCACGAGCAGGTTTTCGACCGACTGGCGGGCGATGGCGCGCGCCGGGTGATCCTCGGGATAGCCCAGCACGTCGTACATCATCACGCTGTTGGCCATGGCGGGGTAGATCGCGCCCAGCCCGTCCTCGCCGTTGAGCCGCTCGGTCACCCACGCTGCGCAGGTATCGATCGCGCGCTGGTGCAGCGATCTGGGCCAATGCCCCTCGGCGACCTTCAGCACCTTGTCGAGCGCGTTGAAGCTCTTGGTCCACACCCACTTGGGATCGGCCGCCTGCGTCTTCCGGTCGATCGGGCGGCGCGTGTAGAGTTCGTCCACCGTGATGCCCTTGGCGTTGCGCGCCACCGGCTTCTTCGCGCACAGCACCAGCAGGGGCACGACCACCGTGCGCGCCCAGTACGACATCTTGGACAGGTGGATCGGGAACCAGCGCGGCAGCAGGATCAGTTCGGGCGGCATTGTCGGCACGGCCGACCACGGCCCGGCATCGAACAGGGCCAGCTGGATGCGCGTGAAGACGTTGACCGCCTCCGCTCCCCCGGCCTTGTGCACAGCCTCGCGCGCCCGGACCATGTGCGGCGCGTCGGGATCGTCGCCGATCATCTTGAGCGCGTAATAGGCTTTCACCGTGGCGCTCACGTCGAACGCGCCCTTGTGGAACAGGCCCCAGCCGTGGTGCTCGGCGGACTGGGTGCGCCGCAGGTAACGGCCGATCTTCGCCTCAAGCTCAACCGCGACCGACTCGCCCAGATAGTGCCGCAGCAGGACGTATTCGGCCGGAATGGTGCAATCGGCTTCCAGTTCGAACACCCAGTGCCCATCGGCGCGCTGCGCGCGGGAGAGCGCCGAGGCGGCGCGGTCCACCGCCGCGTCAACCGCCGCAAGCGGATCGGTCATTGTCGAAAGCGTTGCCATGGGCGTCCTCTTATCGTTGCGCGGCAACAATCGCCAGCCGTGCGGCGGTTTCTCCGGATCGCAGCGCCCCCTCGATCGTCGCGGGCAAGCCGGTCTGCGTCCAGTCGCCGGCCAGGAACAGGTTGCTCCAGCGGGTCCGCGCCGGCGGACGCTTGGCGTCCTGCGCGGGCGTGGCGGAAAAGGTCGCGCGCTTTTCCTTGACGATCTGCCATTTCGGCAAGGGCGCGGCGAAGCCATAGGCGCGCTGGATTTCGTCCCAGAAGCGTCGGGCCAGCGCCTCGCGATCCTCGTCGACGATGGCGTCGGCGGCCGAAACGGTCACCGAAATGCGATCGGGAAAGGCGAACAGCCACTGCGCCGTCGCCCCCAGCAGGCCCAGCATCGGCGGCGCGCCCGGCGGCGGCGCGATGGCGAAATGCGCGTTGACGATGGCGTGGAAGGCGTCGGGCGCGTCGATCTCCGGCAGCAGCGCGCGCGCCACCCATGGCGGTACGGCGAGCACCACGGTTTCATCCCCCCCGACCGGCTCCGGCCCGTTGCCCCAGTCGAGCGCGACGACACGGCCGCCCTCCGTCACGATGGCGCGCAGCCGGCGTCCCAGCGCAACCGGCGCGCCGCGCGCGGCCAGCCACGCCGTCGCCGGATCGATGAACGCCGCCGCCAGGGTCGGTTCGGCGATGCGCGGCAGGCTGGCCTTGCCCCCGCGCGCCAGCGATTCGCGCACCACGGCGGCGGTCAGCCGCGCCGATCCGATCGCGGGATCGGTGTTGAGCACCGCCAGCAGCACCGGTTCGAGCAGACGTTCCCACAAGGCGCCGCGCACGGGCACCCGATCCGCCACCGTCTGCTCGGCCTTGCCCGAAAGCAGGCGGGCGAGCGCGAGATAGTCGGACAGGCCCGTCCCTGGCACGCGCCGGTTCCTCGCCAGCACCCACCACGGCACCGCGCCATCGTTGATGCGGATGGTCCAGCGCTCGCCGGTGCTCAGGTCCGCGAAGGCGAAGTCCGCCTGCGCCGGCCCGGCCAGCGGCTCGCGCGCACCGACCGTCGCCCGGAAGCGCGCGACCGCCGTGTTTCCTGCAAGGACGAGATGGTTGCCGTTGTCGATCGTCAGCCCAAGCTGCGGATCGTGATAGGACCGGCAGCGCCCGCCCGCCTGCGCCGCCGAATCCGCGATGCGCACGGCAAAGCCCGCTTCCACCAGCCGCACGGCGGCGGAAAGCCCCGCCAGCCCCGCCCCGGCAACGATCGCCCTGCGCGCGCTCATCCCATCACCAGCAGGCGCAGTACGGTCCAGATCACCGCCAGCTTGTTGGTCCGCACGCGCCGGCGCGGCGGCGCCCAGCCGACGTGCTCCATCCGCCGCAGCACGCCCGCGTAGGCGTGTTCCATCAGACGCGGCGCAATCAGGTGCCCTTTGGGCTTGGTCGCCAGCAGGGCCGCCGCCTCGCGATAATGCCGGTGCGCCCGCGCCGCCACGCGCCGCGCCGCCACGTCCATACGTGGATCGGCGGCGACCTGCAGCGGCG
This sequence comes from Novosphingobium sp. SCN 66-18, assembly GCA_001725355.1. Classification (GTDB taxonomy): domain Bacteria; phylum Pseudomonadota; class Alphaproteobacteria; order Sphingomonadales; family Sphingomonadaceae; genus Novosphingobium. The sequence continues at coordinate 11,400 of MEGD01000042.1, forward strand.
TTTCCGGCACGATCCCCGCTTCGGCCAGCGCTTCGGCGGGAATATAGACGCGGCCGATCGCGGCATCCTCGTCGATGTCACGCAGGATGTTGGTCAATTGCAGTGCCCGGCCAAGATGGTGCGCCAATGCCACACCCGGTTCGTGTTCCATGCCGAAGATATGGACCGAAAGCCGCCCCACCGCCGAGGCAACGCGGTCGCAATAGAGGTCGAGTTCCGCTTCCGACGGCCAGCGAACATCGTGATCGACATCGGTAGCCATGCCGTCGATCACCGCCTCGAAGTCGGCCCGCTCCAGCGCGAACCGCCGCACCGGTTCGGTCAGGAACGCCGCCTGCCCGGCCTCGCCGCCGGCGTAGAGCGCATCGAGATCGTGCCGCCACTGGTCGAGCTGCGTCCTGCGCGCGGCCCGGTCGCCCTGCTGGTCGTCGGCGATGTCGTCCACGATCCGGCAGAAGTCATAGACCGCGTACATCGCCTCTCGCTCGGCCTTGGGCAGCACGCGCATCCCGGCATAGAACGAACTGCGCGCGGCCGCAGGCGCGGCATTGACGGCGGTACCGTCGCTCATGCAGCCCGCCGGAACAGGGTGGGGATCGCCGCGCCCAGCGCCATGAACAGCGCTTCGGCCTTGCCGTGGTGGACGCGCTCGCTCAGCGGATCGCGCTGTTCGAGACGGTCGCAAAGATCGCGTGCAAGCCTGTGAATGACGGCGACTTCCGCCGCCAGCCGACGATCACGGATCATCGCCGAAAAGCCCGCCGCCTGATCGAGCAGGCCCCGCGTCCGCCGCGCTAGGCTGACGATGATCGCGCGCAGTTCGGGGCTGGCGCGTTCCGCCCCGAGATCCTCGATCCTCAGCCCGGTATCGAGCGGGATATAGACCCGGTCGATCGTGCGGTAATCCTTCCCGCAATCCTGCAGATGGTTGATGATCTGCAAGGCCGCGCACAGCGCATCGTTGGCCGGCCAGGTCGCTCGGCTTTCGCCATGCACATCGAGCACGAAGCGTCCGACGGGCATCGCCGAATAGCGGCAATAGCCGATCAGATCGTCCCAGTCGGCATAGCGATTGACCGTCACGTCGCGTTCGAAGGCATTGAGCAGATCGTGCGCGTTGACGGGGTCGATCGACCGTTCCGCCATCACATCGCGCAGCGCCATGGCTTCGGGCGCACCCTGTCCGTCCAGCCCGGCACGCAGCTGCGACAGCCGCGCCAGTTTCTCGTCCACGCTGGCGGTCGGATGATCGGCGAGGTCGTCCGCCGCGCGCGCGAAGCGGTAGTACGCCATCACCGGCGGGCGGTATTCCGGTTTGATGAGCAGGCTGGCGACAGGGAAATTCTCGTCGCGATGCCCCTTGCCCGAAGCGAGGCCGGTGTTGTCCATCACGTTCCCGTAGCGGCCTGAGCCCGCCCTTTCCACATTCCGCCACGCCCCCGGCCATGCTGCCAGGCCGAAAGCACCGTGCAGCCCGCGTAAAACGCCGCGATCGCCGGCAAGGCAAGCCCCCACAGCGGACTGCGCCGGTAGAAGCGGAGCATCGGCTGGAACGAAAGCGCCATCAATCCCCAGGCCGCCAGACCCAGCCCGCGCGGCAGGCCGTGTCCGAACAGCGCCAGCGCCGGCGGCACGCCATAGACCAGCGCCAGCCCGGCAAGGGTGCCCGCCAGCAGCACCGGCGAATAGTGCAGTTGCGCGTAGGCGGAGCGCGAGATCATGGCCGCGATCGGCTCGAACCCGTCATAGGGCCGGATGCTGCGCGAGCGGTCGGTCAGCCCCAGCCACACCGGCCCCTGCTTCTTGAGCAACGCGCCCAGCGTGCAATCGTCGATCAGCGCGCCCCGGATCGCGGCGATGCCGCCCGCGGCCTCCAGCGCCGCGCGCCGCACCAGCATGCAGCCGCCCGCCGCCGCGCCCTGCCCGGTCGGCCGGTTCACGCGGCCAAAGGGATAAAGCATCTGGAAGAAAAACACGAAGGCTGGCACCAGCATCCGCTCGGCAAGGCCTTCGCAGCGCAGCTTGGCCATCAGCGTCACCAGCGCCAGCCGCCCCGCTTCTCCGCGCGTCACCAGCATCCGCAGCGTATCGGGTGCGTGTTCGATATCGGCGTCGGTCAGCCAGAGATAAGTCGGCGCGGTTCCAGCCCGCGCCACGCCCTGCGACACGGCCCAGAGCTTGCCTGTCCAGCCTTTCGCCAGCGGCGCGCCAGTCAGCACCTCCAGCCGGTCCGAACCCAGCGCGCGTGCGATCTCGCCGGTGCCGTCGCTGCTCGAATCGTCGACCAGGATCACCCGGAACCGCCCCGGATAGTCCTGCGCCACCAGACTGCCGATCGAACGGGCGATCACGTCCGCCTCGTCCCGCGCGGGCACCACGGCGACCACGTCGGGCCACACCGCCGGTTCGGGCGGCATGCCCAGCGTATCGCGTTCGCGCGTCAGCCAGAAGCCGTGGTGCGCGAAGATCAGACCCAGCCAGATCGCCAGCGACAGGCCTCCCAGGATCAATACGGTCATCGGATCATGCCCGCCTGCCGGAACCATGCGATCGCATCGCCGATCGCGCCCTGCCACGGCCGCGCGCGGTAGCCGAGTTCGGCCTCCGCCTTGGCCGACGAGAAGAACATCCGGTAGCGCGACATGCGCAGCGAATCGAGGGTGAGGAACGGATCGGAGCGGCCAGTCAGCCGGCACAGCGCCTCGTTCGCCCAGGCCAGCGGGTAGAGCGGCCCGCGCGGCAGGCGGACTTTCGGTGCCTTGCGGCCCACCTGCCGGGCGATGTCCGCCAGCATGTCGCCCAGCATCACGTCCTCGCCGCCCAGGATATAGCGCTCCCCGATCCGCCCCCGGGCCAGCGCCAGCAGGTGCCCCGCCGCCACGTCATCGACGTGGACGAGGTTCAGCCCGGAATCGACGAACGCCGGCATTTTTCCGTTGGCCGCCTCCACGATCACGCGCCCGGTGGGCGTAGGCTTCACGTCGCGGGGGCCGATTGGCGTTGAGGGCTGCACGATCACGGCGGGCAGCCCTTCCTCGGCCACCATGCGTTCGACCAGCCGCTCGGCCACGACCTTGCTGCGCTTGTAGGCGCCCACGGCCTCGTCGGGCGCGGCGGCGTTGCGTTCATCCACTGGGCCATGGTGCGACGGCTTCAGCGTGGCGACGCTGCTGGTATAGACGATCCGGCCCACCCCCGCCGCCTGCGCCGCGCGCATCACGGTGCCCGTGCTGTTCAGGTTGTTGCGGACGATTTCCTCGGGATCGGGCGCCCACAGGCGGTAATCGGCGGCGACATGGAACAGCGTGCCCACGCCGGCCAGCGCGCGTGCCATGCTGGCCTCGTCGCGCGCATCGCCTTCCACCAGTTCGCCAGGAAAATCCGCCAGATTGGCGCGCGGGCTGGTCGCCCGGACGAGGCCGCGCACTTGCCAGCCCTGCGCCGCAAGCGCCCGCGCCACGGCCGAGCCGACAAATCCCGAGACGCCGGTTACCAGAACCAAACCGCGTGAATCGCTCATGGCTTCGCCCACCATGGCATCGTCCGTATCTCGCTCGCTGCCAGCATGGCCCCTCCATATGGCGGCAAGCCGTGGAGGCAAGCCCCCGGCGCGCGCTTTCCGTATATTTCGTCGCTACGGGCAGGATCGGGCTTTCGCCGGGGTCGCCAGCGCCGGGCCGAACGGCTAGGGAGGCCGCTTATGCCCGGAGTCGCGCTCCTCCTTTCGGCCACCGGCTGGGTGCTGCTGGCGCTCGCCACGATCGGTACGGCCTACATGGCCTTCGCGACGGGAGTGCTGGCGCGCTTTCTGGCCCAGCGCTCGCCCGCCTCGCCCCGCGCCACGCCGGTCACGCTGTTGAAGCCGCTCTACGGAACCGAACCGAAGCTGGCCGAAAACCTCGGCACCTTCCTGGAACAGGACCACCAGGGACCGATGCAGGTGCTGTTCGGCGTGCAAAGGGCCGACGATCCCGCCATCACGGCGGTCCGCGCCCTGCAACGGCGCTATCCCGAAGCCCGGATCGATCTGGTGATCGACGGAACGCCGCACGGCTCCAACGGCAAGGTCGGCAACCTCGTCAACATGATGCGGCAGGCCGCGCACGACGTGCTGATCCTCAGCGACAGCGACATGGCAGTCGGGCGGGACTACATCGCGCAGGTGCTGGCAGCGCTCGACCAGCCGGGCACCGGCGCGGTCACCTGCCTCTATCGCGGGCGCGGCGATGCCGGGTTCTGGTCGCGCCTCGCCTCGGCCGGGCCGAGCTACCAGTTCATCGTCGGGCTGGTTTTCGGCAAGACGCGCGGGCTGGCCGATCCCTGCATGGGTTCCACCATTGCGCTGCGGCGCGAGACGCTCGACGCGATCGGCGGGTTCGCGGCCTTTGCCGACGTGCTGGCCGACGATCACGCCATCGGGCAGGCGGTGCGGGCGCGCGGCCTTGCCATCGCCATCCCGCCGCTGCTGCTGGTCCATGCCTCCACCGAAACCGCGTTCGCGGAGCTGTGGAAGCACGAACTGCGCTGGGCGGCGACGGTGCGGGGCGTATCGCCGGCGGGCTATGCCGGATCGTTCATCGCCATTCCCCTGCCCATGGCGCTGGCCGGAATGGCGATTCATCCGAATTACGGGCTTGCCATCACGCTGGCTGCACTGGCAGTGCGGATGGCGACGGTGCGGGTGGTCGATCGTCACGCCGGCGAGCCGACCGCTCCGCTGTGGATGCTGCCGCTGCGCGACATCGCGAGTTTCGCGGTGTTCGTCGCCAGCTTCTTCGTCCGCTCGGTTGATTGGCGCGGAACAGAACTTACAATGCTCGACAACGGGCGCGTCGCAGCGCCCTCGGAGATGACTTGACCATGATGCGTACCCTCTTCCTCCAGGCCCCCTCTTTCGATGGTTATGACGGGGGCGCGGGCGCGCGCTACCAGATGAAGCGCGAGGTCAAGAGCTTCTGGTATCCCACCTGGCTGGCCCAGCCGGCGGCGATGGTCGAGGGATCAAAGCTGATCGACGCCCCGGCGCACGACCAGACCTGGGAAGACATCGCGCACGAATTCGACGAACGCGATCTGGTCATCCTCCACACCTCCACGCCCAGCTTCAACCAGGACATCCGCACCGCCGCGCTGATCAAGCAGCGCAATCCCAAGATCGTGATCGGCTTCGTGGGCGCCAAGGTCGCGGTCGAGCCGGACAAGAGCCTGGCCGCCAGTGCGGACATCGATTTCGTCGCGCGCGAGGAATACGATTTCACCATCGTCGAGATCGCGCAAGGCAAGCCGCTGGCCGAAGTCGACGGCATCACCTGGCGTGGGCCGGACGGCACGTTCATCCGCAACAAGGACCGCGAGATGATCGAGGACATGGACGTGCTGCCCATGGTCTCCCCGATCTACCGGCGCGATCTGGACCTGACCAAGTATTACGGCGGCTACCAGCGCCACCCTTACGTCAGCTTCTACACCGGGCGCGGGTGCAAGAGCCGCTGCACCTTCTGCCTGTGGCCGCAGACGATCAGCGGCCACCGCTATCGTCACCGCACCGTGCCCAAGGTGATCGAGGAGGTGAAGTACATCCTCAAGGAAATGCCCGAGGTGAAGGAGATCTTCTTCGACGACGATACGCTGGCCGACGCGCACGATTTCGTGGTCGAGCTGTCGGGCGAACTCGCCAAGCTCGGCTTTGGCCAGAAGGGCTTCGACATCACCTGGGGCTGCAACGCCAAGGCGAACGTGCCCCAGTCGGTGCTGAAGGCGATGAAGGAAGGCGGATGCCGCGTGCTGCTGGTCGGCTATGAAAGCGGCAACCAGAAGATTCTGCACAACATCAAGAAGGGCCTGCGCACCGATGTGGCGCGGCAGTTCACCAAGGACGCCCACGCCCTTGGCCTCACCATCCACGGCACCTTCATCCTCGGCCTGCCGGGCGAGACGCTGGAGACGATCGAGGAAACGATCCGCTACGCGATCGAGCTGAACCCCCACACCATCCAGGTCAGCCTGGCAGCGCCCTATCCGGGCACGTTCCTCTACAAGCAGGCGACCGAGAACGGCTGGTTCGACGGCAGCGATCACCTGCTGACCGACGGCGGCAACCAGATCGCGCAGCTCAGCTATCCGCACCTTCCGGCCAGCGTGATCTTCGACAAGGTGGAGGAGTTCTACAAGCGGTTCTACTTCCGCCCACGCAAGATCGGCGCGATCATGGGCGAGATGATCCGCGATTGGGACATGATGAAGCGCCGCCTGCGCGAAGGCGTGGAATTCTTCGACTTCCTGCGTCGGCGCAAGGAAGCCGCCTGACCGCCGGCACGGACCACCCACGTTGAAAAGGCTGGTGATTACCGCGGATGACTTCGGCGCTTCGGCCGAAGTCAACGACGCGGTCGAGCAGGCACATCGCGAAGGCGTGCTCAGCGCCGCCAGCCTGATGGTGGGCGGCGCGGCGGCGCAGGACGCGGTGGCGCGCGCCCGGCGATTGCCGGCGCTCGGTGTCGGCCTGCATGTCGTGCTGGTCGATGGCCGGCCGGTGCTGCCCCCGGAACGGGTGCCGGCGCTGGTCGATGCCGACGGTTGCTTCCGTACCGACATGGTGCGCGCCGGGATCACCATCTTCGCGTCAACCGCGGCGCGGCAGCAACTCGCCGCGGAGGTGGATGCCCAGTTCGCCGCCTTCGCGGAGACCGGCCTGCCGCTCGACCACGTCAACGCGCACAAGCACTTCCACCTGCATCCGACCATCGCCGGAACCATCCTGAAAGTCGGCCGGCGCTATGGCATCAAGGCGATGCGTGCGCCTATCGAACCGCGCGCCGTCCTGACCGCGATCGACGGCACGCGCGCCGGGCCGGGCATCGAGCGGTGGTGGGCCAGGCTCGTCCGGCGGCGGATGCGCGCGGCCGGCCTGGTCGTGCCGGATCAGGTCTTCGGCCTCGCCTGGTCGGGCGCGCTGACCGCCGACCGCCTGCGCGGACTGCTCGATCATCTGCCCGACGGTTTGACCGAGATCTATGCGCATCCGGCGACAGGCCCCTATCAGGGCGCCGCGCCGGGCTATCGCTATGCCGAGGAACTCGCCGCGCTGACGGATGCGCTTGCCAAGCAGGCCATCGCGCGCAATGGCGTGAGCCTTGGAAAGTTTGCCGATTTCAAGTGAGGACCACCCCATGACGACTCTCGTCCGCACCTGGGGCGAATACGATGAGGCCGCCCCTCTCCCCAAAGGCCGCGTGAAGCTGGGCAGCAAGGATCATCTCATGCTGATGAGCCGCACGCTGCTCGACACGCATGACCCTTACCGCCCGGCCGTGATCGACTGGCCCAGGCTCGACGACGAAACGCGCGACAAGATCGTCTCGCTGCCTATCTGGGACATCGCCGTGGCCACCGAAGGCCGCGCGGGCATGAACGTGAAGACCTACGCCGAATACATCGACGATCCCCTGCTCAAGGCGGCGGTGGAGATGGACGGGTTCGAGGAAGCACGCCACAAGGTGGTGCTGGCGGACATGGTGCGCGCCTATGGCATCGAACTGGCGCCGGAGCCGGAATACCAGCGCCCGAATGACCCGGAGTTCGCGTTCATGCGCACCGGCTATTCGGAATGCATCGACAGCTTCTTCGGTTTCGGCCTGTTCAAGATCGCCCGGGATTCGGGCTTCTTTCCGCCCGAACTGGTCGATACGTTCGAGCCGGTGATGCGCGAGGAAGGCCGCCATATCCTGTTCTTCGTGAACTGGGTGGCATGGTGGCGGCGCAACATGCCATGGTGGCGGCGGCCGTGGTTCGAGATCAAGGTGATCGCCGTCTGGATCGCCCTGATCCTCGAACGGATCGATACCGCCAAGGGCATGGGCAAGGACAATACCAAGGCGCAGGAAAACAACTTCACGCTGAACGGGTCCAAGGAACTGGGCGTGGAGATTACCTTTCCGGAACTGGCGCGCATCTGCCTGGCCGAGAACGACCGCCGGCTGGCCCCCTATGACGAGCGCCTGATCCGCCCGCGCTTCGTGCCGGCGATGATCCGGCTGGCATTGCGCTTCGCGAAGGCGCCCGCCCCCGCGGGAGAAGCCACCTGAAATCCTGGAGCCGCCTGGGCATTCTGCTGGCAACGATAGCGGGGCTGGGCGTCGCCATCTGGACGATCGGCAGCGCGGGCCTGACCGACGTGATCGGCACCGCCGTGCGGATGGGAGCCGGCGGCTTCGCGCTCTATTGCGCTTGGACGCTGGGCGTTTTCGTTTTGCTGGGCGCGGCCTGGCTCGCCGCTGCGCCGGGCGAACCGCCGCGCAGCCTGTTCCTGTTTACCTGGGCGCGGCTGGTGCGCGAGGCGGTGTCCGACCTGCTGCCGTTCTCGCAGCTTGGCGGGATCTTCGTCAGCACCCGCATGCTCACCCAGACATCGATTCCCACGACGCGCGTCTATGGATCGATGGTGGTCGACATGACCACGGAGATGGCAAGCCAGCTCGTCTATACCCTGTTCGGGCTGGCGATGATGACTTCGCTGCTGATCGGCGATGGCGCGGCGGTGCGGCTGCGCCCGCTGATCCTGGGCGGTACCGGCGTGATGACCGTCGTCATCCTGCTGTTCTTCACCATGCAGCGCGCGGCGCTGGACCTGGCCGGCCGCATGGCCGAGCGCTTCCTGCCGGGATCGACCGCCCTGGCCGATGTTCGCGCCGAGCTTTCGCGCATCTATGCCCGCCGCAGCCATGTCGGGCTGGCCTTCGTTTTCAATCTCGCGGCCTGGATCGCCAGCGGCATGGGCGCGTGGCTGGTGCTGCACCTGATGGGCGTGCGCATCGCGATCTGGGAGGTGCTTTCGCTCGAAAGCCTGATCTTCACGCTGCGCAGCGTGGCCTTCGTCGTTCCAGGCGCCATCGGCGTGCAGGAAGCAGGCTATGCGCTGGCCGCGCCGCTGTTCGGCCTGCCCCCGGAAACCGCGCTGGCGTTGTCGCTCGCCAAGCGCGCGCGCGAACTGGCGATGGGCCTGGTAACACTGCTGGGGTGGCAGCTCGGCGAAGTGCGCGGTCTTGCCCGCAGCGCCTGAAGCCCTGACCGGAAACGCGAGCATCCCCGCACCGGTTTGTGACAACGCAGTGAGCCACTTGCGCCGTCATCGCGGCCTGACCTATGCCCAATCCGGTCGCATCCGCGCGGCCGGGATTCGGATGCCATCACTCTTTCGGAATACGCCATTCGATGAAGGGTTCCGCTCCGCCTTGGCCCGGTCTTGCGCCCAGCATGGTTCCGGCCATCATCATCGCCCTGTGCGCCTCCGGCGCCATGCTGCTGGCCGGTGCCGGCTTCTGGCTGACGCTGGCCGTGCTGGTGGTGTGGCTCGCCAGCCTGTGGCTCGCCCGGCCCGAACCCGTGGTGGAAGCGCTCCCGCCTGACGACGGCAGCGTTTCGCGCCAGGCGATGATCGAACTGATCGAGCCGTTCGGCGTGCCCGTGCTGATGCTCGACGGGCAGCGCATCGCCGCCGCCAACGCCGCCGCGCGCGAAGCGCTGGGGCCGCATGTCGTGGGCCAGGACGCGCGCGTGGCGTTGCGCCACCCCGAAGCGATCACCCTGCTCGACCAGCCGGAAGGCCGCGCGCTGGTGCGCGGACTGACCGGATCGCGCAGCATCTGGCAGGTTTCGCGCGTGGCGATCGACGAGCGCTACTCGCTGATCGAACTGGTCAACCGCACCGCCGAAGCGGACATCAGCCGCGCGCACACCGATTTCGTGGCCAACGCCAGCCATGAACTGCGCACGCCGCTCGCCTCGATCATCGGCTATATCGAGACGCTGGCCGATCCCGACGCCAAGGTGGACGAAGCCACCGCCGCGCGCTTCCACAACACCGTGCTGCGCGAGGCGAAGCGGCTGCAGACGCTGGTCGAAGACCTGATGTCGCTTTCCCGGATCGAGGCGGAAAAGCACGAACCGCCCAAGGAACGCATCGATCTGGGCCAGCTGGCCGCCAGCATCGGGGGCGAAGTGGGCTTTACCGTGGGCGAAAGCCGGATCGCCGTGGAAAGCGCCGAGGCGGTCGTGATCGGCGATCGCCAGCAACTGGACCAGTTGATCCGCAACCTGATCGACAATGCCTTGAAGTACGGCGATCCCAAGGCGCCGGTGCGCGTGGGGGTCCACACCCAGGGGCACGAAGCGGTGCTGACGGTTACCGACAGGGGCGAAGGCATCCACCCCGATCACCTTCCCTATCTGACGCGGCGCTTCTACCGCACCGATCCCAGCCGCAGCCGCGCCGCCGGGGGAACAGGGCTTGGCCTCGCCATCGTCAAGCACATCGTCGAACGCCACCGCGGACGGCTGGATATCGCCAGCAAGCTGGGCGAAGGCACGACTGTAACCGTGCGTTTCTCGATCGCGCCCGACCTTGAAGCGACGGAGGCGGCGGCCTAACGGAGCCACAACGGTCAGCCGTCACATAACTGTCACAAAACCACCGCAAGGGGGTACGTGGCCGGAAAGCCGGGTGTTCGCCCCAGGAGTCCGTGGCGGCAGCCTCGAAGGAAAGCGGTTCGATGATGACGTGGCGGATTGCTTTGCCTTTGCTGGCCCTTCTGCTGTCCTCCTGCGGCCAGCAGATGGCGACGCGCGATCAGGTTCGCGCCGTGGGATCGTCAACGGTCTATCCCTTTGCCAAGGCTGTCGCGGAATCGCTGGCGCGCGCGCAAACGGGCATCAAGTCGCCGATCATCGAATCCACCGGGACCGGCGCGGGCATGAAGCTGTTCTGCGGCGGCATCGGGCCTCGTTTCCCCGACGTCGAGAACGCCTCGCGCCGGATGAAGAAATCCGAGTTCGAGGACTGCCAAGGCAACGGCGTGAAGGATATCGTCGAGATTCAGGTCGGGCTGGACGGCGTGGCCTTCGCCGAAGGGCGCGGCGGCCCCGGCATCGCGCTCACGCCGCAGGACGTCTATCGCGCGCTGGCGCGCAATCCCTATGGCAGGCCGAACACGGCGCGTACCTGGCAGGACGTGAACCCGGCCCTGCCCGCCATGCCGATCCTGGTCTATGGCCCCCCCTCCACATCGGGCACGCGCGATGCGCTGCGGGAACTGATCCTGGTGAAGGGGTGCGATGCCGATCCGGCGATGGCCGCGCTGAAGCAGAGCAACGCCGCCCGCCACGACGCGATTTGCGGCGAAGTGCGCGAGGACGGCGGCTACGTCGATGCCGGGGAAAACGACAACCTGATCGTCCAGAAGATCGAAGCAAACCCCAAGGCCATCGGCATCTTCGGCTTTTCCTATCTGGAGGAGAACGCCGACCGGTTGCGCGGGCTGACCATGAACGGCGTGGCACCCAGCTACCAGACCATTTCGGACTTCACCTATCCCGGCGCCCGGCCCTTGTACATCTACGTGAAGAAGGCGCACCTGCGCGCCATTCCCGGCCTGAAGGCCTATGTCACGGAATGGTCAAGGCTGTGGGGCAAGGACGGTTCCTTGGCCCGGCTGGGCATGGTGGTGGCGCCGGACGCCGTGCTCGCGCAAAGCCGCAGGATCGTGGAAGAGATGCCGGCGCTGGATGGCGCGCAACTGAAGTAGGGAGTACCGTCCGGCCTCATGCCCTCCGCCGTCCTTCTTCTGCTTGCCTTCGGGCTGGGCCTTGTCGGATGGCTGGCCGCGCGCGGACGCGCCTGGGCGTTCCGCCGGACCGCGCCGCGTGGCCGGATCGATTCGCTGCCCGGCTTTCACGCCTGGTACGTGGCCCTGTGGATCGCCGTGCCGGCCCTGCTGTTCGCGCTCGCCTGGAATGCGATCAGCCCGGCGCTGGTCACCCACCAGGTTCTGGCCGATCCCGCCACGACAGTCCTGCCGGCAGCCGGGTTCGAGCGTGATACCATGCTGGCGGAAGCCTATGCCGTGGCCGATGGCCGCGCCTACGGGGTCTTCAATGCCGAAGCGCAGGCGCTGGTCGAGCCGTTCCGCGCCGCGCTGCTGAAGTTCCAGTCGATCGGGCTGGCCATCACGGTGCTGATCGCCTTCGCCGGCGGGGCCTTCGCGTTCCTGCGCCTGCGCCCCGATTTCACCGCGCGAACGCGCGTGGAACGGGCGGTCATGGCGGTGCTGTTGCTCGCCTCGCTGGTGGCGATCCTCACCACGATTGGCATCATCATCAGCCTGATCTTTGAAACCATACGCTTTTTCGGGATGATTTCGCCCACGGACTTTCTGTTCGGGACGCATTGGTCGCCCGACCCGATGAGCACGAGCGCGCCCGATGGCAGCAAGTACGGCGCGCTGCCATTGTTCTGGGGCACGATCTACATCGGCGCGGTGATCGCCATGATCGTGGCGATCCCGCTGGGCCTGCTGAGCGCGATCTACCTGACGCAATACGCCAGCCCGCGCGTGCGGCGGCTGATGAAGCCCCTGCTGGAAATCCTCGCCGGCATTCCCACCGTGGTCTATGGCTATTTCGCGGCGCTGACCGTGGCCCCGGCGGTGCGCGATGCCGCGCAAGCCATCGGCATCGCCAACGCCTCCACCGAAAGCGCGGTGGCGGCGGGTCTGGTCATGGGCATCATGATCGTGCCCTTCGTCTCGTCCATGGCCGACGATTCGATCGCCGCCGTGCCGCAGGCCATGGGCGATGGCAGCCTGGCCATGGGCGCAACCCGCGCCGAGACCATCCGGCTCGTCCTGATTCCCGCCGCCCTGCCCGGCATCGTCGCCGGCGTGATGCTGGCGATCAGCCGCGCCATCGGCGAAACGATGATCGTGGTCATGGCCGCCGGCGCCACGGCCAACCTCACGCTCAACCCGTTCCAGAGCATGACCACGGTCACCTTCCAGATCGTCGCCATGCTGACCGGCGAAGGCAGCTTCGATCATCCTGCCACGCTCAGCGCCTTCGCGCTGGGCATGGTGCTGTTCCTGGTCACCCTGGCGCTGAACTTCATCGCGCTGCGCGTGGTGAAGCGCTATCGCGAGGCCTATGAGTGATGCAACGGATGGATGAAGCAAGGGTGGCGGCCGATGCCCGCGCGGCGGAGCAGGAGCATATCCGCGCCACCCGTCGCGCGCGGATGGAAGCCGGCCTTGCCCGCCGCTACATGGTCGACCGGCTGTTCCGGCTGGCGGGCCTTTCCGCCGTGGTGTTCTCCGCGCTGGTGCTTGCCTTCCTGCTGGTGTCGATGACCGCCAATGGCGTGAGCGGCTTTCAGCGCAGCGAATTGCGGATGGCGGTGCCGATCCGCGGCACGATGCAGATCGACGCGCAACGGCTCGGCCAGCCCGATCCCGCCGGCGGACTGGAACTGGCGGGCCTGCCCCATGTGATCGACAGCGCCGCCAACGCCGCGTCGTAGTTGGGCTCGTGGGGGCGATCGCCCAGCGCGGCGATGGCGATCCGGACCTGCGGACGATCGCGAGGCGGCTGGAGCGCGAAGGGAAACTCGTGCGCGCGCTCGACTTCGGCTTCCTGACCCGCTCGGACGCGACCAGCCCGCAAAGCGTGGGCATCTGGGGGGCGCTCAAGGGATCGATCCTGACCATGCTGGTCACGCTGGTCCTGGCGTTCCCGGTCGGCGTGCTGGCCGCGCTTTATCTTGAGGAATACGCGCCCCGCAACCGCTGGACCGACCTGATCGAGATCTCGATCAACAACCTTGCCGCTGTGCCTTCGATCATCTTCGGGCTGCTGGGCCTCGCGGTCTTCCTCGGCCTGTTTCCCAATTACCGCTCGGCTCCGCTGATCGGGGGCATGACGCTGGCGCTGATGACGATGCCGGTCATCGTGATTTCCGGCCGCAACGCGATCAAGGGTGTGCCGCCATCGGTCCGCGATGCCGCGCTGGCGGTGGGCGCCAGCCCTGTGCAGGTGGTGTTCCACCATGTCCTGCCGCTGGCCCTGCCCGGCATCCTGACCGGCACGATCATCGGCATGGCGCGCGCGCTGGGCGAAACCGCGCCGCTGCTGATGATCGGCATGCGCGCGTTCGTCGCTACGCCGCCGGGCGACCTCACATCGCCCTCCAGCGTGCTGCCGGTGCAAATTTTCCTGTGGTCGGACGAGATCGATCGCGGCTTCGTGGAACGCACCAGCGCCGCCATCGTGGTTCTGCTCGCCTTCCTGCTGCTGATGAACGGTCTGGCCATCTACCTGCGCAACCGCTTCGAGAAACGGTGGTAACATGAATACCCAGCCGATCGGCGCCGATCCGCGCGCCACCAAAGCCCATGGCGGGGACGGGGCGGTGCCCAAGATGCGCGCGCGCGACGTCTCCGTGTTCTATGGCGACAAGTGCGCGATCGATCAGGTCTCGATCGACATCCCCCAGCGCTATGTCACCGCGTTCATCGGCCCATCGGGTTGCGGCAAGTCCACGTTCCTGCGCGCGCTCAACCGGATGAACGACACCATCGCCAGCGCCCGCGTGGAAGGGGAGATCCTGCTGGACGGCGAGGACATCTACCGCACCCGGATGGACGTGGTGCAGTTGCGCGCCCGCGTTGGCATGGTGTTCCAGAAGCCCAACCCGTTCCCCAAGTCGATTTACGAGAACATCGCCTATGGCCCGCGCATCCACGGGCTGACCGGCAGCCGCGCCGAACTGGACGCGATCGTCGAACAATCGCTCCAGCGCGCCGGCCTGTGGGATGAAGTGAAGGACCGCCTGTCCGACAGCGGCACCGCGCTGTCCGGCGGCCAGCAGCAGCGCCTGTGCATCGCCCGCGCCATCGCCGTCGATCCCGAAGTGATCCTGATGGACGAGCCGTGCTCCGCGCTCGACCCCATCGCTACCGCCCGCATCGAGGAACTGATCGACGAACTGCGCGGTCGCTATGCGATCGTGATTGTGACACACTCGATGCAACAGGCCGCCCGCGTATCCCAGCGCACCGCGTTCTTCCACCTTGGCAGGATCGTGGAGTACGGGAAAACCTCCGACATCTTCACGAACCCGCGTGAGGAACGGACGAAGGACTACATAACCGGGCGCTACGGATAGGACGATGGTGGCAGAACATACCGTCAAGGCATTCGATGAGGACATCACCCGCCTGCGCGGCCTGGTTGCGGAAATGGGCGGCCTCGCGGAACTTTCGGTGGGCGAGGCGATGGACGCGCTGGTCCGGGGCGATCAGGAGCTCGCCAATACGGTGATCGCCCGCGACAAGCGGATCGACCAGCTCGAGGCGGAGGTCGACCGCCTGTCGATCCGCGTACTCGCCCTGCGCGCGCCGATGGCCGACGATCTGCGCGAAGTCGTTGCCGCGCTGAAGATCGCCGGCGTGATCGAACGCATCGGCGATTATGCCAAGAACATCGCCAAGCGCGTAGGCCACATCGAAGGCCGCAAGCGCTTCGAACCGCTGACCCTGCTGCCCGCGATGAACGAACTGGCGGCCGAAATGGTGCATGATGTGCTGACGGCCTTCGCCGCGCGCGATCCGGTGGCGGCGGCGGAGATCGTCGCGCGCGATGCCACGGTCGATGCCTTCTATGACAGCGTGTTCCGCAACTTCGTGTCGTTCATGGTCGAAAATCCCGCCACGATCACCAGCGTGGCGCAACTGCTGTTCGTGGCCCGCAACATCGAACGGATCGGCGACCATGCCACCAATATCGCCGAGATGGTCCACTACGCCGCCACCGGCGCCTATCTGCCCGAACGCGAGGATGTGATTCCGCCTGCCTGACGTAATGCGGCCCGAGGTAATCCGGCCTGACGTAATGACACCGTAACATTAGTCGTGCTTTCGCAACCTGCCTGTCATGGAGGTTCGCCGTGTCTGCCCCGAAACTGCTTCTGGTTGAAGACGATACCGCGCTTGCAGAACTGGTCGAATACCGGTTTCGCGGCGAGGGATACGACGTGCGCACCACCGACGATGGCGACGAGGCCCTGCTGCTCGCCGCCGAGGATACGCCGGATCTGGTCCTGCTGGACTGGATGATCGGTGGCACCAGCGGAATCGAGGTCTGCCGCCGTCTGCGCCGCAACAAGAGCACGGCGCATGTGCCGATCATCATGCTCACCGCCCGCAGCGACGAGGACGACCGCGTGCGCGGGCTGGAAACCGGCGCGGACGACTATGTCACCAAGCCGTTCTCGCCGCGCGAACTGATCGCCCGCGTGGGCGCCGTGCTGCGCCGCGTGCGCCCGGCACTGGCCGGAGAGACCATCACCGTCGGCGATCTTTCGCTCGATCCCACCGCCCATCGCGTCATGCGGCGCGGGCAGGCGATCAAGATAGGCCCCACCGAATTCCGCCTGCTGCGCCACTTCATGGAGCACCCCGGCCGCGTCTTTTCGCGCGGGCAACTGCTCGACGCGGTGTGGGGCAGCGGCAGCGACATCGAACTGCGCACGGTGGACGTGCATATCCGCCGCCTGCGCCAAGCGATCGCCCTGCCCGGCGCGGCCGACCCGGTGCGCACCGTCCGTTCCGCCGGCTATGCGCTGGAAGGCGCGTAGGGCGCGTTCAGACGCCTAGCTTGCGGGCATAGTCGAGATCGTCGACGGTGACCCACTGGTTGACGTAGTTGGCGTAGTACAGACCGAACAGGATCGCCGCCAGGATGGTGGCGCGAATCGCGACCCGCTTAGGCCGGAAATTGCCGGGCGCGCTGTGCGCCTGCCCGTCAACCTTCCCCAGCCCCAGTTCGTCGTGCGTGCGGATGCCGAACGGCATCACCAGGAAGGCGGCGAACACCCAGAACAGCGAATAGATCGCAACGATCGACGTCCAGCGCACGGCAGGCCTATCCTTCCCGCAGCAAGACCTGGACGACCGGCTTCTTGCCGGACCAGCGCTGCGCCGCCCGCCTTACCGCCAGCCGCACCGTTTCGGCAACCGCCAGCCGGTCGCGCTTGCGATCGCCCTTCAGGTCCTTGACCGCCTGCGCGGCGTCCGCCTGCGCTTCCTGCAGGAACTGGTCCATGTCCTCGTCCAGCGGCAGGCCGATGCTGCCAATATCGACCGACGAGGCCAGCCGCCCCTCGCGCGTCACTGCCAGCGCCACCGAAACCAGGCCGTTCAGCCCCAGCTTGCGCCGCGCCGCCATGGCCTCGCCATCCGCCGGCGCGATGATGTCGCCATCCAGCACGAGCCGCCCCGCGCGCACCTCGGTCAGCTTCACCGGCCCGTTGGGCGCCAGTCGCAGCAGATCGCCGTTCTTCTGCAAGATGGCCTTCGGGATTCCCTCGTCCAGCCCCAGCCGGGCCTGTTCGGCCATATGGCGTATCTCGCCATGGACGGGCACGAGGATCTCGGGACGCAGCCAGTCGTAGAGCGCAACCAGTTCGGGCCGCCCCGGATGGCCCGACACGTGAATCATGCTTTGCCGGTCGGTCACGATGCGCACGCCGCGCGCCACCAGCGCGTTCTGGACGCGGCCGATGGCCAGTTCGTTGCCCGGTATCTGCCGGCTGGAGAACAGCACGGCATCGCCTTCCTCAAGACGGATCGGGTGCTGTTCGGCCGCGATGCGCGCGAGCGCGGCGCGCGGCTCACCCTGCCCGCCGGTCGCCAGCACCATGATCTCGCCGCGCGGCAGGTCCATCGCCCGGTCCATGCTGACCGTTTCGGGGAAGTCCTCAAGATAGCCCGAAGCCTGCGCGACCGAGATGATCCGGTCCAGCGAGCGCCCGGCAACGCAAAGCTGCCGCCCGGTCGCCTGCGCCACTTCGGCCAGCGTCTGCAACCGCGCCACGTTGGAGGCGAACGTCGTCACCACCACGCGCCGCCCGCGCTGGCGGCTGACCGTCTCCAGCAGGCCGGCGCGCACCGCGCCTTCGGAACCGGATGCGGCGGGATTGAACACGTTGGTCGAATCGCACACCAGCGCCAGCACGCCCTCGTCGCCGATCGCGGTCAGTTCCTCTTCGGTCGCCGGCGTGCCGACGCGCGGTTCGTCGTCCAGCTTCCAGTCACCGGTGTGGAACACGCGGCCGTAAGGCGTGTCGATCAGCAGCGCGTTGCCTTCGGCGATCGAATGCGCCAGCGGCACATAACGTATATCGAACGGCCCCAGCGAGAACGCTCCCTCGTTGGGAATGACGTTCAGTTCGATGTCGGCGTCGATGCCCGCCTCGACCAGCTTTTCGTTGACGAGCCGCGCGGTGAACGGCGTGGCATAGAGCGGCACGCCCAGTTCCTGCGCGAAATAGGGCACCGCGCCGATGTGATCCTCGTGCGCGTGGGTCAGCACCACGCCCCGCAGGTTTTCACGCTGCTCCTCGATGAACTCGAGATCGGCGAAAACCAGATCCACGCCGGGGTAATAGGGGTCGGCGAAGGTCATCCCCAGATCGACCATCAGCCACTTGCCGTCGCACCCGTAAAGGTTGACGTTCATCCCGATCTCGCCCGAACCACCCAGGGCGAGGAAAAGCAGTTCCTTTCCTGGCTTCACGAGGGAGCGCGCTCCGCAAGGATCGCCAGGCCGTCCAGCGTCAGGTCGGTATCCACATGGTCGAAGATCGTGGTGTGATCGCCGAACAGCACGGCGAGGCCGCCCGTTGCGATCACCTTGGCCGGCCGGCCCACTTCCGCCCGCATCCGTGCTATCAGCCCTTCCATCAGCGAAACGTAACCCCAGAACACGCCGATCTGCATCTGATCCTCGGTATTGCGCCCGATCACGCTGTTGGTGCGGCTGGGCGGCGCGATGGCGATGCGCGGCAGCTTGGCGGCGGCATTGACCAGCGCTTCCAGCGAAAGGTTGATGCCCGGCGCGATGATCCCGCCTTTGTAGGCGCCATTGAAATCCACCACGTCGAACGTGGTCGCGGTGCCGAAATCGACCACGATCAGATCGCCCGGATACTTGGCGTGCGCGGCGATCGCGTTCACGGCGCGATCGGCCCCCAGCGAACGCGGCTCGTCCACATCGATATCGATGCCCCATTCGATCGGCGGCTGCCCGGCGATCAGCGCATCGCGATGGAAGTATTTCTGCGCCAGCACCTGCAGGTTGTGCAACGCGCGCGGAACGACCGTGGAAACGATGATCTGATCGACGTCATCGGCCGCGAAACCCTGCAACTGCATCAATTGGAGCAGCCAGACCGCGTATTCGTCCGCCGTCCGGCGCGGGTCGGTCGCCACGCGCCAGCGCGATTTGATCGTCCGTCCGGCATAGAGGGCAAAGACAACGTTGGTGTTGCCTACATCAATCGCGAGCAGCATCCGTTCCCACCATTTCAATATCGCCCGCGTGGATGGCACGGGTGGAGCCGTCCGCCAAGCGCAGAAGCGCCACCCCCTCCTCGTCGATGCCGCCGAACGCGCCCATGATCTCGCCCTGATCGCGGTCCTTGACCGTCACCAGCGTTCCGACGGGATTCGCGCGCACCAGCCATTCGCCGCGCAGCAGAGGCCATTCCCCCCGGTGCCAGCGCAACAATGCATCGGCCCAGGCCGCCGCCAGCCGCTCCGCGAACGCATCCCGCGCCACGGGATAGCCCAGCGCGGCAAGACTGGCGGTGGCGCGACCCGGTACCTGCGGGGCCTCCGCCAGATTGACGCCGATCCCCACCACCACCGCTTCGCGCTGCCGTTCGAGCAGGATGCCCACCAGCTTGGCATGGCCCACAAGCACATCGTTCGGCCACTTGAGCCGCAGATCGGCGATCGCGGGCGCACAGGCCTTCACCGCATCGAACACGGCAACCCCGGCCACCAGCGCCAGCGTCTGCGCGGGTGGATCTCCCGCGCGCAACTGCACCGCGGTCGATCCCATGAAATTGCCGGCGCCATCAGACCACACGCGCCCGGCCCGCCCGCGCCCGGAGCTTTGCCGGTCGGCGACCAGCCAGTGCCCTTCCGGCACGGCTTCCCCATCCCTCACCCGCGCCAACAGCGCGGCGTTGGTGGAGGGGATTTCAGCGACAGTTTCGATCAAGGCCGGACAGCCTTCGCGCGGTCAGGCGACGTGGAACAGCGCCGTGGCGGCGTTGTCGGCCAGCGTCCCGATCCACTTGGTCAGCAGATAGCCCAGCGGCGAGATGAACAGCGCCGACGCGGCCAGCAGCACGCCGTGCGCCAGGTCGATCTCGCCCTTCACGCGGTCCGCCGCCTCGTCGAAGTACATGACCTTGACGACCTTGAGGTAGTAGAACGCGCCGATCACGCTGGCCGCGATGCCGATGGCCGCGAGCGCCACGAGATTGGCCTGCACGGCGGCCTGGAACACCACGAACTTGCCCCAGAAGCCGAACAGCGGCGGAATGCCGGCAAGGCTGAACATCACCGCCGCCAGCGCCAGCGCCAGCATCGGCCGGGTCTTGGACAGGCCGGCGAGATCGGAAATCGCTTCCACCGCATCGCCGTTCTCGTCGCGCAGCAACAGGATGGCGACGAAGCCCGCGATCGACATCGCGACATAGATCGCGAGATAGACCAGCATGGCGGACGCGCCCTTGGGCGTTGCGGCGGCAAGGCCGATCAGCATGAAGCCGACGTTGTTGATCGAAGAGTAGGCCATCAGGCGCTTGATGTTCGCCTGCCCGATCGCGCCCAGCGCGCCGATCACGATCGAGAGCAGCGAGGCGAAGATCACGATCTGCTGCCACGCGCCCGGCTGCGAGCCGAACGCTTCGAGGCTGACGCGCATCAGCAGCGCCAGCGCCGCCGCCTTGGGCGCAGTGGCGAAGAACGTCGTCACCGGCGTCGGCGCGCCTTCATAGACGTCCGGCGTCCACATGTGGAACGGCGCGGCGCTGATCTTGAAGGCAAGCCCGGCCAGCACGAACACGATGCCGAACGTGGCGCCGGTCGAAAGCGAGCCGGACAGGGCCAGACGGATGCCTTCGAAGCCGGTCGTGCCGGTGAAGCCGTAGGTCAGGCTCATGCCGAACAGCAGGATACCGCTGGCGAGCGAGCCGAGGACGAAATACTTCAGGCCCGATTCCGCCGAACGATCGTCGGTGCGCAGGAACGCTGCGAGGACGTAGGAGGCCAGGCTGTTGAGTTCGAGGCCAATGTAGAGCGTCAGCAGGTCGCCCGCCGAAACCATCATGCCCATGCCCAGCGCCGCGAACAGCACCAGCAGCGGGAATTCCGCCCGCATCGCGCGAACGCGGTCGAAGAACGCGGGCGCGACGATCAGCGTCACGCCGGCGCCGGCATAGACCAGCAGCTTGGCAAAGGCCGAGAAGGCGTCCGCCTTGTACTGCCCGCCGAAGGCTTCGACGTCCGGCCCCATCGCGCCGCCGCACAGCGCGGGGGCGACAAGAATCGCGCAGACCGTGAGCGCGGCAACCGACAGGATCGAGATCGTGCGCGCCGCCTTGTCGCCACCCCAGGCGGCAACCAGCAGGAGCAGCAGGCCGGAGATGCTGAGCACTTCTTCCGGCGCAACGATCAGAAGGGAGCGAACGAGTTCCATCAGTGCGCCTCCCCTTCGTGCGCTTCATGTTCGGCGGCCGGCTTGGGCGCCCCCATCTTCACGTCGGCATCTCCCTTGGGCCGGGCCTGGGCAAGGCGCGCGTCGAGCGCGGCGATGTCCTTCTTCATCGGATCGAGGAACGACTGCGGATAAACGCCCATCCACAGGACCACGGCCGCCAGCGGCACCATCATCGCCCACTCGCGCGCGTCGAGATCGGGCATCGCGGCGGCATCGGCGTTCTTCTGTTCGCCAAAGGCCACGCGGCGGTAGAGGTAGAGCATGTAGGCCGCGCCCAAGATGATGCCGGTGGTGCAGATCAGCGCCACCCAGCTCGACGCCTGGTACACGCCCATCAGCGACAGGAATTCGCCGACGAACCCGCTGGTGCCCGGCAGGCCGATCGAGGCCATCGTGAACAGCAGGAAGAACAGCGCGTACTTCGGCATGTTGATAGCAAGGCCGCCATAACGATCGATCTCGCGGGTGTGCAGGCGATCGTAGATCACGCCAACGCACAGGAACAGCGCGCCCGCCACCAGACCGTGGCTGAGCATGACGATCATCGAGCCTTCCAGGCCCTGCTCGTTGAAGGCGAACAGGCCGATCGTCACGATCGCCATGTGCGCGACCGAGGAATAGGCGATCAGCTTCTTCATGTCGTGCTGGACCAGCGCGATCAGCGAGGTGATGACCACCGCCGCCATCGACAGGCCCCAGATCAGCGGCGCGAACTGCGCCGAGGCTTCCG
Source organism: Novosphingobium sp. SCN 66-18 (assembly GCA_001725355.1). Lineage (GTDB taxonomy): Bacteria > Pseudomonadota > Alphaproteobacteria > Sphingomonadales > Sphingomonadaceae > Novosphingobium. Next base: position 33,526 of record MEGD01000042.1, read on the forward strand.
GGAACATCGGCAGCGAGAAGCGGATGAAGCCGTAGCCCCCCATCTTCAGCAGCACGCCGGCCAGGATCACCGAACCGCCGGTGGGCGCCTGCACGTGCGCGTCGGGCAGCCAGGTGTGGACCGGCCACATCGGCATCTTGACCGCGAAGCTGGCGAAGAAGGCCAGCCACAGCCAGGTCTGCGCGTGGACCGGGAAGTTGTAGACCATCAGCGTCGGGATATCGGTCGTGCCCGCCTCGTTCACCATCCAGAACATCGCGATCAGCATCAGCACCGAGCCGAGCAGCGTGTAGAGGAAGAACTTGTAGCTGGCGTAGATGCGCTCCGCGCCGCCCCAGATGCCGATGATCAGGTACATCGGGATCAGGCCGGCTTCGAACATGATGTAGAACAGGAACAGGTCCTGCGCCGCGAAAACGCCGATCATCAGCGTTTCCATCAGCATGAACGCGGCGTAGTATTCGCCCTGCCGCTTGTCGATCGACAGCCAGCTGGCGCCGATGCACACCGGCATCAGGAATACCGTCAGCGCAATCAGCATCAGCGCGATGCCGTCGATGCCCAGCTTCCATTCGAAGCCGGCGAACAGCGCGGCGTGTTCGGTGAACTGCCACTGAGCGCCGCCGGTATCGAAGTTCGCCCACAGCAGCATGCCGAGAACGAAATCGATCAGCGTCCCCACCAGCGCCACGGTGCGCGCCTGTTCGCGATCGACGAGGAGGCAGGCCACCGCCGTTGCGAGCGGCACCAGCAACATCACCGAAAGGATCGGAAACCCGGTCATTGTGCGATCACCCAGCTGATTGCGAGCGTCAGGCCGATCAGCATGACCAGCGCATAGCTATAGAGATACCCGGACTGCAGCTTCACCGCCGCGCGGCTGCCCTTCGCCACCACCCAGGCGGCGCCGTTGGGACCGAAGCGGTCGATGATGCCGACATCGCCCACCTTCCAGAACACCCGGCCCAGCCACATCGCCGGACGGACGAAGAGGAAGTGATAAAGCTCGTCGAAGTACCACTTGTTGAGAAGGAAGCGGTAGAGGAAGCCGAACTGGTCGACGAACGCCGCCGGGAACTTCGTGTTCTTGATATAGGCGTACCAGGCGATCAGCAGGCCGGTGGCCATGACCGTGAACGGCGCCCATTTCACCCAGTGCGGCACATGGTGCATCGCGTGGATCAGGTGCTCGCTGAACACGAGGCTGCCCTTCCAGAACTCGCCCGTGCCCTCGCTGACGAAGGCGTGATTGAACACCAGGCCGGCGAAGATCGCGCCCATCGACAGGATCGCGAGCGGCGTGAGCATCACCGCCGGGCTTTCATGCGGATGATAGCCGGCCGTGCCATCGCTGTGATGGCCATGATGCCCGTGGTCGTCGTGCCCGTGATGATCGTGTCCATGGCCTTCATGGCCGTGATCGTCATGACCGTGGCCATGCGCGTCGTGCACCGCGTGCTGGATGTGTTCCGATTGCTCCCACCGCGGCTTGCCGAAGAAGGTCAGGAACACCAGCCGCCAGGAATAGAAGCTGGTCAGCAGCGCCGCGAAGATGCCCATGAAGAAGGCGAAGTGCGAAAGCTCGGTCCCGCGCGCGAACGCGGCTTCGAGGATCGCGTCCTTCGAATAGAAGCCGGC
>MEGD01000043.1 GCA_001725355.1 Novosphingobium sp. SCN 66-18
GCTCGATCAGCTCGGCGATCCGGTTTGCGGTTGCGGCGCGGTCCATCGGTATTCTCCACTGTGGGGCAAGCCCCCTGCCAGACGATTGCGGCTGAAAAGCGGCCACGCGGTCCGCTTGTCAAGCCGGACCGACCTGTGTCATCCCCAGCCGCGATGCCGCATCAGGGGGAAATGCGTTGAACCAGCCGTCGCCACCATCAGTGGGAGTATCGGAGAAGGCGGGAGATAGCGGCACAGCGCAATCCGTTCGCACCACGCCGTCGCCATTGTCGCCTTCGGGTTTTTCCAACCACGCCATCCATCTCGTGCGCACCTCGCAGCAGATGAACCTCACGCTCAGCCAGATGGCGGATGCCAAGGCTTCGCTGCTGATGGGGGCCACCTTCCTGGTGTTCACCATCGCGGTCGGGCAGGCGAAAAGCGGAACGATGCCGTGGTCGCTGGGCGTGCTGGCGCTGTCCGCGTTCATTTCCGCGATGTGCGCGGTCTTCGCGGTCCTGCCGTCGATCGGCGGGCCGGGCCGGGGCAAGACGGGCAAGGGCAAGATCGGCCATGCGTCGCCCAACAAGCTGTTCTTCGGCTATTTCACGCAGGTTCCGGAAGACGAATGGATCGACAGCGTGCTCGATGAACTGCACGCCGATGAAACCGTGTTCCGCACGATGCTGCGCGACATCTACCAGAACGGGCAAGTCCTCCAGCGCAAGAAGTACCGCTTCCTTGGCTATGCCTATCGCGTGTTCATGGTCGGCCTGTGCCTGACGGTCGTGACGTTCGCGATCGAGCACCTGCGCGCCTACGTGCCCTCCTGACAGGGCCGGCTCACACCAGCTTGTTCACCGCCGCCATGAACGGGCCGATCGATACCGGCTTGGCGAGGTAGCCTTCGGCACCGGCTTCGCGGATGCGTTCCTCGTCGCCCTTGCCGGCATAGGCGGTCACGGCCAGCACCGGGATCGTGCGCAGTTCGGAGTCGCCTTTCAGCGCCTCGATCAGTTCCAGGCCCGAAACGTTGGGCAGCTGGATGTCCATGATCACGAGGTTGGGGACGAACAGGCGGGTCCGCTCGATCGCCTCGCGCCCGTCGGCGACGGGCTCGACCGTGAAGCCGTTGGCCTTCAGCAGGTCGCAGAACAGCTTGCGATTGAGGTCGTTGTCCTCGACAACCAGAATTCTTTTTGCCACTGAGCCCTCGGGTGCGAGCGCCGGAAGCCGGCTGCGCCGTTGACCCTGTATTGACCCGGAAAGGCCCTGACAATCATTCGTGAACCCGCCCCGGCTTCAGATGCGCAGACGGTGGCCTTGCGGGCGCTGGGCTGGGTGCTTGCGGATGGTGGCCGGGCCGACCGGTTCCTGGCGCTGACGGGGCTGACTCCCGAAGCCCTGCGCGCCGGGCTCGGCGATTCCAGCGTGCTGGGCGCGGTGATGGATTTTCTCGCCAACCATGAATCGGACCTTGTCGCGGCGGCGGAAGCACTCGACATTGCGCCTGAAGCCCTTGCCGCCATCCGGGAGAAATTGTGATGAGCCGCCCGCTGATCATCAGCGATTGCGATGAAGTGCTGCTGCACATGGTTGCGCCCTACAAGGAATGGCTGGCCGAACGGCACGGCATCGATTTCGCCATGCAGAGCAACGATTTCGGCAAGGCCATGCGCTATGCCGATGGCGGGTATGTGGAACCGGCCGAGATCTGGCGCCTGCTCAACCTGTTCTTCGATACCGAGATGTACCGGCAGCAGCCGATCGCGGGCGCGGTGGACGGCGTCAACGCGCTGGCCGAACATGCCGATGTCGTGATCCTTACCAACCTTGGCGATCACCGGCGCGAAGATCGCGCGCGGCAGTTGCGCGATGTGGGCATCCATGCGCGGGTCTTCACCAACACCGGTCCGAAGGGGCCGGCGCTCAAGGCGATTCTCGACGAATACCGGCCGGAACGCGCGGTGTTCATCGATGATCTGCCGCAACACCACGGATCGGTCGCGGAACTCGCGCCGCATGTCGCGCGGCTGCACTTGTGCGGAGAGCCGATGCTGGCCCCCCATATCGACTGCGCGCATCAGCAGGGGCACGCGCACGCCCGGATCGACGAATGGTCCGCCGCGCTGCCCTGGCTGATGGCGCGAATTCATGGAGCGAATGATGACTGATGCCGTTGCCGCGAAGATCGCCGAACTGGGCTTCGCGCTTCCCCAAGCCGCCGCGCCGGTTGCGGCCTATGTGCCGACGGTCGAGATCGGGGGGCTGCTGCACGTGTCGGGCCAGTTGCCGTTCGTCGATGGCAAGCTGGTGACCGGGCGGCTGGGCGAGGATGTCTCGCTGGAACAGGGCGTCGCCGCGGCGCAGGCCTGCGGTCTGATGCTGCTGGCACAGGTCAAGGCGGCGCTGGGTTCGCTCGATCGCGTGGAGCGCGTCGTCAAGCTGGGCGCGTTCATCAATTCCGCCGGGACGTTCACCGATCAGCCGAAGGTCGCCAATGGCGCGTCCGAACTGATGGTCGCCGTGTTCGGAGACATTGGCCGCCACGCGCGCAGCGCCGTTGGCGTCCCCGTCCTGCCGCTGGGCGCGGCCGTGGAAGTCGATGCTGTATTTGCTGTTCGCCCTGCTTGACCGCTGGCTCGTCCCCGTTCCGCCGACGGAACGGGTCGGCTGGCTGCGCGGGCGCGTCTATGCCCATCGCGGTCTGCACCGCGCGGGCGTGCCGGAAAACTCGCTCGCCGCCTTCGCGCTCGCCATCGAGCACGGGCTGGGGATCGAATGCGATGTGCAGCGCACCAGCGATGGCCAGGCGATGGTGTTCCATGACTGGGATCTCGATCGCCTGACCGACGCCGCCGGCGCGGTCATTGACCACAGTTCCACCCAGCTTGGCGCGATCGCGCTGAGCGGTGCCGAAGGGGAACACATTCCCACCCTGCGCCAGATGCTCGACCTGGTCGCCGGGCGCGCGCCGCTGCTGATCGAGATCAAGTCGCGCCGCGATCTGCGCGTGGCGCCGTTGTGCCTGGCGGTGCGCCGGGTGCTGGAAGGCTATCGCGGCGATGTCGCGGTGATGAGCTTCGACCCACGCGTGCCGGCGTGGTTCCGCCGCTATTCGCCGCACATCGTCCATGGCCTTGTCGTGACCGAGGAAGGGCGCCGGACCCTGTTCGCGCGCGCGCGGCGGCATCTGGCGCTGTGGCACGGCAAGCCGCAGTTCCTGGCCTATGACGTGCGCGATCTGCCCAGCCGCTTCGCCGAGCTCCAGCGCCGCCGGGGTCTGCCGGTGCTGACCTGGACGGTGCGCTCGCCCGAACTCGCGGAAAAGGCGTCTGCCCATGCCGACGCTCCGATCGCGGAGGGCGCGGGCCTGTCGTGAGCGTCACCGCGCGCATCCACCATTCCGTCAGCGAAATCGCGGCCGGCGATTGGGACCGGCTGGCGGGCGGCGGCAATCCGTTCACCGCGCACACTTTCCTGTCGCTGCTGGAGGAATCGGGCAGCGTCGGCGGGCGCAGCGGCTGGTCGCCGCTGCCGGTGGTGATCGAGGACGAGGCCGGCCGGCCGGCGGCGGCGATGCCCGCCTATCTCAAGGCGCACAGCCAGGGCGAATACGTGTTCGATCACAGCTGGGCCGATGCCTGGCAGCGCGCGGGCGGCAGCTATTACCCGAAGCTCCAGATCAGCGTGCCGTTCACGCCCGCCACCGGGCCGCGCCTGCTGCTGGGGGACCGGCCCGACCTCGCGCCCTCGCTGCTGCGCGTGGCCGAGCGGTTGTGCGAAAGCAACGAACTGTCGTCCGCCCACGCCACGTTCATCGAACCGGCCCAGTTGCCGCTGTTCGAGGAGGCGGGCTGGCTGCTGCGGTCCGACATCCAGTTCCATTGGGAAAACCGGGGCTATGCCTCGTTCGATGATTTCCTGGCCGCGCTGTCGTCGCGCAAGCGCAAGGACATCCGCAAGGAACGCGCGGCGGCTCGGCAGGGCGTGGAGATCCGGGCACTGACCGGCGACGCGCTGCGGCCCGAACACTGGGATGCCTTCTGGCAGTTCTATCAGGATACCGGCGCGCGCAAGTGGGGCCGGCCCTATCTGACCCGGTATGCGTTCGATCTGATGGGCGATCGCATGGCCGATCGGGTGCTGCTGGTGCTGGCCTTTCTCGACGGGCAGGCCGTGGCCGGGGCGCTCAATTTCATCGGCGCGGAAGCGCTCTACGGCCGTTACTGGGGCGCGATCGTCGACAGGCCGTTCCTGCATTTCGAGCTGTGCTATTATCAGGCGATCGACGCGGCGATCGCGCTGGGCCTCGGCAGGGTGGAGGCGGGGGCGCAGGGCCAGCACAAGCTGGCGCGCGGCTACGAGCCGGTGCGCACGTGGTCGGCCCACTACATCGTGGATCCGGGATTTCGGGCCGCCGTCGCCGATTTTCTCGAACGGGAACGGCAGGGCGTGGCGCAGGACCAGCTGACGCTGGGCGAACACACGCCTTTCAGAAAAGGATAGCGGTCCGGCGCGTGCCGGCCGAAAGACCCGGTGGAAGGTCGGTCAGGCGGCGCGGCGGCTGGAGGCGCGGATCCATTCGCGCGCGCGGCGTTGCGCTTCGGCGATTTCGCGCGCGGTCATTTCCTCGGAGATGTCGGCGCGGCACTGCGCGGCATCGTCATGACCGCCCACCGCGGCAAGGTTGAACCACTTGTGCGCTTCGATCAGATCGCATTCCACGCCGTGGCTGCCCGTCGAAAAGGCCACGCCCAGGTCGAACAGTGCGTTGGTGTCCCCTTGCGCGGCGGCGGCGAGGCAGGTTGCCACCAGAAGGTCGGCGCCTTCGTGCAGACCGGCATTTTCGGCGTATGTCATGGCCGCGTCATCGGCGACCAGCTTGATCCAGGCTTGTCCCATTTACCAATACCCCCGGTTGAAATCCAAGTTATCCGGGCCTTTCATGGGTCCCGGCGTGTCAGACAGTCACCAAGTTTGCTCAACAAATGGTTAACGTCGGGATGGGGCGGCTCCGGAAAACCTGCCAAAACGGCGATTTCTGACGCTTTGGCGTTCTGCCGGGCTTCAACTTCCTTGTGCCATCACCCGCATGGAATGGCTTGTGCCGGTTCCGGGCGGCTCCTATAGGGCGCCACAAACCGGGAACGCGCGATGCGTCGCGGCGATTGCCGGTCGGGTCGGAAGGCGTTTATCTGGAGGGCCGGATGGCTGGCGTTTTGAGTGACGAGATTGACGTTCTGGCCAAGGCTCGCCGGGCCATGCCGGGTGATTACGTTCCCAGTGATGACGAACCCTATATGGGCGAGGCGCAGCTGGACTATTTCCGCCGCCTGCTGCTCGAATGGAAGAAATCGATCCTTTCCGCGTCGGCTGGCACGCTTTCCGCGTTGCAGGACGGACCGTTGCGCGAACCCGATCTCAACGATCGCGCATCGAGCGAGACCGATTGGGGCATCGAACTGCGCACGCGCGATCGCCAGCGCAAGCTGATCGCCAAGATCGATTCCGCGATGCGCCGGATTGACGAAGGCGAATACGGTTTCTGCGAGGTGACCGGCGAGCCGATCGGCCTGGGGCGCCTGATCGCCCGTCCGATCGCGACGATGACGGTGGAGGCGCAGGAAGCGCATGAACGCCGGGAAAAAATCTCGCGCGATATGTGATCAAACCTTTCCGCCACGGTCCATGAATAGTGTCCGGAAATGGCACGTTTGCTTGGTTAATCGGGGCGCCTTTAACGGTTTCTTTGCCACATCTGTATAGGACGTGGAGAGGGAATCATGCGATGTGTCCAAGGGTGCCGGCTCGGTATCCAGTACGGAGCATTTTCGGCGGTTTGCAGGGATGATCGGTTTCGCCGTGACAGAGCTTGAGCATCGTCAGATCGGGCGCGACAGCCTGTTCCTTATGGCGGATCTGCGTCTTGACGGCGTGGATGGCGAACACAAGGTCAAGGTGCGCAACCTTTCGGCTGGCGGGATGATGGCCGAAGGCAACGTCCGCGTGGTTGTCGGGAAACGGCTGGAAGTGAACCTGCGCAATCTGGGCTGGGTCGAAGGCGTCGTCGCCTGGATTCAGGAAAACCGCTTCGGCATCGCCTTCGTCGAGGACATCGATCCCAAGGTGGTGCGCGCCACCGCCTCCGGTCCCACGGCGGACGAACTGACGCCCCGCTTCGTGCGACCGCCGCTGCCGACGCATGAGCGCGGCCGGATGCGCAAGATCTGAGTGGTATCGGCGTCCCGTGCCAATTGGCGTTCTGCGCCATGCGCACATTTCTCGGCTTTCACCGCTGACCACCTGATTGCCTTCTGCTAGGTCGGTATTGAAATGCCGCGTCTTTCCCGCCTTGCCTTGGCCATTGCCCTTGCCGCTGCGGCATCGGGGTGCGGCTGGCGCGGTGACGGGGCGCTGCAACTCGGCCTGGTGGGCGATTCGGATGCGTTCAAGGCGCAAGGCGTGCGGCTTTCTCCCGCTGGACAGACATTGCGCGCCGCCACGGTGGAAGGGCTGGTGGGATTTGACGCCGAAGGGCGGGTGGTGCCGGGGCTGGCCGATCGCTGGATCGTGACCGACGATGGCCAGAGCTATATCTTCCGCCTGCGCGACGGCACCTGGCCCGATGGCGCCAGGATCGATGCCGAAGATGTCGCCGCTTCGCTGCGGCGCGCGCTGGCCGCCCTGCGCGGATCGCCGCTGGGCCTCGACCTTGCGTCGATCGCCGAGGTCCGGGTGATGACCGATCGCGTGATCGAGGTTGATCTGCAAAGCCCGCTGCCCGACCTGCTGACCTTGCTGGCGCAGCCCGAACTCGGCCTTCCCCATGCGCGACAGGGCGGCGGCCCTATGGCGATGCAGCGCACCCCGCAGGGCGCGGTGCTGTCGCTTATCCCGCCCGGCAAGCGCGGGCTGCCGGCGCAGGAGGATTTCGCCCGCCGCGCCCGCTCCGTGATCGTCGAAGTGGCGCCCGCCGAAAAGGCGGTGGCCCGCTTCAACGACGGCTATATCGACGTTCTGCTGGGCGGCCGGATCGATTCTCTGCCGCTTGCTGGCGTCGGCGGACTGGTCCGCGGCAACGTGCAGATAGACCCCGTCAGCGGCCTGTTCGGACTGATGGTCGAAAACGCGCAGGGCTATCTGGGCAAGGCGGCCAATCGCGAGGCGCTGGCCATGGCGATCGATCGCGATGCGCTGCTGGGCGCGTTCAATGTCAGCGGCTGGTCGGGAACCACGCGGATCGTGGCCCCGGAAACGCCCGGCGATCTGGGCACGATCGGCGAACGCTGGGCCGGAATGGGGATCGAGCAGCGCCGGGTGGCGGCGGCGGAGCGCGTGGCGCGCTGGAAGGCGGCGGGCAACCCGCCGCCGGTCCTGCGCATCGCCATCGGCCGTGGCCCGGGTTCGCAGATCGTCTTCGACCGGTTGCGCTCGGACTTCGGGGGTATCGGCCTTCAGGTGCAGCGGGTGGGCGAAACCGCGCCCGCCGACTTGCGCCTGATCGATTCCGTCGCCCGCTATGGCCGCGCGACATGGTTTCTGAACCAGCTGGCCTGCGCCGCGCGTCGCCCCGTATGCAGCCCGGCGGGCGATGCCCGGCTGGATGACGCGCGTGCGGCGAAAGATCCCCAGCAGCGTGCCGCCTTGCTGGCGGAGGCCGAAGCGGAAATAACCGCCGTCAACGGCTATATCCCCATCGCCCGTCCGCTGCGCTGGTCGCTGGTGCGCAGCCGGGTGACGGGTTTCGCGCCGAACCCATGGGGATGGCATCCCTTGCCGCCGCTGGCCATGCTTCCCAAATAGGGGGCATGGCACAGGTTTTCCGATCCCGCGCCCGTCCCGTGCGGATGGGCATCGAACTGCCCGGCACCGGCCGCGATCCGGCGTCGGTGCGTCAGCGCATCGAACTGATGGAGCATCTGCTAGAACGCAGCTTCGTGATCCCCGGCATCAACCGGCCGGTGGGCCTCGATGCGCTTGCCGGGCTGATCCCGGTGGTGGGTGATTTCGTCACGGCGGCGATGGGCGCGTGGATCGTATGGGAAGCCCGCAATCTTGGCCTGCCCAAATGGAAGCTGGTGCGGATGGGCGCCAATGTCGCGTTCGATGCGCTGCTGGGCGCGGTGCCGGTTGCCGGCGATGCCTTCGATTTCCTGTTCCGCTCGAACACGCGCAACCTGCGCATCATCCGCAAGCATCTCGACCGCCATCATCCGCAGACGCGGATCATCGAAGGCTGATCACGCCAGCAGTCAGACGTCAGCGATCAGAAGTCGATCGCGATACCGTTCTTTTCCCAGTCGCCGAAGCGCGTGGGATCGAGCTCGTCGGGGTCTTCCGTCGGAACGGCCGCCTTCGGTTCCGGCACGGGCGGATTGGTCCAGTAATCGGGCGGCGTGAAACCGGCCGGTCGCTTGGTCGCGCGGGGCGTGGGCTTGTCCATGCGCTCCAGATGGACCTTCACGGCGCCGAGTGCAATTGCCAAGCGTGGCCAGACGCGCGATAGGCGCGCGATGTCGCGTCCCCCCATTCCCGATGAAACGCCCGGCCTGCCGGTTCGCCGCGCCGCCCTGCGCCTGCTCGATGCCGTGCTGCGCCGGGGCGATCCGCTGGACCAGATCGCTCCCCCTGTCCTGCGCGGGATAGAGCGCGGGGACGACCGCGCGCTCGTTCTGGCGATAACGCAGGAAACGCTGCGCTGGATGCAGGATCTGGATGGCCTGATCGACGGGGCCACGCGCCAGCGCCTGCCGGACGATGCCAAGGCGCGTACCGTGCTGCGGCTGATGCTGGCGCAGGCCCTGCGGCTCGACCTTCCGCCCCATGCCGTGGTGGCGACGGGCCTGCCGCTGCTCGCGGGCGGGCCGCGCCGGCTGGCGCACGGCGTGTTCTCGGCGGTGATCCGGGGGCCGGCGAAGCTGCCCGCGGCCCCGACCTTGCCCGCGCTGGCGGAAGCGCGCTGGCAGGCCGCCTGGCCGGACCGTGTGGCGGCGATTGCCGCCGGCCTGGCCGATCCGCCGCCGATCGACCTGACCCTGCGCGATCCGGATGCCACGGCCGAGTGGGCCGAACGGCTGGGCGGCGTCTCGCTGATGTCCGGCCATGTGCGCCTGCCACGTGCGGGCGCGGTGGAAGCGTTGCCCGGGTTCGGCGAAGGCGCGTGGTGGGTGCAGGACCTTGCCGCGACGGTGCCGGCAAGGCTGCTGGGGCAGGGGGAAGGCCGGCGCGCGCTCGACCTTTGCGCCGCGCCCGGCGGCAAGACCATGCAGCTGGCGGCGGCCGGCTGGGACGTGACCGCGCTCGACAAATCTGCCCGCCGGCTTGATCGTCTGCGCGAAAACCTGAAGCGCACCGGCCTGGAGGCACAGGTCGTTGCGGCCGACGCGCTCGCCTGGCAGCCTGAGGAGCCGTTCGACGCGATCCTGCTCGACGCGCCCTGTACCGCCACCGGCACCTGCCGCCGGCACCCTGATGTGCTGCACCGCTTGCCGGCAATCGACGAACTGGCCGCGCTTCAGCGCTCGATGCTGGCGCGTGCAGCAGAATGGCTGCGCCCCGGCGGCGTGCTGGCCTATGCGGTCTGTTCGCTGGAGCCGGAGGAGGGCGAGGAGCAGGCCCGCGCGTTCACCGCGCTGGCGCCGGATGCCATCGCGGCCGAGGAGCTTCCCGCCGGTGTTGTGCCAACCCCGGAAGGATGGTTGCGCAGCGATCCGGGGATGCTGGCCGATGCGGGCGGCATCGATGGCTTCTTCGCCGCCCGCTGGCGCAAGGTTTGACGCCTGACGATCTTGTCGTTTGCGAATGCAGCGCGTGGAATGCCCACCCCGCTGCGGCTAACGCCGCCTGCGCCGCCGCAAGCCACGCTCCCCTCCCGTTGGCGGGAGGGGTTGGGGGTGGGCCTTGACCCTTGGTGTTCGCAAGCGATCCAAGCGCCTGACGCTTACGCCTTGACCTTGTTGGCGAAGCTCTTGCGCAGCTTCATCAGCTTGGGCGGGATCACGGCCATGCAATAGGGATTGCGCTGCCCTTCGCCTTCCCAGTATTCCTGATGGTAGTCCTCGGCCGGATACCATTCCGCCGGCCCTTCGATGGTGGTGACAACCGGCTCCGCGCGATCGGCCTGCGCGCGGGCGATGCCGGCTTCGGTTTCGGCTTGCTGCTCCTCGTCCAGCGGGAACACGGCGGAACGGTACTGCGTGCCGATGTCGTTGCCCTGCCGGTTAAGCTGCGTCGGATCGTGCGTGGCAAAGAAGATATCGAGCAATTGCCCATAGGAAATCGCATCGGGATCGAACGTCACGCGTATGGCTTCGGCGTGGCCGGTGTTGCCCGAACAGACCTGCTTGTAGGTCGGGTTCGGCGTCACACCGCCGATATAGCCGCTTTCCACGTTGCTGACGCCGATCACGTCCCGAAATACCGCTTCGGTGCACCAGAAGCACCCGCCTGCGAAAATGGCCTGGGCCATCGCTTGTCCTTTCCTGTTTGTATGCAGGCTAGATAGGAAGGCGACCGGCGCTTGTCATCGCTTCCCACTTGGCTACCTTGCGCACGATCCCAACCGAGAGAGGAATTTGCGCGTGCGCACTGTCCTGACAGCCCTTGCCGCCAGCCTGACCATGGCGGTCGCCGGCCTGGTTCCCCAGTCCTCCGTGCAGGCCGAAACGCCGGCCCCCACCGCAACATCGCCGGCAATGGCGGCAGTGCTGGCCGATCCGCGCCGCGATGGCGACCGTGCCCGTGATATCTGGCGTCACCCCGCCGAAACGCTGGGCTTCTTCCGCGTGCAGCCGGGCATGACGGTGGTGGACTATCTGCCGTCGGGGGGATGGTACACCCGCGTTCTCGTGCCGTATCTCGGGCCGCAGGGCCAGTATATCGGCCTCAATCCCGGTGTCGCCAACGCACCCGAACGCACGAAGCAGGCCTTCGGCAACCTCGGCGCGACCTTCCCGGCGAAGGCGGCGGGATGGACCGGCGCCCCCGCCGAGCGCATCCTTGCCTTCAACACCGACAGCCTGCCGGCCGATCTCGATGGCAAGGTCGATCGCGCGCTGATCTTCCGCGAAGTGCACAACATGTGGCGCGGGGGCTGGCTCTATCCCGATCTGCTGGCGATCCGCCGCCTGCTCAAGCCCGATGGCCTGCTCGGCATCGTCCAGCATCGTGCCCGGCCCGATGCCCCGGCCTCCTATACCGATGGGAGCAAGGGCTATCTGCGCGAAAAGGACGTGATCGCCATGGTCGAGGCGCACGGTTTCGAACTCGTCGGCAAGAGCGAGATCAACGCCAATCCGAAGGATCCGGCGAATCACCCCGCCGGCGTCTGGTCGCTTCCGCCCACTTTCTCGCAAGGGGATGCCGATCGCATGCGCTTTGCCGGCGTGGGGGAAAGCGACCGGATGACATTGCTGTTCCGCAAGCGCCCCTGATCGCTTTTGGCGGCGCTTTGTCACAGTCTTGCCGTTGAATTGCCGGGCCGGGAGCAATAAGTCCCCGGCCATGAGCAAGATCACCGTCGCCGCCCTGCAACTGGCCCTCAACGCCGGCGAAGCGCAGAACATCGCCGCTGTCGCCGCACTGGTGGAACAGGCCGCCGCGCGCGGGGCGCAGGTCGTCCTGCCGCCGGAATTGTTCGCCGGCCCTTATTTCTGCACGACGGAGGACGAGGCCCGCTTCGCGCTGGCCTATCCGCTGGATCAGGACCCTTCGGTGCGCGCGATGCGCCAACTCGCGAAAGCCATGGGCATCGCCATCCCCACCTCGTTCTTCGAGCGCGACGGCCATCACTACTACAACACCCTCGCGATGATCGGCCCCGACGGCGAGATCATGGGCATCTACCGCAAGAGCCATATTCCGGACGGTCCGGGATACGAGGAGAAGTTCTATTTCCGCCCGGGCAACACCGGCTTCAAGGTGTGGGACGTGTTCGGCACCCGCATTGGCGTGGGCGTGTGCTGGGATCAGTGGTATCCCGAATGCGCGCGCGCGATGGCGCTGATGGGCGCGGAACTGCTGTTCTACCCCACCGCGATCGGCTCCGAACCCTATGACGCCAGCTTCGATACCAGCCGCATCTGGCGCCGCGCCATGCTGGGCCACGCCGCGTCGAACTGCATGCCGGTGATCGCCGCCAACCGCATCGGCAGCGAGGAGAACGAACAGCGCTTCTACGGGCACAGCTTCATCAGCGACCAGTGGGGCGATTTCCTCGCCGAATACGGGGCGGAGGAAACCGGCGTGCTCGTGGCGGAAATCGACCTGGCCGAAGCCGCCAAGCACCGCGCCGGCATGGGCTTCTTCCGCGATCGCCGCCCGCAACTTTACGCGCGGCTGGCGCAGGACGTGTGACGCCCGCGCCGCCGCAGCGCTACCTGATCGCGCTGGGGTCCAATGTCCGCCACGCGCGGCATGGCGCCCCGGCCGCCGTCCTGCGCGCGGCGGTGCGTGCGCTCGCGGCGCACGGGCTGGCGGTGGAGGCGGTCTCGCGCACCATCGCCAGCGCCCCGCTCGGGCCTTCGCGCCGGCGCTATGCCAACGCGGTAGTGATCGTGGCGGGCGATCTGATGCCGCCCGCGCTGCTCCTGCTGCTCCAGCGGATCGAGCACGATTTCGGCCGCGTGCGGCGCGGCCAGCGCTGGCGCGCGCGGACGCTCGACCTCGATGTGATCCTGTGGAGCGGCGGTGTCTGGCGACAGGCGCCGGGCGCCACGCCCGCCCTGCGCGTTCCGCACCCGGAATACCGCAAGCGGACGTTCGTCCTCACCCCGGCCGCCGCCATCGCTCCCCACTGGCGGGATCCCGAAACCGGCCTGCGCATAAAACACCACAACGCCCGCTTGACCCGCCGCACCCCGCGCCCTAGGTGACCGGCCTTGGTCGGGCCCTTAGCTCAGTCGGTAGAGCAACTGACTTTTAATCAGTAGGTCGCTGGTTCGAATCCAGCAGGGCTCACCATTCCAGCATCAACGGTTTTGCACGCAGCGCACCGTCCGGACGGTGCGCCAACGCATCAGGTGCGCACCGGTTGGAGGGAGCGCCGCCGCGCCCCCTCCGCATCGTTCACAGCACTTCGAACAGCCCGGCCGCGCCCATGCCGCCGCCGACGCACATCGTTACCACGACGTACTTCGCGCCGCGGCGCTTGCCTTCGATCAGGGCGTGCATGGTGCAGCGCGCGCCGGTCATGCCATAGGGGTGGCCGATCGAGATCGAGCCGCCGTTGACGTTGAGCAGATCGTTGGGGATGCCCAGCTTGTCGCGGCAGTACAGCACCTGCACCGCGAAGGCCTCGTTCAGTTCCCACAGGCCGATGTCGTCCATCTTGAGGCCGAAACGCTGGAGCAGCTTGGGGATGGCGAAGACCGGGCCGATGCCCATTTCGTCCGGCTCGGTGCCGGCGACCGCCATGCCGACATAGCGGCCCAGCGGCGTCAGGCCCTTCCGCGCGGCCACGGCGGCTTCCATGATCACCACGGCGGCGGAACCGTCGGAAAGCTGGCTGGCGTTGCCGGCGGTGACGATGCCGCCTTCGATCACCGGCTTCAGCGCGGTCAGGTTTTCCAGCGTGGTCGAGGGCCGGTTGCCTTCGTCCTTGGCGAGGTGGACGTCCTGGTAGGTGACTTCGCCGGTTTCCTTGTTGGCCACGGCCATCGAGGCGTCGGCGGCGACGATCTCGTCATCGAACTTGCCGGCCGCCTGCCCGGCGGCGGTGCGCTGCTGCGACTGGAGCGCGTATTCGTCGCAGGCTTCGCGGCCGATGCCATAGCGCTGGCCGACGATTTCCGCCGTCTGCAGCATCGGCATGTAGATTGCCTTATGCATTTCCACCAGCGAACGGTCGGGCATGACGCGCATGTCCTTGGTCTGGACAAGGCTGATCGATTCCTGTCCGCCGGCGGCGACCACGTCCATGCGGTCGATGATCACCTGCTTGGAAGCGGTGGCGATGGTCATCAGGCCCGAGGAGCACTGGCGGTCCATGCTCATGCCCGATGTGGTGACCGGCAGGCCGGCCCGCAGCGCGACCTGGCGGGCGATGTTGCCGGCCTGCGCGCCCTGTTGCAGCGCCGCGCCCCAGACCACGTCATCGACTTCGCCCGGCTCAATCCCGGCGCGCGCGACGGCGGCCTGCAGCGAAAGCGCGCCCAGCGTGGCGCCGGGGGTGGCATTGAAAGCGCCCTTGTAGGCGCGCCCGATCGGGGTGCGCGCGGCGGCGACGATAACGGCATCACGCATGGTCGTTCTCCTTGATGTTCCGGGTCATGGATGTGGCTTGGGCAATCGGATTTCCGCCGAAGCGGTCGCGCAGCTCGCGCTTGAGCACCTTGCCGATCGGGCTGCGCGGCAGTTCGTCGACCACCTCGATG
Organism: Novosphingobium sp. SCN 66-18; assembly: GCA_001725355.1. GTDB lineage: Bacteria > Pseudomonadota > Alphaproteobacteria > Sphingomonadales > Sphingomonadaceae > Novosphingobium. The sequence goes on from MEGD01000043.1 coordinate 14,355, forward strand.
GCGGCAATGCGCTGCGTCTTGCCGAGGCGGCTGTTGGCTTCGGCCAGGATCGCCTGCGGATCGGCGGCGGGATCGGCCAGCACGACCACCGCGAGCGGGGTTTCGCCCCACTTCTCGCTGGGCACGCCGACGACTGCCGCTTCGCGCACGGCGGGCTGGCGGGTGAGTTCGGCTTCGAGATCGGTCGGGAAGATGTTGAAGCCGCCCGAAATGATCATGTCCTTGGCGCGGTCCATCAGGATCAGGAAGCCGTCCTCGTCAAACTTGCCGATATCGCCGTGGCGGATGTAGCGGCGGCCTTCGGCGTCGAACCATTCGATTTCGCGCGTCTTCTCGTCCTGACCGTGATAGCCGTTCATCATGATCGGGGAATGGCCGACGATTTCGCCGACTTCGCCCTGTGGCAGCTCGTTGCCCGCCTCGTCGATGATCTTGATGATGTGGCCGGGGCTGGGTTGGCCGACGGTGTGGAGCTTGTCCGGATGGAGGTGCGCCACCAGGATCGCGGTGGCGCCGCCTTCGGTCATGCCGTAGCCGTCGGTCAGGCCGCCGGGCCAGCGCTTCAAGACATCGGCCTTGAGCCAGGCGGGGAAGGGCGCCGAGGTCGAGGACTTGAGCCGGTAGGACGAGAGATCGAAGCGGTCGAAATCGGGTACTTCCATGATGCGGCGGTACTGCACCGGCACCAGCATGGCGTGCGTGACCCGTTCGCGCTGGGAGAGTTCGAGGAAGCCGCGCGCGTCGAACTTCTTCATCAGCACCACCTTGCCGCCGGCGGTAAGCGTGGGCAGGAAGCTGACCAGCGTGGTGTTGGAATAGAGCGGCGTGGAGCAGATCACGCAGGTATCGTCGTCATAGCCGCCGAGGATGGTGCGCCGCGCGTATTCGTGGCGCATCTTGTGGCTTTGCACGATGCCCTTGGGCGATCCGGTGGTGCCCGACGAATAGATGATGTTGAACGGATCGCCGGGCGCGGGCAGGCGTTCCTCGGTCCGTGCGCCTTCCGGGGCAATCCACTGCGAGAAGGGTTCCCCGGCGGCGCTGTCGTCCAGCGCGATGCGCCGAACGCCGGCGGGGAACGGCAATCCCGCCAGCCGATCCGCCATTTCGGCGTCGAGCAGCAGCACGCGGCTGCCGCTGTCGGCCAGCATGGCCAGCACCGTTTCGGGCGCGGCGGTGGAGGTCAGCGGCGCGGCCACGGCGCCGGCGCGGATCGCGCCGAGGAAGGCCAGGCCCGTGCGCACCGAATTGAGCGCGGCGATGGCGACGGGTTCGTCCTTGCCCACGCCTTCCCGCTGGAGCGCGGCGGCGACGCGGTCGAGCAGTGCGTCCAGCTCCGCCCAGCTTACGCTGCCATGTTCGTCGGCAATGGCGGTGGCCTCCCCCCTGCGCGCGGCGTGCGCGCGCAGGATGGTGGTGAGCGGGATGAAATCCGCTTCGGCGATGTCTTCGATCCGCAAGGTTTCTCTCCCGCCGCCGTGGTGGATCAGGCGTTGAACGTTTCGCCGGCGGCGGCCTTGCGCGCCAGCAGCGGCGCGACCGGCAGGCCATACTTTTCCAGGCCGGCGGCGACCGTATCCAGCCCGATGTGATCGGCCCAGAACATCGGGCCGCCGGTCCAGGCCGGCCAGCCATAGCCGTTGAGCCAGACCGTATCGATGTCGGACGCGCGCTGCGAAATGCCTTCCTCCAGGATCAGCGCGCCTTCGCTGACCATCGGATAGAGCAGGCGTTCGCGGATCTCGTCCTTGCCGATCGTGCGCTGCGGCTTGCCTTCGCGCGCGGCCCATTCGGCGATGATCGTCTTCACTTCTTCCGACGGCGTGCGCTGGCGGTTGTCGTCGTAATCGTAGAAGCCCTTCTTGGTCTTCTGGCCCCAGCGGCCGACCGCGCAGAGCGAATCCCGCAGCGTTTCGATGCGGTTGGGATCGCGGTGCCAGCCGATGTCGACGCCGGCGAGGTCCGACATCTGGTACGGACCCATCGGGAAGCCGAATTCGAGCAGCGCTTCGTCCACTTCCCAGTAGTTCGCGCCTTCCATGATCAGCGCGTGCGCCTGGGCCTGGCGCGGCGAGAGCATGCGGTTGCCGATGAAGCCGTGGCACACGCCCGAGACCACTGGCACTTTGCCGATCTTGACCGACAGGGCCATGACCGTGGCGAGCTGCTGCTTTCCGGTTTTCGCGCCACGCACCACTTCGAGCAGCTTCATAACGTTGGCGGGCGAGAAGAAGTGCATGCCCAGCACCGCTTCGGGGCGTGAGGTGGCGCCGGCGATCTCGTTGACGTCGAGATAGCTGGTGTTGCTGGCCAGGATCGCGCCAGGCTTGGCGATGCCGTCGATCCGGCCGAAGACTTCCTTCTTGACGTCCATGTTCTCATAGACCGCCTCGATGATGAGGTCGGCTTCGGACAAGGCACTGAAGTCCAGCGTCGGCGTCAGGCGGCCCATCGCCGCTTCGGCCAGCGCGGCGTCCATCTTCCCGCGCTTCACCGTGTTCTCGTAGTTCCTGCGCATGGTGGCGACGCCGCGATCGAGCGCTTCCTGCGTCATTTCCACGATCGTCACGGGAATGCCGGCGGTGAGGAAGTTCATGGTGATGCCGCCACCCATGGTGCCCGCGCCGATCACGCCGACGCGGTTGACGGGCAGAAGCGGTGTGTCGGCCGGAATGTCGTCAACGCGCGCGGCGGCGATGCGGGCCGCGTCGATGTGTTCCTTGGCGCCGGGAATGGGGTCGGACATGATGTACCTCTCCTGAGTATGGGGTCTGGTTGCGGGTTCAGGCGCGGCTTTGCGCCATCGCGCCGTAGATCAGGGTCTTGAGCTGCCGCCGGATCGGATAGGCGGATGAGGGCAGAAGCTGCGTCATGAAGACCATGTGCAGCTTCTCCACGGGATCGATGAAGAAGGCGGTCGAGAAGATGCCGCCCCAGAAGAATTCGCCGGCGCTGCCGGGCACCAGCGCTTTCGCCGGATCGAGCAGCACGCCGAAGCCGAGCCCGAAGCCGGTGCCGGCGTTGTTCGCTTCGCTGAACAGCGAGGTGGAGACCTGGGTGAGATCGACGCCGCCCGGCAGGTAGTTGCGCGCCATCAGGTGCAGCGTCTTGGGCGAGACGATGCGCGCACCATTCGCCGCGCCGCCGCCGGTCAGCATCGCGCAGAAGCGGTGGTAGTCGGCCGTGGTGGACAGCAGGCCGCCGCCGCCGCTTTCGAAGCGCGGTTGGCGGGTGAGATTGGTCTTCGCCGCTTCGTCGAGCAGTTCGGGCGGCTTGCCGGGCACGTAGTTCCAGGCGTCGGTCAGCCTGTCCTGCTTTTCGGGCGGGCAATGGAAAGCGGTATCCACCATGCCCAGTGGTTCGAAAATCCGCGTGCGGAAGAACTCGCCCAGGCTCAGGCCAGACACGCGCGCCACGATCACGCCCAGCACGTCGGTGGATACCGAATAGTTCCAGCCGGTGCCCGGCGCGTATTCCAGCGGGATCTTGGCGAGTTCGGTCACGAAATGGTCGTTGCCGGGCAGGCTGGCATGCCCGTCCAGCTTGCCCTTGCGATAGGCCGCGTCAACGTTCGTGCGGTTCTGGATGCCATAGGTGAGGCCCGACATATGCGTCAGCAGATCGACGATCCGCATGCCCGTGGCGGGCTTGCCCGGCACGAACGGTGCTTCCCCCCCGCCGCCCGCATAGACTGTCAGCTTCGCGAATTCCGGAATGAAGCGCGTGACGGGATCGTCGAGCGCGACCAGCCCTTCCTCGACCAGCATCATCAGCGCGATCGAGGTGACTGGCTTGGTCATCGAGGCGATGCGGAAGATGGCGTCTTCGCGCAGCGGCGTTCCGTCTGCGCGGGCCTTGCCCAGCGTGGCGCGGAAGAACGGCAAGCCATCGCGGGCCACCAGAATGTCGGTCCCGGCCAGCTTGCCCGGGCCAAGGTAGCGTTCTTCGAGAAAGGCCGGAATCCTTGCGAGGCGGTCAGCGTCGAAACCGGCGTCTTCGGGGCGGATCAGGTCCATCGCTTGCTGGTTCTCCATCAGCCGAAAATGGCCACGCTTTGCAGGCCGCGCATCACTTCCACGCCATCGGCGTTCCACATGCGCAGGGTTTCGCTGCTGAAGCCGTCGGCCATGTGATTGGACGCGGTTTCCAGCAGCCACCAGCCGTCGCGCGTTTGCGGGGCATCGCCCAGCAGTGTCAGCGACCAGTTGATCGAACTGATCGGGCCGCGCCTTTCCATGGCCCGGACCGCGCCGGGCGGCAGGGCATCGCCGATGCCCACCAGTTCCGCGATCGGATCGAGGTCCGCGCGGTCGCGCAGGCGCACCCAGCGGCGGATGGCACCCGGTCGCACGCCCCCCCGGGGTTCCGCGCGGCGCATTTCGAAATTGTGGATGAACTGCGGCGCATCGTCGGTCGCGGTCACGGGAGCGGCCTCTTCGACGGGGATGGCTTCGTCCGCTCGCATGGCAGGCACGCCGCCGTTGGTCGGCCGCGCGGCCCCGAACAGCCACAGCGCGCGCAGCACCGGCGCGCCTTCGCAGGACAGGTCGGTCGTCACCTGCGCCACGCTGCGCCCTTCGCGCAGGACGCCGACGCGGGCTTCCACGTCGCTGCCGACCGGCGCGACAAAGCCGATCTGCGCGCCGCGCAACGGTGGCAGGTCCGGTCGCAGCCTGCGCGCGGCCGCATAGGCGATCAGGGCGGATGCGCCGCCATACATCGTGCGTCCCTGCATCCAGCCGTCCGCGCCGGACAGGATCAGCCTGTCAGTGCCATCCGGCTGCAGCCGCGCGATCAGTGCGCCCATGCTCATGGCAGCAGGCTCATGCGACGGAGGTTTCCAGGCTTGGTTTCATGATGACGCAATCTCTCCCGCGGGCACGTTAAGTCCGAATCCCGTCCCGTGGCTAGTCCATACCGTCTTTTCAGAAAAGGGGATTCGCACGATGATTCCGGCGGCGATTTCATGCAAAAAACAGATAATTTCATGCTTTACGTTACGGAATCCGGCGCTTCGCATGGGCCATACCCACTTCATGAAAATTTGCGTTGGCGGGTTGCCGGAACGGGGGTGGCGCAGATAGTCTGCGCGGCGAACGACAATGCCGGGCAGGATGGCCCGATCGGGACGGGATCACCATGACAGAGCAACGCCATGCCACCGACCATGCGGCCAGAGACGAACGCTTGCCCGCCATTCCGGCCGGCTGGCCGGCGATGTCGCTGGAAGATGTGCGGGCGAAGCTTTGCGCTCCGGGCATGCCGTTCGAGATGGAGACGGTGACGATCCGGGGCGTGCCGACGCGCGTGTGGAAGAACGCCCTGCCGCATCTCGGCGCTCTGGCCGCCTTGGCCCGCCAGCACGGGGACAGCACGTTCCTTGTCTATGGCGCGGAGCGGGTTTCGTTCGATGCCTGGCATCGCGCGGTCGCCACGCTAGCCGCCCATCTGGCGGAACTGGGCGTGGGCAAGGGGGACCGCGTGGCGATTGCCATGCGCAATCTGCCCGAATGGACGGTCGCCTTGTTCGCCGCCACGGTTCTCGGCGCGATCGCGGTGCCGCTCAACGCCTGGTGGAAGGGCGACGAACTGGCCTTCGCTTTGGCGGATAGTGGCGCACATGTCCTGATCGCCGATGCCGACCGGTGGCAGCGCATCGTTCCCCATCGCGCGGAGCTGCCGGGGCTGGCGCATGTGCTGGTGTGCCGCGCGGACAAGGACGCCACAGCACCGGAAGGCACCCGTTTGCTGGAGGACGTGATCGGCGACCCGGACCGCTATGCGGCGCTTCCCGACCGTCCCTTGCCGGACGCCGGAATCGTTCCGGACGATGCCGCCACGATCTTCTACACCAGCGGAACCACCGGACGCCCGAAGGGCGCGCTGGGCACGCACCGCAATCTTGCCACCAATATCCTGTCCAGCGCCTTCAGCGGCGCGCAGTCCGCGTTGCGCCGGGGCGAGATGCCGCCCGCGCCGCAGCCGCGCACCATCCTGATGGTGATCCCGCTGTTCCACGTCACCGCGTGCAGCGCCACGCTGATGGGTTCGCTTGCCAGCGGCAGCAAGCTGGTGCTGATGCACAAGTGGGATACGGTCGAGGCATTCCGGCTGATCGAGCGCGAGAAGGTCACGGCCACCGGCGGCGTTCCCTTCATCGCCTGGCAACTGATCGAGCATCCCGACCGCGCGAAGTACGATCTCTCCTCGCTGGAAGCGATCGCCTATGGCGGCGCGCCGTCCGCACCCGAACTGGTGCAGGCGATCTGGCAGACCTTCGGCGCCTTGCCCGGCAACGGCTGGGGCATGACCGAGACGATGGCGACGCTGACGCACCATGCCGCGGAGGATTACCTCAACCGCCCGTCGAGCTGCGGCCCGGCGGTGGCCGTCGCCGATATCGAGGTGCGCGCCGACGATGGCGTGACCGTGCTGCCGGCGGGCGAGATCGGCGAGTTGTGGGCGCGCGGGCCGATGATCGTGGCGGGGTACTGGAACCGGCCGGAGGCGACCGCGCAGACCTTCGTGGACGGCTGGGTGCGTACCGGCGATCTCGCCCGGATCGACGAGGAAGGCTTCTGCACGATCGCCGATCGCGCCAAGGACGTGATCATCCGCGGCGGCGAGAATATCTATTCGATCGAGGTGGAGAACGTGCTCTACGAACACCCGGCCGTGACCGACGCGGCGCTGGTGGGCGTGCCGCATCGCACGCTGGGCGAGGAACCGGCGGCGGTGGTTCACCTCGCGCCCGGCACGCAGGCGAGCGAGGAGGAACTGCGGGCCTTCGTGGCGGCGCGGCTGGCGGCGTTCAAGGTGCCGGTGCGCGTGGTGTTCAGCGCCGAGACGCTGCCGCGCAACGCCAACGGCAAGATCCTCAAGTCCGAACTGCGGCGGCACTTCGCCTGAACGGCATGGCGAGCGAGGCGCATCCCGACAACGACGCCGGGCGGTTCGAGCGCCGCCGCCGCGATATCGTGCGCGCGGCGACCGACCTCATCAACGAAAAGGGCGTGAAGGGCACCACGTTCAGCGAAGTGGCGGCGCGCGTCGGGCTCAACACCAGCAGCGTCGCCTACTACTTCGGGCGCAAGGAGAACCTTGTCCACGCGGTGTTCGAGGCGACGATCGACCGCCTGATCGCGCTGGCGCGGATCGCGGCGCGGGCGCCGACGCCGCGCGCGCGGCTGGCCTGCTGGATCGACGGGCACGTCGATCTGCGCGCGATGATCCGGCGGGGCGAGGAAGGGCGCATCGCCGTCCTGTCGGAAATGCGCACGCTGCCCGAAGCGCTGCACCGCCCGTTGCAGGAACGATACATCGAACTGTTCCGCGTGGTGCGCGATCTGCTGCCGGCCGGTTCGGGGGAGCGCGACCATGCGGTGCGCACCGCGCGGGCGCACATCCTGCTCCAGGTGATGTTCTGGTTGCCGGCCTGGACGCCGCTCTATTCCGTGCAGGATTTCCCGCGCCTCAAGCAGCGGTTGCTGGCGGTTTTGGCGGACGGCATCGTGCCGCGCGGGGCGGCATGGCGGCCCGAACCGCTCGGCGGCGGTGATGCGCCATGGCGGACGCCGCCGGAGGGAATGCGCAATCCGCGCGGGGAATTCCTGCGCATGGCGACGCTGACGATCAACCAGCGCGGGTACAAGGGTGCCTCGGTCCACCGCATCGCCAGCGGGCTGAACGTGACCAAGGGCAGCTTCTATCACCACAACGAGGCCAAGGACGATCTGGTGCTTGCCTGTTTCGAGCACGGCAACAAAAGAATCGCGGCGGTGCAGTTCGCCGCCGCCACGCTGCCGCTGGATGGCTGGGGACGGATTGCGAGCGCGGTCGCCGAACTGGTGGCGTTGCAGCTTTCCGATCCGACGCCACTGTTGCGCACCACCGCGTTGCAGGCCCTGCCGCAGGAACGGCGCGATGCGGTGCTGAACAGCGCGCAGCGCATCGCGCGGCGGTTTGCGGGGATGCTCTCGGACGGGATCGCGGACGGCTCGTTGCTGCCGGTCGACCCGCTTGTCGCGGCCGAAGTGCTGGCGGCGACGATCAATCCGGCCAACGAATTGCGGAGCTGGGCGGCGGGTTTCGACGATCCGGCGCAGGCGGTGGAATGCTATGCCGCCTGCTTTTGCTATGGCTTGCTGTCGGGCGTGGAACCCGTTTGACGCCAGCGGCTTGGCCTGCCGCCTTGTTGGTGCAGCGTATCGCCGGGCTGGCCTTTGCCTTCCACCAGCGGGTCATGATCGAGATCGGGCCGGTGCAGCAGGCGCCAGATCATCAGAGCCATCAGCAAATGTGGCACAAGGACGGTGATCTTGTCGATCATGGCCCGGTTCTACCGTGTCCGGGTTAACGCCGGGTATGCACGGCTTTGACGGTGCGATCGGGTGACAAGCGGGGCGGACTGGGCAATGGTCCACGCCCATGAAACTGCATGACGAAACCCTTGCCGATGCGCCCGCCGCGCCGCGTCGCTGGTATGGCCACCTCTATTTACAAGTGCTGGTCGCGATCGCCGCCGGCGTGCTGATCGGCCATTTCGCGCCGGCCACGGGCGAAGCGCTGAAGCCGCTGGGCGATGCCTTCATCAAGCTGGTGAAGATGGTGATCGCCCCGGTGATCTTCCTGACGATCGTGACCGGTATTGCGGGGATGCGCGACCTTGCCTCGGTCGGCCGGGTGGCCGCCAAGGCGTTCGCCTATTTCCTGTTCTTCTCCACGCTGGCGCTGTTCGTGGGGTTGATCGTGGGCAATATCGTGCGGCCCGGCGCGGGGCTGAACATTGATCCGGCCTCGCTCGATGCCGACAAGGTCACCGACTACGCCGCCAAGGCACACGAGGCGAGCGTGACCGGCTTCCTCATGGCGATGATCCCGGAAACCTTCCTGTCCTCGCTCAGCGAGGGCAATATCCTGCAGGTCCTGGTGGTGGCGATCCTGTTCGGCATCGCGCTCGCCACCACGGGCGCGCGGGGCGAGCGCGTGGTGGCGCTGCTGGAAGACGTGTCGGTCGCGTTCTTCCGGCTGGTGTCGATCGTGATGAAGGCGGCGCCCGTCGGCGCGTTCGGCGCGATGGCTTTCACCATCGGCAAGTACGGCATCGACAGCCTGGCGAACCTCGTCCACCTCGTGCTGACGTTCTACCTGACCTCGGCGCTGTTCGTGCTGGTGGTGCTGGGCGTGGTCGCCCGGCTGGCCGGCTTTTCGATCCTGCGGCTGATCGCCTATCTCAAGGAGGAACTGCTGCTCGTGCTGGGCACGTCCTCGTCCGAAAGCGCGCTGCCCGCGCTGATCGACAAGATGGAGCGCGCCGGCTGCCCCAAGGCGGTGGTCGGCCTGGTCGTACCCACCGGCTACAGCTTCAACCTCGATGGCACCAACATCTACATGACGCTGGCCTCGCTGTTCATCGCGCAGGCCTGCAACGTGGAACTGACGCTGGGCCAGCAGGTGCTGCTGCTCGGCGTCGCCATGCTCTCGTCCAAAGGCGCGGCGGGTGTGACCGGCGCGGGCTTCATCACGCTGGCGGCGACGCTGTCGATCGTGCCTTCGGTGCCGGTGGCGGGCATGGCACTGATCCTCGGCGTCGACCGCTTCATGTCCGAATGCCGCAGCCTGACCAACTTCATCGGCAACGCGGTGGCGACAGTGGTCGTCTCGCGCTGGGAGGGCCGGCTGGACGAAGGCGCGCTGCGGGCGGCGCTGGGTGGTGGTGGCTAGCGGGCTTTGGTGTCGGAAGCGCCTTGCGATTTTCCCGCGCTGTTATGCATCTTTCATTTTGGCGTGGCATCCCGAAAGAGGAGATAGATCGTGCGCGAATTTTTCAGGCAAGTATGCGTCCTCGCGTTCCTGGGAAGCGTGCCGGCTTCCGCCCAGGTTCCTCCGTCTCAGCCGTCTGCGGCGGCCTTGGAACCTGATGGGCCGTGGCGCGTGAATTATGCTGATGACGGATGTCATCTGCAGCGTCATTTCGGAACCGCCAGTCAGGAGGTTACCCTTGATATTGCGAAATCGGCGCGGGCTCGACCCGGAAGGCCGCTCGCAACAGTTCGGAGCGGAGACGATCAAGGTGCCGGGCAAATCCGCACGCCTCATCGGCGCATACGATGTCGATGCGAAGCTGCTGGCAAAGGCGCCCGATAGTCAGACGGCATCGTTCTCCGTTGCGGGAGACTTATTGTTCGCACTGGATCTCAAGGATTTGGGGAGGGCATTCGCGGCGCTGCAACCGTGCTACGATGATCTTCTGCGCGGGTGGCAGATTGATCCTGCGGGTGTTGTCAGGTCGTTCCCGGCGTCCGGTGCCGAGGGTAAAGCACACCGCGGAAATCCCGGTGTCGTGATTGCGCAGCGCGCGGATATTCGCCCGCAAGCGATCGAACCGGACAGTTGGGTGAGCTGGAAAGATTATCCTAGCGAAGCCTTGCACTCCGAAGTCGGCGGCACCGTGGTCGTGGCGCTCACGCTGAACAGTTCCGGCCGTGTCGATGCCTGTCGTGTGGTTGTCAGCAGCAAGGTTTCGTCACTGGATCAGAAGTCGTGCGAGGTCATGTCTTCTCGCGCGCATTACACGGTGTCGGCGCCAGGAGATGGCAAGGCAGTGTTGCCCGTTGCCATCGAGCGTATTCGCTGGATTATTCCGCTGACGGGGCCTTGATCGCCGCGGGCGACGGGCCTGGATCGTTAGCAACCGCCGGTCATCCCTCCCCGATCCGGTAGGGCACCAGATCGCGCTGGCTGGGATCGACCATGATTGCCTTGTCGCTGGGGGGGAAGGCGCGCTGGTCGCAGGCGTCGCGCGGGCAGATGCGGCACGAGGCGCCGATCCGGGCGACGGCCTCGTCGCGCTGGAGGTTGAGGCCGTCGGCATAGACGAATTCGCTGGCGAGCGCGGCTTCGCAACCCAGCGCCACGGCATAGCGGCGCGGCGGGCGGTAGAAGCTGGCCGATGGCTTCACCAGCCCCTTGGCGATCGAGACATAGCGCACGCCGTCGGGCATCTCGGCCACTTGCACGTGGATGCGGTCGGGGATCGCCACCGCCTCGTGCACGATCCATAGCGGGCAGGCGCCGCCGAAGCGCCCGAACTGGAGGCGGGTGGCCGAATGGCGCTTGGTGATGTTGCCGGCCATGTCCACCCGGCAGAAGAACACCGGGATGCCGCGCGCCTGCGGGCGTTGCAGCGTGGACAGGCGGTGGCAGGTCTGTTCGAAGCTGGTGCCGAACACCTGCCGCAGCCGGTCCACGTCATGCCGCAGCGCGCGCGCGGCGGTGCGGAACTGTTCGTAGGGCATCAGCAGCGCGCCCGCGGCATAGTTGCCCAGTCCCACGGTGAGCAGCTCGCGCGCGGCGTCGCTGGCGAGCAGCGTGTCCTCGACGATCGCGGCGATGTCCTGCTCCAGCGCCATCGCGGTCAGCTGGTAGGCCATCTGGAACCGGCTGCTTTCGACCGGCTGGCTGGAATCGATCACCAGCCGCCGCTGCACCGGATCGAACAGGCGCAAGGGGCCGCCCGGCCGGTAGTCGATGGTCACGCCGCGCGCCGCGAACCAGGCCTCCATCCGGTCGATCGAGGGCGATGCCTGACCGGCGGCCAGTTCCTGCGCAAGGATCTCGGCGTGGCGATCGACCAGATCGACGTAGTTGTTGGCAAGGTGAAACCAGTCGCGCACTTCCTCCCACGGCAGGCGGCCGCCGGTGATGCCGGCCGCCACGCTGTCCGACCCCAGCGCCTCGTCCAGCATTTCCAGCCGCTGCCGGTCGCGCCGGTGGATGGCGTGCATCCGTACGAACTGTTCGGCAAAGGCGGGGAACTGTTCGGCCACGCGCTCGATCTGCTCGCCCGGCAACGTGGCCGGCAGCAGCGGATCGGCCACCGCCTGCCGCAGCGCATCGGCCAGCAGGTCCTGCCGGTCCGGTGCAAGGTCCTCCCAGTCCACCGGGAATTGCGCGCGCAGCCGGTCGGCCAGCGCGGGGGTGAGGTGGCGCTCGTCGTTTTCAAGCTGGCACAGGTAGGACGCGCTGATGCCCAGCGCGCGCGCCATCCCGGTCTGCAACAGGCCTCGCCGCGTTCGCAACGCGCGCAGCTGGGTTCCGGCAAAGACGCGGCGTTTGCTCATGCTTTGGTCGATAATTTGCAAATCTGCGCTTTGCAAGTTTGCAACTTAACATTGGACTCAGCGGTCCTGTTGCGCCATCGCGGCGGATTATCTGGTCAGGTTTGGGGCGAGGATATGTCTGCGAATATCGCCGAAATGGAAAAGCGTCGTGAAGCCGCGCGGATGGGTGGCGGGCAGAAGCGCATCGACGCGCAGCACGCCAAGGGCAAGCTGACCGCGCGCGAACGCCTCGAAGTGCTGCTCGACGAAGGCAGCTTCGAGGAAGTCGACATGTACGTCGAGCACAATTGCGTCGATTTCGGCATGCCTGACACGGTGATCCCCGGCGATGGTGTGGTCACGGGTTCGGGCACGATCAATGGCCGGCTCGTGTTCGTGTTCAGCCAGGATTTCACCGTGTTTGGCGGCGCGGTTTCCGAACGGCACGCCATGAAGATCTGCAAGATCATGGACATGGCGATGAAGGTCGGCGCGCCGGTGATCGGCCTCAATGATTCCGGCGGCGCGCGCATCCAGGAAGGCGTCGCCTCGCTGGGCGGCTATGCCGAAATCTTCCAGCGCAACGTGCTGGCTTCGGGCGTGGTGCCGCAGATCAGCCTGATCATGGGGCCGTGCGCGGGCGGCGCGGTCTATTCCCCGGCGATGACCGACTTCATCTTCATGGTGAAGGACAGCTCGTACATGTTCGTGACCGGGCCGGACGTGGTCAAGACGGTGACGAACGAGATCGTCACGCAGGAGGAACTGGGCGGCGCGGTGACGCATACCACCAAGACCTCCGTTGCCGACCTGGCTTGCGAAAACGACATCGAGGCGCTGCTGCAGGCGCGCGAATTCTTCGATTTCCTGCCGCTGTCGAACAAGGAAGCGGTGCCGGAACGGCCGACCTCCGACCCCTATGACAGGCTGGAAACCAGCCTCGACACGCTGATCCCGGCGTCGGCGACGCAGCCCTATGACATGCACGAGGTCATTAGGAAAACGGTGGACGAGGGCGAGTTCTTCGAAGTCCAGCCCAAACACGCCGCCAACATCATCTGCGGCTTCGGGCGGATCGAGGGCAAGACGGTGGGCGTGGTCGCCAACCAGCCGATGGTGCTGGCGGGCGTGCTGGATATCAACTCGTCGAAGAAGGCGGCGCGCTTCGTCCGCTTCTGCGATGCGTTCAACATCCCGATCCTGACCTTCGTGGACGTGCCGGGCTTCCTGCCGGGCACCAGCCAGGAGCACAACGGAATCATCAAGCACGGCGCCAAGCTGCTGTTCGCCTATGCCGAGGCGACCGTGCCCAAGATCACCGTCATCACCCGCAAGGCCTATGGCGGCGCCTATGACGTGATGGCCTCCAAGCACCTGCGCGGCGATCTCAATTATGCCTGGCCCACTGCCGAAATCGCGGTGATGGGGGCCAAGGGCGCGGTGGAGATCATCTTCCGCGGCCTTTCGACCGAGGAGCAGGCGGTCAAGACCAAGGAATACGAGGACCGCTTCGCCAATCCCTTCGTCGCGGCCAGCAAGGGCTTCGTGGACGAGGTGATCCACCCGCATTCCACGCGCCGCCGCATCGCGCTCGGGCTGCGCAAGCTGCGCAACAAGGCGCTCGAGAACCCGTGGAAGAAGCACGACAACATTCCGCTGTAAGCGCGGATCTGGGCTGAGGATTTATCATGACCGACATCTACATCGTTTCCGGCGCGCGCACGGCCATCGGCACGTTTGGCGGCAGCTTGGCCTCGTTCCGTCCGGCGGACCTGGGTACCATCGTCATCAAGGAGGCGATCGCCCGCGCGGGTCTCACGCCGGACAAGATCGAGAACGTGGTGATCGGCACGGTGGTGCCGACGCAGCCCAAGGACGCCTATGTCAGCCGCGTCGCGGCGGTCAATGCGGGCGTCCCGATCGAAAGCCCGGCGATGAACGTCAACCGGCTGTGCGGTTCGGGCCTGCAGGCGATCGTTTCGGCGGCGCAGGGCATCGCGCTGGGTGAGCAGAAGATCGCCATCGGCGGTGGGGCGGAAGTCATGTCGAACGCGCCGCACATGGTGCTCACCGCGCGCAACGGGCAGAAGATGGGCGACCAGGTGATGATGGACGCCATGCTCGGCGCGCTGCATGACCCGTTCGAGAACATCCACATGGGCGTGACGGCGGAGAACGTGGCCGACCGGCTCGCGATCAGCCGCGAGGAGCAGGACGCGCTGGCGGTGGAAAGCCACAAGCGCGCCGCCGCGGCGACGGCGGCGGGCTATTTCAAGGAACAGATCGTCCCGGTCGAGGTCAAGACCCGCAAGGGCGTGACCGTGTTCGATGCCGACGAGCATTTCCGCGCCGACGCCAGCGTGGAGGCGATGGCCGCGCTGCGCCCGGTGTTCAAGAAGGACGGCACCGTCACCGCCGGCAACGCCAGCGGCATCAACGATGGCGCGGGCGCGGTGGTGCTGGCGAGCGGCGAGGCGGTCGAGGAACTGGGCCTCAAGCCCATGGCCCGAATTCTCGGCTGGGGCCACGCCGGCGTGGAACCGGGCGTGATGGGTCTTGGCCCGGTCAAGGCGGTGCCGGTGGCGCTGAAGCGCGCGGGGCTGACGCTCGACCAGATCGATGTGATCGAAAGCAACGAGGCGTTCGCTGCGCAGGCTTGCGGCGTGGCCAAGGAACTTGGTTTCGCTCCCGCCAAGACCAATCCCAACGGTTCGGGCATCTCGCTCGGCCATCCGATCGGCGCGACCGGGGCGATCCTGACGATCAAGACGATGTACGAGCTGGCCCGCACCGGCGGAAAGTATGGCCTGATTACGATGTGCATCGGTGGCGGCCAGGGCATCGCCATGGTTGTGGAGCGCGTGTGACATGAAGCTGGGACGCCTGAACCACGTCGGCGTGGCGACGCCGGACATCGACGCCGCTATCGCGTTCTATCGGGATGTGATGGGGGCGACGGACATCACCGAGCCGTTCGTGCTGGAGAGCCAGCAGGTGCGCGTGTGCTTTGTCAACACGCCGGGCGAGGATGGAACCGCCGGCACGCAGATCGAACTGATCCAGCCGACCAGTCCGGACAGCGCCGTGGGCAAGTGGCTCGCCGCCAACCCGCTCGGTGGCCAGCACCACCTCTGCTACGAAGTGCCCGACATCCACGCGGCCAAGGCCTGGTTCGAAAGCAAGGGCAAGCGCGTGCTGGGCGAACCGCGCATCGGCGCGCACGGCACGCTGATCTTCTTTGTGCATCCCCGCGACATGGGCGGGCAGCTGACCGAGATCATGGAAACGCCGAAAGAGGCGCACTGACCACACGCCGTTCGTGTCGAGCGAAGTCGAGACACGGGCGCGCAGGGTTCTCGACTTCGCTCGAACCGAACGGGCCTAGGGACAAGATCATGGCGAATATCGAAGACTGGCAGGCCGCCGCCGCCAAGGAAGTGAAGGGGAAAGACCTCACCTGGCAGACGCCGGAAGGCATCGCCGTGAAGCCGCTCTACACGGCCGAGGACGCGACCGTCGACCCGGGCCTGCCGGGCTTCGCCCCGTTCACGCGCGGCGTGCGCGCCAGCATGTATGCGGGCCGCCCCTGGACCATCCGCCAGTACGCCGGTTTCTCCACCGCGGAAGAATCCAACGCCTTCTACCGCCGCAACCTCGCCGCCGGGCAGAAGGGCCTCTCGGTCGCCTTCGACCTTGCCACGCACCGCGGCTATGACAGCGACCACCCGCGCGTGGTGGGCGATGTCGGCAAGGCGGGCGTCGCCATCGACTCGGTTGAGGACATGAAGATCCTGTTCGACGGCATTCCGCTCGATCAGATGTCGGTTTCGATGACCATGAACGGCGCGGTGATCCCGATCCTCGCCTTCTTCATCGTCGCGGGCGAGGAACAGGGCGTCGATCGCAAGTTGCTGGACGGAACCATTCAGAACGACATTCTGAAGGAGTTCATGGTCCGCAACACCTATATCTACCCGCCCGAACCCTCGATGCGCATCATCTCGGACATCTTCGGCTACACCAGCCGCGAGATGCCGAAGTTCAACTCGATCTCGATCTCCGGCTACCACATGCAGGAAGCCGGCGCGACGCAGGTGCAGGAACTGGCCTTCACCATCGCCGACGGCATGGAATACGTGAAGTACGGTGTCGCCTCGGGCCTCGACATCGACAAGTTCGCCGGCCGCCTGTCGTTCTTCTTCGCCATCGGCATGAACTTCTTCATGGAAGTGGCCAAGCTGCGCGCCGCGCGCGTGCTGTGGCACCGGGTGATGACGAAGCTGGGCGCGAAGGACGAACGCAGCAAGATGTTGCGCACGCACTGCCAGACCAGCGGCGTCTCGCTGCAGGAGCAGGACCCCTACAACAACGTCATCCGCACCACGATCGAGGCGATGGCGGCGATGCTGGGCGGCACCCAGTCGCTCCACACCAACGCGCTGGACGAAGCCATCGCGCTGCCTACCGACTTTTCTGCCCGTATCGCGCGCAACACGCAGATCGTGATCCAGGAAGAGACGGGGATGACCAAGGTGGTCGATCCGCTGGGCGGGTCTTACTACATCGAGGCGCTGACGCAGGAACTGGTCGACAAGGCGTGGGAGATCATCGAGCGCGTCGATAGCGAGGGCGGCATGGCCAAGGCCGTCGCCGCCGGCTGGCCCAAGGCGATGATCGAGGAAGCCGCCGCCGGCCGCCAGGCGCGGGTCGACCGGGGCGAGGACGTGATCGTCGGCGTCAACAAGTATCGCCTTGCCAGCGAAGACCAGATCGAAACGCTCGAAGTCGATAACCACGCCGTGCGCGACGCGCAGATCGCGCGGCTGAAGGCGGTGCGCGCCGGGCGTGACGAGACCAAGTGCCGCGCCGCGCTCAACGCGCTGACCGAAGGCGCGAAGACGGGCGGCAACCTGCTGGAACTGGCGGTCGAGGCCGCGCGCCATCGCGCCACGCTGGGCGAGATTTCGGACGCGATGGAAATCGTGTTCGGCCGCCACGGCACCGTGCCAACGCCGGTAAAGGGCATCTATGGCGCGGCCTATGCCGGCGACAGCCGCTACCGGCAGGTGCTGGACGGCGTCGAGGCCGTCACCCGCCGCCTGGGCCGCAAGCCGCGGATGCTGGTCGCCAAGATGGGCCAGGACGGGCACGATCGCGGCGCCAACGTGATCGCCTCGGCCTTTAGCGACATGGGCTTCGACGTGACCAGCGGCCCGCTGTTCCAGACGCCGCAGGAAGCCTGCGCGCTGGCGCTGGAAAAGGACGTCGATGCGGTGGGGGCGTCAAGCCTTGCCGCCGGGCACAAGACGCTGATCCCCGAACTGATCGGCCACCTGAAGGCCGCTGGCCGGCCCGACATCAAGGTCGTCGCCGGGGGCGTGATCCCGCCGCAGGACTATGAATTCCTGCGCGAAGCGGGCGTGCAGGGTATCTACGGTCCCGGCTCCAACGTGGTGGAATGCGCGGCGGACATGCTGCGGCTGCTGGGCCACAACATGCCGCCCCTGGGTAGCGAGATCGAAGCGGCGTGATAGGGTCGCGTGCCCTACACGAAGGAGGATGCCATGACGCAGAAGCTTGAGACGCTGACGGTCCATGCCGGGTGCGAGCCCGATCCGACGACCAAGGCGCGGATCACGCCGATCTACCAGACGGCCAGCTATGTGTTCGACAGTGCCGAACACGCGGCGAACCTCTTCGCCCTGGCCGAATTCGGCAATATCTACAGCCGCATCATGAACCCCACCAATGCCGCGCTCGAAGCGAAGATCGCGGCATTGGAAGGGGGCGTCGGCGCATTGGGCGTGGCGTCAGGCCATGCCGCGCAGTTCATCGTGTTCCACACCCTGATGGAGCCGGGCTGCGAGATCGTGGCCGCCAAGAAGCTCTACGGCGGCACGCTCAACCAGTTCGCGCACAGCTTCGCCAAGTTCGGCTGGAAGGCCGTGTTCGTCGACGCGGACGATCCGGCCGCCGTCGCCGCGGCGATCACCGACAAGACGCGCGGCGTGTTCATCGAAAGCCTCGCCAACCCCGGCGGCGTGGTGCTGGACATCGCGGCGATTGCCGACGTCGCCCATTCGGCGGGCGTGCCGCTGATCGTGGACAATACCATGGCGAGCCCCGCGCTCTGCCGCCCGATTGAACACGGCGCGGACATCGTCGTCCATTCATGCACCAAGTTCCTCAACGGCCACGGCAATTCCATCGGCGGACTGATCGTGGATTCGGGCAAGTTCGACTGGGCGGCAAGCGACAAGTTCCCCTCGCTGACCCAGCCCAACCCCAGCTACCACGGCGCGGTGCTGACCGAGGCGCTGAAGCCCGTCGGCCCGATCGCCTTCATCATCGGCTGCCGCGTGCTGGGCTTGCGCGACCTTGGCCCGGCGATGGCGCCGATGAACGCCTTCCTCACGCTGACCGGCATGGAAACGCTGGCGCTGCGCATGGAGCGGCATTGCAGCAACGCGCTGCACCTCGCGCAGTGGCTGCAGAACCATCCGAAGGTGGCCTGGGTGAGCTATGCCGGCCTGCCGGAGGACCCCTATCACCAGCTGGCCAAGCAGTACCTTGGCGGCAAGGGCGGCGCGGTCTTCACCTTCGGCGTGAAGGGCGGGTACGAGGCGGGCGTGAAGCTGGTCCAGTCGGCCAAGCTGTTCAGCCACCTCGCCAACATCGGCGATACCCGCTCGCTCATCATCCACCCCGCCTCGACCACGCACAGCCAGCTGGGCGAGGAGGAGCTGGTCGCCGCCGGCGCCGGGCCGGACACGGTGCGCGTGTCGGTGGGCATCGAGCACATCGACGATATCGTGGCCGATCTGGCGCAGGCGCTCGAACAGGTCTGAATTACAGTAATTGCAGCGACGGAAAGATAGGCATGTTCAAGAAGATCCTCATCGCCAACCGTGGCGAAATCGCCTGCCGGGTCATCAAGACCGCGCGCCGGATGGGCATCCGGACGGTGGCCGTCTATTCGGATGCCGATGCGCGCGCGCCGTTCGTGCAGATGGCGGACGAGGCGGTGCACATCGGTCCGTCGCCGGCCGCGCAGTCGTACCTGATCGCGGACAAGATCATCGCGGCGTGCAAGCAGACCGGCGCGGAAGCGGTGCATCCGGGCTATGGCTTCCTGTCCGAGCGGACGTCGTTTGCCGAAGCGCTGGCGGCGGAGAACATCGCGTTCATCGGGCCGCCGGTGGGCGCGATCGCGGCGATGGGCGACAAGATCGAATCCAAGAAGCTGGCCAAGCAGGCGGGCGTCAACGTGGTGCCCGGCTTCGTGGGCGAGATCGAGGATACCGAGCACGCGGTCCGCATCTCCAACGAGATCGGCTATCCGGTTATGATGAAGGCCTCGGCCGGCGGTGGCGGCAAGGGCATGCGTCTTGCCTACAACGAGAAGGACGTGCGCGAAGGCTTCGAGAGCGTGAAGCGCGAGGGCCTCAATTCGTTCGGTGACGATCGCGTGTTCATCGAGAAGTTCATTCTCGATCCGCGCCACATCGAGATCCAGATCCTGGGCGATAAGCACGGCAACATCCTCTACCTCAACGAACGGGAATGCTCGATCCAGCGCCGCCACCAGAAGGTGGTGGAGGAAGCGCCTTCGCCGTTCGTCACGCCCAAGATGCGCAAGGCCATGGGCGAACAGTGCGTCGCGCTGGCGCGGGCGGTGGGCTACTATTCGGCCGGCACCGTCGAACTGATCGTCTCGGGCGCGGACCAGACGGGCGAAAGCTTCTACTTCCTGGAAATGAACACCCGCCTGCAGGTGGAGCATCCCGTCACCGAGGCGATTACCGGCATCGACCTGGTCGAACAGATGATCCGCGTCGCCTATGGCGAGAAGCTGGCGATGACGCAGGACGACGTGAAGATCGACGGCTGGGCGATCGAGAACCGCGTCTATGCCGAAGACCCCTATCGCGGGTTCCTGCCCTCGACCGGCCGCCTGGTCCGCTACAATCCGCCGCTGGCCGGCTGGACCGACGACGGTGAGGCCAATGGCCGTCGCGGCGTGGACGGCGTGCGCGTGGACGACGGCGTCTATGAAGGCGGCGAAGTCTCGATGTTCTACGACCCGATGATCGCCAAGCTGATCACGTGGGGGCGGACGCGCGACGAGGCGGCGGACCGGCAGATCGCCGCGCTGGATGCCTTCGAGATCGAGGGGCTGGGCCACAACATCGATTTCGTCAGCGCGATCATGCAGCACCCGCGCTTCCGGTCGGGTGAGTTGACCACGGGCTTCATTGCCGAGGAATATCCCGAAGGTTTCCACGGCGCGGCGACGTCGGATGCGCTGAAGCGCACGCTGGCGGGGCTGGCGGGCTTCCTCGCCACCGCGCGGGCCGACCGTTCGCGGCAGATCGACGGCCAGTTGGGCGATGAACTCGATCCGCCGTCCTCATGGGCGGTGAAGATCGCGGGCGAAACCCATGCGGTCGAAGTGGGCGGCGACACGATCACCGTCGACGGGGCCGAGATCGACCTCGCGCTCGAATACACGCCGGGCGATCGCCTCATCCATGCCGAGGCCGATGGCGAGGCGCTGATTGTCAAGGTCGAGGCGAAGGCTTCGGGCCTGCGCCTGACCACGCGGGGCGCGATCCACGATGTTCAGGTCCTGCCCGGGCACATCGCGCATCTGGCGCGGCACATGATCGAAAAGGTGCCGCCGGATATGTCCAAGTACCTCGTCTGCCCGATGCCTGGACTGCTCGTGGCGCTGAACGTGGGCGAAGGCGATGCGGTGGAAGCGGGGCAGCCGCTCGCCGTGATCGAGGCGATGAAGATGGAAAACATCCTGCGCGCGGAAAAGGCTGGCAAGGTCAAGGCCGTCAATGCCAAGGCGGGCGACAGCCTGGCCGTGGATGCCATCATTCTGGAACTTGAATAAGTCATCCGGGGCCGCGCCTGCCGCCCCGTCGAAGAGAGGAAAGCTGCGATGAAAGCCCTGGTCTGCGTGAAGCGGGTGATTGATTACAACGTGAAGCCGCGAGTGAAGGGTGATGGGACGGGTGTTGATCTTGCGAACGTGAAG
>MEGD01000044.1 GCA_001725355.1 Novosphingobium sp. SCN 66-18
CACCACCAGAAACCTCCCATCGCGCACCGCAACAGCCTCCGCCACCGGATTGGCGCGATCAAGCGTCGTTACCCGCGCGTTCACAAGAATAAGATCGGACATGGGCTTTCCCCTCGGGTGGGCCGACGTGCCGGCCCGGATGCGGTTCAGTCGGTTGGAAGATCGCGGTGGAGCGCGGTCCGCCGGGCGAAGGACCCGGCCCGTTCTCCGGCCAGCATCCCCAGCAAGCCGACCAGGGCGATGACCGGAGGCGCCGGCGAATGTACGCCCAGCAGGGCATAAAGGATGCCGATCAATGTGCCGGCGCCCAGCGAGAGCAGGTGGTTCTTCATGGCGGCTTCCCCGTGCCTGGAAGGTTTCCGTGATTTCGAGCGGCAGAATACGCGGCGGGGATTTTCCGAAAATCAGGATAAATTGGTTCAAGCTTTTCCGAAAAATAGAAAAGTTTGAAAAAGCCGCAGACCGCGTTGCCTGTCCCTGCGACGCGCCCTATAGTGTTCGGATCGTTGCCATTCTGGCGGCTGGGGGCGGCGTGGACGGACAGGACGTCTATCAGTTCAAACCGCATGAACGGCCCACCCTGCCAGGGTCGCCCGCCAATCCCGATCATCCCGCGCGGCGGCGCGTGGGTTATTTCGCGGTCGGCGTGCTGATTGGCGTGACCGCAGGCCTGGGCAATGCGCTGGTGGCGGTCAATCTCAACTTCGCGCAGGGCACGCTCGGCCTCTATTCCAACGAGGCGGCCTGGCTGACGGCGGCCTATCTCATGACCAACACCACGGCGAACCTGCTGCTGGTGAAGTTCCGGCAACAGTTCGGCCTGCAGAGTTTCGTCCGGTACATGCTGGGCGCCTATGCGCTGGCGACGCTGCTGCACCTGTTCGTCCACGGCTTCTGGTCGTCGGTGCTGGTGCGCGCGGCCAGCGGCATGGCGGCGGCGGCGCTCACGTCGCTGACCATCCTCTATCTGATGCAGGCCATGCCCGCGCCCAAGCGGCTGGTCGGGGTGATGCTGGGCATCTCCATTCCGCAGCTGGCGACGCCGCTGGCGCGCGTGCTTTCGCCAGGCCTGCTGGAATGGGGCGACTGGCACATGCTCTATTGGTTCGAGCTGGGGCTGGCGCTGGCCATGCTGGCGGCGATCATGGTGCTGCCCCTGCCGCCGAGCGAGCGGTTCAAGGTGTTCGAGCGCTCCGATTTCCTCACCTTTGCGTTGCTCGGGCCGGGCCTGTGGCTGCTGATTGCGGCGCTGACGCAGGGCCGCATCGAATGGTGGACCGACCGTACGTGGATCGGATGGGCGCTGGCCGGCAGCATGGTGATGATTGCGGGGGCGCTGCTGATCGAGCATTTCCGCGAGAACCCACTGATCAACACGCGCTGGCTGGGCACGCGCGAGATGCTGCGGCTGATGGCCGTGGCGGCCTCCGTGCGCATTCTGCTGTCGGAACAGGCGTTCGGGTCGGTAGGCCTGCTCAACGTGGTGGGCATGATCAACGACCAGATGGTCACGCTGAACCTCGTGATCGTGCTGGCCTCGATCGCAGGCATGACCGTGGCGGTGCTGACCTTCAATCCCGAGAATCTTACGCGCCCGATCACGCTGTCGGCCGTGCTTATCGCGATCGGGGCTTTCATCGATGCGGGATCGACCAACCTCAGCCGGCCGGAGATGTTCTATTTCAGCCAGGCGCTGATCGGGTTCGCCTCGCTGCTGTTCATGGCGCAGGCGATGGTCATCGGCATGGCCCGGACGCTGCTGGCCGGACCGCGCAATTTCATCAGCTTCGTGGTTCTGTTCAGCCTGAGCCAGAGCATCGGCGGTCTTGTCGGCACCGCCGCCCTTGGCACGTTCGAGACGGTGCGGGAGAAGTACCATTCGCACGAACTGGTGCAGGACGTGGTCATGACCGACCCGCAGGTGGCCTTGCGCGTGCGGGCAGGTTCGGGCGCGGTCGCGCCGGTGATCGGCGATCCGGCGCTGCGGAGCGCGGAAGGCGTCGCCCTGCTTTCGCAGCAGACCACGCGCGAGGCGCATATTCTTGCTTTCGACGATCTCTTTCTGGTGGTCTGCGTGCTGGCCGTGGCGGCGGCGCTGTGGGGCGTGGCGATCCGCCGCGCGATCCTGCGACGGCACGAGATTTCGCCGGTGATTCTCCTGCAACAGAAGATGGCCGAGCAGGCGGCCGCGATGACGAGTCCCGCCACGGGGCGAAACGGGGAAAGCGCATGACGGATCAGGGGCCAAGCGAAACGATCAGGGCGGAACCGGCCCCGGCCGATCCACAGGTCAACCCCGTGCCCAACGGCTGGAGGCCGCCGGCCAAGAGCCGCCTGACCGTGATCGTCATCGCCGCGATCGCCGTGGCGGCGGCGCTGGCGATCCTTTACGCTTGGCAATTGCCCCCGTTCGCGGGCTGGAGCGAGGGCACGGACAACGCCTATGTCCGGGGCAGGGTCACCGTGATCAGCCCGCAGGTGAGCGGCTATGTGACGTCCGTGCCGGTTCGCGACTTCGCGCAGGTGAAGGCCGGGCAGGTGCTGGCCACGATCGATGACCGCATCTATGCGGCGCGGGTCGAACAGGCCAAGGCGAACCTGGCCGCGCAACTGGCCGCGCTCGCCAATTCGCAGCAGAGCCAGCGCGCGCGCGAAGCGGCGCTGACCGGGCAGGAAGCCGGGATCGCCAATGCGCAAGCGCAGCTCGTGCGGGCCGAGGCTGACATGAAGCGCGCGAACGCGCTGGTGGCCGATGGATCGATTTCCGAACGCGAGCGCGACCAGACGCGCGCCGCGTTGCTGGCGGCGCAGGCGGGCGTGCGGCAGGCATCGGCAACGCAGCAGGTCGGCCAGCAGGACGTCCGTTCGGTGCTGGTTGGCCGGGGCGGGCTGGAAGCGGCGGTGGAAGGGGCGAAGGCGCAGCTCCGGCTGGCGCAGGTCGATCTCGACAACACCGTGATCCGCGCACCGTCGGACGGCCAGCTTTCGGAGATCGGGGTGCGCAACGGGGCCTTTGTCACGGCGGGCACGCAGCTCATGTTCCTGGTGCCCAACGACTTCTGGATCATCGCCAATTTCAAGGAGGCGCAGACCAGCGGGATGCGGATCGGGCAGCCGGTGACGTTCCGTGTCGACGCGCTGAACGGAACGAAGCTGACGGGCAAGGTGGAGAACCTCTCGCCGGCGGCGGGGTCCGAATTCGCGGTGCTCAAGCCCGACAACGCCACCGGCAACTTCGTCAAGATTCCCCAGCGGATCGCGGTGCGCATCCGCATCGATCCCGGGCAGGCAGCGGCGGCCCGCCTGCGGCCGGGCATGTCGGTCGAAGTGCGCGTGGCGACGAGGCACTGATGCGCCGCACCGCGATCCATTCGCTTCCCGTGGCGCTCTGTGCGGCGCTGGCAGCCTGCGCCGGCCCGCGTATCGAGACGGCTCAGGTGGCGCCCGTGGTGCCGCCGGCGGAATGGCGGGTCGATACCGCGCAGTCCGGTCTGGTCGAACCGGCCTGGTGGCAGGCGTTCGGGGACCCGGTGATGACGGGGCTGATCGATCATGCCCTCGCCGGCAATCCCGATATCGCCATCGCCGCCGCGCGCGTGCGCGATGCGAAGGCGCAGGAAATGGCGGCGCGCGCCGCCTTGTTGCCCACCCTGGACGCCACCGGCGCGGCGGCCCAATCGCGCAGTGTCAATGCTTTCGGCAAGCCGGCCGAGCAGACCGCCGCGCAACCGCAGCTGCAGGTGGCATGGGAAGTCGATCTGTTCGGCCGCCTGTCCGATCAGGCGTCGGCGGCCCGGTCCGCGTGGTTCGCCAGCGAGGCGGCGCGTGATGCCGTGCATCTGTCGATCGCGTCGGCGGTGGCGAGCGGGTATATCACGCTGCGCGCGCTGGATGCCCGGCTTGAGGTTGCGCGGGCGACGCTCGCCGCGCGCGAACAGGCGCTGGGCCTGATCCGGCGCCGGACCGACGCCGGCTATGCCTCGCGGCTGGAACTGGCGCAGGCCGAAGCCGAATACCAGTCTGCCGCGCAGATCATCCCGGCGATCGAACAGGGCATTGCCCGGCAGGAAAACGGATTACGCGTGCTGGCTGGCGATCTTCCCGGCGAGGTCGGGCGCGGCACCACGCTGGCCGCGCTGCACGAGCCGGCAATCCCCGAGGCGCTGCCGTCCGACCTGCTGCGCCGCCGTCCCGATGTCGCTCAGGCGGAATGGCAGCTGGCTGGGGCCGATCATGCTCTGGCGGCGGCGCGCAAGCGCTTCCTGCCACAAGTGCGGCTTTCGGCTTCGGCGGGAGCGGCGTTGTCGACACTGCTCGCCGATCCGATCACGATCTGGGCGGCAGGGGGCAGCGTGCTGGCGCCGCTGTTCGAAGGCGGCCGCCTGCGCGCCGGCGCGGAAAGTGCGGCGGCGCAGCGCGATGCGGCCGCGTTCGCCTATCGCAAGGTCGCGCTCAACGCCTTCCGCGAAGTCAACGATGCGCTGGTTACCGTTGTTCGCACCGACGAGCAGGCCGCCATCCTGACCGCGCAACGCGATGCGCTGGCACGGGCATACCGGCATGCCAGCGCGCGCTATGCGTCCGGCTATTCGCCCTATCTCGAACAGCTCGATGCCCAGCGCGGCCTGCTCGCCGCGGAACTGGCCTTGATCCAGTCCCAATCCGACGCGCTGACGGCGCGCGTGGCCTTGTTCCAGGCACTGGGTGGGGGATGGATGCCCGAAAGAGCGGCTACCGATCCCCAGAACCGGAAGTGACCGCAGGACGGTTCGTGCGCCGGCATATCCGGATGGTATCGCCTGCGCTCACGCAGTGGAACCCGCGTTGCAGCATCGCTTCGGCGGCCGCGGTGAAGCCCTGCCAGCGCCGGTTGAGTTCGGCAAAATCGGCAACGGGCGTCACGAAAGTGCCCGGCACCAGCGGCTGATCCTCGGGAAAGTCCACGATGAGGTAATCCGCCTTCGCGGCGCAGGCCAATATGCCATCGAGCACCTTGGCGTCGGTGAACCGGTACTGGAAGAAGCGCGGGCAGACGAGCCGGTCCGATCGCGTACCCGAAGCATGATGTAGATCATTGTCGGAGCCCAGCCGCGCGTAGCGGACCGGAGCAGGCCCCGCCACCTGGTGAAGCGCGATGGCTTCGGGCGGGTCGGCATCGAGTTCCTCCAGGCGGTCGAAGAAGTCCAGCGGGCTGTCGTCTGTCCAAGTCTCCGCGCCGGCAAAGGACAGCACCCCTGCCGCCCCGAGGATCACCGGCAAGGCGATGAGCGGGGCGTAGCTGGCCAGCAGCTCCGGGATCGCCACTGCCGCCGCCAGCGCCAGAAAGACATGGAGCACGGCGAGGTGCGGCCCCCAGATGGCCGTCAGGCCGATCACGGCAAGCGAAACGGGGTAGATCGCGAGGCATCCCGCCAGAAACGGGCGCAGCGCGTTCTCTGACGGCGCGCGCAGGAACCGGACCAGCAGGAACAGGAACGCCGCGAGCGACAGCGCCAGTATCGCCTTGCCGAAATACAGCGCGGTAAGCGCGTGATTCCCGATGTTGCCGATCAGCGTCGGCGCGGAAAAGACGTTGCTTTGCGAATAGAACAGATTCGCCTGCTGGGCTGCCAGATAGCCGTGCAGTTCCCCGCGCGCGGCCAGGGCTGTCAGCACGATGGCCGACACGACCAAACAGGCCGATCCGCACTTCCAAAGGAGACCGGTGGCGCGATCGCCGGGCGCGGACCGGGCAATCGCGTGGACCAGCACGAACACCAGCGCGATCGGCGCGTAGATCAGCTTGGTGAGCAGCAGGGCCGCCAGCGCCACGCCGGTGGCGATGCCGCGTCCTGCCGTGGCAAGGGCGATCGTGGCCAGAGTCAGCACGATCCCTGGGGGAATGCTGCCGCCCCGATCGTACATCGGCCCGGTCAGCATGAAGGCCGTTGCTACAAAGACCAGTCGCTGGCCCAGAACGCATCCGGGATGGAAACGCCGCGCCAGGGCCGCAGCGATCAGCGCGGCCCCGCCCACGCAAGCCAGCTCGAAGCCGTATTCCGCAAGAGGACCGATCAGGCGCTGCACCGCGATGGCGTAGTAGAACAGCGGGTCCTTGTTATCGATCACATCGACATAGAGCCGATCGCCGGCCAGCATCCGCTCGGCAACGGACTGATAGAGCGACCGGTCCGCCACGGGTTCGGGCACGAGACGGGTCGTGAAGAACAGGAGGAAGACCGGGATCAGG
The DNA here is from genome assembly GCA_001725355.1 of Novosphingobium sp. SCN 66-18. Classification (GTDB taxonomy): domain Bacteria; phylum Pseudomonadota; class Alphaproteobacteria; order Sphingomonadales; family Sphingomonadaceae; genus Novosphingobium. The sequence continues at coordinate 6,230 of MEGD01000044.1, forward strand.
AGCCAGTCGAGCCAGGTGCCGAACCACTTAGCGGTGGAACGACCGTCGGCATGGCTGCTTCTACGCTCGGAAAATCTCCGCCAAGCCTGCCATGGGTGCGTCATTGTCATGGTGCGGCGACTTTACCAAGATCGGAACAAAGTCCTATCAGGAATGATGATTTCCAACACAGACCCCGTCGGGACGGCTGACCGAGTAAGGCTGGCGCGCGTCGATATAGTCGCACTGACGGCCGGGCAACTGATTGCCGAACTCGGACTGAGGCTGGGCTAGCCGCGATGGCCCCGGCCTATCGTATCGATGCTTCGGCGCAGCAGATCGCAAAGGATCTGGGTGCCGATACCGACGGAGACGTTTGGCAGGGTGGTATGGTCGAACCCGGCGGCTACGCGCCGGTGATCGTGACCACCCGGGAGAAAGGGCGCCACCTCGTCCCGCGTCAGTGGGGTGTCCCGCCTCCTCCACGCGGCGAACACCTGGTCCCTTTCGTCCGCAACCTGGACAGCCCGTTCTGGATAGGCACGCTGCGGCACACGCAGTTTCGCTGCCTTGTTCCCATGACGCATTATCGCAAGGGCGATAGCTGGCTCACCGATCCCGCGGCGCCGCTGCTTGCCGTGGCCGGCATATGGCGGGATTCCGAAATTCCAAGCTTTGCCATCCTGACTACGGGCACGCCCGCCCCGCTGCCCGTCATCCTGCGGCCCGAAACATACGACGTCTGGCTGCGGGCCGACATCAAGATCGCCCGTCTCCTGATCGAGAAGTCTCTGCGCTGAATCTCGGCCGGCCTCTGGACGAGACCGCTTCCCCTATCTATATACCGCCCGGTATGGAAATGGCAGTTCAATCCGGCAGGGGCCGCCCCAGGGAGTTCGATCCCGAAGAAGCGCTGGCCGCCGCGCTCCAGGTGTTCTGGCTGCGCGGATACGAAGGCGCGTCCATGGCCGAGCTGACCGAGGCGATGGGCATTACCAAGCCCAGCCTCTACGCCTGCTTCGGCAACAAGGAGGCGTTGTTCCGCAAGGCGCTCGATCTCTACGAGCGGGACAAGCTCTGCTACGTGAAATCCGCGCTTCAGGAGCCTACCGCAAAGGCAGTGGCGGAAAAGCTGCTGCGCGGCGCGCTCGCCCTGCAGACGGGCGAACCCGATCCGCGCGCGTGCCTGGGCGTGATCAGCATGGTGGCCTGCACGACTCACGCCGATACGATCAAGGAAGAAGTGATCGCCCGCCGCGCCTCGTCGGAACAGGCGTTGGTGGAACGGTTGGAGCGTGCGAAGGCCGAAGGGGACTTTCCCGAAAGCATCGATCCGGCAGCTCTGGCAGCTTATCTCAATGCCGTGATGCAGGGCATGGGCGTCCAGGCGGGCGCGGGCGCCACGCCCGAGCAACTGGCGCAACTGGTGGATATGACGCTGGCTGTGTGGCCCGGTCGATAGGTGATCAACCCGCTGGAAAAGCAAATCTTTTTGCATTCGCTCACTTAATCTACTAATCGGTACAAAATTCCGGTTGACGCCCCATCGCTCCATATTATATACCGCATGGTATGGAATAAAGCAGAGGCATCCGGGAGGGGGTTGTGTCCAACCCGATCTGTTGAGCCCGATTTTCTAGAATAGCCGCACGCTTCGCTCTCTGGGGCGGGGCGCGCCCATCAACCCCTGCGGAAGACGCCCGCCGAATCTCACCCCGGTCGGCGTGCCCTTCCGCTCCTCCCGCAGCCGGTTCCGGCGTCGCGAGCGCGTGCGCATGCCGCCCACGTGCCGGAGCCGGCTGCATCCTTTGCGTGGCGCGAGCCGCGCAGCCCCGTCCGCTTCGCCCGCGTGCGAACGGCGTTCCCATTTTCGTGTCCGTCAAGCCGGTGCAGGGCGCATCCGGCGTTGCGCGGGCGCGTCTGCCAATGACGGAGTCTTGCAATGAACATGGTCTCACGCATCCAGGCCGAAATGCCGACCATCCCTGTGGAAGCGCCCGGCAAGGAACGCCGCCCCCGCCGCCGCTGGCGGACGGCTGCGCTGGTCGCGATCGGGCTGGCGCTGGCGGGTGGTGCCGGCTGGAAGGCGTTCGACCGGCCTCGGGCCGAAGCCGCCGTGATGCCGCAGCCGACCGTCGGCGTTGCCGTGCCGCTGGTGCGCAAGGTGGTGCTGTGGGACGATTACGTCGGCCGTTTCGCGCCCAGCCAGGCGGTGGAAGTCCGCCCGCGCGTGTCCGGGCAGATCGTGGCGCTGCATTTCCATGACGGCGATATCGTGCGCAAGGGGCAGCCGCTGTTCACCATCGACCAGCGCCCGTTCCTGGCCGCGCTGGCCGAAGCGCGCGCCAACGCCGCCAGCGCGCGCAGCGCCCTGCGGCTGGCGCAGGCCGACTACGGGCGCGTCAGCCGCCTGAGTGGCGACGAGGCCGTCTCCGCCGCCGAAGTCGATTCGCTGCGCGCCCGGCTGCAGGCCGCGCAGGCCGCGCTGGCCGCCGCCGACGCGCGGGTGCGGCAGCTGGCGCTCAACGTGGAATTCACCGTGGTGCGCGCACCGATCACCGGGCGGGTTTCGGACCGCCGGATCGATGTCGGCAACCTGGTTTCGGGAGCGGACGCGGCCAATGCCACGCTGCTGACCACGATCAACGCGCTCGATCCGATTTACTTCACCTTTGATGCCTCGGAAGCGCTGTTCCTGAAGGCCCAGCGCGATCGCGCCGAAGGCAAGGGCGGCGGCGAGGTGGAAATCCGCCTTCAGGACGAAGGCGATTTCCGCTGGAAGGGCCGGCTCGATTTCACCGACAACGGCCTCGATCCGCGCTCCGGCACGATCCGCGGCCGCGCCGTGCTGTCCAACCCGGACCTGTTCCTGACCGCCGGCATGTTCGGCAACATGCGCCTGTCGAACGGGGGTGAGGTCGATGCCCTGCTGGTCCCCGACGAGGCGATCCAGTCCGATCAGGCGCGCAAGGTCGTGCTGGTGGCTGGAACCGACGGCGTCGTGGCGGCCAAGCCGGTGGAACTCGGCCCCGTGGTCGATGGCCTGCGCGTGATCCGCTCCGGCCTGGCGCCTACCGACCGGGTGATCGTTTCCAACATCCAGGCCGCCGCGACGGGCACCAAGGTCCTGACCCGCGCCGCGCCGATCCAGGCCGCGAAAACGCCCGCCGCGCAGGCCGGAGGCTCACTGCCGCCGGCCGCATCGCAGGCAACGTTCGCCCGCTGATCCGCGCGCCCCGTTTCTCCTTTCCCAGGAATCCCATTCCATGCGTTTCTCGCGCTTCTTCATCGACCGGCCGATCTTCGCGGCGGTGATCGCGGTGATCATCTCGGTCGTCGGCGCGCTGGCTTTCATCGGCCTGCCCGTCAGCCAGTATCCCGACATCGTGCCGCCGACGGTGACCGTCGCGGCGCAGTACCCCGGCGCCTCCGCCGAAACCGTCGCCCAGACCGTGGCCGCGCCGATCGAGCAGGAAATCAATGGCGTCGACAACATGCTCTACATGAGCAGCCAGTCGACCGGCGACGGCAAGGTTACGATCACTGTCACGTTCAAGATCGGCACCGATCTCGATGCCGCGCAGGTGCTCGTGCAGAACCGCGTTGCCGTGGCGACGCCGCGCCTGCCCGAGGAAGTGCAGCGGCTGGGCGTGGTGACGCGCAAGACCACGCCGAACTTCCTGATGGTGGTCAACCTTCAGTCGCCCGACGGCACGTTCGACCGCGATTACCTGTCGAACTATGCGCTGACGCAAGTGCGCGACCGGCTGGCCCGGCTGGACGGCGTGGGCGACGTGCAGCTTTTCGGCGCGCGCGACTATGCCATGCGGATCTGGATCGATCCCGGTCGCGCCGCCGAGTTGAACCTGACGGCGGGCGAGATCGTCGCAGCGCTGCGCGCGCAGAACGTGCAGGTTTCCTCCGGTTCTATCGGCCAGCCGCCCTACAATCGTGGTGAAGCCTTCCAGATCGGCGTGGAGATGCAGGGCCGGCTCACCGATCCGCAGCAGTTCGCCGATGTCGTCATCCGCAGCGACGCCGATGGCCATCAGGTCCGCGTGCGTGATGTGGCGCGCGTGGAGCTTGGCGCGCAGGACTATGGCATCAACACCTACCTGTCGAACAAGCCCACCGTCGTTGTGGCGGTGATGCAGCGCCCCGGCTCCAACGCGCTGGATGCCGCCAACAAGGTCAAGGCGGAGATGGACACGCTGTCCAAGCAGTTCCCCAAGGGGCTGGAATACAGCGTGATCTACAACCCCACCGAGTTCATCAGCCAGTCGATCGACGCGGTCTATCACACGCTGTTCGAAGCGGTGATCCTGGTCGTCATCGTCATCCTGGTGTTCCTGCAGAACTGGCGCGCGGCGGTCATCCCGATCATCGCCATCCCGGTCTCGCTGATCGGCACGGCAACGATGCTGGCCGCCGTGGGCTATTCGCTCAATTCCCTCTCGCTGTTCGGGCTCGTCCTGGCGATCGGCATCGTCGTCGACGATGCCATCGTCGTGGTCGAGAACGTGGAACGCAACATCGAGCACGGCATGAGCCCGCTGGAGGCCGCGCGCACCTCGATGGACGAGGTCGCGGCCGCGCTGGTCGCGATCGTGCTGGTGCTGTGCGCCGTGTTCGTGCCGACGCTGTTCATCACCGGCATTTCGGGCGCGTTCTACCAGCAGTTCGCCGTGACGATCTCTACCGCGACGGTGATCTCGCTGCTGCTGTCGCTGACCCTGTCGCCGGCCGCCGCCGCGCTGCTGCTGCGCCCCAAGCACGGGTCTGCCGCCGACGATCCCACCGCCCCCAAGTGGAAGCGCGTGCTGGCCCAAGCCGGCGATCGCTTCAACGCCGGCTTCGATCGCCTGTCCGATCGCTATGGCCGCCTCACGCGCTGGCTGCTGGCCCGCCGCAAGAAGGTGCTCGCGACCTATGCCGCGCTGATCGTCGCCACGATCGGCCTGTTCTGGGCGACGCCCGGCGGGTTCATTCCGGCGCAGGATCAGGGCTACTTCCTGGCGGTGGTGCAACTGCCCCCCGGAGCCTCGCTGGAGCGCACCGACGCGGTGACGCGCGAGGTCGCGGCCAAGATCCTGCCGATCAAGGGCCTGCGCGGCGCGGTGATGTTCGCCGGCTTCCACGGTCCGTCGCAGACGTCCGCTCCCAATTCGGCCGCGATCTACTTCCCGTTCAAGAGCTTTGCCGAACGCGGCGCGGAAGGCGTGACTTATGCCGGCATCATGGAGCAGGCTGGCAAGGCCGTCGAAGGCTATGACAAGGCGCGCATCCTGCTGGTGCCGCCGCCGGTCATCCAGGGCATCGGCGCGGCCGGCGGCTATCGCTACATGCTGCAGGATCGCGAAGGCCGGGGCTACGACGCGCTGAACAAGGTGGCCGGCGACGTGATCGCCAAGGCCAATCAGACGCCGGGCCTCAGCCAGGTCTATACGCTGTTCGATGTCGGAACCCCACGCGTGTTCGCGGATGTCGACCGGCGCAAGGCCGATCTGCTGGGCGTGCCGCCCGAACGGGTGTTCGAAGCGATGCAGGTCTATCTCGGCTCCGCATTCGTCAACGATTTCAACCTTCTGGGGCGGACTTATCGCGTAACGGCTCAGGCTGATGCGGACCATCGCGGCTCGGTGGCGGACATCGCCAACCTCAAGACCCGTTCGAACTCCGGGCAGATGGTGCCGATCGGATCGGTCTCCACCTTCCGCGACAAGACCGGACCCTATCGCGTGGTCCGTTACAACCTGATGCCGGCGGTCGAAATCGACGGCAGCACCGCGCCGGGCTATTCGACCGGGCAATCGCTGACGACGATGGAGAAGCTCGCCGCATCGACGGTGCCCGCCGGCTATGGCGGCGAATGGACCGACATCGCCTTTCAGCAGAAGACCGCCGGGAATACCGCCGGCGTGGTCTTCGCCATGGCCGTGTTCTTCGTCTTCCTCGTGCTCGCGGCGCAGTATGAAAGCCTGACGCTGCCACTGGCGATCATCCTGATCGTGCCGATGTGCCTGTTCGCGGCGATGCTGGGCGTGAACCTGCGGGGCATGGACAACAACATCCTGACCCAGATCGGCCTTGTCGTGCTGATCGCGCTGGCCGCCAAGAACGCGATCCTGGTGGTCGAGTTCGCCAAGCAGGCGGAAGAGGAACGCGGCTTGTCGCCCGTGGAAGCGGCGGTCCATGCCGCCCGCGCGCGGCTGCGCCCGATCCTGATGACGAGCTTCGCCTTCATCCTCGGCGCAGTGCCGCTGGTGGTGGCGAGCGGGGCAGGGGCGGAACTGCGGCAGGCGCTGGGCACGGCGGTATTCTTCGGCATGACCGGGGTCACTGCGTTCGGGCTGCTGTTCACGCCCACTTTCTACGTGGTCTGCCGGGGCCTGGGCGAACGCCTGGGCCGTGGCCGCCGCGCCGCTGCCGCCTATGCGCCGCAGCCGGCCGAATAAGGAACTGCGATGATGATCCGGAAACTTCTCCCCCTGTTGCTGGGCGCCACGGCGCTCAGCGCCTGCGCCACGGTGCCGGCCTACACGCCCCCCGCCGCGCCGCAGGCGGCCGCTGGGCCGTTCCTGGGCAGCGCCTCGCCATCGGTCAGCACGGCGGCAACCGCCGACCGCTGGTGGACGCTGTATCACGATCCCCGGCTGGATCGCCTGGTCGAGGATACGCTGGCGCAGAATACCGACGTGCGCGTGGCCGTGGCACGGATCGAGCGGGCGCGGGCGCAGCTGCGCGGCGCGCGCTCGCAAAGGCTGCCGCAAACCGGCGTCACCACCTCGGCCGACTATGGCCGCTCGGCCGCCGCGCAGACGCCCGTTGGCGTGGACCGCGAAAGCTGGACGTTCGATGGCGGTCTCGATGTCTCCTACGAAGTCGATCTCTTCGGCCGCGTGAAAAGCGGGATCACCGCTGCGCGCGGCGATCTGGAAGCCGCCGAAGCGGACGCGGCCGCCGTGCGCGTGGCGGTGATCGCGGATACGGTGCGCGCCTATTTCGACGTGACCACGTCCGCCGAGCGGCTGGCCGTGGCGCAGCAGACCGTGGCGCTGCTCGATCGGTCGATCCGCATCACCACTGCGCGGTTCGAGGTGGGCCGGTCGGACCGGCTCGACGTGATCCGCGTGACTGCGCTACGCGATCAACAACAGGCGCAGATCCCCGCGCTGCAGGCGGACCGCGATGCCGCGCTGTTCCGGCTGGCGACGCTGACCGGCCGGACGCCGCAGGCCCTGCCGACCGAGATCGCCAATGCCGGCACGGTCACGCCGGCATTGGCGCAGCCGATCCCGGTGGGCGACGGCGCGGCGCTGCTGGCGCGCCGGCCCGACGTCAAGGCGGCGGAACGGCGGTTGTCGGCCGATGCGGCGCGCGTGGGCGTAGCCACCGCCGATCTCTATCCCCGGATCACGCTTGGCGGATCGATCGGTGCGACGGCACTGGGCGGCGCGAATCCGTTTACCGGCGGGCCGTTCCGCTGGCTGCTGGGGCCGCTCATCAACTGGTCGTTCCCCAACCAGGAACCGGTGCGGGCGCGGATCGCGGCGGCCAAGGCCGACAGCGCGGCCTCGCTGGCGCAATTCGATGGCACCGTGCTACGCGCGCTGGAGGAAACCGAGCGGGCGCTGGCATCCTACAGCCACGCGCTGGAACGCGAACAAACCCTGACAGCGGCGCGCGATGCGGCGGCCCGCGCCGCGGCGATCAGCGGCGCGCGGCAGCGGGAAGGGCGGATCGATTTCCTGACGCTGCTCGATGCGCAGCGCACCCTCGCAAGCGCCGACGCCGATCTCGCAGCGGCCAAGCGCGCGGTGGCGTTCGCGCAGGTGGACGTGTTCCGCGCATTGGGCGGGGGCTGGGAAGCGGCTGCACCGCCCCGCGCCTGACAACGAAGGCGCCGGCGCCTGGACGGTTGCAGAGGCCATGGCGCCCGCTTTGTCGAGACAAGCGGTGATCGACAAATCGATGGCTTCGGTGCGCGAGGCGGTGGCCGATGGCGCTTCGGTGATGATCGGCCGGTCCGGCATGCCGACCCGCGTGGCCGACTTCCTGCCAGTCGCCCGGGAAGTGATCCACCGGAGCGAGAACGGCCTGGTCGATATTGGGTCGGAAGGGGCCTCGGTCGGTGAGATGATCGACGGGCTCACGCTCGATGCCTTGCAGGGCCTGACCGGCGTGCCACTGCGCGTGGCCGTGCCGGCCGGGGAATGCCGTCTCAAACGGAAGCTGAAGCGCAGGCGCATCGCCAAGAACCCTATCCGACAGGCTCAGCCCGTCCAGCCGGCATCTGCAAGCCGTGATCTGAGGCTGAAGACGTCGAGGCTCAGCTCGCCGGCGGCAAGCCGCTCGCGGATGGCTGTCTCTTTGGCGGTGCGCAACCTGGCCTTGTCCAGAACCGCCCGTGCGGCATCGCGCTTGACGATGCACACCCCGTCATCATCCGCTACCACCACATCACCGGGGCAAACCGACGCACCCGCGCACACGATCGGCGTGTCAATCGTTCCAAGCGTGGCCTTGACCGTGCCTTGCGCATAAACTGCCTTGGACCACACCGGAAAATTCATCGCTTCCAGCTCTGCCGTATCCCGTACCCCGGCATCGATGATCAGCCCCGCGCAGCCCCGGGCCTTGGAAGCGACCGCCAGAAGATCGCCGAAATAGCCATCCTCGCACGGAGAGGTCGGGGCTACGACCAGGACATCGCCCGGTCTGACGCGTTCCAGTGCAACATGGATCATCCAGTTGTCGCCCGGTGGCACCGTAACGGTAAACGCGGTGCCCGCGATGCGGGCTCCCCTGAACACGGGCCGCATATGGCTTGCCATCAAGCCGGTGCGATCTTGCGCCTCATGAACAGTGGCTACGCCTTCGGATGCCAAGCCGGAGATAACGTCCGGATCCAGTGGCAGTATCGCGCCAGCCTTACTTCCTGCGCCCATAGCGTGATTGCTCCCTCATCCCTTTCCGCGGCGCGCGGCGCCGCAGAGCTGACCGGAACGCGCGCCTTGCAAATTGGTATACGATAACATTATACAATGTCGACCAAGAAACGAGCGGTAATGCGGACAATCGATGAAACCCGGCGATACCGTTTGCGTGGCGCGACACGGTTGACGGCATTCTGATGGCTATGCCGAAGCCCGCTTCGCCACATGTTCGCCGCGACGCGGCACCTAACGCGCCGCCTTCGCGGGCCATCCCGCTTACCGTTGGGGCGTGCTTCTTCATGGAAGGGCTCGACGCGACGATCATCGCGACCTCGCTGCCGCAGATTGCCCATGCGATGAATGTGCCGGCAACGACAATCGGCGTTACGTTGACCGCCTATCTCATCAGCGTGTCGATGTGGATGGCGGCCAGCGGCTGGCTGGCCGACCGCTTTGATGCAAGGCGAGTGTTCGTCCTCGCCATCACGGTGTTTGCCCTTGGCACGGCCGTTTGCGGCTTCAGCGCCAACCTGGCCCAGCTTGTGACCGGACGGTTCATCCAGGGGATGGGCGGCGCGATGATGACCCCGGTGGGGCGGCTCATTCTGGCCCGCAGCTTCCCGCGTGACCAGTTGGTTCAGGCGATGAGTTACATGATCGTGCCCGGCCTGATGGGGCCATTGCTGGGGCCGGTGGTGGGGGGCTGGATCACCAGCTATCTGGACTGGCGATGGATATTCTTCGCGAATCTCCCGCTGGCCTTGGGCGGCATGGCGCTGGCGATGCGGTTCCTGGATCGGATGCCCGCCACGCAAACGCCGCGGTTCGACTGGTGGGGCTTCGCCTTGGTGGCCCTGGCGCTGGTGGCCTTCCAGACCAGCCTTGAGGCGATTGCGGAGAAGGGGGCCTTCACCGGTGCCGCGCAACTGGGCGTTGCCGTGGCGCTGGTCGCCATGGCGGCCTATTGGCGGCATGCCGGCCGGCCGGACCCCATCCTTGATTTCCGCCTGATGCGCTATCGCACCTTTGCCGTCGCGGTGCTGGGTGGTGCCTGGTCCCGCATCGTCCTTGGCGCGACGATGTTTCTCTTTCCGCTGTATTTTCAACTGGGGCTGGGCGCGTCGCCGATTGAGGCCGGGTATCTGATGGCAGCGCTGGCAATCGGGCAGATCGCGCTGCGGCTGGTGCTTGATCCGCTGCGGCGGCGCCTTGGCCTCCGGCTGCTCCTGATCGGCAATTGCATCGCGCTGGCCGCGATGCTGTTGCTGTTCCTGCCGATGCGTGAGGGCATCTCGCTGTGGTTGCTGGGAGCGTTTCTATTCGGCTTCGGGATGTTGCAGGCGATCCAGCTTTCTCTTCTTGGGGCGCTGAACTTTTCGGGCATTCCGGCGACGGAACTGGGCCGGGCAACATCGTTGGCGGCGGTGGCGCAGCGCTTGGCGATGGCCGCCGGCATCAGCCTCTGCGCGATCATGCTTGGCCACACGCGCGCCGGGGCTACCATTCCGCGCGGCAGCTTTTCCATGCCGCTGATAGCGCTGGCGGCGATGCTGGTGCTTTCGGCGTTGAGCTTCCGCTTCCTCCGCGAGGGCGATGGCGACGATCTGATAGATCGCCGCTGACGGGCAGCACGTTACCCGGGTGCAGCCTGCGATTTGTCGAGGCGAGCGGCGAGCGCAAGCAACAGGGCGGTACCCGCCGCCGCGCTCAAGGGGGCAATCAGCAAGGATGACCGAAGGGCGGCCGTTCCCCATGCGGCCGAAAGCCGATTGTTTATCATCCCCACGGCCAGCGGACCGATGCTTTGTCCCACCAGATTGAAGATCAGCAGGTAGAGCGCGACGCCGGTGGCGCGCAGCCCGCTATCCAGCAGGCTGAGCAGCAGCGCGAACAGGCACGGCGTTATCGCGCTCATCAGCAGCGTGTCGGCGGCCAGACCGACATGCCACCAGCTCGGCGCATCGGCGAACAGCAGCAACAGTTCGGCGGGTATGATGCCAAGGCAGAACAGCATCGGCGCCCAGGCGAGCCAGCGCTGGTCAAAGCGCATAAGTCCCGTCACGATCAGTCCTCCGGCTATGCTGCCGGCAACGCCGACGAGGCCCTTATAGGTGCCCAGCAAGGCGCCGGTTGTCGCTGTATCGAGCCCCCGCAGGCGCACCATGAAGCTGGGTAACCAAGCCAGCATCGCGCCGAAATTCACACTGACCATGACGCTGGCAAGGCATAGCAGGGCAAAGCCGGGTGTGCCGGCCACCCGCCGGGTGGCGCGCCAGATGCTTGATGCGGCGTGCGTCGCGGCCGGCGTTCCGGCCTTCCCGTGCGCCGGGTCAACCCGGCTTTCGCGCACGATCAGCAACGTCAGCGTGGCGACGCCCAGCCCTGCCAACCCCATGAACGCGTAAGCCGCGCGCCAGCCCTGTTCTGCGGTGATCCTGCCGATGATCGGATAGCAGATCATGATGGCGACAGGACCGCCTGCGGCAAAGACCGCCATGGCCAGCACCCGGTATCGGCCGCCGAACGTGTCGCCGATCAGGGCGGAGGCTGGCGCCATATTGCTTGCCTCGCCCATACCCAGCCCGATTCGCGCGGCCAGGAGCTGGGCAAGGTTCTGGGCAAAGCCGGTCGCTGCGGTAACAAGGCTCCAGAACGTCAGACCGGAGACAATGATGCCACGGCGGCTTGTCCTGTCGGCCAGCCAGGCAATCGGCAGGCTGCACACCGAATAGACGATCATGAAGGCCGGCCCCATCAGCACGCCCAGCATCAGATCCGAGATGTGGATATCCCGCTGGATCTGCGACAGCAGCAGCCCCAGCATGTTACGATCAACAGTGTTGAGCCCGACGATGCAGGACAGGACCAGCAAGGAGGCGATGGCGCGCGGAGATGGGCGCGGGGCATCGCTGTTCAACGGACGATCGCCTTTGTCTCCAGGAATTCCTCGAAGCCCCAGACGCCGTATTGCCGGCCGTTGCCCGAGCGGCGATAGCCGCCGAACGGCGCGGCCCCGGTCCATGGAGGGTAGTTGATGTTCACCCATCCGGCGCGGATGGCCCCGGCGACACGCCGCGCCAGCACCGGGTCCGGCGTTTCGACATAAGCGGAAAGTCCGAAATCCGTGCGGTTCGCGATACGGATCGCATCGTCGATATCGGAATAACACAGGATGCAGAGCACCGGCCCGAAGATTTCCTCTTGCGCGATCCGGGCATCGGGCGCGACCGGGCCGAAGATGGTCGGCCGCACGAAATAGCCGTTATCCAGATGCGAGGGGCGCCCCGGGCCTCCCGTCAGCAAGGGCTGGCCTTCCGCGATGGCCTGCTCGATAGTGGCATTGACCCGCGCGAACTGCGCTTCGTTGGCCAGCGGGCCATAGGTCACCCCGGGTTGGTCAGGCGGGCCGACCACCAGTTTCTGTGCCGCCGCAACCGCGATCGCGGCGGCTTCATCAAAACGATCTCCGGGTACGATCAGCCGGGTCGGCGCCGCGCAGGTCTGCCCGGCGTTCATCATGCAGATATGCACGCCCTTTGTGATCGCCTCGGCAAAATCGGCGTCGGGCAGGATCACATTCGGCGATTTCCCCCCGAGTTCCTGATGGATGCGCTTGATGCCCGCCGCGGCGGCCGCGGCCATGGCGCCACCCCCGGCCACCGAACCGGTCATCGATATCATGGCGACATCCGGGTGTTCGGCCAGCATGCGGCCGCAATCGGCACCGCGTCCGTTGATCAGATTGAACACGCCGGCGGGGATCTCGGCTTCGGCCATGGCTTCCGCCAGCAGCACACCGCACAGTGGCGCGTGTTCGCTGGGCTTGACCACGATGGTGCAGCCGGCGGCAATGGCGGGAACGGCCTTGCACAGCATCTGGCTGACGGGCGCATTCCAGCTGGTGATGGCCGCCACGACGCCCACCGGTTCCCTGACCAGCTCTATCCTTTCGCCCAGCGCTTCCGAAAAGCGATAGCCCGGCAGCAAATCGATGATGCTGTCGAAATGCGAAAGGCACATGGCGGTCTGCCCCTGCGCCACCATCGGCGTCAGTCCGATTTCGCGCACAAGGTGGTCGGCGATCCCGGCTGCCGCCTTTGCGAATGCCGCGCGCATTCGCTGGATCAGTGCCAGCCGGTCCGGCACGTCGCTGGCCTGCCAGACTTCAAACGCAGCGCTTGCCGCGCGGACGGCTCGATCCGCATCCTCGATCGTGCCCATGGCGGCATGGCCGATCGGTGTCAGGTCGGATGGGCAAAGCACCGTCACCCGGCCTTCGCCGTAGGACTCTACCCACTCCCCGCCGATGTAAAACCGTTGTGCGTCCAAAGCGTCTGACCTCTCGCCCGCTAACACAATATTTGAAATCGTATTACAATCACGTATCACAATATCGGGAGGGTCGGCAATGACGCGCGTTCAACAGGCGGACTATGTTATCGTTGGGGCGGGTTCGGCGGGATGCGTCCTGGCAAATCGCTTGTCGGAAAGCTCCGATGCCAGTGTCATCCTGATCGAAGCGGGCGGGAAGGGGCGCCACCCGTTGATCAAGGTTCCGTTTGCCTTCATGCAGCTTCAATTCGTGAAGCGGCTTTCGTGGAACTACTGGAGCGAGCCGGAACCCGCGCTGGACGGGCGCAGGCTGTGGCTGCCACGCGGCAAGTGTCTCGGGGGCACTTCCGCGATCAACGGCATGGTCTATTCGCGCGGGCATCCGGCTGATTATGACGAATGGGCGGCGCTCGGCGCTGCCGGATGGGGGTGGGACGGGGTGTTGCCCTATTTCATCCGCTCGGAAAGGAGTTGGCGCGGCGCCAGCGCCTATCACGGGGGCGATGGGCCGCTCAGCGTCAATCCTGTCGATGTTGCCGGGCCGATCACCGATACCACTCTGCAGACCGCGCGGAACCTGGGCTATCCTGTACTGGACGATCAGCACGGGCCAGGCGCGGGCGAGGGATTCGCGCCGCCCGAAGTGACGGTGCATCGCGGCAAGCGCGCCAGCGCGGCCTCGCAATATCTTACTCCCGCGATGCGGCGCGCCAATGTGACCGTGCTGACGGGCGGGCTGGTGACGCGCGTCATTCTCGAGAACGGCCGCGCCACCGGCGTGGAAGTGGCGGATGGGGCCGGCAGACGCATCATCCGGGCGGGGCGGGAAGTGATTCTGTCAGCCGGCGCCTACAATTCGCCAAAGCTGCTGCTGCTTTCCGGAATCGGTCCGGCGCAGGACCTGCGCACCCATGGCATCGCTGTCGCGGTCGATCTGCCCGGCGTTGGCCGCAATCTGCAAGAGCATCCGCTCTGCGGGGTGGGCTATGCGTTGAACCAGCCCGTTGGGTTCGAAAACGCCCTCCGGTTCGATCGCCTTGCCGCGACGATGATGAAATACGCGCTGGGTCTGGATCGGGCGGCGGCCCAGTTGCCGGTGACGAGCTTCGGGTTCATTCGCACCCGCGATGGTCTGGATCGGCCCGACATCAAGGCCAACATCTATCCCACCCGTCTGGACGGCCGGGTATGGTTTCCCGGCATACGCAAGGGCGCCGGCCACGCAATGACCGCCTTTTGCGTGTTGTTGCGGCCGGAAAGCAGAGGCTCCGTGCGGCTGCGGTCTTCCGATGCGGCCGATCCGCCCGAAATCCGCATCAACATGTACCAGGACCAGCGCGATCTCGAGACGATGCGCCGCGCGGTGCGCACGATGCGCGCATTCTTTTCGGCCGATCCGCTGGGCAAAATGATCGGAGAAGAACTGATGCCGGGTGCCGGTATCGCATCGGACCGCGAGATCGATGCCTACAACCGCAAGACCAGCATCCTTGCCCATCACGCATCGGGCAGCTGCGCGATGGGGCAGGGCGAGGATGCCGTGGTCGACCCGCAGTTGCGGGTTCGCGGGATCGAGGGGCTGCGCGTGGTGGATGCATCGGTGATGCCGCGCGTGATCGGCGGCAACACCAACGCGCCGGTTATCATGATTGCCGAAAAGGCGGCCGATATCATCCGTGGCCGCCCTGCTCCGGCATCGCCCGGCGCGGGGCAAGGGTGAGCTTAAAGACCCCGCGCTTCCAGCGTCTCCAGCAGCAGCCGTTCGAAGGATTCGCGACGGTTGCGGCGGACCGCCAGCAGATTGGCGCGGTCCTGTTCCTTCAGCGCTTCGACCAGCTCGTGCTTGTTGACCACCTTGCGCTCCTCGCTGGCGCGGCGGGGTAGCGGCAACAAGGCCCGATAGCGGTCGGTCAGCGCCCACAGACGCATGGCTTCGCGCACGATGGTTTTCTTGGGCGAGAGGTTGAAGATCTCCATGTGAAAATCGTGGTGCGCGTTCCACCAGTTGGAGCGGTCGCCCTGGTCGAGCAGTTCCTCCAGCCGTTCCGCGCGCTTCGACAAGGCGTGAAGCAGTTCCGCATCGGGCCATTCCACCGTCTTCAGCAATTCGTCTTCGACAAGGTGCCGCAACGTGAACAGTTGTTCCGCCTCGTCCCGCGACAGGCGGGTGACGAAAAAGCCCCGATTGGGATCGTGTTCTATAATTCCTTCCGAACTCAGCAGCTTGAGCGCTTCCCGCACCGGCACCCGGCTGGCATTGAACTGTTCGGCAAGTTCGGTCTGCCCAAGGCGCATCCCCGGCGCCATGGTTCCCCGCGCGATCAGGGATCGCAATTCCCCCGCGATCTTGGCGGGAACACCGCGTCCGGATTTTGAAATCTCGTCCATTCACATTCCTTCGGTCGCTTTGCCATGGCCCGTCCAGGAGGGGTCAGCAGCGGCGGCGTGGCATCTGCTTTAGCCGTGTGTTCAGCAAAAATGTAGGCATTTTGCCCGCGCCTCCAAAGCGATCCACAGGAATGGCTAGGGTCCTGACCCTAGTCCCTATGCGGCCGGATCGGATCACACCGCGCCATTCGCCGCGCGATTGCCGAGGGTTGACCATTTAGCCTTGATAGGTATACGAAATTGTATTCTTAACGGGCCAAGCGGCGGAATCGCGCAGGAGAGGGCTTGCTTCATGATTGTCGATTGCCACGGCCACGTCAGCGCGCCCGCCGAACTGTGGGTCTACAAGTCGCTGCTGCTTTCGCATCGCGGCGAACATGGCAAGCGCTTCCCCGATCTGACGGATGAGGAAATCCTGACGCACACCAACAAGAAGGAAATGGCCCCCTGCGGCCATCTGGACATGCTGGACCGTGTCGGCACGAACTATCAACTGCTCAGCCCGCGCCCCTTCCAGATGATGCATTCGGAAAAGCCGGCGAAGCTCGTCCACTGGTACATGGAGGAGGTCAACGACCTCATCGCCCGTCAGTGCGCGCTCTATCCGGGCCGGTTCGTGCCGATGGCGGGGCTGCCGCAGACCGCCGGCGATCCGATCGCGCAGGCGCTGCCGGAGCTCGAGCGCTGCGTCACGAAGATGGGTTTCCGCGGCTGTCTCATCAATCCCGATCCTTACGAGAACTCGGGCGAGAAGGCGCCGCCGATGGGCGATCGCTACTGGTATCCGCTCTACGAGAAGATGTGCGAGCTGGACGTGGTCGGCCACATCCATTCGGCGAGCTCGCGTCTGGTCGAGCGCGAGCCCTATTCGCTCCACTTCATCAACGAGGAGACGACGGCGGTCTACGGGCTGATCAAGTCGACCGTGCTCGACGACTTCCCCGAGCTGAAGATCGTGGTCAGCCATGCCGGCGGGGCGATCCCCTATCAGGTCGGGCGCTTCGATTCCGCCTCGGTGCGGCGTCCGCCGCGCTTCCTCCACCGCCTGCGCCGGCTCTATTTCGACACCGTCCTCTATTCGCGCGAGGCGATCGATCTCCTGATCAAGGTGGTCGGTCCCGATCGGTGCGTCTTCGGCGCGGAGATGCCGGGCGTCGGCTCGGCGATCAACCCGGAGACCGGCGAGACCTTCGACACGATCATCCCCCACATCCGCGACTGCGACTTCATCACCGAGGACGAGAAGACCGCGATCCTCGGTGGCAACGCGATGAAGCTGTTCAAGATCGACGACGAATGAGACGCCCGGCGCGCGCGACGCGCGAAGCCGAGGCCGCACAGTGTCCCGCGTCGCAAGACGCGCGCGACGGGAGGAAAGTCGGGTCATGTGGAGATATTTCGCGAAGCGGCTGGGGATCGCGCTCCTCGTCGTGATCACCGTCTCCGTCATCAGCTTCGGGCTCCTGCGTCTGTCGGGCGACATGGCGCAGAGCCTGGCGGGCGAGGGGGCGACGGCGGAGCAGGTCGCCGCGATCCGGCATCTCTACGGCCTCGATCGGCCGCTGATCGTCCAATATTTCGATTGGGCCTTCGACGCGGTGCGGGGCGATCTCGGTCAGTCGCTGGTCAGCAATCAGCCGGTGTTCGAGCTGATCGTCTCGCGGATGCAGGTGACGATCGTGCTGGCGGTGCTCAGCCTCGCCGCGGCGATCGCGGTCGCGGTGCCGCTCGGTGTGTTCGCGGCGGTCTATCGCAACAGCTGGATCGACCGGGCCTCGCTCGGCATGGCGGTGTTCGGCAGCGCGGTTCCCAATTTCTGGTTCGCGCTGGTGCTGATCTACGTGTTCGGCGTCCAGCTGCGCTGGCTGCCGATTTCGGGCAGCCAGAGCTGGGAGAACTTCGTCCTGCCGACGATCACGCTCTCGACCATGGTCATGCCGCAGATCATGCGGCTGACCCGGGGCGGCATGATCGAGGCGCTCGACGCGGAATACGTGCGGATGGCCTGGGCCAAGGGGCTGAGCCCGACGGTGGTGTTCTTCAAACACGCCCTGCCCAACGCGATCCTGCCGGTGGTGACCCTCTCGGCGGTGTCGCTCGGCTTCCTGCTCGGCGGGTCGGTGATCGTGGAATCGGTGTTCTCGCTGAACGGCATCGGGTCGCTCGCCTA
>MEGD01000045.1 GCA_001725355.1 Novosphingobium sp. SCN 66-18
AGCATCAACCACCCAACATCTCAGCAAGGGGGTCCCTTTTGCGCGCCGATAGGGGGTCCCGATTGAACGCCGATTGACAGCGACACGCTGTGCAGCCTCCGAATGCAGTCTCCCGCTGCCCCACAGCTCATATCGCGGCGAAGGATGTTGCTGCACAGGGAAAAACGGACTTGTCGGCATCTAGTTTCAGAGAGGGCTAGGTTCGGCGCATCATCGGCGCGAAATATGACGAAGATCCGCAAGTCACTCGAAGAGGTGCCGAGGCAGGGCCCTCTTCTTACGCGATAGCTCCATTTCTCTCGTCGCCGGCATCCAAGCGGTCGATGAAGCCTTCGAACAGGGTGATGACGTTGGCCGCCGAAAGAGTAGTTTTGAAATCACGGGGATGAACGAATTCATCCTTTCTCGTCAGTCTTCTCCTTCTATCGGCGGCACGAGTTCGTAGAGGCGTTGAATTTCCGCAGGATGAGCGAGATCGTGCCCCGGGTTTAGCACCGCCGCCGCCCCGGCTGCGATGCCGAACCGGAACGCGTTCTCGACGGTCCATTCGCAGGTCAAAGCGAAGATCATGGCAGCAAGAAAGCTGTCGCCGGCGCCGACGGAGCTATTGGCAGGCACGTCCACAGCCGGCAGATGGTGGGAGCCCGCTGGCGTGGCCAGCAGGGCTCCTTCGTGGCCCATCGTGACCACGACATATCTAGATCGACCGGAACTCACGAGATCCATCGCGGCACAGGCGATCGCTCCCAGATCATTCAAATCGCGGCCGACGACTTGGCGCATTTCGCCGATGCTGGGCTTGATCAGGAAAAGGCCTCCGCGATCGACGGCACTCCGCAAGGCGGCACCGGAACTATCGAGGACAACGGGGATGTTTCGCTCCGCCATGATGTCAATGAGCCGCGCGTAGAAGTCGTCAGGCACGCCCGGCGGCAGCGATCCACTTGCCACCATGAACTGGCATTGCGCATGCAGCATCTCGTCGAGACAGGCTTGCCACTCCGCTGTCGTGAAGCTTGGACCGTCGGGAACGAAGCGGTGTTCCTTGCCGCTCGTTCGCTCGAGCATCGCGAAGCTGACCCGGGTCGTGCCCGTTATCGGTATGCGCTTGCGAACAAGCAGGTGCTGGTCGAGCAGCCCATCAAGCGCGGGACCCGTCGCCCCGCCCGAGGCATAATAGATCCGCGCCAGGCCTCCTAGTCTTACGAACACCCTCGCCACGTTTATGCCGCCACCACCCGGCGAATAGAATTCGGCGCTCGTACGCATCTTCCGCGTGTGGAAGAGTCGATCAACTTCGTAGGCAACATCAATTGTGGGGTTGAGGGTGAGCGTGCAAATTCCAGACATTGGCTAATCCAGCCTGGCCAGGAGCTGATCGAGGTCGATTGTCGCGAACGACGTGAAGGAGTCGGCAATTCCGTACGGCAGCAGCAGCGTGCGACGGTGGACCAGGCCGCCGCAGCTATAGACGACATTTGGTACGTAGCCGTCCCTTGCGTTCGGATCGGTGGCGATCAGCGGCGTGCGGGTGCGGCCCATCACGCGGGACGGATTGTCTTTGTCCAGAAGGCAGGCGCCGAGCGCATAATTTCTGACGGCACCCACTCCATGGAGCAGCACCAGCCAGCCTTCGCCAATTTCGATGGGTGAGCCGCAGTTACCGAGTTGCACGAACTCCCAGGGCCATTCTGGCGTGATAATCTTCAGCCCGTCGGCCCAATTGTAGAGATCGTTCGACCGGAGCAGCCAAATGCTCTCGTGATCCAGCCGCCCGAGCGCCGCGTAGTGGCCTCCGATCCGGCGCGGAAAGATGGCCATACCCTTGGTGTTGGGTACCGCTGTCCGCATGGCACTCAACTCGAAGGTGATGAAGTCGGTCGTCCGCAATAGCTCCTGCCGGACGCTGTCGCCGCCCACGGCCGTGTACGTCCCCAGATAGGCGGTGGAGCCGTTCTCGTCTTTGAAACGCACCAGGCGCAGGTCTTCCAATCCGTGCCGTTGTCGGTAGGTCACCGGGAAGATCACGAGAGACGAGAGATCGGTGCCGGCAGCCGCCGAGAGACGAACACCGGGATCGTCCGGCGTTCCACCGGGGATGGACTCGATCTGTGGTGCGACCGCATGATGATCGGGAGGATCGAGGGTAACTGCCGACCCGTCGAAGTGACCCGTGCGGAAAGTAATCGACGACAGGTGGCCCTCACCGACCGCGCGCAAGGACAGAATGAACCTCGTGGCTCCTGCGATCGTGGCAGGCTCCGGGTGCACGACGATGCTCGGGTTGAAGAGGGCCGCGGACTCGTAAGAATATTCGGCGCTCATGTAAGCGCCGATCAGCAGCGCTTGCTCCTCGCTGTGTTGGGGTGCCGTCGCAGCCGGCGGGCAGATCAGGTCATGATAGCGGCGTAGGAGGACCTGCCTCACGTTTGCGTGACGACCGGCAAGTATTGCAGTGACCCTGTCGAGCTCAGACCGGCATTGCTTCTGATCGAGCGTGACAATCCGGTTGATGATGCGGCCGATCCGGGACCTCTGGGAAGGGTCTGTCGCCGTCGGATCGTCGGCAGGAACGAACGGCCTGATCACGACCCGCTTGGGATCAGGCCACAGCGACGGGCCAAGGTCGTTTACCAGCGTCAGATCCAGCAAATCGAGCGCTCCGCCTGGTAGGTTCGATGTCGGGTTAAATCCGCTTCAGGGGATTCGGTTTCGTGCTCGGCAATCGTCAGGCTCAGGCGTCCCCCGCGAGCATGCGGCGCGCTTCATGCTGCTTGTCAGCGAATACGGCCCGGACCTCATCTTCTTCTATCTCGATAGCTGCGTTCAGCATGTCGCCGAGAACCTTTCGGATCACATCTTCATCCCCGGGTTCCTCGAAGTCTGCCCTGACGACATCGCCGACATAGCTCTCGGTCTCACCATCGCTGAGTCCCATTCGGCTCGCAGCCCACTGGGCAAGGAGGCGGTCGCGGCGTGCCTGTATCCGAAACCTCAGTTCCTCGTCGCGTTCGAATTTCGCTTTCTTGCTGCGTTCACGATCTTGGAAGGTCGTCATGTACCGTTTCGTCCTCCAGATATCGAATAACCGAGTGCGAAGCTTCCTGCTTCCATGCATTCGCTTCAGCGACGTACCTGCGGATGTCTCTCAGTGAGCGTAATGCATCAAGCCTGTGCGAGTTTCGCAGACGCGGAGATCGTGAGGCCGTAAGCTCGCCTCAGAGGAAATTTTCCCTGACGTAATCGCGGAACATCTTAGCTAGCCACATATTCGGAGAGGACCTGCACCGATTTGTGTCGGCTGACCGCGCATCTTGAAGATGGTCGCGGCCTGATTCGCGCCCCGGTGGGGGAGCCTAAGCGTAGCGAGTGACCGGCGAAAAGCGTGGGTCGAGACCGGCATCCGGAGCACAGCGCTCGACCAGACGGACAACCGCGCGGTTCGACATCGGGTGCCTGGTCAATTTCTCCGCCGCAGCTAAGCCGGCGGAAGAGCGGCCCCTCCTTGTCCTGCCGCTGCCATCCACGCGAGGAGAAGAGCCTTTTGCTGAGGGCGCCGTTCCTCCGGGATCGCGATCACCGCGCCTTCGCTTCAGCGGCCTGTCGATGATGATAACCAATTGAGGCCATGCGCCAGCCAATGGTTAGGGCTTTGGCCCCGGCGCCGGCCTCCGCGGCGAGAAAGGTGGCGACGGCGCCTGGACTTACCGGCAGCTTCTTCTGCCGCGCTGATCGCACCAGGCGACGAAGATCCGCCAGTCGGATGCGTAAGCGCGCTGCGTCTCCGGCGACCGCGACGCCCGCGCATAGTAGGCCGCGCGCTCGATCTCGGCGCGCAGGAATCCGGGACCGCCGTTTCGCCACCGCTGCGGGCATGCCATTTCGGGACCGTGAAATGCCCCTCTCGAGGTCACTATTATGTCCGAGAATCACACTTATCGGACACAAGGTGGGCGAGTGGGCGGAGGTTCTACTTTGCCAGTGGTCAGGCGATCAGCCGTCGTTCGGCGGCTAAGCGCCGGATCGCCTTCTCGAGCTTCTCGAACGCACGAACCTCGATTTGCCGGACGCGCTCGCGGCTGACGTTATAGACGTGGCTCAGTTGCTCAAGGGTCTTGGGCTCGTCGATCAGTCTCCGCTCGGTGAAGATATGACGCTCGCGCTCGTTGAGGTCCTTCATGGCTTCGGTGAGCAGCTCGCGGCGAATGCGCGCCTCCTCATCCTCGGCGATGAGGTCGTCCTGGAGCGGCGCGTCGTCGCGAAGCGTGTCCTGCCATTGGCTGTCCCCGTCCTCGCCAAGGGGCACATTGAGCGATGCATCGCCGCCTGTCAGCATGCGGCGGTTCATCGCCACGACGTCCGCCTCAGTAACGCCGAGAGCCTTGGCGATCGTAGCGACGTCGGCCTGCTTGAGATCGGTGTCCGCGTAAGCCTCGAGGTTCTTCTTCATGCGCCGCAGATTGAAGAAGAGCTTCTTCTGGGCGGCGGTGGTGCCTATCTTGACCAGGCTCCAGCTGCGCAGGATGAATTCCTGGATCGAAGCCTTGATCCACCACATGGCGTATGTGGCGAGGCGGAAGCCCCGATCGGGATCGAATTTCTTGACGCCCTGCATCAGCCCGATGTTGCCTTCCGCGATGAGGTCGGCGACCGGCAGACCATAGCCCCGATACTGCATCGCGACCTTGGCGACGAGGCGGAGGTGGCTAGTGACGAGCTGGGCCGCGGCGTCGGTGTCGCCGTGCTCATGGAAGCGCTTGGCGAGCATGTACTCCTGCTCGGGCGACAGGATCGGAAATTTCCTGATCTCGGCCAGATAGCGGTTGAGGCCCTGGTCCGTGTCCAATGGAGGCAGCGTCGGGAGGTTGTTGCTCGCGTAGTCCAATTTTCCAAGATCCCGCTAGCCGTTCGTTCGCTCGGTCCCGCATGCCTTCGGCTGCGAGGGGCAGTCTAATCATAAATTCCCTGCGACCGATTCCGTTTCAGAGGAAGTGCGAGATGGGGTTGGTCGCGCCACCCCTTCCGGTCCGGACGGTCGAGGGGTTGGCGACTGCTTAACCTCGGGACCGATCAGGAATGCTTGCGATATGAATATATACGCCTCAGCCACCACCTTCCGAGGTGGTAGCGCCTGGTGGCAAGCCGCTCAGTGCCCGCCTCTACGACGAGCTTGCCATGCAGAGGCGCGACAGCTGGCGGCCTAGCTGCTCATTCATTCCGCGCTCGCGCTCGATTACGCGCTGGTCGTGATGATCGACGATAGCATACGCACCTTCAGCGCCTGCGGATCTCGTGATGAACGACGCTGCGCGGCAGACGAAGCCGAGTCGGTGTCCCGTTCGGAAAATCAGGACGCGCCCGCGGAGCCGGGAATGCCGGTGTTTGCCTCCGAGCGGCAGGCAGCGATCGACTCCTTCTTCGCGGCAATCCTAGCCGATGACCGACTTCACCCGCGCCGAAGTGCTGCTGCCCTCGGTCGAGATCGACGCGATCATACGCAACGCCCCGGCCGACGTGTCCGCTTCCAGGATGTTGCAGCGGGAGTGCTGCCTCCCGAGGGGCGAGGATGACCGAATGGCTCCGAACGTTCAATGCGGGACCGCTCGATGCAGGCCTGATGAATGTTCGCGGCGGCCGAATCCCTCAGAGCGTCCAAAATTTCGCCGAAAACTGAGGTTCATCATTGTGGCGCAGCAGGGCCGCTTGGAAATTAACGACGGCTTGGAGCCCGCGGCCGCGAACAGCATTTCCTTCAGCGCCTAGCCATTGAAGTCTCGTTTTCAAGGTTACGTGTATGGGTAAGGAAACCGGATTTCTCGAACTCGACCGCCACGATCGAAGCGCCGCGGATCCCAAGGACCGGGTGAAGCACTACAACGAATTCATCGTGCCGCTGCCCGAGTCCGAGCTGCGTGCCCAGGCTTCGCGATGCATGAACTGCGGCATTCCTTTTTGTCACGCCGGCTGCCCGGTCAACAACATGATCCCGGACTGGAACGATCTCGTCTACGAGGCCGACTGGAAAACGGCCCTGGACAACCTGCACTCGACCAACAATTTCCCCGAGATCACCGGCCGGGTCTGCCCGGCTCCCTGCGAGGCCGCTTGCACCCTCGACATCATCGACCAGCCGGTCACGATCAAGACGATCGAATGCGCAATCACCGACAAGGGCTGGGAAGCAGGCTGGATTGTGCCTCAAATCCCCGCCCGGCGCACCGGCAGGGCGGTGGCCGTGGTCGGATCGGGCCCAGCAGGTCTCGCTTGCGCGCAGCAGCTCGCGCGCGCCGGTCACAACGTCACCGTGTTCGAGAAGAACGATCGGATCGGGGGGCTGCTTCGCTATGGCATCCCCGACTTCAAGTTGGAAAAGCACCTGATAAACCGCCGGATGACCCAGATGTTGGAGGAAGGGGTCGAGTTTCGCACGTCGACAGAGGTCGGGCTCAACCTCTCGGTCAAATCGCTCAAAGAAAACTATGACGCGATCGTGCTCGCCGGCGGAGCCGAAGAGCCGCGCAGGCTCGCCATCCCTGGCGTGGAGCTGCCCAGCGTGCGGTTCGCGATGGAATTCCTGGTCCAGCAGAACAGGCGCAATGCTGGCGATGACGAGCTGCGGGCCGCGCCCAACGGCTCGCTTCTAGCAACCGGCAAGCATGTCGTGGTGATCGGCGGCGGCGACACCGGCTCGGACTGCGTTGGAACATCGAACCGTCAAGGGGCAGCCTCGGTCACGCAGATCGAGATCATGCCCAAACCGCCGGAGAAGGAGAACAAAGCGCTGAGCTGGCCCAACTGGCCCCTAAAGCTACGCACCTCCACCAGCCATGAGGAAGGCGTGACGCGCGAATGGGCGGTGCTGGCAAAGCGCGTCCTCGGCGACAAGGACGTGACGGGTCTGGAATGCGTGCGGCTCGAATGGGCGGAGGGCCGGATGCGCGAAGTGCCAGGCAGCGAATTCACCCTGAAAGCCGACCTCATCCTTCTCGCGATGGGCTTTGTTGGCCCGCACAGACAGGGTCTGCTCGATCAGGCAGGCGTCGCTTTCGACGGCCGCGGCAATGTCGCTGCGAGCGCGGTTGACTACCGGACGAGCGATCCCCGGATCTTTGCATGCGGCGACATGCGGCGGGGGCAGTCGCTGGTGGTCTGGGCGATCCGCGAAGGGCGCCAGGCCGCTCATGCCGTGGATGCCGCACTGATGGGAGTAAGCGATCTGCCGCGCTGACCGCCGCCGCGAGCCCGGCGGCTGCGCGTTCGCGCGAGATCGGCACACGCCTTGAGCATACCCAGCATGAAAGCGACCCCATAGGTTCGAACCGGATCGCCCAGGCCGACGTCGGGAGGGGCGTCGGCTGTAGCCGACGCCAGAAGTCGACGGCGCGCGAGGGCGGCACCGGGCGGCTTCCGCGACCGTCTCGTTTCTTTTCTGAACGGGGCGCTGCCGGCGGCTATCGGCCTGGTTTTCGCCATCATGGTCCTTCTACCGCTTTGGCAACGCCGCGAGATCAGCTTCCTCGTCGATCGCAACAAAGTGCCTGTGGCCCACGAGCGCCTGCGGGTCGACGGGGCTTCGTATCGCGGACAGGACCGGCAAGGCCGCCTATTCGGCATTACGGCAGCGCGCGCGGTGCAAGCTTCCGCCGAGCGTGCAGTCGTGGAACTGACGAACCTGGCGGCGTGGATCGAGATTGCGGACGGCCCGGCCCGCATCTGGGCACCGGGGGGCTCGTACAATTTCGAGATCGACAAGATAGCCATTGGAGGACCGGTCCGGTTCGAAGCCGCCAATGGCTATCGCATGCTTACCGACTCCGTCGTGATCGACCTGACTACGCGTCGCGCCATCGGCAGCAGCGGTGTCGAGGGGCGATCTCCGGCAGGGACTTTCAGTGCCGAGCGCATGGTCGCGGTTCTCGACGAGCAGGTGATCGCCCTCGAGGGGAATGCCCAGCTGCACATGCTGCCCGGGGCGCTTGATGCATCTCGTCTGCCGCAGGCGAGTGCTCCCCCGAGCAGACAGCCGCCGGTCCACTTGGCCGCCGAGCGGATCGAAGTGCGAAACCGAAGCAAGCGCGTGGATCTTTGCGGCAATGTGAAGGTCACACAGGCAGCTGTGGCACTGTGAGCTAGATGTGCAACGGTTGCTTACAGCGATCGGCCAGCGCTGGACGTCCAGCGGATCACAGCCACCGGAAATGTGATCGTGACGCGTGGGAATGAAAGCGCGCGCGGCAACCAGGCCGTTTATGAATTGGATCGCCGGGTCATCATCTTGCAGGGCGACGTGGCGCTACGGCGAGGTGCCGACACACTCAAGAGCGGCAGTATTTCAATCGACCTGGCGAGGGACGTCGCCAGAGTCGAGGGAAGCGGCGGAAGAGGAGGGCGCGTGTCGGGTACCTTTTCCGTTCCAAGCGGATAGGGGATCATTCCGGGCCGGGAAAACGCCAGGTGGCGCGACCAGGCGCACCGCGGTGAGTCGCTCCGTGGCGTCCTCAAGAGCTTGTCGACGCCATACGCAGTTCGATGTAGCAGGTCGGCGACAGGGGAAGAGGCTTAGCCTCCCGTATTCCGGTCTCCGTGAGGTTCACATCCCACCAGCCGGCGAAGCGATTCTCGAGATTCCAGACTGACTGTCCGTGGGCGGATCAGCACAAGCTGGGGCATGACTACTCCGGACTATGCAGTGGCCATCGAGCAATTCTCAAGCGCGGCGCCCGCCAAGGCAGCGCCCGGCCTGACTGTATGGCAAAGCGCAACGTCGTGGGCCGCGGCTACTCGGTCCGAATGGGAATCTTGCGCGGACGGCTCCGTCTGGCGGTGAGCTTGCGGAGGCGGAATCCCAGCACAATGAGCAAGGTCCCGATCATGATGAAGGCGATGCCCAGCATCCAGGCGTACGACACCAGCGTGGCAGCGGGCTGCAATATCCAAAGCACCGGAATAGCGGCGCCGATGAGAATCAGAAGAATTCCGGAGGTCGCGAGCAGCCATTCACCGTTGATCTCCTTGCGAAGCCGGATCGCGGCCGAAAGCTCGGCTATTCCGCCCAGGAACGCCCAGGCGGCCAGGAGGATCGTCGACACCACGGCGTAGCTTACCGTCATCGGGAAGGGCCACAGGACAAAGAGTGCGCCGATGACGATGCCGAAGACGCCGCGAAGGATGAGGCTCCACCAGCGCCCGCCCTTCTTCCTGTCAGCCGTGAGGCCCGTCACGAGCGCGAGGATGCCGTCGATGAACGAATAGCCGGCAAAGACCAGGGTGAAAGCGAAGAGCGCGCTTATCGGGAAGAGCAAGCTCACCACGCCCAGGATGAGCGTCAGAACACCCCGCGCTACTGTCCATTGCCAGCTGAGGCGAGTTGGGCCTGCCAATTCGTCCGTTTCGGCCATATCGTTCGCCGCCGAGACTGCTCCACCATGCTGGACCATTGCTTCAACTCCCGCGCGTCTGCATGTCGGCCAGCCGCGCTATCCTCTCGCGCGCGACTAGCCGGTCAGCTGCTGCCACCAAAGGAGGGCTGCATTTCTGCCCGTGATGTGACATATGTCTCCTTACCTGCTAGCGCGCATCGACCTCAAGGACGGGTGTGCCGATGAACTTTGTGCCATGTGACGAATGTGCCCTGAGGCGGATGGCGCGCTTCAAACAGTTCACGCTTCCCGAGCTTGCCTTTGTCCGTAACCTCAAGTCGGGCCAGATCGATCTGCCTGCACGCCACACCATCATCCGACCGGGCCAGTTCGAAGGAGGGCTCTATACGCTCTATTCGGGCTGGGCCTTTCGCTATCGCCTGACCGAAACCGGGCAGCGGCAAATCGTCGACATTCTGCTTCCCGGCAGCACCATCGGCTTGCAGCAGCTGGTACTGGGCGCGTCGGACAGCGGGGTCGAGAGCCTGACTCCTGTGACCTTGTGTGTGCTTTCCGGCCGCACGCTCGACGATCTGTACGCTGAGTTTGGCGCTCTGACCGGAGCGATGGTGCTTGCTCTGCTCGAAGACGAACGGCGGGCCGATGCGCGGCTGGCGCTGATATCCAGAATGACCGCGCCGGAACGCCTTGCGTACTTCTTGTTGGAGCTGTTCGACCGTCTCCAGGCTCTTGGCATGGCAAGCGATGGCTGGTGCTACTTCCCATTGCAGCGCCGCCACCTCGCCGATCTGCTCGGTCTCTCCGACACTCATATCAGCCGCTCCATGCGCGAGCTCCGTCGGCGCGAGCTCGCGTCAATCTCTTTGAACGGCCTGAGGATTGTGGACAGGACCGGAATGAGCGCCTTCTCGGGATATTCGCTGCCCCAGACCCGCTCAGCACGTCTGTTGCTGTAGGGGGCAGCAGCGTAGGGGACTGCTGCTACAGCCATGGGTCGGGCTGGATCGTGGCGAGGGGCAGCTCGTCCAGTGTCTTGCGAATCTCAATCTCATGGACATGAACGTTCAGCGCACCATGTTTGCGCATGATCTCCTGCGCCTTCTTTTCCCGCGCTTCATCGCGAACCCGGACAAAAAGGACGAGGCCCCCGTTGCGCAGGTCCCATGCCAGAGTGTCGGGATCGGCATCTTTCGTCAGGATCTTGCGAACCTTTCCGGCGATCGCGGCGCCGGCCAGTCCGCCGCCAGCGCTGCCGGCGATCGCCGTCGCCAGCGCCCCGCCGGAGGCTAGGAGAGGCAGCCCCACGCCAAGGGCTCCAAACGCCACCAGCGTGCCGAACACCACTCCGGTGATCGTCGCGCGCTCATCCGGGGTGATGAGTTTGCGACGAGGCAGTTCGGGTACTTCCGCCAGCTGGATAGGGTCGGCGTAGATCCGCCCCAATTTTGCGCGAACCGTTTCTGGGCTCGCCATCAAATCTATATCGGCGTTGTCGAAGCCTGCCGATGTGAGCGCGCTCACCATGCTCTCGAGCAATGGCAGGTTCGAGACCGTCCCGACGACCTCGCGCACCCGCACGGTATCGACGACTTCGTGCTCCTGCGTCTTCGACACTCTTGTCCTCCAAAGCAGCGCCCGCCGCGGATGACCAAACGTGCGGAAGGATCCGCCCGGATAATCGCCTAGGAGGATAAAGATTCGATTGGCATGGACGCTGACATAGCTCAGGCAGGCATTGCGATTTCTCGCGTAAGTTGCATTTCCGAAGAGCCAAATGGATCGCTGCTCAGGTCGCAGTGTCGCTCGTCTGAAACTCCCGAAACAAACTTGGCTCGGGGATGTTCAACGGCTCGGCGGGCTAAATCTATGGCGTGCGGCGCCGCGCACCGGCCATGATCCCAGAGCTCCGCCGTGGCACTGTGCCGATCGTGAGGAGGAAACGTTGACCGAAAACGACGAATCTGTGGATGCCGACGCGAATAAGCCGCGAGCCGCTGCCGGAACTGAAAAGGACCCTAAGAACAAGACGGCGGACGACGAGCCGGCGCCGCCCGGTGGCCTTGATCCGGTCGAGGAGGCCGGCATCGAATCGTTTCCCGCGAGCGATCCGCCGAGCTGGATGCCCTAGCGGCAGTTTCCTTCGGCCGGCGCACTTTTGAGACCCGCTGGACTTGCGCGTCACCGGGCGAGCATTATCAGGAGCCAAACCGCCAAGGCAGCGCGCCGCGCATCGCCGCAGAAGATCTTCTCACCCGGCAGGCTCAGGCACGGAGATTCGATCGGTCAGGCTCGCTCGGCCAAGTCTCTCGAACACAGCCCATCCCACGCTGAAAGTGACGCCTAGCGGCGCGCGGAGCCTTGTAAGACGATCCGGCGAGAACGATCGGCCGTCAGCAACGTGGCGGCCGATCTCTGTCTATGGCGCCCGCTCGCCACCGATCGAGGCGACCCGGACGGTTACGATTTCGCGTTGATCGGAATGCGGCGGGTGCTCTCGATCACCTCGGCGGATTTGGGCAAGGTTATGGTCAGCACGCCCTTGTTGAAGGTGGCGGTCGCCTTGTCCTGCTCGACGCCGGCGGGCAGGCCGATCTGGCGTTCGAAGCGCCCGTAGGAGCGTTCCGAATAGCCACGCTCCTTGTCTTCGGTTTCCGACTTCTTTTCCCCGCGCACGGTCAGGACGCCCTCCTCAACGGAAACCTCGACGTCCTTCTCATCGAGCCCGGGCAGTTCAGCGGCAATGCGGACCTCCTTGTCAGTCTCGCTGAGCTCGAGCTTGGGCCAGCTGAGGCTGCCGCTTGCGCCGCCAAAGGCCGGAAGGTTCATGGACCGAAAGACGTCGTCGAAGACACGGTTCATCTCGCGGTGAAGCGCAAGGAAGGGATGGGTCGATGGTTGATCGCCCGACACGATCTCGCTGCGATCTTGCTGTCGCCCCCACGGAATCAAATCACGAATGGCCACGCAGTCTCTCCTTTCGTATCCGAATCGGATTGCTCGCGAGGCGTGCACAGGCACGTCTCTGATCTCCTCATCGTCCGGTTGGCGCTGCCCCGCTCTGACTTATCTCAGACGGTCGAGGGATGCGCTGGTGCTCTCTGGGGCAATCGGAGGAGACACGGCGGAAAAGAGGTAAGAGTGGCGACCCTCGGCAGGATTGGTCCCCAGGGGAAATCGCGCCACGGGGCGACCATTTTTCAGCAAGATTTTCAGTGCTTGAACGCCCCTTTTCGTCTTGAACTCGGAGGTCGTCTGCCTACATTTTTGCTAGCTGGACGCCACAATGGGTCCGGCTGGGACAAGAGGGCGTCGGCTCTCTATTCCGACCCCTCTCATGCCCAAATTGCTCAATGGAGGATTTGGCTATGAGGACTACGAACTATTTGGATCTGGCGCCCTACCGGCGCTCCACAGTGGGCTTCGACCGCCTGTTCGACTTCATGAACAGTGCCGGTTCGAATTCCGACGACGGATACCCTCCCTATGACATCGAACGGCTCGACGAGGATTCTTGCCGGATCACGCTGGCCGTGGCGGGCTTCCGCCCTGACGAAATCGAGATCGTCGCTCAGCAGAATCTGATGACGATCTCGGGCAAGAAGGCCGAGGACGAAAAGCCCGACAAATTCATCCACCGCGGCATCGCGCGACGCTCCTTCGAGCGGCGCTTCCAGCTCGCTGACTTCGTGCAGGTCAAGACGGCCGAGTTCGCGAATGGCCTCCTCACCATCACGCTGCAGCGCGAGGTCCCGGAAGCCATGAAGCCCCGCAAGATCGAGATCGCCAGCAACCCGGCTGGATCGGGAAAGCAGCGCGCGACCGAAAACGCGGCTGCTTAAGTCTCGAAAGCGCTTTGCCGCTCGCCGTCCCGCATCGGCGCGGCGGCAAAGCCGTGTCGGAGGAGGATTGGGATATGCAAGTTGAACGCATAGCGGATTGCCAGCCCCTTTCATGCGCCGCCGAGCAGAAGGGGGTAGAGCGGCAGGCGCTGATGGGCGCCAACGACAACCAGGCCGCCGCAAAAGGAGCATCGCTCGACCGTTCGTTGGGGCGCTATGCGAGTTCTCTGCCTAACGATGCCGTCGCGATCATCGAGCCGTTCCCGCTCGCAACGAACCAGGGCGGGCGGGCTCGGCGCGGCGAGTGGCGGCTGCGCTTCCGTCCGCGCGAAAAGCCTGTCATTGATCCGCTGATGGGCTGGACGGGGAGTCGCGATCCGCTCACCCAGGTCGAACTGCGATTTGCAGATCGCGACGCTGCCGTGCGGTACTGCGAGCGTCTGGGCCTCACGTACGAAACGAGGGACCCACCGCGCTCGTCGAGCCGCGCGCCAGCCACGAAGCAAGCCTTCGAGCTCCAGCCGATACCGCCTCTCTGCTGCTGGCCGACCGGACCGCATGCGCTGTGCTGCGGCAATTATCCCGCACTAAAGCAGATGGAGGACGTTCATGCCTGACAATGCCTCACCGAAGGCCCGGGCGGTGCAGATCGGTACGGTTCTCGTCGCTATGGGTCTTTTCTTCACTCCGTGGCTGTTCGCGTTCGCTGAACATGGCATTGCGACTGGGAGCGTTTGGGCGCTGTCCGCGCTTTTCCTTCTCGTGGGGGCCGCGAACTCCGTCGGACCCGCCACCTGGACCCCGCTGGCGCTGCTCGTGCTTGGACTATGGGCCCTGATCGCGCCGGCGGTTCTAGGCTTCGGATTCGATATTCCGGCGGCCTTCCGCACTCACATTCTTGCCGCCGTGCTGGCATGGGTGGGCGCCATGGCGACGTTCCGTGACCGGGGCTGGGGCAACTATCTGCCCGGCTGAAGCCGCCGAGGCGACCTCATGGCCGCCTCGGCAGCCAGGCTTGATGGCAGGGCCGAAGAACTTGCCTCAGAGGAGGCCTTCCAATCTCGCCGCTTCTGCTGTTGGTGTCACGCCCTCGCGTGCGGCCCAGAAGAGGAAGCCGCGAGGCGATCGACCCAGCCTCGTAGCATTCCGAGATCCGCTATGCCGGAGTGCCGAAAAGCGACCTTGCCGCCCTGGAAGGCGAACAAGGCCGGTATACCCTGAACGCCAAATTCGTTCGCCAGCGCGGCGTTCGCATCCACGTTGACGAACCGTGCATGCGGTTCCAGCATTTGAGCTGCGCGGTCGAATGTCGGCGCCATGCTCCGGCAGGGCCCGCACCACGGCGCCCAAAAGTCCACGATCAGCGGCACGTCCGAGTTCGCCAGGTGCTTGTGGAACCGCGGCCCTTCAAGCTCGACCGGCCCACCCGAAAACAGCTTCTGATGGCAGCGGCCGCAACTTGCCTTCTGGGCGGGGCGATCGCCAGGAACCTTGTTGATCGCATCGCAGTGCGGACAAATGATTTTTCGCTGAACGGGCATTTTGCTCTCCTGGGGAAGGCCGGATCCCTCAAAGGGTCATGGCAGCGCTGGGCTGCCATGACCCTGTGTGGTCAGGCCGCCTGAGCTTGCGGTTGTTCGGCTGCCTGGCCGTTCTGAGGCACCAATCTGAGCTCACCATCCGCCTCTTCGACCCTGACGGTCGATCCATCAGGCACCACGCCGCGCAGAAGAAGCTCCGACAGTGGGTCCTGCAGGTACCTCTGAATGGCTCGCTTCAGCGGCCTCGCCCCGTAGACGGGATCATACCCGACGCGGCCGAGCCATGCCCGCGCTCCATCGGTCAGCTCGAGCCGGACCTTGCGATCCTTGAGCAGGCTCTGGATCCTCGCGACCTGAATGTCGACGATCGGCGCCATGTGCTCCTGGCTGAGGCGGTGGAACAGGATGATCTCGTCAAGCCGGTTCAGGAACTCCGGCCGGAAATGGGCACGAACGATCTCCATCACCTGCGGCTCGACGGACTCGACCTGCTGGTCATCGGTGAGATTCGAAAGGAACTGGCTGCCGAGGTTCGAGGTGAGGATGATGATAGTGTTGGCGAAATCGACCGTATGTCCCTGGCCATCGGTTAGCCGGCCGTCATCGAGAACCTGAAGCAGCACGTTGAAGACGTCGTTGTGCGCCTTTTCCACCTCGTCGAACAGCACCACCTGGTAGGGCCGCCGGCGAACCGCCTCTGTCAGCACGCCGCCTTCCTCGTAGCCGACATAGCCGGGCGGTGCGCCGATCAGGCGCGCGACCGAGTGCTTCTCCATGAACTCGGACATGTCGATTCGGACCATCGCCTGCGAATCGTCGAACAGGAACTCGGCCAGGGACTTGGTGAGCTCGGTCTTGCCGACGCCCGTCGGACCGAGGAACAGGAACGAGCCCATCGGTCTGTTCGGATCCTGCAGCCCGGCGCGGGCGCGGCGGATCGCGCGCGACACGGCTTGCACCGCCTGCTCCTGGCCAATTACGCGCTTCCCGATCTCGTCCTCCATGTGGAGCAACTTCTCGCGCTCGCCTTCGAGCATCTTGTCGACCGGAATACCCGTCCAGCGCGATACCACCGCGGCAATATCCTCGGCGGTCACTTCCTCGCGCAGCATCGCGCCCTGACTGGCCGCCTGAGCCTCCTCGAGCTGCTTTTCGAGTTGCGGGATGCGGCCGTAGGCAAGCTCGCCGGCCTTCGCGAGATCGCCCGACCGCTGCGCCTGATCGAGCTCCAGACGGGCCTGGTCGAGCTGCTCCTTGAGCTTCGCTTCCGACTGGATCTTCTCGCGCTCGGCCTGCCACCGCTGGGTCAGCTCTGCGGCCTGCTGCTCGAGCTGCGCCAGCTCGTGCTCGAGATGGCTCAGCCGGTCCTTAGATGCCGCGTCGCTCTCCTTCTTGAGCGCCTCGCGCTCGATCTTCATCTGAATGACGCGGCGATCGAGGATTTCGATCTCCTCGGGCTTGGATTCGACTTCCATGCGGATGCGGCTTGCCGCCTCGTCCATCAGGTCGATGGCCTTGTCGGGCAGGAATCGATCGCTGATGTAGCGATGGGAGAGCGTGGCGGACGCGACGATCGCCCCGTCCGTGATCCGCACGCCGTGGTGCAACTCATACTTCTCCTTGAGACCGCGCAGGATCGAGATCGTGTCCTCGACCGTCGGCTCGCCCACGAACACCGGTTGGAAACGCCGCTGCAAAGCCGCATCCTTCTCGACGTGCTTGCGATATTCATCGAGCGTGGTCGCGCCGATGCAATGCAGCTCGCCCCGAGCGAGCGCCGGCTTCAGGAGGTTGGAGGCATCCATAGCGCCTTCGCCCTTGCCAGCGCCGACCAGCGTGTGCATCTCGTCGATGAACAGGATGACCTCGCCTTTGGCTTGCTTTACCTCGTCGAGCACGCCCTTCAGTCGCTCCTCGAATTCGCCGCGATGTTTGGCGCCCGCGATAAGCGCGCCCATGTCGAGCGCCATCAGCCGGCGATCCTTCAGCGAATCCGGGACGTCGCCGTTGGCGATCCGCAGCGCGAGGCCTTCCGCGATTGCCGTCTTCCCCACACCGGGATCGCCGATCAGCACCGGGTTGTTCTTCGTGCGGCGAGCGAGGATCTGGACAGTGCGCCGAATCTCCTCGTCTCGACCGATGACCGGGTCGAGTTTGCCGCCACGCGCAGCCTGGGTGAGGTCGCGCGCGAACTTCTTGAGGGCATCATACCGATCCTCGGCGCCCGGCGTATCGGCGGTACGACCGCCGCGCAGCTGCTCGATGGCGGCGTTCAGAGCATCGGCCTTCAATCCGGCACTCGCGAGCGCCTTGCCGGCCGCAGTGGTGGAGGCAAGCGTGAGCGCCAGGAGCAGCCGCTCCACGGTGACGTAGCTGTCGCCCGCCTTTTGAGCGATCTGCTCAGCCTGATCGAGGACCCGGACGGCATCGTTGTCGAGCCCGGGCGGTTGCTGCGCGCCCCCGCCCGAAACCTGCGGGTGCTTGCCAAGCGCGATATCCGTTTCACGCAGCGCCGCCCTGGCATCGCCACCCGACGCTTGGATGAGCCCCGACGCCATGCCCTGTTCGTCTTCAAGCAGCGCCTTCAGCAGATGCTCGGGGGCGATCCGCTGATGATTCATTCGGATCGCAACGGTTTGGGCCGATTGAAGGAAGCCCTTGGCGCGATCGGTGAACTTTTCAAGATTCATCGCTAGCTCCTTATCGATTCTTGATCTGTGCGTGTGCCTTTGCGCGAAGGCACAGCCAGACGCTGATCAAACACCACATTCGGCATCAGGTGCCCTAAACCGCTCCATAATTGAGAGGTGCGCCTCAAGGTTGGCTCATGTCGTGCGGATAGCTCGCGCAGCGCCGGGCGCGACAGGCTCGGCGATGAGGGAGGGCGCGTGTTCGGCGCATTAAGCAGCTCCAAAGCCTTCGGGTTCGCTGCCGGCAAGACAGTGACAGGTGCCTTCCGAAGCGGACGTAGCTCGGCCAAGGCTAGTCATTGTTCCTGCAGGGGCGCTGACCTGTGTCAGCTCGTGGGCGGAAATGGGAGCTATGTTTGGGGCTTGACGGTTTTGCGTCAGCGAAGTTGGTGAGGCACATTCAAGCGAACGCGGCAACAGAAGCGGCAGCCGGGCGCGGTCGACCAGGCGTTAAGGTGATGGCAAACGCCGCAGGGTAGATCGATGCGATGATCCTGGCGCTCAACATCGGCTCCTCGAACATCAAGTTCGCGCTCTTTCGGACGCGGCCCGAACTGCAGGAGCTGCTGCGCGGCTCGCTCGACGAGTTCCAGGGTTTCCCGCAATTGAAGGTGGATGGCCCGCTCGGCACGCGTGTAGCGAGGGACCAGTGGCAGCCTGCTGCGCACGAAACGCTCATTCTCCGGCTGCTCGACTGGATCCAGCATCATCTGTCGACGCCGTTGCGTGGGATCGGGCATCTGGTCCTGCATGGCGGCTCGCGGTTCATCGATCCGGTCCTGGTCGACGAGGAAGTGCTCGAAGAGCTCGCCGAGCTGGCCGTCCTGGCGCCGGGGCAGCTGGCCTGCCTCCTGCCCATCAAACTGTTGCGTGAACGCTTTCCCAGAACCCCTCAGGTCGCCTGCTTCGATACCGCCTTCCACAGCACGATTGATCTGCCGGCGCTTCGCTACGCAGTTCCGCGAGCATCGGAATATGAGGGCGTGCGCCGCTTCGGCTTCCACGGCCTTTCCTATGAAGCCGTGGCGGAAGCCCTTTCAAGTCGGAGCGACGGTGCCGAGCGCGACCGCATCATTGTCGCACACCTTGGACAAGGAGCCAGCCTTTGCGCCATGCACGGGCTGAAGAGCGTCGATACGACCATGGGCTTTTCCGCGCTGGGGGGACTGGTGATGGCGACTCGTCCCGGTGCGATCGACCCGGGCATTCTCCTGTGGCTGCTTCGCAAGAAACGCTTCACGGTCGATGAGCTGGAGCACTTCCTCTACAACGAGTGTGGGATGCTTGGCGTGTCCGGCATCGCGGCGGATGCGCGGACCCTGCTTGCCTCCGAAGCGCCGGAGGCTCGGAAAGCGCTCGACCTGTTCGCCTTCCACGTGGTGCGTCACATCGCAGCGCTGGCGGCCACACTCGGCGGATTGGACCGGCTGGTTTTCACCGGCGGCATCGGGGAGAACGTCCCCGCGCTCCGTGAACGGATCTGCCGGCGGATGGAGTGGATGGGTGTCACTCTCGACGAGAAGGCTAATGCTGAAGGCTCGGCGGTGGTTTCAGATGCCGAGAGTCCAATCCGCGTCGAGGTCGTTCCCACTGATGAGGAGCGCGTGATCGGCCGACATACCTATGAGCTGGTGGGCCCGCGGCTTGCTGCCTGAGAGAGCTCGACTGGCTGATCGCGTTCCTCTGCAGCGAGTGGAGCGATGACGGCGCGCCGGCGTTTGCTGACTCATGTCAGGGCGCGCGCAGCAACACAGGATAGCTATGCGACCACCTCGGCAGGAGAGGGCGATGCGAACAGTGCTTTTCCTTTCGGCCGTCGCCGCTGCGCAAGTCGCTATTGCCGCCCCCGCCGCGCGCGGCGGATTGCCGATCGTCGAGATCGAGGCACAAGGACCGCGGACCTTCGAGTTCCGCGGTTTGGCGCCCAACAGCTGGAGCAGCGACACCGTCCGTAACATGATGCTCAGGCGCTCTGCCGAACTTGCCGCCGAGAGAGGCGAAAGCTGTTTTGTCCTTCGAGAGGCGCGGCTGCAGAGAAGCGTCGCCTACATGCCGATCAAGTCGGGACATGTGACCGTCACCACCGGGGAGGGCAGCTCAGAATGGCGGCATTACTGGCGTCTCTACCGTCAACTGTTCCGCGGCCCCGGCGTGCGGCTGATGGATCAGCCGAGGTCCAGCGACAAGCTTGCTCGGGTGATCGAGGCACGAATGATCGTCGAGTTGTGTAATGGCGGAGCAGCCCAAGGCGGCGGCACGCGGTTTGAGGTGAGCCGCATATTGGCCCGTCGCTAGCTGCAAGCGGCGATATGGCGCCCTCCCAAGGCAACACGCCGGGTTACAACCCTCGGCGACAAGCATGACCTCGTCTCGCGGAGGCTGGAGAGGGGGCTCGCCGTCCTGGAAGCGACGAGTCCCCCTCTCGCCTAGGGCACGATCGTGATGTGATTATCGACGCTCGTCACCCCGGGCGCGGCCCAGGCCGAGCGTTCGGCTTCGCGCCGCTCGGCCCACGATTTCACGGTGCCCTTGAGCGTGATCTTTCCGCCGTCGGTCTCAACGGTGATGTGCTGCGCATCCACTTGGGCGCTGCGGACAAGCGCGTCCTCGATCTTCCTTTTGACCTCGGTCGGGCTGACCCGCGGCTTTACCCGGATGAGGTTGGTGACGCCTTTCACGCCCCTGATCGATCGCACGCCGCGCGCTGCCCATTCCT
This sequence comes from Novosphingobium sp. SCN 66-18, assembly GCA_001725355.1. Taxonomy (GTDB): domain Bacteria; phylum Pseudomonadota; class Alphaproteobacteria; order Sphingomonadales; family Sphingomonadaceae; genus Novosphingobium. The sequence continues at coordinate 20,167 of MEGD01000045.1, forward strand.
TCTGGAAGTTCCATTCCACTTCGCCCTCGAGGGTGATGAGCCCGTTCTTGACGGTCGCCTTCACCTTGTCCGCGCAGTAGGGGAGTTCGCGCTGGATGGCTTTGACCGCATCCTCCGCGATTTCCGGGTCGAGACGGTCGCTCGACAGCTTGACCTCAATGTCGTTCGCGACCGCCCTGACGCCGGCGACACGTTTCGTTGCCTTCTCGGCGTAGTAGGAATCCATGTAGGTGTTCGTCACCCCCGTCAGAGTGACGACGCCATCCTTCACTTTAACCGCGATGTTCTCATCGTGCACGATCGAGGGATCATATTTGATTTCACTCTCGACATCCTTCTGGATCTTGTCGTCGGTGCGCGTCTTGTCATCAGTCTTGAAGATAGACATGGGTTGGGTCCTTTCTTCTAAGCGCCGGGGTGATAACCCGGCGGTTGAGGCTCCCCCGCGCGTGAAGAATTAGTGACGGCACCGCGTCCGGCGCTGAGCAATGTCAGGCGCTTAAAAAATTCGGAGTGCCCGAGATTGCGCGCCACGCTTCCTAGCTTGCGGCAAGCGTGGGATCGCCGATCGCACGACCTGATCGACGCCCGCGGCAAGATGTCTGGACACGAGGCCAGGCTAGGCCCCGCGATGCGAAATGTCTGATCTAGGTCAAGTCCTACAGGATCGTTGAAGACTAAACTCCTGCCGGGAACTTCTCCATCTGCGCCGCATTGCCCATGCCGGAAAGCGGGCTCGCACTTGGAGCAGCCCAACACAGGGACCGGCATCACGGGCATGGGTGAGATCGCTCGGCCCCCCGAGCTACGCTCGCCGCCCATCGGTGCCTGCATCATCTTTGGAGACCACTATGCAAGACGCGCAAACTGTGACGAGGAACATCGGGATTAGCCCTGAAGACCAAGCCGCCATCGTCGATGGGCTTGGGCATCTGCTGGCGGACACTTACACGTTGTATCTCACCACTCACAACTTCCACTGGAACGTCACCGGGCCGATGTTCAACAGCCTCCATGCGATGTTCATGACGCAATACACCGAGCTGTGGAACGCAGTCGATCCCATCGCCGAAAGAATAAGAGCGCTGGGCTGTCCCGCTCCCGGGTCCTATGCGCAGTTCGGCTCGCTGAGCTCGCTGCCTGACGCGCCAGAGCTGCCACCGAAAGCAGAGGAAATGATCCGTATCCTGGCGGAAGGGCATGAGACCACGGCTCGCACGGCGCGCAAGCTCTTTCCCACCGCTGACTCCGCGAACGACGAAGCGACCGCGGACCTTCTAACGCAGCGCATTGGCGCTCATGAGAAGAACGCGTGGATGCTTCGTGCTTTGCTGGAAGGCTGAGCGCTGCGGCACTCTGCCACTTGAGCTTAGGGCCGTCTCGCGCGGCAAGGAAGCTGAACGGCGAAAGCATCGGCGCGGGCCGGGAGCGCTCTGCCCGGCTGGGACCGTAATGCTGCGCGCCTGCTCGCGGAAGGAGTCGTGACTGGCCACCTTTGGGAGTGGTTGCTCCTCGCAGCAACCTGGGCCATTCGCCTTGGAGCGCTCGTCATCGTTCCCTTCAGACGTTCGCCGACGGCGACACAAAGTTGGCTGCTTCTCTTCTTCGTCGCTCCCTGGGTTGCGCTGGCCCTCTATCTCGCCATCGGCCGCCCGGTTCATCCCCGCTGGCGCCGACAGCGGGTCGCGCAGCTGGGGCCGGTCATCGAAAGGGCCATCGCGCGGATTGAATGCGCCGCCCGGCCACCTGAGCTGTTGCCGGCGCAAGCGTCCGCGGTCGCCTTGATCAGGGGCATCGGCAGGATGCCGCTGCTCGAGGGCAATGCTGTCGATTTCCTGACCGATTATGACGACACCATCAACAGGCTCGTCAAGGACATCGATGGCGCGCGGGATCAGGTCCACCTGCTGTTCTATATCTTCTCGACGGATGGGACGGGGGATCGGATCATGTCGGCGCTGGTCAGGGCCGCGGCGCGCGGAGTGACCTGCCGCCTGCTAATCGATGCCGTCGGCTCGCGGCAATGGGCTCACGCCATAGTGGCGCGGCTGCGACCCCGCGGGATTGAGGTGCACCGTATCCTGCCGATCCGCGTGCTAGGGCGGACGACCCGGATCGATCTTCGCAACCATCGCAAGATCGTCGTGATCGATGGTCGCATCGGCTATACAGGGTCCCAGAACGTCATCGATGCCGAGCATGGCTTTGGTTGGCCAAATCACGAATTGATGGTTCGCGTCCGGGGGCCCGTCGTCGGCGAACTGCAGGCGGTATTCGTGGCGGACTGGTACCTCGAAACCGAGACGGAGCTTGCCGAAACCGTGCTTTATCCTGCTCAGGAAGAGGTCGGTACGAGTCTCGCCCAGGTCTTGCCGAGTGGTCCCGACCTCGAGGCGGGCGGGATTGACGAGCTCTTTGTCGCGCTCATCCACTCGGCCAGAGAACGGGTGGTGATTTCGACACCCTACTTTGTTCCGAGCGAGCCGCTGCTTCAGGGTAAGCGTGGGCTGAAGGCCGCGGCTCAGGCGGCTTCGGCGACCGGTTGGTGATCTGGCTGCCAATTCCACGGCATGAGTTCATCCCAGCGGGCAGCAG
>MEGD01000046.1 GCA_001725355.1 Novosphingobium sp. SCN 66-18
GATGTTGACCCCGGCAATACGAGCCACTTGTTTCTCCTGCTCCACAGGGGAGGGGCCGATCCGGCCACAACCCCCATCTCATCGCGTTTCACCCGCTCAACGGCAAAAAGCCCGGACAGCGCAGTCTTGTTCGCGCTTGCCGGACGTCTCCCTGAAATCGAGTGAAAGGCGCGCTTAGGCGGATTCGCAAGCCGCGTCAACAGAAAGCTGCGCACGCGGAACAAGGCACGACACGATCATGCCACCACGCGAAGCTGCTGTGATATGCATCATAGCCAAGACCGGGTCCGAGGTCAAAGGAAGCCGGTCACCCTGCGGTCGCGGGCCCCCGGTCCGACCATGTGAGATCCCAATTTACAAGCTTTTACAATCACAAGGTCCGTTCCGGCCTATGATCCGGACACCGTTCCCCGGGCGCGAGTCGGAAGGCTGCACCGCTTCCGGCACGGCCCTTTCGCGTCGGAGTGCGGTTTCGCGACAGCGCCCGTGACGGGGAACGGGAAAACGGAATACCGGTGGGAGGCATGACTTGATACGCGTTATCCTTATAGCCACCGCGCTGCTGCTCGCCGCCTGCAGCCTGTTCGGCGGGCCGGCTTCGGCCGATGTCGAGAAGGTAGCGCGTGAACAGATGGTTGCAGGACTGCCGCCGTCGCTGGAAGCCCATGCCCGCGAAGCGCTGATCACGGCCGCCGCGCGCGCGACTGTCGCCTCCAGCGGCCCGTGCAACGCCGCCAACAGCCCGGACGGCGCCTATGCCTGCACCGTGCAGGTGACCTCCACCCCGCCGGGATCGAGCGCGCCGATCACGCAGCAGTTCGTAGTGGTGCTCAAGAAGGAGCAGAGCGGCTGGGTTTCGGCTTCCTGACCACCCCGCCTGTTTGACGCACCCGAAGGAAAGGCGGCATCGCCACGCGACGCCGCCCGTTCCGCTTCAGACCACGCCGAACGCCAGCATCGCATCGGCCACTTTCTTGAAGCCGGCGATGTTCGCGCCCTTCACATAGTCGATATAACCGCCGCCCTGATCGCCATAGGCAAGGCAAGAGCTGTGAATGCCGGCCATGATGTCCTTCAGCATCTGCTGAAGCTCGTCTTCCTTCCACGCGCGGCGTTCCGAATTCTGGCTCATTTCAAGCCCCGAAACCGCCACGCCGCCCGCGTTGGACGCCTTGCCCGGGGCGTAGAGGATTTTCGCCGCCTTGAACACGTGCACGCCGTCAAGGTCGGTCGGCATGTTGGCCCCTTCCGAAACCGCGCGACAGCCGTTGCCGATCAGCGTCTTCGCGTCCTCGCCCAGCAGTTCGTTCTGCGTGGCGCAGGGCAGCGCGACGTCGCACGGCACGCCCCACGGCGTCTTGCCCTCGTGGAACGTCGCGGCCGGGAACGCCTCCACATAGTCCTGGATGCGGCCCCGGCGGTGAGTCTTGTGCGTCTTGACCCAGTTGATCTTTTCCTGGGTGATCCCGTCCGGATCGTGGATGAAGCCCCCCGAATCCGACAGCGTCAGCACCTTGCCGCCGAGCTGGACGATCTTTTCCGCCGCGTGGGTGGCGACATTGCCCGATCCCGAGATCACCGCCGTCTTGCCGACAAGATCCTCGCCCCTGGTCGCCAGCATGTTGGCCAGGAAATAGACCGCGCCATAGCCGGTCGCCTCGGTGCGGATCAACGATCCGCCCCATTCCAGCCCCTTGCCGGTCAGCACGCCGGTAAAGTTGTTGGTGATCCGCTTGTACTGGCCGAACATGAAGCCGATCTCGCGCCCGCCCACGCCGATGTCGCCCGCCGGCACGTCCACGTCGGCGCCAATGTGGCGATAGAGTTCGGTCATGAAGCTCTGGCAGAAGCGCATGATCTCGCGCACGCTCTTGCCCTTGGGGTTGAAGTTCGATCCCCCCTTGCCGCCGCCCATCGGCAGACCAGTCAGGGCATTCTTGAAGGTCTGCTCGAAGGCCAGGAACTTCAGGACGGATTCGGTCACGGAAGGATGGAAGCGGATGCCGCCCTTGTAGGGCCCGATCGCGTTGTTGTTTTGCACGCGCCAGCCCCGCTGCACGCGGACGTTGCCGTTGTCGTCTTCCCAGCACACGCGGAACGAGACCACCCGGTCCGGCTCCGCGATCCGTCGCAGGATCTGCTGCGCGTGGTATTCTTCCTTGTCGGCGATGAAATCGAAAATGTCCTCGGCAACCTCCTGCACCGCCTGAACGAACTCCGGCTGGTAAGGGTTGCGCTTCTTGACGCCTTCCATGAAGGTCGGCAGGTCAACATGATCGGAAACGGCCACGGTCTTCTCCCCATGCGCCAGACTTGATCGCCTGGCTTCGGAACACGCCTGCGGCCCGTGACGCGCCTGTCCCCGGACATCCCGAGTCGCGCTTTTGTTTCCGGGAGATTAGCCGTTTTTCGCGCGGGCAAAAGAGCGCGCGCGCAAGAGGCTCACCGCCGGGGCTGCGCGCCTTGGCGCTTCGGGGGCGTCTTCTTGAGCGCGGCATCGAAAGCCGCCCTGGCGGCATCGTTGGCCGCGTCGTCCCCGCCCGGCGCGGTGGCCGGAGAGGCAGCCGGCGAAGTGGCCTTGGTCGGCGGCGCGGCGGGCGACTTGCCCGGCTTGGGGGTAGCCGGTGCGGGAGTGGCGGGTGCTGCAGAAGCCGGCGCGGACGTTTTGGCGATATGCGCGGCCAGCAGCGAGATCTGTTCCGCCAGCATCCGGTCCACCGCCGGCGCGATCTGGTCGACCTTGTAGCGCATGTACCCGCCGACGACATATTCCCAGGTGATGTGCGTGCCCGTGTCGGTCGCGCGCAGGGCCATCGTCAGCGTGCCGGCCAGCGCTTCCGACTGGAGCGGCCCCAGCGCGCCGCTCAGCCGCAGCACGCGGTTCGGTTCGACGTAGATCACGCGCATGTGCTGCACGCCGCCCGCCGGCTGCGTGGCCGGTGCGCCCTTCGGCGGCGGGAAGCGCTCGCAGAAGCAGCCGCCCACGGTCGGGCTGAGCGACAGGTTGGCCCCGCTGCCGGAAAAGGTGTGGGCCGAAGACCACCAGGCGCCGGGCGTGGTCATCGCGCGCCACGTTTCGGCCGGCGTGGCGGAGACGTCTGCCACTTCGCGAACCACGAAGCCGACATCGGACTGCGCCGTCACTTCGGCCGCCGCGGGTATGGCGATCATGCCCGCCAGCAAGGCGCCTACCAGAACCGTATTCCGCACAGGCGCCCCCCTTGGCTTGCCTTTCAGCCTAGTCCCGTCAGCGCTGTTTATCCGTTCTTGAGAATCGCCTCAATAGCGGCCGTCACCGCGTCCATCTCGGCCATGCCGTCCACGCGCGAAACGATGCCGCGCGCCTCATAGATCGGCAGGATCGGCGCGGTCTTGGCGCGGTATTCGGCCATGCGCGTGCGGACGGTTTCCTCGTTGTCGTCGGGGCGGCGCTTGAACTCGTGCCCGCCGCACTTGTCGCAGGTGCCGGCGACCTTGGGCTGCTCGAATTTGTCGTGATAGCCCTTGCCGCACGTGGCGCAGGTGTAACGGCCGGTGATGCGCTCGACCAGCGCGTCCTCGTTCACTTCCAGTTCGATGACGTGATCCAGCGCGCGGCCCCGGCTGGCAAGGATGGCATCCAGCGATTCCGCCTGCGGCGCGGTGCGCGGATAGCCGTCGAAGATGGCGCCCTGCCCCGCCGGCATCGCATCCAGCTCGTCGCCGATCAGCGCGGAGACGATCTCGTCGGACACCAGCTCGCCGGCTTCCATCACGGCCTTGGCCTTCAGCCCCACCGGTGTGCCGGCCTTGACCGCCGCGCGCAGCATGTCGCCGGTCGAAAGCTGCTTCATGCCATGGCGCTCGACCAGACGCTGCGCTTGCGTGCCCTTGCCCGCTCCCGGCGGCCCCAGCAGGATGATGTTCACTTCGGCATTCCCCCTTTTCTGCACCTCTCCGAGCAGCCGAGGCTGCTCAGCGCAGGCGTCCCTTCAGCTTGGCCTTCTTGATCAGGTCGCCATACTGGTGCGCCAGCAGGTGCGACTGGATCTGCGTGATCGTGTCCACGGTCACGTTGACCACGATCAGCAGGCTCGTGCCGCCAAAGAACAACGTGCCCATGCCCGTTTCGGCCATGATGTATTCGGGCACAACACAGACGATGGTAATATAGGCGGCGCCCAGCACGGTGATGCGGGTCAGCACGTAATCGAGGTAGTTCGCGGTGTTCTTGCCCGGGCGGATGCCGGGGATGAAGCCGCCGTTGCGCTTCAGGTTGTCGGCGGTTTCCTCGGGATTGAACACCACGGCGGTGTAGAAGAAGCTGAAGAAGATGATGCCCAGCGCATAGAGCAGCATGTACAGCGGCTTGCCATGGCCAAGGTACTGGTTCAGCGCGATCACCACCTTGCCCATCACCGAATCCGGCTTCAGCGCGTTGCCGGCGAACTGCGTGATGGTCAGCGGCAGCAGCAGCAGCGAGCTGGCGAAGATCGGCGGGATGACGCCGGCGGTGTTGATCTTCAGCGGCAGGTGGCTGCGATCGGCATTCATCATGCCGCGCTGCGTCGCACGCTTGGGATACTGGATCAGCAGGCGCCGGGTGGCGCGCTCCATGAAGCAGATCATCACCACGAGCGCGAGGATCATCACGGTGACGCCCGCGATCACGAAGGGCGAGATCGAGCCGGTACGGCCACCTTCGAACAGGTTCGAGATGAACTTCGGCATCTGCGCGACGATGCCGGCCATGATGATCAGCGAAACGCCGTTGCCGATCCCGCGGCTGGTGATCTGTTCGCCAAGCCACAGCAGGAACATGGTGCCGCCGATCAGGCTGACCACCGCGCCGACGCGGAACAGGTAGCCGGGATTGACCACCGCTTGCAGGCCGCTCGACGCGCCATAGGCTTCCAGGCCCGAGGCGAGGAACCAGCCCTGCACCGCCGTCAGGAACACCGCGCCATAGCGGGTGTACTGGTTCAGCTTCTTGCGCCCGCTTTCGCCTTCCTTCTTCAGCGCGGCCAGTGCCGGGTGCAGCGACGCGGCCAGCTGCACCACGATCGAGGCCGTGATGTAGGGCATCACGCCCAGCGCGATCAGGCTCATGCGCTGGAGCGAACCGCCCGAGAAGGCGTTGAAGATATCAAGGATGCCGCCCCGCGTCTGGTCGTAGAGCGATTCCAGGATCAGCGGGTTCACCCCCGGCAGCGGCACGAAGCTGAGGAAGCGGAAAACGATCAGCGCGCCGATCGTGAACCAGATGCGCTTCTTGAGCTCGGTCGCCTTCGAGAAGTTGGCCAGGTTGAGGTTGCTGGCGATGTTATCGGCGCGTGATGCCATTTTCGGGTTTCAAGCCTCGCTGTGGCGCCGGACTGAAAACCGGCCCGCTTACCATATGAGCAAGCCCATATAGTGCGGGCGCGGGGATGCAAGAACCCCCGCGCCCGAAACAAGCGATAAATCAGGCGGCGGGAGCGGCCTTGACGATCACTTCGACCGAACCGCCGGCCTTTTCGACGGCTTCCTTGGCGCCCTTGCTGACGCCGGCCACTTTGAAGCTGACCTTGGCGGAGAACTCGCCCTTGCCCAGCAGGCGCACGCCGTCCTTGCCGCCACGGGCCAGGCCCGCGCCCTTGAGCGCGGCGTGATCGACCACCGAACCGGCATCGAGCTTGCCCGCCTCGATCGCCTTCTGGATCAGGCCCAGGTTCACCTCGGCATAGTCCTTGGCGAAGATGTTGTTGAAGCCGCGCTTCGGCAGGCGCATGTGCAGCGGCATCTGGCCGCCTTCGAATCCGGCGATCGAAACGCCCGAACGCGCCTTTGCGCCCTTCTGGCCGCGGCCGGCGGTCTTGCCCTTGCCCGAACCGATGCCGCGTCCGACGCGCATCCGGCCCTTGCGGGCACCATTGTTGTCACGAAGATCGTTCAGCTTGGTCATGTCTTGCACTCGCTTTCGCTTTGAGTCGCGCTTGATGGAATGGGGGCGCATAGGCGAAGCGGCTGCGCTTGTCACCCCTGCAAATCTCGCGCCCCTCCCGCTTGCGGGAGGGGTTGGGGGTGGGCCACGCGAGACGAAAAGATCGCCAAACAAAAAGCCCCGGCGTTTCCACCGGGGCCTTCTGATTGCGTTCGCCCGAACCCTCGGCTCAGTCGACCACTGCCACCATGTGCGGCAGCTTGGCCAGCGCGCCGCGGACTTCGGCGGTGTCTTCCACCTCGACCACGCGATGCATCTTGCCGAGACCCAGACCGATCAGAATCTTCTTCTGGCTTTCCGGGCGGCGGATCGGCGAACCGATCTGCTTGATCTTGATCTTCGCCATGTCTCTTACTCCACGATGGCTTCGGCGGCGGCTTCCGCCTCCACCGCGCTGGCGCCACCGCGACCGAGCAGGTCGGCGACCTTCTTGCCGCGACGCTGGGCGACCGACTTCGGCGAAGTCTGGTCGGTCAGCGCGTCGAAGGTGGCGCGGATCATGTTGTAGGGGTTCGAGGTGCCGACCGACTTGGTCACCACGTCGGCCACGCCCAGGCTTTCGAAGACGGCGCGCATCGGACCGCCGGCGATGATGCCGGTACCGGCCGGAGCCGAACGGACGTTGACTTTGCCCGCGCCGAAACGGCCCTTGCCGTCATGGTGCAGGGTGCGGCCTTCCTTCAGCGGAACGCGGACCATCTTCTTCTTGGCGGAAGCGGTGGCCTTGGTGATGGCTTCGGGCACTTCGCGCGCCTTGCCATGACCGAAGCCGACGCGGCCCTTGCCATCGCCGACCACGACCAGCGCGGCGAAGCCGAAGCGCTTGCCGCCCTTCACGGTCTTGGAAACGCGGTTGATGTGGACGAGCTTTTCGATCAGCTCCTCGCCACCTTCTTCCTCGTTGTTGCCACGACCGCGACGGTCGTCGCGACGGCCACGGCCGCCACGCTCACCGCGTTCGCCACGATCACCGCCACGACCACGGCCGCGACGACCTTCACGCTGCTCACCGGCGCCAGCGCCGGCTTCGACGGCGACGGCTGCGCCTTCCAGGTTGGTTTCGTCAGCCATGCTCAGAACTCCAGGCCGCCTTCGCGGGCAGCGTCAGCCAGCGCCTTGACGCGGCCATGGAACAGGAAGCCGCCGCGATCGAACACGACGGTGGTGATGCCGGCGGCCTTCGCCTTCTCGGCGATTTCCTTGCCGACCTTGGCCGCGGCATCGACGTTGGCGCCGATCGACTTCTCGCCCTTCACCAGCGTCGAGGCGGCGGCCAGCGTGCGGCCGGCGGCATCGTCGATGATCTGGGCGTAGATGTGGCGACCCGAGCGGTGCACCGAAAGGCGCGGACGGCCACCGGAGCGCGCCTTGAGCGCAGTGCGGACGCGGCGACGGCGGCGATCGAAGAGAGACAGCTTGGCCATTACTTCTTCTTCCCTTCCTTGCGGAAGATGTACTCGCCGCGGTACTTGATGCCCTTGCCCTTGTAGGGTTCGGGCTTGCGCCAGCGGCGGATCTCGGCGGCTACCTGGCCGACCTTCTGCTTGTCGATGCCCGAGATTTCGACCGTGGTGTTATCCGGGGTCTTGATCTCGATGCCTTCTGGCACGGCGAAATCGACGTCGTGGCTGTAGCCGAGCTGCAGCTTCAGGTTCTTGCCCTGCGAGTTGGCGCGATAGCCGACACCGGTGATTTCCAGAACCTTGGTATAGCCCTGAGTCACGCCGGTGACGAGGTTATCGACCAGCGTGCGCTGCATACCCCAGAAGGCGCGCGCCTGCTTGGTGTCGTTCGCCGGCTTCACGATGATGGCGTCGCCTTCCACCGTGTAGCTGATTTCGTCGCGCAGCGAGAGCGTGAGCGTGCCCTTGGGGCCCTTCACGGTCAGCACGCCGTCCGCGATGTTCGCGGTGACGCCACTCGGGATCGCCACCGGCCTTTTGCCGATGCGGCTCATCAGAACACCTCCGCCAGCACTTCGCCGCCGACGTTGGCAGCGCGCGCCTCGGCATCCGAGAGCACGCCCTTCGGCGTCGAGACGATGGTGATGCCAAGGCCGTTGCGCACCACCGGAAGTTCCTTGGAACCCGAATAGACGCGGCGGCCAGGCTTGGAGACACGGGCCACGTGCTTGATCGCGGGCTGGCCCTCGAAATACTTCAGCTCGATGCGAAGCTGCGGGTGCAGGCCCGTGTTGTCTTCGCTGAAACCACGGATGTAGCCTTCGCGCTGGAGAACCTCGAGCACGTGGGCGCGCAGCTTCGACGCGGGCGAAAGGACGGAATCCTTCTTCGCCTGCTGGCCGTTGCGGATGCGGGTGAGCATATCACCCAGGGGGTCGGTCAATGCCATCGGATGATCCTTACCAGCTCGACTTGGTCACGCCGGGGATAAGCCCCTTGTTGGCGAGGTCGCGCAGCTCGACGCGGCACAGGCCGAACTTGCGGTAGTAGCCACGCGGGCGGCCGGTGGTGTTGCAGCGGTTGCGCACCCGGGTCGGGTTCGCGTTGCGCGGCAGTTCCGCCATCTTGAGGCGCGCGATCAGGCGCTCGGTTTCGTCGAGCGCTTCGTCGTCGGCCTGGGCCTTCAGCGCGGCATACTTGGCCGCATACTTCTGAACGAGCTTCTTGCGCTTCTCGTTCTTGTTGATCGAACTCAGTTTCGCCATGGACTTAAGCTCTTCCTAAATTCTGGCTCAGGCGGCCTGCTGCTGTTCAGCAGCTTCCTGCGGGAACGGGAAACCGAAAAGACGCAGCAGTTCGCGCGCTTCTTCGTCCGTCTTGGCGGTGGTGGTGACTATGATGTCCATGCCACGCACCTTCTCGATCTGATCGTAGCTGATCTCGGGGAAGATGATCTGCTCTTTCAGACCCATCGCGTAGTTGCCGCGACCGTCGAACGACTTCGGGTTGAGACCACGGAAGTCGCGGATACGGGGCATCGCGATGGTGACCAGGCGGTCGAGAAATTCGTACATGCGCTCGCGGCGCAGGGTAACCTTGCAACCGATCGGCATGCCTTCACGCAGCTTGAACTGCGCGATCGACTTCTTCGCCTTGGTGATCACGGGCTTCTGGCCGGCGATCAGCTCCATTTCCGCGGCTGCGGTCTGGACCTTCTTCTTGTCCTGGCTCGCTTCGCCGACGCCCATGTTGAGCGTGATCTTCTCGATCTTCGGGATTTCGAGCGCGTTCTTGTAGCCGAACTTCGCCTGCATCGCCTTGGCGATCTCGTCGGCGTACTTCGTCTTCAGGCGCGGAACGTACTTGTCAGCCATCGATCGTCTCCCCGGACTTCACGGCGACGCGGACCTTCTTGCCGTCCTTCGTTTCAAAACGAACGCGGGTCGGCTTGCCGTCCTTGTCGGCGATGGCAACCTTCGAGATGTGCATCGGCGCTTCGCGGCGATCGATGCCACCCTGCGGGTTCTGCTGGCTCGGCTTGCGGTGACGCGCGGCGATGTTCACGCCGGCAACGACGATCTTGTCTTCCTTCGGGAGAACCTGGAGCACCGTGCCGGTGCGGCCCTTGTCCTTGCCCGAACGGACGACGACGCTGTCACCCTTCTTGATCTTGGCGGCGGCCATTACAGCACCTCCGGAGCGAGCGAGATGATCTTCATGAAGCCACGGCCGCGCAGTTCGCGCACCACGGGGCCGAAGATACGCGTGCCGATCGGCTCTTCGTTCTTGCCGACGAGCACGGCGGCGTTGCTGTCGAAGCGGATCACGCTGCCGTCGGGACGGCGCACGTCCTTCTTCGTGCGAACGATCACGGCGCGGTGCACGTCACCCTTCTTCACGCGGGCGCGCGGCTGCGCTTCCTTCACCGACACCACGATGATGTCGCCGACGCCGGCAAAACGGCGCTTCGACCCGCCCAGCACCTTGATGCACTGGACGCGCTTCGCGCCGCTGTTGTCCGCGACGTCGAGATTGGATTGCATCTGGATCATTGATCCGGTTCCTTCTCACTGGCTTGCCGGAACCAGTCCGGCAGTTCCAAAATTGTCGCTGCTCTTAGACGTCCGCTTCGACCGCGGTGCCCTTGCCGGCCTGGACCCGTTCGATAACCTTCCAGGTCTTCAGCTTGGAAACCGGCGCGGTCTCTTCGATCCGCACCGTTTCACCGGTCTTGTAGGCATTCGCCTCGTCATGGGCGTGATACTTCTTCGAGCGGCGGATGATCTTCCCGTAGAGCGGGTGCTTCACCTTGCGCTCGACCTTCACGACCACGGTCTTGTCGGTCTTGTCGGAGACCACGGTCCCGATAAGGATACGCTTGGGCATCGTGTGACTCCTTACGCCTTGGCAGCCTGAGAACGCTCAGTCTGCAGCGTCTTGATGCGAGCGATGTCGCGGCGCACTTCCTTGATGCGCGCCGGACGTTCGAGCTGGTTGGTCGCAGCCTGGAAGCGCAGGTTGAACTGCTCGCGCTTCAGTTCGGCAAGATCGGCCGAAAGCTGGTCATCGCTCTTGACGCGCAGGTCTTCGAACTTGGCCATTATTCGCCTCCCAGGTGCGAGGTGTCGCCAAGACGGGCGACGACCTTGGTCTTGATGGGCAGCTTCATCGCGGCGCGGCTGAACGCTTCCGCGGCGAGCGGACCGGCAACGCCGTCCAGTTCGAACAGGATGCGGCCCGGCTTGACGCGGGCTGCCCAGTATTCGACCGAACCCTTGCCCTTGCCCTGACGGACTTCGGCGGGCTTCTTCGAAACCGGCACGTCGGGGAACACGCGGATCCACAGGCGTCCCTGACGCTTGATGTGGCGCGTGATCGCACGGCGGGCGGCTTCGATCTGGCGCGCGGGGACACGCTCCGGCTCCAGCGCCTTCAGGCCATAGGAGCCGAAGTTCAGGTCCGTACCGCCCTTGGCGTCGCCCTTGATCCGGCCCTTGAAGGCCTTGCGGAACTTGGTCTTCTTCGGTTGCAGCATGGTGCTTCTCTATCCTGAGCCTCAGCGCGCCGGGCGGACGCCGGAGGTTTGAGCCTCCATCATCAGCCGGTCCTGCGCCATCGGGTCGTGCCCCAGGATCTCGCCCTTGAAGATCCAGCACTTGATGCCGATCACGCCATAGGCGGTCAGGGCTTCGGCTTCGGCGTAGTCGATGTTCGCGCGCAGCGTGTGCAGCGGAACGCGACCTTCGCGGTACCATTCGACGCGGGCGATTTCCGCACCGCCGAGACGGCCGCCGCACGTGATCTTGATGCCTTCGGCGCCAAGACGGAGGGCGGACTGCACGGCGCGCTTCATCGCGCGGCGGAAGGCGACGCGGCGGATGAGCTGGTCGGCAACACCCTGGGCAACGAGCTTGGCGTCGATTTCCGGCTTGCGGATTTCAACGATGTTCAGCTTCACGTCGCTGCCGGTCATCGTGGCCAGCTTCGAGCGCAGCTTCTCGATGTCCGCGCCCTTCTTGCCGATGATCACACCGGGACGGGCCGCATAGATCGACACACGGCACAGCTTGGCCGGGCGCTCGATCACCACCTTCGAGATCGCGGCCTGCGGCAGCGTTTCGACGATGAACTTGCGGATCTGAAGGTCTTCCTTGAGCAGCTGCTCGTAGTTGCGCCCTTCGGCGTACCAGCGGCTGTCCCAGGTGCGGTTGATCTGCAGGCGCAGACCGATGGGGTTGGTCTTGTGACCCATGATCAGGCCTCCTCGACTTCGCGGACAACGATCCGCAGCCGCGAGAACGGCTTGAGGATCCGGGTCGACTTGCCACGACCACGCGTGTGGAAGCGCTTCATCGTGATCGACTTGCCGACCGAGGCTTCCGCCACGACCAGCGCGTCAACGTCCAGGTTGTGGTTGTTTTCCGCGTTGGCGATCGCCGAAGCGAGAACCTTGCGCGCGTCAACCGCCATCGCCTTCTTGGAGAAGGCCAGGATGTTCATGGCCTCTTCGGCCTTGCGGCCGCGGATCAGGCCCGCAACGAGGTTCAGCTTCTGGGCCGAACCGCGGATCTGCGTGCCGACCGACAGCGCTTCCTTGTCGCCGACGCGACGGGGTGCCTTAGGCTTGCTCATCAGCGCTTGCCCTTCTTGTCAGCGGCGTGGCCGGGAAAGTTGCGCGTGGGCGCAAACTCGCCAAGCTTGTGGCCGACCATCTCTTCCGAGACGGAGACGGGGATGAACTTCTGTCCGTTGTAGACGTTGAACGTCAGACCAACGAACTGCGGCAGGATCGTCGAACGCCGCGACCAGGTCTTGATCGGGCCGGCGCGGGTACCAGCGTCCTGAGCGGCTTCCGCCTTCTTCAGGAGATGCAGGTCGACGAAGGGGCCCTTCCAGACGGAACGTGCCATGGTCGATTACCTCTTCTTCTTCGCGTGGCGCGAACGGATGATGAACTTGTCCGTCTGCTTGTTGTGACGGGTGCGGGCGCCCTTGGTCGGCTTGCCCCACGGCGTCACGGGATGGCGGCCGCCCGAAGTCCGGCCTTCACCACCACCATGCGGGTGGTCGACCGGGTTCTTGGCGACACCACGCGTCAGCGGACGCTTGCCCAGCCAGCGGTTGCGGCCGGCCTTGGCAAGGTTCTGGTTCGAGTTGTCGGGGTTCGAGACCGCGCCGACGGTGCCCATGCAGTCACCGCGCAGGTAGCGCTGCTCGCCCGAGTTCAGGCGGACGATGACCATGCCGCGGTCACGGCCGACGAGCTGCACATAGGTGCCCGCCGAACGCGCAATCTGGCCGCCCTTGCCCGGCTTCATCTCCACGTTGTGGATGATGGTGCCGACCGGCATCTGCGACAGCAGCATGGCGTTGCCCGGCTTCACGTCGGTCTTTTCACCGGCGACGACAACGTCACCAACGGCGAGACGCTGCGGCGCCAGGATATAGGCCTGCTCGCCGTCCTCGTACTTGACGAGCGCGATGAACGCGGTGCGGTTGGGGTCGTACTCCAGACGCTCGACGGTGGCCGGCATGTCCCACTTGCGACGCTTGAAGTCGATGTAGCGGTACTTCTGCTTGTGACCACCCGCGATGCCGCGCGAGGTCACATGACCCTTGTTGTTGCGGCCGCCGGTCTTGTTCTTGCCTTCGGTCAGCGCCTTGACGGGCTTGCCCTTCCACAGCGACGACTTGTCGACGAGGATCAGGCCGCGGCGCGCGGGGCTGGTCGGATTGTAGTTCTTGAGTGCCATGGTCGTGCGCGCCTCAGATACCGCTGGTCACGTCGATCGACTGGCCAGCAGCCAGCGTCACGACGGCCTTCTTGACGTCCGAACGGCGATAGGGCTTGCCCTTCCACCGCTTGGTCTTGCCCTTCTGGGTCAGGGTGTTCACACCCGTGACCTTCACGTTGAAGAGGGCTTCGACCGCCGCCTTGATCTCCGGCTTGGTCGCGGAGTCCGCCACCTTGAAGACCACGGCGTTGTGCTCGCTGAGCAGCGTCGCCTTTTCGGTGATGTGGGGAGCCACGATCACGTCATAGTGACGCGTGTCGATTGCGTCCTTAGCCATTGAAACGCGCCTCCAGCTTTTCGACCGCGGCGCGCGTCAGCACCAGCGTATCATGCTTCAGGATGTCATAGACATTGGCGCCGACGGCGGGGAGCACGTTCACGCCGACCAGGTTGGCCGAAGCGCGGGCGAAACCTTCGTTCACCTGCTCGCCGTCGATCACCAGCACCTTCTTGCCGAAGCCCGCCTTGGCGAGCTGGCCAGCCAGCGCCTTGGTCTTGGCGTCCTTCAGCTCCAGGCTGTCGACCACGACCAGACCCTGCTGGGCCTTGGCGGAGAGCGCCATCTTGAGGCCGAGCGCGCGAACCTTCTTGTTCAGCGAGATGTTGAACTCGCGAACGCGCGGGCCGTGCGCCTTGCCGCCGCCGATGAACACGGGCGCCTTGCGGTCGCCGTGACGGGCGGTGCCGCCGCCCTTCTGGCGGCCGAACTTCTTGCCAGTGCGGGCGACGTCGGAACGTTCGCGCGCCTTGCGGGCGATGCCGCGACGGTTTTCAAGCTGCCACGTCACGACGCGATGCAGGATGTCGGTGCGCGGCGCGATGCCGAACACGTCATCCGAAAGCTCGACGTCGCCAGCGGCGCTACCGTCCAGATTGAGGACCTGAACCTTCACGACTTAGCCCTCCTGGCCTTCGGTCGACTCGACCGCCGCGACGTCTGCCGCAGGCGTGTCGGCCGGAGCCGCATCGTTGTTGTTGGCGACCTGCTTGAGGCCGGCGGGGTACGGGGCTTCCGCGTGGCGATCGACCTTCACGGCGTCGCGGACGAGCAGCCAGCCGTTCTTCGCGCCCGGGACCGAGCCCTTGACGAAGATCAGGCCACGCTCGTCGTCGGTGCGAACGACTTCGAGGTTCTGCTGGGTGCGCTGGCGATCGCCCATGTGGCCGGCCATCTTCTTGTTCTTGAAGACGCGGCCCGGATCCTGGCGGTTACCGGTCGAACCGTGGGCACGGTGCGAGATCGAGACGCCGTGCGTCGCGCGCATACCGCCGAAACCCCAGCGCTTCATGGCGCCGGCGAAGCCCTTGCCCTGCGTGTGACCGGTGATGTCGACATACTGCCCGGCGACGAAGTGCGAAGCGGCGATGGTGGAGCCGACATCGAGCAGCGCGTCGTCAGCGACGCGGAACTCGGCGACCTGCATCTTCAGCTCGACTTCCGCCTTCGCGAAATGTTCGCGCTGCGGCTTGGCGACGTTCTTCTGCTTGGCCTGGCCTGCACCCAGCTGCAGCGCGACGTAACCGTCGCGGTCTGCGGTGCGGACCGAAACCACCTGGCAATTTTCAAGCGAAAGGACGGTGACCGGCACGTGCCGACCATCTTCCTGGAAAAGGCGGGTCATCCCGACCTTCTTCGCGATCACGCCGGTGCGCATGATCCAATACTCCATCACAGAGGCCTGCGAGGCCCATCCCCGCAGGCGTGTTCAGCCCGTATTGTGAAGCATGCCCCGTCCGGGCTGAGTGCCCCCGATTAACGGGAGCGAACGGGGGACGCTTGCCCGGCCAGTTGCCCCGAGGGGCGAATGCCGGAGGTATCCCAAGAATGAAAAGCGTCCGCTTTTCGTTCGCTGTCCTCGCGGAAGCGAGGACCTCGGGCCGGTTTGAGGAACCTGAGAGGTTCGATCCGGCCTCTTGAGACCCCCGCTTGCGCGGGGGCTAAAAACGCAAGCGGGCTTACGCCAGCTTGATCTCGACGTTGACGCCGGCCGCGAGGTCCAGCTTCATCAGCGCGTCGACAGTGGCCGCGTTGGGCTGCACGATGTCGAGCAGGCGCTTGTAGGTGCGGACCTCGAACTGCTCACGCGACTTCTTGTCGATGTGCGGTCCACGGTTGACGCAGAACTTCTCGATGCGCGTCGGCAGCGGAATGGGGCCCCGGATGAGAGCGCCGGTGCGGCGCGCGGTGTCCGCGATTTCTCCAGTGGCCTGGTCAAGTACGCGATGATCAAAGGCCTTGAGGCGAATGCGGATATTCTGGGCTTCCATGTCCGTTTACCGATGCGAAAGAGCAAAAACAAAACCGGCCATCCCACCCATCATCCCGAAGGAGAAAGCGGGCCGACCGATCAAAAAACCGGCCGGCGGGAGAGCGAATCTCCCGCCGGTGCGCGGCCTATATTACTTCGTGATCTTGCTGACAACCCCCGAACCGACGGTCCGGCCGCCTTCGCGGATGGCGAAGCGAAGACCTTCGTCCATGGCGATCGGCGCGATCAGCTTGACCGACAGCGTGATGTTGTCGCCCGGCATCACCATTTCGGTGCCTTCGGGAAGAACGACTTCACCGGTCACGTCGGTGGTGCGGAAGTAGAACTGCGGGCGGTAGTTGGCGAAGAACGGCGTGTGACGGCCACCTTCGTCCTTCGACAGCACGTAGACTTCGGCCGAGAATTCGGTGTGCGGCGTCACCGAACCGGGCTTGGCGAGAACCTGGCCACGCTCGACTTCTTCACGCTTGATGCCACGGATCAGCGCACCGATGTTGTCGCCGGCTTCACCCTGATCGAGCAGCTTGCGGAACATTTCGACGCCGGTGACGGTGGTCTTGGCGGTGTCCTTGAGGCCGATGATTTCGACTTCTTCACCCACCTTGATGATGCCGGTTTCGATACGGCCGGTGACGACGGTACCACGACCCGAGATCGAGAACACGTCTTCGACGGGCATCAGGAAGGGCTTGTCGGTCGGGCGCGGCGGCTGCGGGATGTAGCTGTCGACGGCGGCCATCAGCTCGTTGATCGAGTTCTTGCCGATTTCGTCATCGCGGCCTTCCAGAGCGGCCAGGGCCGAACCCTTGACGATCGGAATATCGTCGCCCGGGAAGTCGTACGACGACAGCAGTTCGCGCACTTCGAGTTCGACGAGCTCGAGGATTTCCGGATCGTCGACCTGGTCGACCTTGTTCATGTACACGACCAGCGCCGGCACGCCGACCTGGCGGGCGAGCAGGATGTGTTCGCGGGTCTGCGGCATCGGACCGTCAGCGGCGTTCACGACCAGGATCGCGCCGTCCATCTGGGCGGCACCGGTGATCATGTTCTTCACGTAGTCGGCGTGGCCCGGGCAGTCGACGTGCGCGTAGTGGCGGTTGGCCGTCTCGTACTCGACGTGGGCGGTCGAGATGGTGATGCCGCGCTCGCGCTCTTCCGGAGCCTTGTCGATGTTGGCGTAGTCGGTGAACTCCGCGCCGCCGGTTTCCGCGAGCACCTTGGTGATCGCGGCGGTCAGCGTGGTCTTGCCATGGTCGACGTGACCGATGGTGCCGATGTTGCAGTGCGGCTTGTTCCGCTCAAACTTAGCCTTGGCCATTGTTCAAACCTTCTTTTCACTAGCTGTTGATTGCTGTTGGAGACGGCACCCGCCAGACTCGCGCCAGAAAATCAGGCGCCGCCCCTAGCCTGATCCGCGGGATCAGGCAAGCTTTCCTATGTTCCCCCGATCGGACCCGATCAGGCGAGCTTCGACTTGAGTTCGGTCGCGACGTTCGCCGGGACTTCGTCGTAATGCGAGAACTGCATCGTGTACTGCGCGCGGCCCTGGGTGAAGGACCGCAGCTGGTTCACGTAACCGAACATGTTAGCCAGCGGCACCATCGCCTCGACGACCTGGGCGTTGCCCCGGCTGTCGGTGCCCTGGATCTGGCCACGGCGGCTGTTGATGTCGCCGATCACGTCGCCCATGAACTCTTCCGGCGTCACGACCTCGACCTTCATGATCGGTTCGAGGACCTTGATGCCAGACTTCTGGGCCACTTCGCGCATCGCGCCACGGCCGGCGATTTCGAAGGCCAGAGCCGACGAGTCGACGTCGTGGTAGGCACCGTCGTAGAGCAGGATTTCGAAGTCGATGATCGGGAAGCCGATCAGCGATCCGGTTTCCGCCGTTTCGCGCATGCCCTTCTCGATCGCGGGGATATATTCCTTCGGAATGTTACCGCCCTTGATCTCGTCCTTGAAGGTGATGCCCGAACCGCGCTCGCCCGGCGTGACCTTGACCTTCACGCGGCCGAACTGACCCGTACCACCCGACTGCTTCTTGTGGGTGTAGTCGATGTCCACCGGCTTCGCGAGGTATTCGCGATAGGCCACCTGCGGCGCACCGACGTTGGCTTCCACCTTGAATTCGCGACGCATGCGGTCGACGAGGATTTCGAGGTGAAGTTCGCCCATGCCCTTGATGATGGTCTGGCCGGATTCGTGGTCGGTCGAAACGCGGAACGAAGGGTCTTCGGCCGAGAGACGGTTGAGCGCGATGCCCATCTTCTCCTGGTCGGCCTTGGTCTTCGGCTCCACCGAAAGCTCGATCACCGGCTCGGGGAATTCCATCCGTTCGAGAATGATCGGCGCCTTTTCCGAACACAGCGTATCGCCCGTGGTGGTCTCCTTGAGACCGGCCAGCGCCACGATGTCGCCCGCATAGGCCGTGTCGATGTCTTCGCGGTTGTTGGAGTGCATCAGCAGCATGCGGCCGACCTTCTCCTTCTTGTTCTTCACCGAATTCAGGTAGCTGCCCTTGGTCAGCGTGCCCGAATAGATGCGGGTGAAGGTCAGCGAACCGACGAAGGGATCGTTCATGATCTTGAACGCGAGGGCCGAGAACGGCGCATCGTCCGCGGTCGGACGGCTGTCCGGCTCGTCCGTGTCGGGGTTCACGCCCTGCACGTCGGGGATGTCGAGCGGCGAAGGCAGGTAATCGACGACCGCGTCGAGCAGGGGCTGCACGCCCTTGTTCTTGAACGCCGAGCCGCACAGCACCGGCACGAACGCCTGGCCCAGCGTGCCCTTGCGGATCAGCGCCTTGAGCGTCGCCACGTCGGGTTCGGTGCCTTCAAGGTAGGCCTCCATCGCCTCGTCGTCCTGTTCGACGGCGAGTTCGACCAGCTTCGAGCGGTATTCCGCGGCTTCGTCAGCCATGTCCGCCGGGATCTCTTCATAGAAGAACTCGGCGCCGAGCGATTCGTCCTTCCAGATGATCGCGCGGTTCTCGACGAGATCGACGAGACCCTTGAAATCGCTTTCCGCGCCGATCGGCAAATAGAGCACGGCGGGCGTCGCGCCCAGGCGATCGATGATCGTCTGCACGCAGTACTTGAAGTTCGCGCCGGTGCGGTCGAGCTTGTTGATGAAGCACATCCGCGGCACGTTGTACTTGTCGGCCTGGCGCCACACCGTTTCCGACTGCGGCTCAACGCCGGCAACGCCGTCGAACGCCGCAACCGCGCCGTCCAGCACGCGCAGCGAACGCTCGACTTCGATGGTGAAGTCGACGTGGCCGGGAGTGTCGATGATGTTCAGGCGATGGTCGTTCCAGAAGCAGGTCGTCGCGGCCGACGTGATCGTGATGCCGCGTTCCTGCTCCTGTTCCATCCAGTCCATGGTCGCGGCGCCGTCGTGCACTTCGCCGATCTTGTAGGACTTGCCGGTGTAGTAGAGGATGCGCTCGGTCGTCGTCGTCTTGCCGGCGTCGATGTGCGCCATGATGCCGAAGTTGCGATAGCGCTCGAGCGGATGGCTGCGGGCCATGGGGGTTTCCTTGGGTTCCGGAGGGGCCTGATGGATTCAGGCCCGCCCCATATGGTTACTTGCGTGACCGTTTAAAGACGGGCGGCCCTGCCAGCCGGTGACGGCGGCGGGGCTGCCGGCCTTTTTACCACCGGTAGTGGCTGAACGCGCGGTTCGCGTCGGCCATGCGGTGGGTGTCTTCGCGCTTCTTCACGGCGTTGCCGCGGTTGTTGGCGGCGTCGAGCAGCTCGGCCGAAAGGCGCGCCGACATCGTCGTTTCCGAACGGTTGCGCGCGGCGGTGATCAGCCAGCGGATCGCCAGCGCCTGGGCACGTTCGGGGCGGACTTCGACGGGGACCTGGTAGGTCGCACCGCCAACGCGGCGCGAACGCACTTCGATCTGCGGCTTCACGTTGTTCAGCGCATCGTGGAACAGCTGCACCGGATCCGCCTTGGCGCGGGTCTGCATGGTGTCGAGCGCACCGTAGACGATGCTTTCCGCGACCGACTTCTTGCCGTCGAGCATGAGGTTGTTCATGAACTTCGACAGAACCTGATCACCGAACTTGGGATCGGGCAGGATGACCCGCTTTTCGGGCCTACGACGACGAGACATCGCAATTTCCTTCTATGTGGCTTTCGCCTTCAACGTCATCCCAGCGAAGGCCGGGATCTCGGTCGCCTGGGCGAAGCCTTGATCAATAACCAGCGAGAGGGCCTGCCATCCGGCCCGAGGTCCCAGCTTTCGCTGGGATGACGGGCACGACCGACAGGATGGCCGCCCTGCTTACTTCGGACGCTTGGCGCCGTACTTCGAACGGCTCTGCTTGCGGTCCTTCACGCCCTGCGTGTCGAGCACGCCGCGCAGCACGTGATAGCGCACGCCCGGAAGGTCGCGCACACGGCCGCCGCGGATCAGCACCACCGAGTGCTCCTGCAGGTTGTGGCCTTCGCCCGGGATGTAGGAAATGACTTCGCGCTGGTTCGTCAGGCGAATCTTGGCGACCTTGCGAAGCGCCGAGTTCGGCTTCTTCGGGGTCGTGGTGTAAACGCGGGTGCAGACGCCGCGCTTCTGCGGGTTCTGCTCCATGGCAGGGACCTTGCTCTTGGCCTTCTGCGGAACGCGACCCTTGCGGATCAGCTGGTTGATAGTGGGCATGAAGTACTCTTCACCTTGATTGTGGCACGGCCGGCAAAGGTGAAGGGTCAAAAGTCCGCCGGATGGATGGCTGCGGGCACATGCCCCAACCCGACCCTGCATGCGCAAGATCATCCCTCGGCGAGCCTGAAACGCTCCACCCGGGCAAACAGCGCCGGGTTACTTTGACGGATTGCATGGCAGGCGGACACCACGATGATTCGCGCGTCCGACCCAACGGATAAAGCCCCCCAGATCAACGGAAAACCGCCGCCCGAGGCTTGCATACGCACCGGCAATGTTCAGCTCTACAGCCAATGGACGCCTTGCGACCCCATCGACCGAGCGCGCCATTACGGGGAAACCGCCGGAACGTCAAGGACAGGCCCCCGCGGGCAGCAGTACGCAGCAGCGAACAGGGCGTCCCGAACGGAACGACTCCGTCTCTTTAAATCCACTATTTTGGTAGAGATTTCGCTTCAGCACACGCCCGACCGATGGTATGTTGCATCATTACGACGATCGTCCCACCCCGGACGGCCGGGACAAACGGGACGACGCAAGCCGAGAGAGGTGTGCCGATGGTCCATGTTGATGAACGCGGTAGCTGGCGAACGGGCGCGACCCTGCGCCTGACGGCAGGACGCCTGGGCGAAGGGAGGCTGGGCGGAAGGCTGGGCACGGCCGCCGCCGTGACGGCGCTGCATGTCGGCATCGGCATGGCGCTGCTGTCCACGTTCGCGGGCGGGGTGATCGCGGAAACGGTTCGCGATGCCTTGCCGACGATGTGGTTCGCCCCGCCCGCCCCTCCGCCCAAGCCATTGCCCACGGTCGAACCCAACGCCGCGCGCGACAAGCAGCAGATCAAGGTCCCCGACAAGGGGATCGACCTCAACCCCGGCAAGGACCTGTTCCTGGGAGCCAATGACAAGGTAACTCCTGTCGATCCGGGGAACCTGACGATCGGCGGTGGCGATCTTGGCGGCGATGTCGGCGGCCTGGGGCCGACACCGACACCCTCGCCCACGTTCACCCCCAAGGCGGCCCGTCCTCGCGGCGATGCCGGCCTGTGGATCACCCGCAACGATTACCCCACCCGCGCGATCCGTGAAAACTGGGAAGGCCTCACCAGGTTGCGGCTTGGCATAGGCGCCGATGGGCGGGTCACCGGCTGCGAAGTGATCGGCAGCAGCGGGCATGACGAACTCGACCGCGCGGCCTGCGCCAAGGTAAGCGCGCGCGCCCGGTTCGATCCCGCCATCGACAAGGACGGCGCGAAAACCGCCGGCAGCTTTACCACAGCGATCCGCTGGCAGATCACCGACTGACCGCAACGGAAGGGGCGCCGCATCCGGGTCGGCGTCCCTTACCCGGCAGCGGCGCTCCCGGGCAGCCGCGCTCCCGGGCAACCTCGGCGTGCGACATCACCGGGAACCGGTAAGGGTTCCGATCGTTGCGCCACCATATTCCAAGCCAATCGGGGGAAGCTTCATGACCTTTCGCATCAAATCCTCGCTGACCGCGGCCATTGCGGTCGCCGCCCTCGCCGCTACCTCGCCGGCGCAGGCGCGCGATTGCAGCAAGCGGATCAGCAAGACCGGCGGCGCGGTGATCGGCGCGGTCGGCGGTGCGGTGCTCGGCAAGGTCATCGCGGGCGGAACCGCCGGCACGCTGATCGGCGCGGCGGCGGGTGGCGTCGCGGGCCATGAGATCGCCCGCAAGAACAAGAACAAGTGCCGCTACGAACGCCGGCGCTGACCACGGACGGCATCAGATTCCAAGGCTGGGCGCATTCGCGCCATTGCCGATGTTGACCAGCATCGCGTCGAGGAAATCATCCATCGCCGCATTTCCCCGGACGGTCAGTCGCACGAAGGTGCGTCGGCCGTCCTTGCCGTCGCTCTCGCGCTCCACAAAACCGCGGGCTTCCAGAATACGCAGCCATCGCAGCGCGGTGGTCGGGGGCACATGCGCCCCGATGCAGGCGCTGGTGGTCGGCACGCGCCGGCTTTCGCGCCCGGCAACGTAGAGATCCAGCAGTATGTCCCACGTCGGCTCGCCGAACAGGTCGGCGGGGAACAGGCGGCTTCGACGCCGCCGCGCGGCGTAGAGTTCGCGGGCGAGAGTGACCCGCGCGTCGTGCGGCGGACTGGCACCGCGCAAGGCGCTTCCCGGCGGTCCTGCCGCCAGAATAGACGGCATTGCCGTTCGCCACCGTGGTCTGTTCGCCGCTGGGCATCGCGCTGCCTTTCGCCGCGCGCATGTGAGGTACGGTCATGTGACGGGAATATCCCTGAAAGTGGGGCGGTGGGCCGGCCTTCAGGCCCACCGCCAGCATTGATACGGGCCAATCCGGCGTTCCCGGTTCATGTGGGCCACGGTCCCGATCAACAGGACCATCAGCTGCAACAGGAAGGGCATCTGCGTGAGCACCCAGTACGCACGCCGGGCCATCGTCAGATCCCACAGCTTGGCGACATGCCCCGCCATCACGATCATCTGGCCAGCGCCAACGAGCAGGGGCCACCCGCGGTTGGCGTAGAGGGCGATCGACAGCAGCGCGCAGAACGCCCAGCTATCGATCACGACGTGGCCGGGATTGACCGCGTACCACACGGGGTCACCGAACACCGCGTGGTTGACGAGATCAAGGACGAACGTCGTCAGCAGGACCGCAGCCGTCAGTCGCTCCGGCTCGCCACCCTTGCGGGCGGCAACAAGCACGACAGCGAAGAGCAGGATGCGGGTCAGCCAGATGTAGGACATGCCTGGTCACATGAAACGGACGGATCGGCCACCGGAAAGCATCAGGCCGCGACCCCGGTCACGACCGCGGGTTCATCGAGGCTCGCATTGACCGGGGGGCAGCCGTCGTTGCCACCGTTCGTCTCCACCGCAATCTCGCTGAGACGGCCGTGGACGCGGGCAAGTTCGCCGCCGGCCGTGAGCATCGATTGCTGGCTCTTCGCCAGCCGCAGCAGCGCGTCCTGCCCCATGAACGGCGCCGCGCCGCTTTCGCGTCGTGCGCTGACCATCGTGGCGAAAAGCCGTGCCTGCCGGATCAGCGCCTCGTCAAGCGCACCTTCGGCATCGTGGAGATCCCGCGTGATACGCATCTGTGCAACCTGGGTATTCATCGTCATCGTCGTACCCTCCTCTCAGCGGCGAAGATCGCGCCGCTGCCATTGCAGCATCGTGGAGGAGATGCGACGGCGGGTCAGTGATCGATGATCGTCGAAAGCTGGGCGAACATGGTCAGCCCCCCCAGCACGATCAGGATCAGGAACAATGCGATCGCTACGATCGCGCCAAGCCGCAGCAGGGTTCCGTATGGCCCGTCGAACATCTCCGGGAGGACATGATAGGCCGTGTCGCCAGGCATCTTTCCGGAGACGAAGGCCATTGCCTGGCCCGTCGCCGAAAACCTTGCCTGCATCGCCTCGGTCTCGCCTCCCGGGGGCTTGACCATGGCGACGGTCTGAACCGCCTCAGCGGCCGGCATCGTGACTTCCCGGACCGGATCGTGCGCTTCCACGCCGTCACCGTCGATGTGGGAGAAATCATATACGGGCTGTTCGTATATCGTCTTGAGCCGCCGATAGGCCTGCGCCACCTCGTTGCGCGTGGCGACGCCCAGCTTACCCCGCGCCAGCAATATCCGCTGGTCCACGGTATGTGGCGAAATGCCGAGCAGACGCGAAATTTCCTTCGAGGTCTTGTGCTGGATCAGCAGATCCAAAACTTCCCGCTGCTTCGACGTCAGCGCCGCCAGGGGGTTGCCCCCGTTCTCTTCGGCACCGCTTGTCATCGCTTCAACGTCCATCCATTCGACCCGCTACAAGCCTTCGCCCGATCGATCCGAGAACCAATTTGAACTAATCGGCGACCAAATCCAAACAAAGATTAACGATATTTTCGGGGGTATTGCACCGTCACGGAGCAAGCCCCCAGCCTGTGCGCCCGGGGACTTCCGCCTCATGCCCGTTGCGAAGCGCCTCTTTCCGCCGGTACATGGTCTTGGGCAGGCAGGGGGAAAGAGGTGGAGCGCCAGTTGTTTTCGCGACGACGGAGCCGATTGCTGGCGCTGAGCCGGCTGATGCTGGCCCTTATCTTCATTGCCGCGATCTGGCTTGATCCGGTGCAACCGACACGTTCGGTCGCCGGCACCTACACCCTTCTGATCGCCTATGCCGCGTGGTGCGGGTTCGCCACTGTCATCGCCTTCCGCAGCTGGTGGTACGATTTCCGGCTGGCCCGGCTGATGCACGTCATCGATATCGCGATCTTCACGGCCGCGACCTATATGACCGAATCCGCCTTCAAGGAATTTTCCAGCCCGTTCATCGTCTTTGCATCGTTCATCCTGATTGGCGCCTCGCTGCGCTGGGGATGGCGCGGCGTGCTCTGGACGGCGCTGGCGCTGGTGCTGCTGAATTTCGCGCTCGGCCTGCTGATGCATTCGCTTCACCTCAGCATCGATCCCTACCGTTTCAGCCGGCGGCAGGGCTACACGATCGGGCTGGCGATCATGATGCTCTGGCTGAGCACCGGCGGCGACCGGGCCAGCGCGCCACGATTGCCGGAACCGCCGGGGCTGCCGGGCCTGCGCCACGACGCGATCATGACGACGATCCTGGATCACGCGCGCGCCGTGCTGGGTGCCACGGGCGGCGCCATCGCGCTGGCGGACGGCGAGGAGCCATGGGTGGAAATCATGATCGCCAGCGGAGATGCCACGCGCGCGCTGCGCGCCGGCCCCGGCCCGCTGCTGACCGAAATCGAGATTTCCTGCCGTCCCACCCTGTTCGACGGCCAGCGGCATCGCCAGTTGTGGCTGGACACCGACGGGATGGTCAACCACGCCAGCGAACGGCACGTCTGGCATCTCGCCACGCTGTGCGAGGTGAAAGAAGGCCTTGCCGCCTCGATCGGCGCGGCCCGCGGACCGGGCCAGCTTCTGCTGTGGGGCATCCGCGGCATCTCGCCCGATGACCTGCCGCTGCTGGCGCAAATGACGCGCGATGCCGAACAGGCGCTCGATCGCGAGGACGTGGCGATGCTGGCGCGCGCGCGGGAGGTTTCGAACCTGCGCAACGCCCTTGCCCGCGACTTGCACGATAGCGTCGCACAGTTTCTCGCCGGCACGCTGTTCCGGCTGGAAGCGTTGCGGCGCTGGATCCGCGAGGGCAACGATCCCGACACCGAAATTGTCGCGATCAAGGAAGCGCTGCGGCGCGAACAGGCGCAAATGCGCAGGATGATCGAGCGCCTGCGCCTTGGCGAAAAGGGGGATCGCCGGACCGATCTGACCGAGGAGCTTGGCACGCTGCTGGAAGAACTGGGGCATCACTGGGCCATCGAAACCCGGCTGGATGCGCCATCCGGTCCGTTGCTCGTCCCCATGGATCTGGCGCACGAGATACGCCAGATCACACGAGAAGCCGTGGCGAATGCGGTTCGGCACGGTCGGTGTCGTCTTATAGGGGTTAACCTTATTCAAGACGATGGAACGCTCAAGATGATTGTCAGTGATGACGGCTCCGGTTTCCCCGCCGACAAGGCGCATGCCACCCCCCGTTCGATCAGCGAGCGGGTAGAGGCGCTGGGCGGCATGCTGGCCATCGACAACAGTGCGCGGGGCGTGACCCTGCGCATCGCGCTTCCGGAAAGGACGGGCGCATGATCCCGATTCTTGTGGCTGACGATCACGGCTTCATCCGCGCCGGCGTGGAAGCGGTATTGCGCGGCACGCCCTTCCAGGTAGTCGCCACTGCCGCCAGCGGGGAGGAAGCGCTGGCCGCGATCGAGCAGCACAATCCCGCCGTGGTGCTGCTGGACATCAACATGCCCGGCCTGAATGGCGTGGCGGCATTGGAAGCGCTGCGCGAAAAAGGCGACGAACGTCCGGTCGTGCTGCTCACCGCCGAGATCACCGATCGGCAGCTCATGACCGTCATGCGGGCGGGCGTGCAGGGCATCGTGTCCAAGGATGGCGCGGAAAGCGAGCTGGTCCAGGTGCTGGAACGGGTCCATGCCGGCGAAAAGGCAATCGCCCCGGCCTTCCTGCAACGCGCGCTCGATTTGTCGCTCAAGCCCGTCATCAACCCTTTCGCCAAGCTCAACGCGCGCGAGCGCGACATTACCAGGCTTGTGGCCAAGGGCATGCGGAACCGGGAAATAGGGCAGCAGCTGAACATCGGCGAGGGGACCGTGAAGGTCTATCTCCATGCCATATATCAGAAGCTGAACATCGAGAACCGCACCGAACTGGCGCTGATGGTGGTCAACGACGAGATCGGTTGAAGCGCGTGCAGTGCGCGCCCTACAAATGCACCCCGACCAGTTGCGACCGGACTGACGGAATCGTTACGGCCACGTTATTCAGCAGCGTTCCGCGCTCCCCGATCTCCAGTATCGTGTTGCCGAACACACCACGCATGGCCTCGATCGCGATTTCATCGGCGGTCCGGTGCGCGAAGGCAAGTAACGCGGTGCCGCTGCGGTGGCTGAAGCGGTAACGGTTGCCCCGCCGCTCGAAGTGCCACGCATCCGATGCCGGCCGCCATTCGTTGTCCTTCACGATCAGATCCGGTTCCTCGTCCACCGCGCCCAGCACCAGGCTCATCACGATCGGTCCGCCAGACACCGGCTGCGGCCGGAACGACAGCAATGGCCGGGCATCGACGGTGATCGGACAATAGGTGCCCGTCATCCTCGCCCCGCCGGGAAAGACGATGTCCGGAATCTGCTCCTCGACGGTGAACAGCAGCGGGGAGCGATCCAGGCCGGCCTGGATCGCAACCGGCGCGTCGCGCAACCGCGCGATCGTTTCCGCCGGGACGCCGCCCCGCTCGATGATCGCCATACAGTCCGGGCAAAGCAGGAACGCGGGCGACCCATCTTCCGCGCCCGCGCGACAAAAACAGGCGATGGTGCAACCGCATCGCACGCAAGCGCCACCGGATCGAGAACGAGCCTCTGCCCGTTCGGCTTCGGAAATGGGCAATGCGATCGCAACCGGCATGACAGATCCCCCGTGCGGCACGATTCCCGGCGCGCCGCCTTCGCCTGCCAACATCTTCCCCGATCAGGATCTTGCTGCCCTGGCCGCCGATTTGGCGGTGGGAACGGCCCGGAGTCAAGCCCGCCGCCCGTTTCCCTCGCCCGCTTCCGTCGTCCGCGTTCGTCAGCCGTGGCGCGCCAGCAGCGGCCCCAGATATTGCCCGGTGAAGCTGCGCGGATTCTTCGCCACGTCTTCCGGCGGGCCTTCGGCCACGATCTCGCCGCCGCGCACGCCGCCTTCCGGCCCCATGTCGATGATCCAGTCGGCGGTCTTGATCACGTCCAGGTTGTGCTCGATCACCACCACGCTGTTGCCCTGTTCGACCAGCCGGTGCAGCACTTCGAGCAGCTTGCGCACGTCCTCGAAATGGAGGCCGGTGGTCGGCTCGTCGAGGATGTAGAGCGTCTGCCCGGTGGAGCGGCGCGACAGTTCCTTGGCCAATTTCACGCGCTGCGCCTCGCCACCCGAGAGCGTCGTCGCCTGCTGGCCGACCTTGACGTAGCCCAGCCCCACCTCGTTCAGCATGTGCATGCGATCGCGGATCGGCGGCACCGCCTTGAAGAATTCCTCGGCATCCTCGATCGTCATGTCGAGCACATCGGCAATCGAGTGGCCCTTGAACTTCACTTCCAGCGTTTCGCGGTTGTAGCGCTTGCCGCCACATTCCTCGCACGTCACGTACACGTCGGGCAGGAAGTGCATCTCGATCTTGATCAGGCCGTCGCCCTGGCAGGATTCGCACCGGCCGCCCTTGACGTTGAAGCTGAAGCGCCCGGCCTTGTAACCACGCGCCTCGGATTCCGGGAGGCCCGCGAACCAGTCGCGGATCAGGGTGAACGCGCCGGTATAAGTGGCGGGGTTGGAACGCGGGGTGCGGCCGATCGGAGACTGGTCGATCTCGATCACCTTGTCGCAGGCCTCGAGCCCCTTGATCGCGTCGTGCGGCCCGGCGATCACGCGCGCGCCGCATC